>WNDQ01000004.1 GCA_009912175.1 Paracidovorax wautersii | reverse complement strand
AGCATAGTAGCCGCTTGGAGACACCGACAGCACTCGGCACATCAGACGCACCCTGAATGTGCCTTCGTGCGCTTTCATCGTTGCGTACTTCACTTGGGCTGTTTGGCGAAGTACGCCGCCGCTTTTTGGCGAAGTACGCCGCCGCTTTTTTTAGGAAAGCGTTCTCCTCCTCCAGCCGCGCCACTTCACGTTTGAGCCGTGCATGTTCGGCCAACTCCAAGCGTTGTGCCTGATCGTCCTGGTCGTGCCGCCGCGCCTGGGCGCGCCAACTGTACAGCTGGGCAGGCTGCAACCCCAGATCACGAGCCACCGTGGTTACCCCTTCTGTGGCCGCTCGCAACAGTGCCTGCTGCCTGAACTCCAGGCTGAACTCCTGCCCCTTTCTGCCTGCCTTGCTCTTGGTCATCGTCCACCTCCTATTGCGATAGTTAATCGCTTATAGGGGTGTCCGTGAAACGGGGGCAAGATCACTGGGCCGGCTGCCCGCCAACGGCGAGCTGGCCAGCCTCAGCCGCCGCCCCGGCCAGTTGGACGTCGCCTTCGAACTGCCCTGGCCCTGGGGCGGCGAGTGGTTCGAACTGCAGGGCATTGCGCCGCTGAACTACATCATTGGCTCGCTGGGCAGTGGCAAGACGCGGCTGGCACGCCGCCTGGCCCAGGCTCTGCCCCAGGCGGTCTTTCTTGGGCTGGCCCGGCTCGACGGCGCGGGCGCGGCGGCTCAGGCCCAGCTCGCGGGCGATGCGGCCTTGCACGCGCGCGTTCAGCGCACGCTGGACTGGCTGGTCGACGACGGCGCCACCCGCTCCGGCGCCTTGCTGGCCTTGCTCGCCGGCCTGGAGCGCGACGGCACCGGGGCCGTGGTCGTCGACATGGTCGAACAAGACCTGGACGCCGCCACGCAGCAAGCCCTGATCGCGCACCTGCGCCAGCGCGCGCAAACCCGCGACACGCCACCGCTGTTCCTGATGACCCGCTCGTGCGCCATCCTGGACCTGACGGCGGTGGGCCCGGGTGAAGCCATCATCCTGTGCCCGGCCAACCACAGCCCGCCCACGCGCGTGGCCCCCTTTTCGGGCGCCGCCGGTTATGAAGCCGTGGCGACCTGCCTGGCCTCGCCCGCCGTGCGGGCCCGCATTGCCCACGATCCCGGGCCGCACTGACCCGTCAATCGGCGCGCGACAAGCCCCAGCCCTGCGTGATGCGCACGGCCACCGGCGTGCCCACCGCGATCGGCTGCGCGTGGTAGGCCACCAGCGCCTGGCCGTCGGCCAGGGCCAGGCGGATCTCGTAGCGCTCGCCCTTGAAGACACATTCGTGGACGCGGCCGGGCAAAGCATCCGCTTCGTCGGCGCCGCTGCCCTGCAAGGCCAGCCGCACGTGCTCGGGCCGCACCAGCACCGGGTAAGCCTCGGCCGCGCGCACGGGCTGCACGCCCAGCAGGCGGTGCAAACGATCGCCGCCCAGCGCCTGCTGCGCGACGTCCTGCGCCTGGCGCAGCACGCTGCCCTGGCCGATGAAGCCGGCCAGCCAGTCGGTGCGGGGCCGCGCGTAGAGCGCGGGCGGCGTGGCCCACTGGACCAGACGGCCCTGGTGCAGCACGGCCACGTGGTCGGCCAGCGCCATGGCCTCGCCCTGGTCGTGCGTGACGTAGACGAAGGTGGCACCGGTGCGGCGGTGGAAGTCGCGGAAACTCGTTTCCATGGCCGCGCGCAGGTGCCGGTCGAGGTTGGCCAGCGGCTCGTCGAGCAGCACCACACGCGGCTCGGCGATCAGGCAGCGCGCCAGCGCCACCCGCTGGCGCTGGCCGCCGCTCAGGTCCTGCGGCATCGCCTGGGCGCGGGTGTCGAGCTGCACCAGCGCCAGCGCTTCGTGCACACGGCGCTGGTAGTCGGCGCCACGCACGCCGCGCAGCTTGAGCGGGTAGCCCACGTTGTCGGCCACGCTCAGGTGCGGCCACAGCGCGTAGGACTGGAACACCATGCCCATGTGGCGCTGCTCGGGCGGCACCTGGCCGCCCACCTGGGCCAGGGGCTCGCCGTCCAGATGGATCTCGCCCGCGTCCAGCGGCTCGAAGCCGGCGATCATGCGCAGCAGCGTGGTCTTGCCGCAGCCCGAGGGGCCCAGCAGCGCAACGAAGGCGCCGGCCGGAATGTCCAGGTCCAGCGCCTGCACGGCCGTGTGCTCGCCGTAACGGCGGCTGACGCCGCGCAGGCGCAGGCCGGCGGCGGGGTTCATCCGTGCTGCCATGGAATCACCCCGCGCGGCAGGCGCCGGCCCAGCAGGCTCAGCGCGGCCATGAGCGCAGCCACACCGGCCGCGATCACCACGGCAATGGCTGAGGCCAGCACGGTGTCGCCGCTGTCGTTGAAATTGAAGACGAGCACGCCCAGCGTTTCCTTGCCCGCGCTCCACAGCAGGGCCGAGACCGTCAGCTCGTTGACGGCCGTCAGAAACACCAGCAAGGCCCCTGCAAAGGCGGCCGGCGCCAGCAGCGGCGTCTGCGCGACGTGCTGCTGCCGCTGCTGGCGCCGGCCAGTTGCGCGGCCTCTTCCAGCGCTGGGTCGAGCTGGCGCAGGCCGGCCTGCACGGGCTTGAGCGCCACCACCGCAAACCGCGCCAGATAGGCCACGAAGATGATGGCCAGCGTGCCGTACAGGCTGATCTGCAGCAGCGGCAGCGGCCGCGCCAGCAGCAGGATGCAGGCCACCGCCAGCACCGTGCCGGGCAGCGCGTAGGGAATCTCCAGGCTGACGTTGGCGGCCTGCACCCAGCGCCCGGGCCGGCGCGCCATGACCCAGGCCAGCGGCAGCGCCAGCAGCATCAGCACGCCCGCGGCGCCGCCGGCCAGCAGCAGGCTGTTGCCGGCCGCGCGCCAGGTCACGCCCTGGCGGCCCAGCATTTCGGCATAGGCGTGCAGCGTGGCCGACTGCGCCGACAGCGGCACCCCCATGGCCGGCACCAGCGAACTGGCCACCAGCGCCATCAGCGGTGCCACCAGGACGAAGGCCAGCAGCAGCGCCAGCACGGCTTGCAGCGGCCCGCGCCAGCGGCCCAGCGCCAGCACCGCCGGGCGGCCCGGCAGGCCGATCAGGCGGTAGGCCGCGCGCGCCTGCAACCGGGCCTGCAGCGCCACGCCAGCAGCCGCCAGCACGCCCACCAGCAGTGACAGCGCGGCCATCTGGCCCAGCATGCCGGGGCCAAAACTCGCCAGCTTCTGGTAGATCAACGTGGGCAGCGTGTAGTAGCCCACCGGAATGCCGAGCATGGCCGGGATGCCGAAGTTGCCCAGCGCCGAGACAAAGGCCATGGCCGCGCCCGCCACCAGGCCGGGCCGCGCCAGCGGCAGCACCACGTCGCGCAGCACGCGCACGGGCGTGGCGCCGGCCAGCCGCGCCGCCTCGCACAGGTCGGCCGGCAGTGCCAGCAGGCTGGCGCGCATGGCCAGAAACACCAGCGGCGCATGCTGCACGCCCAGCAACAGCACGATGCCGCCCGGCGAGTACAGCGGCTGCGGGCTGCCCAGCGCGGGCGCCAGGCCCAGCGACAGCAGCAGCGTGCTCGACGGCCCGGCCAGTTGCAGCCAGGCCAGCGCCGTCACCTGCGGCGGAATCATCAGGGGCAGCATGAAGGCGAAGACCCACAGGCCGCGGCGTGGCAGGTCGGTCAACGTCACCGCCAGCGCGAAGAAAGCGCCCAGAGCCACGGCCAGCACGGTGCCGCCCGCGCCCACGGCCAGCGTGTGGACCGCAGCCTGCCAGGTCGCCGGATCGGCCAGCACCCGCGCCAGCGGCGAGGCCGCACCCAGCCCGATGCCCGCCAGCGCCTCCCACAGCAGCCGTAGGCTGGGCAGCAGGCTCAGCAGCGTCACGCCGGCCAGCAGGAGCATCAGGGGGCGCCAGGCGCGATCGGGCGGCGGCAGTGCGGGTGTCGAGGCCGGCGTGGGCGCGAGCGGCCAGGCGGGCTCCAGCGCCAGCGGCACGGGCTTGTCATGCAGGGCGATGAAGGTCATCGGGACGGACGGCAGAAAACGCGAGGTGGGGCAGCGCCGTCAACGCACGGCTACTTGGCGCCGAACAGCGTGCCGAACTGCTGCTTGTCGCGCTCGGCGTTGCGCAGCGCGCTGTCGGCGTCGAAGGCCAGCAGCTTGATCTGCGTGCGCGGCGGGAAGCCCTCTGGCACCGGCACGTCGGCCAGCGCGGGCACATAGCCCTGGCGCGACACCAGCTCCTGGCCGGGGCGCGAGAGCACGAAGTCGACGAACTGGCGCGCGGCCTGGGCATGGCGCGCCGATTTCAGGATGGCCACCGGCTCGGTCACCATGCTCACGCCTTCGGTCGGGAAGACGAATTCGACCGGCGCGCCCTTGGCTTTTTCGCGGATGGCCATGTAGTCGACCAGCACGCCGTAGGGTTTGGTGCCGCTGGCAATGGCCGTGAGCACGCCGCCATTGCCGCCCTGGGCCGAGGCGCCGTTGGCCTTGAGCTGTTCGTAATAGCGCCAGCCCAGCCGCGCATCGCCCGTGAGCGTGGCCAGGTGGATCAGCGCCGCGCCCGAATACAGCGGGCTGGGCATGGTGACCTGGCCCTTGAGTTCGGGCCGCGCCAGGTCCAGCCAGCTCAACGGCTTGACCGCGGCGCGCGTGTTGTAGGCGATGCCCGTGGTGATCAGCTTGGTGCCGTAGTAATAGCCCTGCGCGTCGTACAGCGCCGGGTCGTAGGCGCTGCGGCCCGGGCTCAGGTAGGGCTGGAGCAGGCCGCGCGCCTTGAGCGAGGCCAGCGTCACGCTGTCGGCGATCAGCAGCACGTCGGGCTTGGGCGCGCCCGCACTCAACTCGGCCTCCAGCCGCGCCATCAGCTGCGTGGTGCCGTCGCGCACCCACTCGACCTTGATGTCCGGGTGCGCCTTGTTGAAGGCATCCACGGTGGACTGCGCGTCGGCGTTGGGCTGGCTGGTGTAGAGCACCAGGTCCTGCGCCTGCGCGCCCGCGCCCCAAACGGCCAGGCACGACAGGACCAGGCCCGCCAGCAGGCGAATCGGTGACAAGAAGACGTTGTTCATGGTGAAGCAGGCTCCGCGCGGCCGTCCCCAGGCGGAACGATGCGGGCCAGCTTAAGAAAACACCATGACAGCGGCGTGACGGATTTGTCACAGGGCGGGGGCGAGCCGCCACCTCTTGTGATCAGGCCCTCAGGCCACCGGCCGCACGCTGATGTCGGCGCTGGTCACGCTGATCTGCTCGCCCGTGCCGCCATCCGGGCCGGCCAGCTGCACCAGCAGGCCGCCGTCGGCGCCGATGCCCACGCCCAGGCCTTCGCGGCCGTCGGACAGGCGAATGGTGCGGCCCAGCAGCAGGTCGCGCTGCGTGAAGCCGGCGCGGAAGGGCTCGAAGCCCTCGGCCTCGAAACGGCGCAGCGTCTGCACCAGCGGCGGCACCACGCGGCCCAGCACGGCCGGCGCGTCCAGGTCGGGCAGCAGCTCCTGCACGCAGGCCGGCGGCACCGACAGGCCGGTGTCGTCGCGCCGCACGATGTTGATGCCAATGCCCACCACGGCATAACGCGCCGCGCCCGGGCCGCTGCGCCCGGGCAGGCTGGTGGTCTCGATCAGGATGCCCACGAGCTTGCGGCCGTCCACCCACAGGTCGTTGGGCCACTTGATATGAATGGCCGGATGCAGCGCCTGCGCCACCGCCAGTCCCACGGCCAGCGACAGGCCGGACCAGTCGGCCGGCTGATAAGGCAGGCCCAGCGAAAACATGAGTGTGGCGCCCGGCTGTACGCCGCGGCGGCTGTCCCAGGACTTCCCCTGTCGGCCCCGGCCGGCCGACTGGTATTCGGCCAGCAGCAGCGTGGGTTCGGTCCGTCCGGCGCGCGCGCGGCGCAGCAACTCGCTGTTGCTGGAGTCGACCTCGGGCAGGATCTCGACCGAGAAATCAGGCCAGATCGGCGCGATGGCCTGCCACAGATCTTCGGCGGGCCAGTGCAGCGGCCGCGCGGACGCGGCGCTCAGGGCAGGGGAAACGTCAGCCATGGTGAAAAACGCTCAGCCGCCGCGCGCTTCCAGCTGCTTGAGCCATGCGGGCTTGCCGCGCTTGGGCGCCAGCAGGGTGCCGCGGCACAGCGCCGTGCCGCACCAGCACGGGTAGTCGGCCTTGAGCTTGGGCGTGTAACGTTCCTCGACCACCAGGCCGTAGTCGTAATTGAGTTCCTCGCCCGCGCGGATGTTGCGGATGGCGCGGATGAAGACGCGCCCGTCCTCTTCGTCGGCGATGCAGTTGGGATCGCACGCGTGGTTGATCCAGCGCGCGGCGTTGCCGCCGTGCTTGGCGTCGATCACCGAGCCGTCTTCCAGGCTGAAATAGAAGGTGTGGTGCGGATCGGCCGGATCGTGCGGATGCCGGTCCTGCGCCTCCTGCCAGCCGATGTGCTCGCCCTTGTACTCGATGAGGGTCTGGCCCTCGGCGATGTCCTGGATCGCGAACACGCCACGGCCGTGCACGCCGGAGCGGCGCACCTGGATGCGGCGGGCGGCGGCGCGGCCAGTGGGACGGGTCTCTGGGGCCTTGGCGGGCATGGCGGGCAAACTCTGGTAAGTTGATAGGTGCATGCGCATGTACGTGCGTATGCAGGGGCGCGTGTATGCGCGCGAGGGGCATTGTAGGAGTTGGCGCGGCGTGTGGCCGCCACCGGCTGCCGTTATCCTCGCCGCCATGCCCCCGGCACGCAGCCTTGCCGCTCGCGTGCCAGCCCACCGATACCCCGAGAACAAGACAGGGGCCCACCGGCGCACAGAACCGCCGCGGCCCCCGCCAAGATGGACGACTCATGAGCAAACGCCTGGTCATTGCAGAAAAACCCTCGGTCGCGCAAGACATCGTGCGCGCCCTCACCCCGGTCGCGGGCAAGTTCGACAAGCACGACGACCATTTCGAGAACGACCAGTACGTGGTCACCAGCGCCGTCGGCCACCTGGTCGAAATCCAGGCGCCCGAGGAATACGACGTCAAGCGCGGCAAATGGAGCTTCGCCAACCTGCCGGTGATTCCACCGCACTTCGACCTCAAGCCGGTCGACAAGACCAAGAGCCGCCTGGCCGCCGTGGTCAAGCAGGCCAAACGCAAGGACGTGAGCGAACTCATCAACGCCTGTGACGCGGGCCGTGAGGGTGAACTGATCTTCCGCCTGATCGAGCAGTACGCCGGCGGCAAGAAGCCGCTGGACAAGCCTGTGCAGCGCCTGTGGCTGCAGTCGATGACGCCGCAGGCCATCCGCGACGGCTTCGAGCAACTGCGCAGCAACGCGCAGATGCAGGGCCTGTCGGACGCCGCGCGCAGCCGCTCGGAGGCCGACTGGCTGGTCGGCATCAACGGCACGCGCGCCATGACGGCCTTCAATTCGCGTGACGGCGGCTTTTTCCTGACCACGGTTGGCCGCGTTCAGACGCCAACGCTGGCCATCGTCGTCGAACGCGAAGAGAAAATCCGCCAATTCGTCAGCCGCAACTACTGGGAAGTGCACGCGGCCTTTGCGGTCGAGGCGGGCGAATACGCCGGCAAGTGGTTCAACCCCCAGTGGAAAAAGAACCCCGATGACGCCGAATTGAAGGCCGATCGCCTCTGGACTGCGCAAGAAGCGCAAACGATCGCCGATGCCGTGCGCGGCAAGCCGGCCGTCGTGACCGAGGAAAGCAAGCCCACCACACAGGCTTCGCCCGGCCTGTTCGATCTGACCTCGCTGCAGCGCGAGGCCAACGGCCGCTTCGGTTTTTCCGCCAAGACCACGCTGGCCCTGGCGCAGAGCCTGTACGAAAAACACAAGGCCCTGACCTACCCGCGGACCGACTCGCGCCACCTGCCCGAGGACTACCTCAGCGTCACGCACGACACGCTGAAGATGCTGGCCACCAGCGAGCAGCGCCACCTCGCGCCCTTCGCGCGCCAGGCGCTCGACCAGAACTACGTCAAGCCCACCAAGAAGGTCTTCGACAACAGCAAGGTGAGCGACCACTTCGCCATCATCCCCACGCTGCAGGCGCCCGGCGCCCTGTCGGACGCCGAGCAAAAGCTCTACGACCTGGTCGTGCGCCGTTTCCTGGCCGCCTTCTTCCCGGCCGCCGAATTCCGCGTGACCACCCGCATCAGCCGCATCGAACAGCACCACTTCAAGAGCGAAGGCAAGGTGCTGGTCAAGGCCGGCTGGCTGGCCATCTATGGCAAGGAAGCCCAGACCGAGGAAGGCGCCGACAAGGACGAGGCCTCCAGCAAGACGCTGGTCGCGGTGCGCGAGGGCGAGACCGCCCACACCGAGGACGCCCAGCCCAAGGCACTCAAGACCCGCCCGCCCGCCCGCTACTCCGAAGCCACGCTGCTGGGCGCCATGGAAGGCGCGGGCAAGCTGGTCGACGACGACGAACTGCGCGAGGCCATGCAGGAAAAAGGCCTGGGCACGCCCGCCACGCGTGCGTCCATCATCGAAGGCCTGATCCTCGAAAAATACATGCTGCGCGAGGGGCGCGAGCTCATTCCCACGGCCAAGGCCTTCCAGCTCATGACGCTGCTGCGCGGCCTGGGCGTGCAGGAGCTCTCCAAGCCCGAGCTGACCGGCGACTGGGAATACCAGCTCGCCCAGATCGAGCGCGGGCAGCTCAGCCGTGCAGCCTTCATGCAGGGCATCGCGCAGATGACCGAGCACATCGTCAAGAAGGCCAAGGAATACGACCGCGACACCATTCCGGGCGACTACGCGACGCTCTCGACGCCCTGCCCGACCTGCGGCGGCGTGGTCAAGGAAAACTACCGCCGCTACGCCTGCACCGGCGCCGACGGCAAGAGCGCGGGCTGCGGCTTCTCGTTCTCCAAGATCCCGGGCGGCCGCACCTTCGAGCCGGCCGAGGCCGAGCAATTCCTGCGCGACCGCCGCATCGGCCCGCTGGAAGGCTTCCGCTCCAAGGCCGGCTGGCCCTTCACGGCCGAGATGGCGCTGGTCCACGACGAGGAACTCAAGAACTGGAAGCTGGAGTTCGACTTCGGCGACGACAAGAAGAGTGACGAGGACAGCGGCGAACTGGTCGACTTCAGCGGCCAGGAGCCTCTGGGCAAGTCGCCCGCCGACGACGGCCAGGTCTACGAATGGGGCACCAACTACGTGAGCGAGAACGCCGTGCCCACGCTGCGCCATCCCACGCCCACCAGCAGCTTCAAGGTCGCCAAGGTGATCCTGCAGCAGCCCATCGAGCGCGAGCAGATGCAAAAACTGCTGGCCACGGGCAAGACCGACCTGCTCGACAAGTTCATCTCCAACAAGACCCGGCGCGCCTTCAAGGCCTTCCTGGTGTGGGATGCGGCGGCCGGCAAGGTCGGCTTCGAGTTCGAACCGCGCGCCTCCAAGTTCCCGCCGCGCAAGACTGCGGCCGCCACCAAGACCGCCACCAAGACGGCCGCGCCCCGCAAGGCGCCCGCGCGCAAGAAGGCGTCTTCCTGATGAGGGGATGACCCAAGGGCCCAGGCTCCGGCACCACGCGTGTGCCGGCCATCCTGGGGACCGTCTTCATCCGGGGACGGAACGCAAAAAGCCTGTCAGGCCGAAACCTGACAGGCTTTTTGTATCGCTGGAAACCACGCCGGTCGTGCCGGCGCAGTCCGTTGATCAGTAGCTGCTGCCGCCGCCGTAGCCGCCGCGACCACCGCCGCCGCCGCCATTGCGCGAGCCGGGGCCGTAGGGGCTGCGGAAGCCGCCGTCGTTGCCGCCGCCGCCGAAGCCGCCTTCACGACGGCCACCGCCGAAGCCGCCGCCACCCGAACGGAGGGGACGTGCTTCCATCGGGCGGGCTTCATTGACCACCACGTTGCGGCCGCCCAGCGACTGGCCGTTCAGGCCGTTGATCGCGGCTTGCGCTTCTTCGTCGGTGCCCATTTCCACAAAGCCGAAGCCCTTGGAACGACCGGTGTCGCGCTCCATCATGACCTTGGCGCTGTTGACAGTACCGAATTCGCTGAAAGCCTGTTGCAGGTCGTCGTCGCGGAAGCCGTAAGACAGGTTGCCGACGTACAGTTTGTTGCCCATTAAAAGGGACTCCTCAAAAACACAAAAAAAAATCGATGACGTCCCGACCGCACAACAAACCTGAAAACGCTTGATGCGTTACCGTGCATTCACTCGACTATGCGCCATCCGCAGGCCGCATCAGCAAACCCGCATCGTCTATTATGAAGCAGATTTTGAAGCGGCATGCAAGTCCCTTTCGCTAAAAATCAAAGCGTCGCGGAAAACCACAGGTAAGTGCTCGCTACCATTGGAATCAAGGGTTTTCCCCATTCTGACGAAACGCCCGTCGCCGATTTATTCACCCGCGCGGCCACTCTTCTATAAGACTTCAGACCTAATCCGGCGGCATCGAAACCCCGCTCGCAAGCCTGGCCGACGGCCGCCATGCCCTGGCAAAGCCCAAGGATGCAAATGCAAGTGCTTCTCCTTCTGTTTTAAGATGCGCGCCGCCCTGGGCGTGCAAGCCGCCCTGGCCCGCTCGGCCTTCGATGCCCCGGACACCGACTACCAGGGGGTGATTTCAGCCCAGGCGACGAACGGCGCGGCCATCGTGGCGGGCAGCGAGGTCACTCTCAGCGGCCGCGGCTTCAAGCCCGGCCAGCCCATCCTGCTGTCGCGCGCCGGCACCGTGCTCAACGCCGGCGGCACGCCCTACGTGGCGGATGCGGACGGCGCCTTCAAGGCCACCATTCGTATCCCCGAGGACGCGGCAGCCGGCCAGCACCCGATCGTGGTGGCCACGGCCAGCCCCTCGCACGCGGCGATCTTCTCGCTCAAGGTCTCGCCAGTGGTGCCGCTGGCGGGTGCCGACCGGTTCACGCAGACCCGCGCGAAACTGGTGCCGGGCCTCTACCAGGCCGACGTCAGCGCCAAGAGCGGCACGGTTTTCGTGACCTCGGCGGTCGGGCGCCCGCCGGTCCGGCAGTCACAACTGCTCAAGCTCAACGGGCAGACGCTGGCCGTCGAAGCCCAGGTCACGCCCGCGGCCGCCCCCGCGCGCGACGGCGGCGCCAGCCCAGATGGCAGTGTGTACGCCGTCTACGGCGTGGGCGTGGACGACGCCCACGGCACGGTCTGGGTCACCAACACCCGCCAGAACACGGTGGCGGTCTATCAGCAGTCCGACCTGTCGCTGGTCAAGCAGTTCGAGCCCGGCACCGTCACCCACGCACGCGACGTGGTGGTCGACACGGCCCTGAACCGCGCCTTCGCCTCGGCCACGGGCACGCCCAACGTGGCCGTGTTCGACACCCAGACGACGGCCTTCGTGGGCCACATCGAGATCGCCTCGACCGTGCGCGGCGAACGTTTCTCGGTCGCCAGCCTGCAGCTCGACGCCGCGGCCCACAAGCTCTACGCCGTGAGCCTGAGCACCAACGAAGCCGCCGTCATCGATGCCCGCACCGGCACGGTCGACAAGGTGTTCCCGGTGCAGGGCGCCAAGTCGGCCATCGGCGTGGCCCATGACGCAAAAACCAACCGGCTGTTCGTGGCCTCGCAAGGCAGCGACAACCTGGCGATCGTTGACGTCGCCTCGGGCAAGACGCTGCATCGGGTGCCCACCGGCGCCGGCGCGCTGAACGTGACCTTCGATCCGGTCCAGCGCCTGGCCTACGTCAGCAACGGCGGCGCCGGCACCGTGACGGTGGTCGACCCGGACGGCCGCGTGGTCGCCAACCTGGACAACGGCACCTTCCCCAACCACGTCGCCAACGACGGTCGGGGCACCGTCTATGCCATCAACAAGTCGCGCGGCGCGGACGACGCCCAGGGCGACCGCATCACACGCATCACGCCCGTTCGCTGATCCAGCCACGCCTCTGAACGCCGGCATGCTTCGCGCTGCCGGCGTTTGTCTTGGCGGCCCGCGTCTTCTCGCTACAGTGCAGCCATGACCCCCGACATGTCCCGCTACGACCTGGCGCGGCCGCTGGATGCGACCGTGGCCGACCACGGCTCGCCGCACTACCGCTTCAGTGATGTCCGATGCGCTTCGGCCGACGGCCAGCGCCGCTACGTGGTGCGCATGGCCGTGCCCGAACGCGCTGCGCCGGCCGCGGGCCACGCGCTGGTCTGCCTGCTCGACGGCAACGCGGCCTTTGCCGCGCTCACGCTCGAACAACTCGCCGCGCTCGATGCCACGGGCACGCCGCCCGTGATCGCCGCCATCGGCTACGACACGGCGCTGGGCTTTGACGTGCAGGCCCGCTCGTTCGACTACACGCCGCCATTGGACGCGCCTGGCGTGACGCTGGCCGAGCGTGCGCGCGGGCGCATCGGCGGTGGTGCCGAGCTGTTCCTGGACCTGCTGCAGACGCAACTGCTGCCCGGCATCGCGCGCCACGCGCCGATCGACCCGCAGCGGCGTGCGCTCTGGGGCCATTCCTTTGGCGGGCTGCTGGCGCTGCACACGCTGTTCACCCGGCCCGCGCTGTTTTCGCGCTACGCGGTGGCCGACCCGTCGATGTGGTGGCACGACGGCTACCTGCTGCACCACGCGCTGCGCGCCACGCCGCCCGCCCTGGCCCGGCCCGTGCGCTTGCTGGTGATGGCCGGCAGCTCGGCCGCCGAAGTGGCCGCCGCCGGCCCGCGGCCGCTGCGTCCCGGCATCGACCCCGAAGTGGCCGCGCGCGCACGCGCCGAGCGCCGCTGTGTGCCGCCCGACGCCGCCCGGCAGATGGCCTTGCGGCTGCAGGACTGGCCTGGCCTGGCCGTCGACTATCAGGGATTTCCCGGAATCAGCCATGGGCCGCTGCTGGCCACCTCGCTCGGTCCCGCGCTGGTTTTTTGCTCCGAAAACTAGACGGCCTTTTCGACTATCGCGCGCGCTCCCGCGAGATTCCCCGGCCATTTCCAGTGCAGATCGCGCCCGCGGCGCGTGCCGCTGGTACCGCACCGCCGCGCTCGGGCGCGGCGCCGTGCATTTGGCATCGCGCAGGGCGGCACCCATAATGAAATCACAACAATGAGGTGCCCCCACATGATCAACCACGCCAGGCGCCGGTTCCTGCAGATCACCGGCACGAGCTTGGCGGGCTCCAGTTTGGTGGCGCTGGGTTTTTCGCCCAGTGTCGCCCTCGCTGAAGTCCGCCAGTACAAGCTCGCTCACGCAACCGTCACACGCCAGACCTGCACCTACTGCTCGGTCGGCTGCGGCATCCTGATGAACTCGCTGGGCGACGGCGCCAAGAACGCCACGCCGTCGGTGATCCACGTCGAGGGCGACCCGGACCACCCGGTCAACCGCGGCACGCTCTGCCCCAAGGGCGCGAGCCTGCTCGACATCATCACCAGCCCCAACCGCCTGCGCTACCCCGAGTACCGCGCGCCGGGTTCGAGCGAGTGGAAACGTATGTCGTGGGACGATGCGCTCGACCGCATCGCGCGCCTGATGAAGGACGACCGCGACGCCAACTTCATCGAGAAGAACGCGCAGGGCCAGACGGTCAACCGCTGGCTCACCACCGGCATGCTGGCCGCCTCGGCCGCCAGCAACGAAGCCGGCTACATCACCCACAAAGTGGCCCGTTCCTGGGGCCTGCTGGCTTTCGACAACCAAGCCCGTGTCTGACATGGCCCGACGGTGGCAGGTCTTGCCCCGACGTTTGGCCGTGGAGCGATGACGAACCATTGGGTCGACATCAAGAACGCGGACGTTATTTTGATCATGGGCGGCAATGCCGCCGAAGCCCACCCCTGCGGCTTCAAGTGGGTGACCGAGGCGAAGGCGCACAATCAGGCGTACTTCATGGTGGTCGACCCGCGCTTCAACCGCTCGGCGTCGGTGGCGGACTTCTATGCGCCGATCCGCTCGGGCAGCGACATCGCCTTCCTGGGCGGCGTCATCAACTACCTGCTGACGAACGACCGCATCCACCACGACTACGTCCGCAACTACACCGACTTCGCCTTCATCGTGCGCGAGGACTTCGCCTTCGACGACGGCATCTACGCCGGCTACGACGAGGCCAAACGCAGCTACGACAAGACCAGTTGGGACTACGAGCTGGGCGAGGACGGCTACGCCAAGGTCGACGCCACGCTGCAGCACCCGCGCTGTGTCTACCAGTTGCTCAAGGCGCATTACGCGCGCTACACGCCCGAGATGGTCGAGCGCATCTGCGGCACGCCCCAGGCCAAGTTCCTGCACGTGTGCGAGAAGCTCGCCTCGACGGCCCAGGCCGGGCGCGCGGCCACCATCCTGTACGCGCTGGGATGGACGCAGCACTCGACGGGCGCGCAGATGCTGCGCACCGGCGCCATGGTGCAGCTGCTGCTGGGCAACATCGGCGTGTCGGGCGGCGGCATGAACGCGCTGCGCGGGCACTCCAACATCCAGGGCCTGACCGACCTGGGCCTGCTGTCGGCCAGCCTGCCCGGCTACCTGACCCTGCCCACGGAAAGCGAGCAGGACTATGGCAAGTACATCGCCGCGCGCACCCAGAAGCCGCTGCGTCCCGGCCAGATCAGCTACTGGCAGAACTACCCCAAGTTCCACGTCAGCCTGATGAAGGCCTTGTACGGCCCCAACGCCACGGCCGACAACAACTGGGGCTACGACTTCCTGCCCAAGCTCGACAAGCAGTACGACATGCTGCAGATCTTCGAGATGATGAACGAGGGCAAGGTCAACGGCTACCTGGCGCTGGGCTTCAACCCGCTGGCCGCGCTGTCGGACAAGAACCGCACGCGCGCGGGCCTGTCCAAGCTCAAGTTCCTGGTCATCATGGACCCGCTGGCCACCGAGACCTCGGAATTCTGGAAGAACTACGGCGAGTTCAACGACGTCGACTCCAGCCAGATCCCCACCGAGGTCTTCCGCCTGCCCACCACCTGCTTTGCCGAGGAAGAGGGCGCCGTGGTGAGTTCATCACGCGTGCTGCAGTGGCACTGGAAAGCGGCCGAGCCACCCGGCCAGGCCCGCACCGACATCGCCATCATGAGCGCCCTGCACCTGCGCCTGAAGGCCCTCTACGCCAAGGAAGGCGGCAAGTACCCCGACCCGATCCAGAAGCTGTGGTGGCCCTACGCGCACGCCGCCGAGCCCACGCCCGAGGAAGTCGCCAAGGAGTACAACGGCCGCGCGCTGGTGGACCTTTACGACCCCAAGGACGCCACCAAGCTGCTGCGCAAGGCCGGTGAGCAGTTCGCGGGCTTTGGCGAGCTGCGCGACGACGGCAGCACGGCCAGCGGCTGCTGGATCTTCGCGGGCGCGTGGACGCAAGCCGGCAACCAGATGGCGCGGCGCGACAACTCGGACCCGACCGGCATCGGCAACACCCTCAACTGGGCCTGGGCCTGGCCGGCCAACCGGCGTGTGCTCTACAACCGCGCCTCGTGCGACCTGCAGGGCCAGCCCTTCGACCCCAAACGCCGGCTGGTGTCGTGGAACGGCACGGCCTGGGTCGGCGCCGACGTGCCTGACTTCGTGGCCACCTCCAACCCGGCCGACGGCGCGGGGCCCTTTATCATGAACCCCGAGGGCGTGGCGCGCTTCTTTGCCCGCAAGGGCCTGGCCGAAGGCCCCTTCCCCGAGCACTACGAGCCCTTCGACACGCCGCTGGGCTACAACCCGCTGCACCCCAACAACCCCAAGGCGACCAGCTCGCCCGCGGCGCGTGTGTTCAAGCCCGTGTGGGAGACCTTCGGCAAGGCCGATGAATTCCCGCACGTGGGCACGACCTATCGCCTGACCGAGCACTTCCACTACTGGACCAAACACGCGCTGCTCAACGCGATCACGCAGCCCGAGCAGATCGTGGAGATCGGCGAGGCGCTGGCGCAGTCGCTGGGCATTCGCGCGGGCGACCGCGTCAAGGTCAGCTCCAAGCGCGGCTACATCAAGGCGGTGGCGGTGGTGACCAAACGCCTCAAGCCGCTGCAGATCGACGGCAAGACCGTGCACCACGTGGGCGTGCCCATCCACTGGGGTTTCAAGGGCGTGACCAAGCCGGGCTTCCTGGCCAACACGCTCACGCCTTTCGTGGGTGACGGCAACACGTTCACGCCCGAGTTCAAGACCTTCCTGGTCAAGGTCGAGAAAGCATAGGGAGGCGCCACATGTCACTGCAATCACTCGACATCCAGCGGCGCTCGGCCACCACGCTGCCCTCGCCGTCGGTGCGCGCGCCGGCCTCGGGCGAGGCCGCCAAACTCATCGACGTCTCCAAGTGCATCGGCTGCAAGGCCTGCCAGACCGCGTGCATGGAATGGAACGACCTGCGCGACGAGGTGGGCACGAATATCGGCGTCTACGACAACCCGCTGGACCTGACCGACAAGTCCTGGACGGTGATGCGTTTCTCGGAATACGAGAACGAAGCCACCGGCAACCTCGAATGGCTGATCCGCAAGGACGGCTGCATGCACTGCGCGGACCCGGGCTGCCTCAAAGCCTGCCCCTCGCCCGGCGCGATCGTGCAGTACAGCAACGGCATCGTGGACTTCCACGAAGAAAACTGCATCGGCTGCGGCTACTGCATCACGGGCTGCCCCTTCAACGTGCCGCGCATTTCGAAGCACGACAAGAAGGCCTACAAGTGCACGCTGTGCTCGGACCGCGTGGCCGTCGGCCAGGAGCCGGCCTGCGTCAAGACCTGCCCGACCGGCGCCATCGTGTTCGGCACCAAGCAGGCCATGAAGGATCACGCAGACGAACGCATCGCCGACCTCAAGCAACGCGGCTTCGAGCAGGCCGGCCTGTACGACCCGGCCGGCGTCGGCGGCACGCACGTGATGTACGTGCTGCACCACGCCGACCAGCCCTCGCTCTACCACGGCCTGCCCGATGAACCCCGCATCAACCCGATGGTGGGCCTGTGGAAGGGCATGGCCAAGCCGCTGGCGCTGGCCGGCATTGCGCTGACGGCGCTGGCCGGCTTCTTCCACTACACCCGCGTGGGCCCCAACGAGGTGCCCGACGACGACGAACGCGAGGCGCAGGAAGCCGCGCAGCAGCGCCGGTCCGCTGCTGCGGCCGCGGCGTCAACCGCAGCCACCGACCCGGAGGCCCGCCATGAACAACCCTGAGACACGCGGCGACACGGCCGCCCCGGGTTTCGCCACCGAGCACGGCAAACCCGTGATCGAGCGCTACACCGCCAACGACCGCAGCAACCACTGGATCGTGGCCATCACCTTTGTGCTGCTGGCGGTTTCCGGCCTGGCGATGTTCCACCCGGCCCTGTTCTGGCTGAGCAACCTGCTCGGCGGCGGGCCCTGGACACGCATCCTGCACCCCTTCATCGGCGTGGTGATGTTTGTGTTCTTCGCCGTGCTGGTGGTGCGTTTCTGGCACCACAACACGCTCAACAAGAACGACGTGCAGTGGCTCAAGCAGATCGACGACGTGGTCGCCAACCGCGAAGACAAGCTGCCCGAAGTCGGCCGCTACAACGCTGGCCAGAAGCTGCTGTTCTTTGCGCTCATCATCAGCATGGTCGGCCTGCTGCTCACGGGCCTGGTGATCTGGCGCGCCTACTTCTCGCACTTCTTTCCCATCGGCGTGATCCGCGCGGCCTCGCTGCTGCACGCCTTCTTCGGCTTCGTGATCATCTGCGCCATCGTCGTGCACATCTACGCCGCCATCTGGGTCAAGGGCACCATGGGCGCGATGCTGCGCGGCTTCGTCAGCTACGGCTGGGCGCGGCGCCACCATCCGGGCTGGACAAGGAAGTCGTGGCCGCCGAGAAAAACGCCGCGCGCCCAGGGGCGCAGCCGACCGACCCCCACGCCAAACCCGCCGCCGACCGCCGCTGAACCCGACGCTTGATAATGGCACCAGCCCTGCAAGCCGTGCGCTTGCAGGGCTGGTGGTTTTTTGGAAACCCTGGCGGCGAGCCGGGCCTCCGCAGGAGAACACCTTGCAACGCATTCTTCAACCCGGCGAGATCGAGGCGCTGGACCACACCCGGCTGCCGCGCCTGCGCCTGCCCGAGCGCAGCAGCCTGCTGGCCGACCGCGCCGCTGGACCCGGCCCTGGCCGAACGCGCCCATCGCCACGCCATGCCGCTGGCCCCGGCCGCGCAGCACATCGACCCGGCCTGGCAGGGCGTGCTCGACCGGCTGCTCGACGACCTGGCCACCAGCAACGTCGTGCCCGCGCCGCTGCACCCCACGCTGGCCGCCCTGCGCGCCACCCCCGCCACCGAGCGCGACCGGCTGGCCCAGGCCGTGCTGGCCGAGGCCGTCAGCGCGGCCGACCTGCCGCACGCCCTGTTCGTCACCGCCGCGCTGCAGGTCGTGTTCATCGACCGCGCCTGCCGCCTGCAAGAAGACGAGGTGCCGCTGACCGACACCCCCAGCCTGTGCCCCGTCTGCGCGAGCAAGCCGGTCGCCGGCATCGTGCGCATCGGCGGCGCCTACGGCGGGCTGCGTTACCTGCACTGCGGCCTGTGCGCGACCGAATGGCACATGGTGCGCGTCAAGTGCAGCCACTGCGCATCGACCGAGGCCATCCGCTACGAAAGCGTCGAGGGCGGCCCGGCCCACGTGCAGGCCGAGACCTGCGGCGCCTGCCACTGCTACCGCAAGCTCATCCAGCAGGACAAGGACCCGCTGGCCGAGCCGCTGGCCGACGACCTCGCCAGCCTGGTGCTGGACCTGCTGATGGGCGAGACCGCCTTCACGCGCGCCAGCGCCAACCCCTTCATGCCCTACGCCATCGACACGCCCGCGACCTCACCCGAAGGCAGCGCCGATGCCTGACGCCACCCGTCATCCAACACCCAGCCCGACACCCCGCATGAGCCGCATGCCCCCCACCCCCGACGCCGTGCCCACCGCCGAACTGGCGCGCCTGCCCGCCCTGGACCGGCTGCTGGCCCTGCCCGAGACCGCCCCGCTGCAGGCCGAGCATGGCCGCACCCCCACCGCCCAGGCCTTGCGCGGCGCGCTCGACGCCGTGCGCGCGCAAGCGCTGCAGGGCCAGGACATCAGCCAGGCGCGCGAGCCGGCCGCGCTGGTCGCCCAGGCGGCCAGCCACCTGGCACAGCAGGCACGCCCGCGGCTGCGCGCCGTCTTCAACCTCACCGGCACGGTGCTGCACACCAACCTGGGCCGCGCCCTGCTGCCCGAGGAAGCGGTCGTGTCGGTGGCGCGTGCGTTGACCACGCCCGCCAACCTCGAATACGACCTGGAAACCGGCGGCCGCGGCGACCGCGACGACCTGGTCGAGGACCTGCTCGTCGAACTCACCGGCGCCGAAGCCGCCACCGTGGTCAACAACAACGCCGCCGCCGTGCTGCTCACGCTCAGCGCGCTGGCGGCGGGCCGCGAGGTGCTGGTCTCGCGCGGCGAACTGGTCGAGATCGGCGGCGCCTTCCGCATCCCGGACATCATGGCGCAGGCCGGCGCGCGACTGGTCGAAGTCGGCACCACCAACCGCACGCACGCGCGCGACTACGCCGGCGCCATCACGCCCGAGACCGCACTGCTCATGAAAGTGCATTGCAGCAACTACGCCGTCACCGGCTTCACCAAAAGCGTGGACGAGGCCGAGGTGGCGCGCATCGCCCACGCCGCCGGCCTGTCGCTGGCCGTGGACCTGGGCAGTGGCACGCTGGTCGACCTGGCGCGCTGGGGCCTGCCGCACGAGGCCACCGTGCGCGAGACCATCGCCGCCGGCGCCGACGTCGTCACCTTCAGCGGCGACAAGCTGCTGGGCGGCCCGCAGGCCGGCCTCATCGTCGGCCGCCGCGAACTCATCGACCGCATCAAGAAAAACCCGCTCAAACGCGCGCTGCGTGTGGGCAAGCTCACGTTGGCCGCGCTCGAACCCGTGCTGCGGCTGTACCGCGCGCCCGAACGCCTGGCCGAGCGCCTGACCACGCTGCGGCTGTTCACGCGCACCCGTGGCGACATGCAGGCCCAGGCCGAGCGGCTGCGCCCGCTGCTGCAAAGCGTGCTGGGCTCGGACTGGCAGGCCGAAGCCCTGCCCGTGGACAGCCAGATCGGCAGCGGCGCCCTGCCCGTCGACACCCTGCCCAGCTTCGGTCTGGCCGTGCGCAGCCTGACCGGCCGCCACAGCGGCCGCGAGTTGGGACGCCTGGAAGCGGCGCTGCGCGCGCTGCCGCGCCCGGTGATCGGCCGCATCGCGCAGGACGCGCTGTGGCTGGACCTGCGCTGCCTCGAAGCCCACGACGAAGACGAGTTCACGCGCCAGCTCGCCCAGTTGTCGCTCGCATGATCATCGGCACCGCCGGCCACATCGACCACGGCAAGACCACGCTGGTGCGCGCGCTCACCGGCGTGGACACCGACCGCCTGCCGCAGGAAAAAGCGCGCGGCATCTCCATCGAACTGGGCTATGCCTACGTGCCGCTGGCCAACGGCGACGTGCTGGGTTTCGTCGACGTGCCCGGCCACGAAAAATTCGTGCACACCATGGCCGCCGGCGCCACCGGCATCGACGGTGGCCTGCTGGCCGTGGCCGCCGACGACGGCGTCATGCCGCAAACGCGCGAGCACCTGGCCATCCTGCACCTGCTGGGCGTGGCGCCCAGCGCCGTCGCCATGACCAAGGCCGACCGCGCGGACGCCGCCCAGCGCGCCCGCGTGTTGGGCGAAATCGCCGCGCTGTGCGCCGAATTCGGCTGGGCCGGCACGCCCGTCTTCGAAGTCAGCGCCACCGACCCGGCCGACGCCGGCACCGCGCGCCTGCGCGCCCACCTGCTGGCGCAGGCCGAATCAGCCCCCGCAGCCCGGTCGCAGCAGGCCTTGTTCCGCCTGGCTGTCGACCGCGTCTTCACTCTGCCCGGCCAGGGCACGGTCGTGACCGGCACCGTCCACGGCGGCGTGGTGCGCAGCGGCGACATGCTCGCGCACAGCGCCACCGGCCAGGCCGTGCGTGTGCGCGCCATCCACGCCCAGAACCGCGCCAGCGAGCACGGCGTGGCCGGCCAGCGCTGCGCGCTGCAGCTGGCCGGCATCGCGCGCGAACAGATCACACGCGGCGACTGGATCGCCGACGCGCGCGCGCTCGCGCCCTCGCAGCGCCTGGACGTGCGCCTGCGCCTGCTGCCCGACGCCCCCGCGCTGGCCACCTGGACGCCCGTGCACGCCCACCTGGGCACCGCCCACCACGTGGCGCACACCGTGCTGCTCGAAGGCGAACACCTGGCGCCCGGCCAATCGGCGCGGGTGCAACTGGTGTTCGACGCCCCCGTCTTTGCCGCCGCGGGCGACCGCCTGGTGCTGCGCAACGCCCAGGCCAGCCAGACCATCGCCGGCGCCACCGTGATCGACCCGCACGGGGTGGACCGCAAACGCCGCAGCCCGGCCCGCCTGGAGCACCTGCAGCGGCTCGAAGCGCTGGCCCTTCACCGGGACGCCGCGGCGCTGCAGGCGTGGCTGGACACCGCGCGCCACGGCGTGCCCCTGACGCAGCTCGAACGGCTGCTGGCGCGGCCCGCACAAGCGCTGCCGCTGGACGACACCTGGGTGCGCGTGCCCTTGCCCGGCACGCCGGCCGACACGCTGCTGCTCACCCCCGCGCGCTGGCAGGCCTTGCGCTGCGAACTGCTGGCCGCGCTCGACCGCTTCCACACCCAGCACCCCGACGAGCCCGGCGCCGACAGCGCCCGCCTGCGCCGCATGACCTGGCCCGGTGGCATGCAGGCCGGCCACGACGCGCTCTGGCGCGGGCTGATCGAAGGCCTCGTGCACGACGGCGCCATCGCCGCCACCGGCGCCTGGCTGCACCGGCCCGACCACCGCGTGCAACTCAGCACCGACGAGGAAACCCTGGCCCAACAACTGCGCCCGGCGCTGATCCACGGCGGCTACGACCCACCGTGGGTACGCGACCTCGCACGCGACCACGCGGTGCCCGAGAGCCAGGTGCGGCAGTTGCTGCGCAAACTCGCGCGCCAGGGCGAGCTCTACCAGGTCGTGCCCGACCTGTTCTACGCTGCCCCGCACATCGAGGCCCTGGCCCGCATCGCCGCCAACCTGGCCGACGCCGCGCCCGGCGGTGCCCAGGCCAAGGACTTCCGCGACGCCACCGGCCTGGGCCGCAAGCGCGCCATTCAGGTTCTGGAGTTCTTCGACCGCATCGGCCACCTGCGCCGCCTGCGCAACGCCCACGTCGTGCGGCCGGGCAGCCGCTGGGCGCCCGAGCTGGCGCCGGACAAGAACGCGGACGTCTGACCCTCAGAACCGTTCAAAGTGCAAAAGCCGAGCAGCGAACTCGGTCAGACCGGCCTTCCTACAATGACTCGCGTCAGGAAGACATCCACACCCGGTGGTGTGCCCGGGCTTCAAACCCGGTTGGGGGCGTCAGACGTTCCCAGGTCGGTTCGACTCCGGCTGTCTTCCGCCCTTGTGTGATCAGAACGTATTGACGATCCAAGCCGCCGCCCGCGCAAAACCCGCCCCGTCGAAGCCTATGGCATTCGATCCATCACCAATCGAGGATAGCCCCGGCCGCCGGGGCTATCCGCACCGAAGGCACGAACGTCACACCACGCCGCCACCGTCAACGCAAGCAAGCGCGTCAGATCAATGACTTGGTGCTGGCCAGCACGTAATCGCAGGCCTGCTCCTTGAGCTGCGGCTGCGCCGTGCGCAGATCCAGCGTGCGGCCATCGACGCCGACCAGCACGCCCGTTGCGCCATTGCGGTAAGCGCTTTCCGCTGCGATGCGTGTACTCAGACCCACATGCGACAACAGCGTCGCCTTGACCGGGTCGACGCTGGCACGGCTGAGCACATTGTTGTTCACACAGTATTCGAGCACGCCCGCCACGTTGTCGCCCGTGCCGATCGCCAGCTCCGGCAGCGGCTGGCCGCTGGCCGAGGGCACCGCCGGCAGCGCATTGGCATTGCCGATCATCGAACGCACCGCGTTGCGCGTGGCCTGCACCGAGGCTTCGGAAAGGGGGTTGTCGAGAGCGCCGGCAGCCTGGGCCGGCAGGGAAAACACCGAGACGATCGTCGCGGCGGCCAGGCAGGCCGCGCGCTGCCAACGGGAAAACACAGTCTTCATGGTTGCGGAAATTCGATCAGCAAAAATTAAAGGGGACAACAAACCCACACGGGGCAGGCACTCTGGCATGCAACAACAACGACGGCATGCCATGAGGAAACAGGAGCGTCACGCTCAGCCTTGGGGCGCACCCGCGGCCAAAAGTTCTGCGCGCCATCGGGTGCCAGGCCCAACCTCGACCTGACCACAGCGGGAACAACCATCCGCCGCCCATCGGCCGCTACAGCAGCGCGCGGAGCTGATTGTGCACAAAAGCACTACCCCAGTCGAGTTCGCCCCGGTGCATCCAGCGCCGCTGCCCCGCGCGGTCGACCACAAAACTGCTGGGCAGCGCATCGGACTGCCAGCGTGCCAGCTGCGTGCGCGAGCGGTCCAGCCATACCTGGCCCGGCCACGGCGTGTGACGCAGAAACTGCTGCACCCGCGCCGGCATCTCGCCATGGTTGACGCTCACCAGCACCAGCTCGCCCGTCAGCCCGTTGGCCGCCCAGCGCGCGGCCAACGCGGCAAAGCTCGGCATCTCCAGCCGGCAGGGCGCGCACCAGGTCGCCCAGAAATTGACCACCACGATGCGCCCGCGCCATTCGGCCAGCGTACGCGGCGCGCCGGCCAGGTCGGTGGCCTCCAGCGCCGGGGCCGCCCCGCCCGTCCACGGCGACAGCGGCTGGCGTGGCAGCACATCGTCCGGCGCCAGCGCCAGCGCATCGCCTTCGCCATCCTGGGCCAGCGCGCGGCCCGCGCCCAGCGCCAACCCCGCCGCCAGACCACCGCTCAGCCAGCGACGGCGCGACAGGAGACGGCCCACGGGCGCGCGGTGCGGCATCAGGCCTGAACGCGGCGCGCGCTGATGCGGTAGCGGAAGTTGTCGGGGTCCAGGCTGTCGAGCTGGCCCTGCGCGGTCTGGCCGTTGGGGTACATCAGGAAGCCGGCCGACAGCGCCGGGCGGCTGCCCGCCAGCGCCACATCCTCGGCATGGTTGTAGGCCAGCCAGTTCATCTCCCAGGCGCCGAACAGCAGGGCGCGCGCCGCGCGCACACGCGGATCGCCCACCGGAATGCCGCCCTTTTCTTCCTCCAGCACCACCTTGCGCACGTCGGCCGGGTCGACCGGAATCCAGCCGTAGCCGTTGGCATAGAACTCGGCGCGGCAGTGCTGCGCGCGTGTGATGTCGCCGCTCTTGCCCAGGCTCTTGAAGCCGCGCGCCGAGTCGTCCACCCGCACGCCATAGGCATCGCGCGCCGGCACGCCCGACGCCCGCGTGAGCGCCACGAACAGGCCGTTGAGATCCGCACACTTGCCGCCCAGGTTGCCCGAGGTCAGCACGTAGCGCACGTCGCCCGTGCCGCAGCCGCGCACCGCGCCTTCGCGGTGGCAGTTGGCGACGATCCAGTCGTAGACGGCGTGGCCTTTTTCCAGGTCGGTCTGCGCGCCGGCCTCGCGCACGATGCGCTGGGCGGTCTCGTGCACCACGCCGTCCAGCGGCTTGAGCGCGCTGCCCTGCAGCCAGCGCCGGCGCTCGGCGGCCGGCAGCACGAGCCCTGCGCGCGCATCGGCGCCCAGGTCGACGCTGCGGTCGCGCAGCGCCACGCGGTGCGTCATCTCCACACGCTGCGGCTGGCCGCTGCCCTGCCAGTCCACGGCCAGCATCTCGGCCCCGGCGGGCGAGCGCACCCAGCCGGCGTGGCTGGCGCCCGGCGCTTCAAAACGCGCGGCCAGCGTCTGCTGGTAGCCCGCCAGCTCGCGCGCCGGCACCGGCAGCCACAGCCGCGTGGTGGGCGTGCGTTCGCCGACCTCGACCACCGTGGTGATGTCGTACTGGCGCCAGCCGGCCTCGGCGGCGGGCACGGTGGCGGCCTGCGCGTGCGAAGCCAGCAGCGGCGGCAAGGCGACGGTGGCGGTGGTGGCCTGAAGGAAATGGCGGCGGTTGAGCATCGGGAACTCCTGGGCGTTGTCGCACCCGTGCCCGTGGCGGCCAGCATGCAGGGCCGGCGCCGCGGGCCAGGCGGATCGTGAGGGTTGCGGGACCAGTGGCGACAGGGCAGTCGCCCGGCTCAGACCTGAGACCGTGTCCCCGCCATGGACCCTGGCGGCGCGGCATGGGGGACAGGCCCGATGATAAAAGCGCTCGCCCGCCAGCACCAAGCGTGGACAAACCCGAGCACGACGCCGGGACCCGCGCATGCGCGCCGTGCCAAATGACGGGGGCGGTGATAGAACACGGGATCGGCCGCTCACCTGGAACCCGCACCATGACCGCTCCCGTCCTGCCTGCCAGCCCGCCCCGACTGACCTCGCTCTCGCACGGCGGCGGCTGCGGCTGCAAGATCGCGCCCGGCGTGCTGGCCGATCTGCTGCGCCAGAGCCAGCTGGCGCCCCAGTTCTTTCCCGACCTGCTGGTGGGCAGCGAGACCGCCGACGATGCGGCCGTCTACCGCCTCAATGAACATCAGGCCATCGTGGCGACGACCGACTTTTTTATGCCCATCGTCGACGACCCGCATGACTTTGGCCGCATCGCCGCCACCAACGCGCTGTCCGACGTCTACGCCATGGGCGCCCAGCCCATCCTGGCGCTGGCCATCGTGGGCATGCCGATCAACGTGCTGCCGCACGAGACCATCGCGCGCATCCTGGCCGGGGGCGAGTCGGTCTGCCGCGACGCCGGCATCCCGCTGGCCGGCGGCCACTCGATCGATTCGGTCGAGCCCATCTACGGCCTGGTCGCACTGGGCCTGGTCGACCCGCGCCAGCTCAAACGCAACGCCACCGCGCAGGCCGGCGACGTGCTGGTGCTGGGCAAGCCGCTGGGCGTGGGCGTGCTGTCGGCCGCACTCAAGAAGGGATTGCTCGACGACGCGGGCTACCGCGCCATGGTCGAGGCCACCACGCAACTCAACCGGCCGGGCATCGAACTGGGCCGGCTGGCCCAGGTGCACGCGCTGACCGATGTCACGGGCTTCGGCCTGCTGGGGCACACGCTGGAGCTGGCCCGCGCGGCGGGGCTGACCGCAACCATCGACGCCGCCCGCCTGCCGTGGCTGCCCGGCGTGCAGGCGCTGGCCGCACAGGGCGTCGTGACGGGTGCATCGGGCCGCAACTGGGCCGCGTATGGCCCGGAGGTGGAGCTGGGCGGCTACGTCGGCACGCCGCTGCAGGCCCTGCTGACCGACCCGCAGACCTCGGGCGGCCTGCTCGTGTCCTGCGCGCCCGAGGCGGTCGACACCGTGATGCAGCTCTTCGCGCGCCACGGCTTCGGCCAGGCGGCGGTGATCGGCCAGATGCACGAGAAGACGGCCAACGCGCCCTTCGTGCGGGTGGCCTGAGCGATCACGCTCAGGCGCCGTCCTCGCCGCTGCCGGGCGTGGACGGCACGTCCGTCAACAGCGCACGCCGCGTGTCGGCGTCCTCGGTCAGCTCGTACCACATGCCGTTGAGCACGGCGAGCGCCGCCGCCAGCGGCAGCCCCAAAAGCCAGGCGAAATACCACATGAAAAATCCTTTCTTGTTCAGTAAGAATGGCCTTGGCCGCCCTCGATGGCTTTGACGTCGACCTTGCCCCACAACACCTTGTAGACCCACGAGGTGTAGGCCACGATCAGCGGCAGGAAGAGGGCCGTGACGACCAGCATGATGAACAGCGTCAGGTGGCTCGACGAGGCGTCCCAGACCGTGAGCGAGAAGCGTGGGTCGATGCTGGACGGCAGGATGAAGGGGAACATCGAGGCACCGACCGACAGGATGATGCCGGCGATGCCCAGGCCGCTGGCGATCATCGCCAGGCCGTCGCGGCGCGCCAGCATCAGCAGCGCGGCCAGCAGCGGCGCGGCCAGGCCCAGCGCGGGCGCGGCCAGGGTCCAGCCGTGCGCGGCGTAGTTGGCGAACCAGGCGCCGGGCGCCACGGCGGCGGTCTTGTAGAGCGGGTTGGACGGACCTAGCGGGTCGATGACCGAGGTGATGCGGTAGCCGTCGATCCACAGCCACAGCGCCAGGCCCGCCAATGCAAACAGCAGCGTGGTCAACACGGCGGCGGCCATGCCCGCGATGCGTGCGCGCTCGGCCACGGCACCGTCGGTCTTGATGCGCAGCCAGGCCGCGCCATGCATCACCACCATCGCCACCGAGACCAGGCCGGCCAGCAGCGCAAAGGGGTTGAGCAGGCCCAGGAAGCTGCCGTCGTAGAAGATGTGCATCTCGGGCGTGAGCCGGAACGGCACGCCCTGCAGCACGTTGCCCATCGCCACGCCGCAGATCAGCGCGGGCACGAAGCCGCCCACGAACAGCGCCCAGTCCCAGGTGCTGCGCCAGGCTTTGGATTCACGTTTGCTGCGGTATTTGAAGGCCACCGGGCGCACGATGAGCGCGACCAGGATCGCAAACATCGCCAGGTAAAAGCCCGAGAACGACACGGCGTAGAGCTGCGGCCAGGCCGCGAAGATGGCGCCGCCGCCCAGGATCAGCCAGACCTGGTTGCCTTCCCACGTGGGGCCGACGGCGTTGATGATGACGCGCCGCTCGGTGTCGGTCTTGCCCAGGAAGGGCAGCAGCGTGCCGGTGCCCAGGTCGAAGCCGTCCATGACGGCAAAGCCGACGAGCAGCACGCCCAGCAGCAGCCACCAGATGACGCGCAGCGCGTCGTAGCTCACAAGTTCATGCAGGATCATGATTGACAGTCCTCGGGTTGTTGTTGTGCCGGGTGCTCATTCGGCGGCGGCGTAGGGCTGGCGCGTGGCCACGCTGGCGTATGTGGGATCGGCCGCGCGGCGTTGTTCGGGCTCCAGCTCGGGGCCGTGGCGCACGGCCTTGAACATCAGCTTGAGCTCGACGACCAGCAGCACGCTGTAGATCGCCACAAAGCCCGCGATGGTGGCCAGCACGGTCTTGACGCCCAGGTTGGAGACGGCCACGGCCGTGGGCAGCACGCCTTCGATGATCCAGGGCTGGCGGCCGTACTCGGCCACGATCCAGCCGGCTTCAATGGCCACCCAGGGCAGCGGAATCGCCCACACGGCCACGCGCAGCAGCCAGCGGTAGCGGTCGAGCCGGTGGCGCGCCGACAGCCAGAAAAAAGTCACCATCAGCGCGATGAAGAACATGCCCAGCGCCACCATCACACGGAAGGACCAGAACAGGGGCGCGACGTGCGGCACGGTGTCCCAGGCGGCTTTTTCGATCTGCGCGTCGGTGGCCTGGCGCGGGTCGTCCAGGTAACGTTTGAGCAGCAGCGCGTAGCCCAGTTGCTGGCCGTTGGCCTCGAACGCGTCGCGCACGTCGGCGGGCACGGCGGTGGTGCCGGCCGCTCGGATCTTGTCGAGCGCGTCGTAGGCCACGATGCCGTCGCGGATGTGCTGCTCGGCACGCGCCACCAGCTCCTTGATGCCCGCGATCTCGGTCGTCAACGAACGCGTGCCGATCAGGCCCATGACGGCCGGGATGTGAATGGCGTAGTGCGTCTCGCGCGCCTGCTGGTCGGGAAAACCGAAGGCGGTGAAGGCGGCGGGCGCGGGCTCGGTCTCCCACATGGCTTCGATGGCCGCGAGTTTCATCTTCTGGTGCTCGCCCGAGAGGTAGCCGCTTTCGTCGCCCAGCACCACGACCGACAACGAAGCCGCCAGTCCAAAGGCCGAGGCCACCGTCATCGACCGTTTGGCCAGGTCGACGTGGCGGCCCTTGAGCAGATACCACGCCGAGATGCCCAGCACAAAGACCGCGCCGCACACGTAGCCGGCCGACACGGTGTGCACGAACTTGGCCTGCGCCACCGGGTTGAACAGCACGGCGGCGAAGTCGTTGACTTCCATGCGCATGGTCTGCGGGTTGAAGGCCGCGCCCACCGGGTTCTGCATCCAGCCGTTGGCGATCAGGATCCACAGCGCCGAAAAGTTGGTGCCGATGGCCATCAGCCAGGTCACCATCATGTGTTTGACGCGCGAGAGCTTGCCCCAGCCAAAGAAGAACAGGCCGACGAAGGTGGCTTCGAGGAAGAAGGCCATCAGCCCCTCGATGGCCAGCGGCGCGCCGAAGATGTCGCCCACGTAGTGGCTGCAGTAGCTCCAGTTCATGCCGAACTGGAACTCCATGACGATGCCGGTGGCCACACCCATGACGAAGTTGATGCCGAACAGCAGGCCCCAGAACTTGGTCATCTGGCGCCAGATCACGCGGCCGGTCATGACGTAGACCGTCTCCATGATGGCCACCAGGATGGACAGTCCCAGCGTCAACGGCACGAACAGGAAGTGGTAGAGCGCCGTCAGCGCGAACTGCAGCCGCGAAAGCGCAACGATGTCGAGTTCCATGGGGTTTCCTCTTTCTTTCTCCGGTATTCAAAGCGGCGCCGTGACGGCCACGTGCGTGCTGTTTGTGGTGTCGGCCGACGCCGGCCGCAGGGCCTGCCAGGCCTGTGCGTAGGCGGGATCGCCACGCCGTGCATCGCACACGACGCGGCCGTGTGACAGCACCACCAGCCGGTCGGCCAGGGCGGCCTCGCGCTGTGTGTGGGTGGCCATCAAGAGCGTGCGGCCCTGCAGGGCCTGCGCCAGCCGTGCGAGCACGTCGCGCGCCGTGGCGTCGTCCAGGCCCTCGGTGGGCTCGTCGAGCAGCCACAGCGGGCGGCCCATCAGCAGCAGCCGCGCCAGCGCCAGGCGCCGCGCCTGCCCGCCCGACAGGCCCTGGCCGCCTTCGCCCAGCGGCGTGTCCAGGCCCTGCGGCCAGGCGCGCACGGTGGCGGCCAGGCCCGCGGTCGCCAGCGCCTGCCACAGGTCGTCGTCGCTGGCCTCGGGGCGGGCCAGGCGCAGGTTGCCTTGCACGCTGTCCTGGAACAGTTCGGTGCGTTGCGTGAGCCAGCCGTGCGGCGCCACGGCCACGCGGCCGGCCTCGGCCTGCAGGTCACCCGTGAGCAGCGCCATCAGCGAGGACTTGCCCGCGCCGCTCGCGCCCACCAGGGCCACACGTTCACCCGGCGCCACGCGCAGCGTCACACCGTGCAGGCACGCCAGCGCCGCGCCGTCGTGGCGCGCGTGCACGCCATCCAGGTGCACGGCCCAGGCCCCATCGATGGGGGCTTCGGCCGCTGCGCCGGCCTGCGGTTCGGCCCGCAGCGGCGCCTGCACACGGCGCGCGGCCAGCCGCGTGCGGCCGAGTTCGAGCGCGCCCCGGCGCAGCGCCGCAAAGGGCTCGGTCACGGCCAGGGCCAGCAGCACGGCAAGCACGGCCACCGGCACGCCGATGGCGCCGCTCGCCACCATCCAGCCCGCGCCGGCCAGCGTGAGCGCCAGCACGGCGCTGCCCAGCGCACCAAAGGCCAGGCCCGCGGCGCTGTCCAGGCAATGCAGGTCGTCGTCGCAGCGCGCGGCACGCGCATCGGCCTGCAACACGGCCTGCGCCTGCGCGGCCAGCTGGCCGGCCAACAGCAGATCGGTCTGGCCCGCGACCAGATCGGCCGTGCGGGCCCGCAAGGCCTCGACGGCGTGGGCGCGCAGCCGCGCCGGGTGGCGCGCGCGGTGCACCACGGCCCGCAGCACCAGCGCGCTGCCGGCCAGCAACACCATCAGCACGGACAGGCCCAGCCAGGGCGCGACCAAGCCCAGCGCGCAGGCCGCCAGCAGGCCGGCCACCAACGCCGCGCCCAGCGGCACCAGCACGCGCAGGTAGAGCGAATCGAGCGCGTCGATGTCGGCCGTCAGCCGAAACAGCAGGCGCGCCGGGCGCCGGCTCAGCGCCTGCGCGGCACGCGCTCCGGCCCAGCCGCGAAACAGCCGCTCGCGCAGCGCCGCCAGCACGGACAGCGTGGCGTCGTGCGTGACCAGCCGCTCGCCATAACGCGCAAAGGTGCGCAGCAGCGTGAACAGGCGGATGCCGGACGAGGGCATGAAGACGTCGAACACCAGCGCCGTGGCCGCGCTCAGCCCCGCCAGCGCGGTCGCGCTGATGAACCAGCCCGACAGGCCCAGCAGCGCCATGCCGGCCAGCGCAGTGACGGCCGCCAGCGCCGCGCCCAGCAGCAACAGCGTGCGGCGGCTTTGCACAAACACGCGCAGCACGGGCGCGAGGTCGTCGTGCAGCTGGCGCCAGGTGGACAGGGGTGTGCGCTTCATGGCGGGCCTCCGGCTGAGCGCAACGCGGCCAGATCGACCTGCCGGTCCAGGGCGCGCGCGAGCTGCGCGTCGTGCGTGGCCACGATCAGCGTGAGGCCTTGGGCCAATGCCAGCAGCGCGCGTGTGACGTCGGCGGCGGTTTCGCGGTCCAGGTGCGCGGTTGGCTCGTCGGCCAGGATCAGGCGCACCGACGGGTCGGCCGCCACACGCGCCAGCGCCAGCCGCACCGCTTCGCCACCCGACAGGCCGACGCCGCCCTCGCCCAGCGCACTGCCGGCATGGGCCTGGGCCACGCGGCCCAGTTGCGCCCAGGCCAGCGCGCCGTCGACCGCCGCGCGGTCCACGCCGGGGCGGCCCAGCGCCACGTTGTCCTGCACGGTGCCGGCAAAAAGGTGGGGCTTTTGCCCGATCCAGCCCATGGCCGCGCGCGCCGTCGCCAGGTGTTCCGGCGTCAGCCACACATCGCCCAGCGCCATGCGGCCGGCCTGCAGCGGCAGCAGCCCCGCGATGGCGGCCAGCAGCGTGGATTTGCCGCTGCCGCTGGGCCCCATGAGCGCGATGCGCTCGCCCGCGGCCACGTCGAGCGACAGGTGTTCGAACACCGGCTCGGCCGCGCCGGGATGGGCCACGCTCAAGTCGCGCAGGCGCAAGGCTGGCGCCGTGGCCGGCATGGCGACCGGCTCCCCATCCGCGCCCGGCAATGCCGTGCCGCGCTGCGCCAGCGCCTGCAGCGACGCCAACGCCGCCGCGCCCGAAGCGCGGTCATGCCACACGCCCGACAGGTCACGCAGCGGCTCAAAAAAGGCCGACGCCAGCAACAGCACGAACAGGCCCTGGCCCAGCGTCAGCTGGTGGCCCCAGGCGCCGAAGGGCAGATAGCCCAACAGGTGAAAGCCGACGTAGACGGCCACCAGCGCCACGCCCAGCGCGGAAAACAGTTCGAGCACGGCCGACGACAGGAAGGCGATGCGCAGCACCCGCATCGTGCGGCGCTGCAGCGCGTGCGCCGCCGCGCGCAGGCGCAGCGCCGTGGCGTCGACCGCGCCCAGCGCACGCAGCGTGGTCAGGCCACGCAGGCGGTCGAGCAAAAAGGCGTTCATGCCGCCCATCTCGGCCAGTTGCGCCTGGCTGGCGGCCTGGGCGCGCCAGCCGACCAGGGCCATGAAGAGGGGAATCAGGGGCGCGGCCAACAGCAGCACCAGCGCGCACACCCACGACTGCCAGGCCACCACGGCGGCGATCAGCCACGGCAGCACCATCACGCGCTGCTGCACGGGCAAATAGCGCACCAGGTAAGGCAGGATGGCTTCGGCCTGCTCGGCCAGCACGCTGGCGGCCTGGCCGGAAGGCGTGCGGCCCGCGTCCAGCGGCGAGCGCCCGGCCAGCGCGGCCACGGACTGCGCCCGCAGCGCGCTGACATGGGCGCGGGCCTGCACGAACAGCAGGCGTGCGCCCCAGGCCTCGCCGGCGGCGCGCAACACGCCCAGCAGCAGAACGGCCAGGGCCATGGGCCAGACGGCCGCCATGCCGCGCCCGTCCAGCAGGCCCTGCACCGCCGCCGCGATGGCCGCCGCCTGGCCCAGCCACAGCGTGGCCGAGCCCGTCACCAGCGCCGCGCCCAGGCGGCTGGGCCGATAGCCCAACACCGCGCTGCGGCCATGCCCGGCGCGGTCCTGGGGTGTCTGCAGCGTGCCGGCCAGATCCGGCGAAGCGGTAGCGCGTGCGTTCACGGTGGTGGGCCTCGGTACCAGGTGGGGCCCTGGCCGACGCGCCGCGCCAGGCACGACGGGCGCCTGGCACGGGGCGGGTCAAAGACCCTCTGAACGGCCCGGCGAAAACACTGGCATCCGTTCATTCCTTAAATTTCAGTAATTCTTGAAATAACTGAACGGATGGTAACACCGGGCATCCGCTTTGTCCAAGTATTCAGCGCGCGGCGGGCGCGGTCAACGGCCGTGCCCGCGCGCCTGGACGGCCTGTTCCTCCGGGCCGGAAGCCAGCATCTGCTGCAGCACGTCGGCGTCCTGCACGGCCAGGTCGGGCAGCACAAAAGAGCCGCCCAGGGCCTGCGCGATGCGCACCTGCCGGATGACGCGGCCGTTCACGCGGACCGCCAGGTCATGTCCAAGGTGCCGCCGGGTGTATTCCTCCAGCAGGAACGCGGCGGTCTCGTCCAGCGTGATGGACAGTTGGGGCGCGGCGGGCGTGGCGTCGCTGCGCTCGACCGCCACCACGTCGTCGGCCCGGATCTGCAGGGGGCCGATCCACAAGCCGGTTTCGATCGAAGGCGGGATGACACACAGCGGATGCTGGCCCGGCTGCGGCCCGCCGCCCAGGTCCAGGCAGCGATCGTAGTCGTGGGCCTTCTGGAACTGCATGCCAGCCCAGAAGGCCAGCACCGCCGCCATCAATGCCAGCCCCGCCTTCCAGTTCTGCCTGCGCATCACCCGCCTCCTCGTGTTGACGTTCCGAGCTCAACCCCGATCGAACTTGAACACCGCCGTGTTGGCCAGGCCATTGGGCCACACGCGCCGGATCCGGCCGTCTTGCAGGCCGAAGGCGTCGAGGATGCGCAGGCCGTTCTTGTGCGCCAGCACCTCGAAGTCGGCGTAAGTGCCCACGCGAATGTTGGGCGTGTTGTACCACTCGTAGGGCAACGCCCGGGTCACCGGCATGCGCCCGCGCAGCACGGCCATGCGGTTGGGCCAGTGCGCGAAGTTGGGGAACGAGACGATGCCGATGCGCCCCACACGCGCGGTCTCGCGCAGCATGACCTCGGCATTGCGCAGGTGCTGCAGCGTGCCGACCTGCAGCACCACGTCGAAGCTCGCGTCCTCGAACATCGACAACCCTTCGTCGAGGTTGAGCTGGATGACGTTGACGCCACGCTTGATGCATTCGAGCACGTTGGCATCGTCGATCTCGACTCCGTAGCCCGTGCAGCCGAGCTGGCGCTGCAGCGCGGCCATGAGCGCGCCGTTGCCGCAGCCCAGGTCGAGCACGCGCGCGCCGCGCGGCACCAGCGCCAGGATGTGGCGGTGCACGTCATCGAGCCCGGGGCCGGCGCTGCGCTCGGCCTGGGTCTGCGAGGGGAAAGCGGGGTGGGCCGCCGTCATAGGACCTCCGGTCCGGCCACCTGCGCGGCCGTGGTTTCATAGTGGATGCCGTCGAAATAGGCGCGCATGGCATTCAGGTAGCGCGCGTCCTCGAGCAGGAAGGCGTCGTGCCCGTGCGGCGCGTCGATCTCGGCGTAGCTGACGGTGTGCCCGTTGTCGAGCAGCGCCTTGACGATCTCGCGGCTGCGCGCGGGCGAAAAACGCCAGTCGGTCGTGAAGCTGATGACCAGAAACTTGGCCACCGCGCCCGCCATGGCCGCGCGCAGGTCGCCGCCATACGCGCCGGCCGGGTCGAAGTAATCGAGCGCACGCGTGATCAGCAGATAGGTGTTGGCGTCGAAGTAGTTGCTGAACTTCTCGCCCTGGTGGCGCAGGTAGCTTTCGATCTGGAACTCGACGTCCTGCGTGGAGTAACGCAAGTCCAGCCCTTCGCGCAGCTGGCGGCCGAACTTGGTGTTCATCACGTCGTCGCTGAGGTAGGTGATGTGCCCGACCATGCGCGCGATGCGCAGGCCGCGCTTGGGCACCACGCCGTGTTCGTAGAAATGGCCGCCGTGGAAGTCCGGGTCGGTCACGATGGCGCGCCGCGCCACCTCGTTGAAGGCGATGTTCTCGGCATTGAGGTTGGGCGCGGTCGCCACCGCCACGCAGTGGCGCATGCGCGTCGGGTACTGCAGCGTCCACGACAGCGCCTGCATGCCGCCCAGGCTGCCGCCCAGCACCGCCGCCAGTTGCCCGATGCCCAGGCGGTCGAGCAGGCGGGCCTGCGCGTCGACCCAGTCCTCCACCGTCACCACCGGAAAGTCCGCGCCATAGACACGGCCCGTGGCCGGGTCGGTGTGCATCGGCCCGGTCGAGCCAAAGCACGAGCCCAGGTTGTTGACGCCGATCACGAAAAAGCGGTTGGTGTCCACCGGCTTGCCCGGGCCGATCATGTTGTCCCACCAGCCTTCGCTCTTGGGCTGGCCTTCGTAGACACCGGCCACGTGGTGCGAGGCGTTGAGCGCATGGCACACCAGCACGGCATTGGAGCGGTCGGCGTTGAGCGTGCCGTAGGTCTCGTAGGCCAGGTGGTAGCCACCGGCGAGCACCGCGCCGCTGCGCAGGGGCAGCGGCTGCTCGAACGTCATGGACTGGGGATGGGCGATGAACGACATGGCGATCCAACAATCCCCCGGCAGGCTTTTATCGGCGGCGCGCACGGCGCCCGGCCGGCCAGAAAGAACAAAGCCGGCGCGCTAAAAACGGTGCCGGCTGGGGGATGAGGGTCCTGCGAACGTTTTTAGCGGCATTTCTAACGCGCCCGCAAGCTTCAACAAATCGGCGCGATGGGCGGGAGTGTAGCGCATGGCGTTTTGGCACCCGTGCCGTCACTTCTGGTAAACCACTATCCCAAAATTGGTTGGACCAGACAAAATTGGTCCAACCAATTCGATTCATCCGCCATGTCCCTGCGCCTCGTCTCCAGCGATTCCGAAACCGACCGCACCGGCGCGTCCCTGCCGGCCGAGCGCACTTACCTGCGTCTGGCCGCGCACCTGCACGAACTGATCCGCAAGGGCGAATTCGCGGCGGGCCAGCGCCTGCCGGCCGAGCGTGCGCTGGCCGAGCAGTTCAACGTCAGCCGCACCACGCTGCGCGAGGCCATCATCGCGCTGGAAATCCAGGGCGTGGTCGAGGTGCGCGGCGGCTCGGGCATCTCCGTCTGCGCGGCATCGGGCGCGGCGGGCGGCGTGTTGCCGCTGGCCCGCGAAAACGGCCCCAGCCCCTTCGAGCTGCTGCGCGCGCGCGGCCTGATCGAGTCCGAGATCGCCGCCGCGGCCGCCGCCTCGCGCACCGACGGCGACCTCGACCGCATGTTCGCGGCGCTGGCGACCATGCGCGAGAAGATGGACGACAAGGGCGCCAACGCCGCCGCCGACCGCCAGTTCCACCTGCACATCGCCGCGGCCACCGACAACAGCGTGCTGGTGCAGTCCGTGGCCAACCTGTGGGACATGGCGCGCGGCCCGATCTGGACGCAGATCGAGCAGCACTTCCACTTGACCGAACTGCGCCTGAAGTCACAGGACGACCACCAGCGCATCTTCGCCGCCATCATGGCCCGCAACGCCGAGGACGCGCGCGCGGCCATGCGCGGCCACCTCGAACGCGTCATGAACGAGTTCGCACAGAGCTGGCGCTGAGCCACGGACGTGCGCCTGGCGCGCGAAGAAGCACCGATCGTGGGCACGCCGCCCTGAACGAGCAAAGATCCGCCCCGGCATGGCGCCGGCGAGCGGGCCACATCCACCAACGGAGACAAGCGCCATGAACCTCTTTCCCCGCCTGGCCAAGGCGATCGTCACCACGGCCATGACCGGCGCCCTGGCGGCCGCCAGCCTGGTCGCCTGGGCCCAGACGCCGCCCGAAGCCGGCGCCAGCGCCCGCATCGACGCCATCCGCAAGGCCGGCGTGCTGCGCGTGGGCGTGGTCAACAACCCGCCCTGGCTGATCCAGAACACCAGCGGCAGCGGCGAGCCCTGGTCGGGCCCGTCGTGGACGCTGGGCAAGGAATTCGCCCGCGTGCTGGGCGTGACCATCCAGCCCGTGCAGGTCAGCCACGAAACCAAGGTGCCGGCGCTGGTCGCCAACCAGATGGACATCATGATCGGGCCGCTCAACGAGACCGCCGAGCGCGCCAAGATCATCGACTTCGTGACCTTCTCCAACACCGGCGTGTGCATGTTCGGGCGCGCCGACAACCCCAAGTTCACGCAAGCCAGGACGCTGGAGGACTTCAACCGGCCCGACCTCACGCTGGCCTATTTCTCGGGCGCGGGTGAAGAGCCGCTGATGAAGCAGCAGTTCGCCAACGCCAAGCTGCGCGGCGTGGCCAACTCGGGCGCGGTCGCACCGATCGAAGAAGTGATGGCCGGCCGCTCGGACGCCGCGCCCATCAACCGCATGCTCTGGCCCAGCATCAGCCGCAAGGTCAAGGGCCTGGCCGTGTTCCCGCAGGACAACGACTGCCAGGACAGCCGCATCTTCCAGATCGACACCGGCATGGGCGTGGCCAAGGACCAGGCCGCCTACCTCACCTGGCTGCGCGCGGTCGCCCAGCGCATGCAGCCCACGCTGACCGACGAAGAGCGCCGCCTGACGCAGCAGCTCAAGTAAGCCCTCAACCCGCCGCCCGGCCCTGCTCAGCGGGCGGCCCTTCCGGTTCATCGCCATGCTCAACTGTGAAATCCACGGTGCGGGAGACCTGCGCCTGGTCGATGCCGCACCCGAGCCGCTCGGGGCCACGCAAGTGCGCGTGGCCATCAAGGCGGTCGGTATCTGCGGCTCCGACCTGCATTACTTTCGCCACGGCCGCGTCGGCGACTTCGTCATCCGTGCGCCCCTGACACCCGGCCACGAAGCGGCGGGCCAGGTGCTTGAAGTGGGCACCGAGGTCAGCCACGTGCGCCCCGGCGACCGTGTCGCGCTGGACCCGGCGCGCACCTGCGGGGCTTGCCGCTTCTGCCGGCTGGGCGCACGCAACCACTGCGAGAACGTGCACTTCTTTGGCAGCGCCAGCCGCTGGCCGCACATGCAGGGCGCCATGCGCGAGCAGCTCGTCGTCGAGGGCTTTCAGTGCCTGCCCGTGCCGGCGTCGCTGCCCTACGAGACGGCGGCCTTCGGCGAGCCGCTGGCCGTGGCCCTGCACGCCGTGCGCGAGGCCGGCTCGCTGCTGGGCCAGACGGTGATGGTCACGGGCGCCGGCCCCATCGGCGCGCTCACGCTGCTGGCCGCGCGGCTGGCCGATGCCAGCCGCCTCATCGCGGTCGACATCGAAGACCACACACTGCAAGTCTGCCGGCAACTGGGCGCCACCCACACGATCAACTCGCGGCGCGATCCCGATGCGCTGCAGGCCTGGACGCAGGGCCGGGGCCAGGTCGACGCCAGCTTCGAGGCCGCGGGCAGCTACGCGGCACTGGCCACCTGCATTCAGGCCACGCGCCCGCGCGGCACGGTGGTGCAGATCGGCACGCTGGGCGGCAGCAGCGAGGGCTGCCCCTTCAACCAGGTCATGGTCAAGAGCCTGGCCTATCAGGGCAGCTTCCGCTTTGTCGATGAATACGCCTGGGCGGTCGACTACCTGGCACGCGGCGTCGTCGACATCGCCCCGTTGCTGACGGCCGCCATCCCCGCGCAGCAGGCACACGAAGCCTTCGCGCTGGCCGGCGACCGCAGCCGGGCGATGAAGGTCGTGGTGACGTTCTGAGGACAAGCCCATGGACTTCGACTTCTCCCCCATCTTCGAGAACTGGCGCTTCCTGGCCTCGGGCCTGGGCATCACGGTGCTGCTGAGCGCGGCCAGCGCCGTGGCCAGCATCGCCGCCGGCCTGGCCATCGCACTGCTGCGCCTGTACGGGCCGGCCTGGCTGCGGCCCGTGCTGGTGTTCTACATCGACAGCATGCGCGCCATTCCGGTGCTGGTGGTGCTGGTGTGGATCTACTTCGCCCTGCCCATCCTGGCCGGCGTCACGCTCTCGCCCTTCTGGGCGGCGCTGACGGCGCTCACGCTGCACATCGCCGCCTATGCCGCCGAGGTGATCCGCGCCGGGCTGGAGTCGGTGCGGCCCGGCCAGACGCGCGCCGCGCTGGCGCTGGGCATGTCGCGCGCGCAGCTGCTGCGCAAGGTGCTGCTGCCGCAGGCCACGATCCGCATGCTGCCGGCCTTCGGCTCCATCCTGACGGTGGCCATCAAGGACACCGCCATCGCCACCGTGATCGCCGTGCCCGAGCTGATGCACAAGGCCGAGACCATTGCCGGCCAGAGCTACCGCCCGGTCGAGGTCTACACCGTGGTGATGGTGGCGTTCTTCCTCGTGCTCTTTCCCGTCACTCGGCTGGTCGACCGTGTCTACCAGCGCTACGCCCATCTGGGCCGTTCTTAGGAGAGCGCCATGAATCTGGACTGGTCCGTCATCTGGACATACCGGCAGATGCTGATCGACGGCGCGCTGCTGACCATCGGCCTGACCGTGGCGACCATGCTGCTGGCCGTGCCCGGCGGCATCGTGCTGGCACTCATGCGGCTGTCGCCCAACCGGCTGGTGAGCCATGCGGCGCTGGCCTTCGTCGAACTCTTTCGCAACCTGCCGCTGATCCTGGTGATCTACTGGGTGTTCTACGTGCTGCCCATGGCCACCAGCGTGCAGTTCTCGCCGCTGGCCACGGCCCTGGTCGCGCTGGTCTGCAACATCTCGGCCTACAACTCGGAGACCTTCCGCGCCGGCATCAACTCGATCCGCCGGGGCCAGATGGAAGCAGCGCTGGCCATGGGCATGTCGCGCCGCCAGGCCATGTTCAAGGTCGTCATCCCCCAGGCCGCGCGCCGCATCCTGCCGGTCGTCGCCAGCACCTGGGTTTCGTTGTTCAAGGACACCTCGCTGGTGTCCGTGATCGCCGTGGGCGAGCTCGCCTACAACGCCATGCAGATCCGCGCGACCACCTTCCGCGTGCTGGAAATGCTCACGGCCATGGCCGCTTTGTACTGGCTCATGAGCTACCCGCAGGCCAAGCTGGTGGACTGGATCCACCGTCGATATGGAGTCAAGGAATGAACGAAACCATCGTCGCCGCCCGCGCGCAAGAACGCCGACCTGCCCCCCGTACTGGTCTACGAGGGCGTGCGCAAGACCTATGGCAGCTTCGTGGCGCTGCAGGGCGTGTCGCTGCACGTCAACAAGGGCGAAGTCATGTGCCTGATCGGCCCTTCGGGCTCGGGCAAGTCCACGCTGCTGCGCTGTACCAACGCGCTGGAGTCGCTCGACGGCGGCCGTGTGCTGCTCGACGGCGTGCCGCTGCCGGCCAAGGAATCCGAAGTCCGCAAGATACGCCAGCGCATGGGCATGGTGTTCCAGAGCTTCGAGTTGTTCCCGCACAAGTCGGCGCTGGACAACGTGGCCATGGGCCCGGTCACCGTGCTGGGCATGAACCAGGCCGATGCGCGGGCGCGGGCCCAGGCGCTGCTCGAAAAAGTGGGGCTGGGCGAGAAGGCCGGCAACTTCCCCGCCAACCTCTCGGGCGGCCAGCAGCAGCGTGTGGCCATTGCCCGCGCGCTGGCCATGGAGCCCGAGGTGATGCTGTTCGACGAGCCCACCTCCGCGCTCGACCCCGAGACCGTGGGCGAAGTGCTCAGCGTGATGCAAAAGCTCGCGCAGGAAGGCATGACCATGATCGTGGTCACGCACGAGATGAGTTTTGCGCGCCGCGTGGCCGACTGGGTCGTGGTGTTCGAGTCAGGCGCCATCCTGGAGCAGGGCCCGCCCACGCAGATCTTCGATGCCCCGCTCAAGGCGCGCACGCGCGACTTTCTGGGCCACCTCGGATGGAACGGCTGAACCCGGTCCACACCCCTCTTTCCCCCTCCTTTTTCTGTCCTGATTTCCGATGAAAATCACCAACGCCCGCATCATCGTCTGCAGCCCTGGCCGCAACTTCGTCACCCTCAAGATCGAGACCGATGAGGGCCTGACCGGCATCGGCGACGCCACGCTCAATGGCCGCGAGCTGTCGGTGACGGCCTACCTCACCGAGCACGTCATCCCCTGCCTGATCGGCCGCGACGCCCATCAGATCGAGGACATCTGGCAGTACCTCTACAAGGGCGCCTACTGGCGCCGCGGCCCGGTCACCATGAGCGCCATCGCGGCCGTCGACACCGCGCTGTGGGACATCAAGGCCAAGGCCGCCGGCCTGCCGCTCTACCAGCTGCTGGGCGGCAAGAGCCGCACCGGCGTGATGGTCTACGGCCACGTCAACGGCAGCGACATCGAGCACACGGTCGACGAAGTGCTGCGCTACGCCGAGGCCGGCTACAAGGCCATCCGCGCGCAAAGCGGCGTGCCGGGCCTGGAGAAGGTCTACGACGTGGGCAAGGGCACGCTGTTCTACGAACCGGCCGATGCCGACCTGCCCTCCGAGCACGACTGGTCCACCGAAAAATACCTGCGCCACACGCCGCAGCTGTTCGAGCGCATCCGCGAGAAGCTGGGCTTTGACCACCACCTGCTGCACGACGTGCATCACCGCCTGACCCCCATCGAGGCCGGCCGCCTGGGCAAGTCGCTGGAGCCCTACAACCTGTTCTGGATGGAAGACGCCACCCCGGCCGAGAACCAGGACGCCTTCCGCCTGATCCGCCAGCACACCACCACGCCGCTGGCCGTGGGCGAGATCTTCAACACCATCTGGGACTGCAAGGGCCTGATCGAGAACCAACTGATCGACTACATCCGCACCACCGTGGTCCATGCCGGTGGCATCACCCACCTGCGCCGCATCGCCGACCTGGCCTCGCTCTACCAGGTGCGCACCGGCAGCCACGGCGCGACCGACCTCTCGCCCGTGTGCATGGGCGCGGCGCTGCATTTCGACCTGTGGGTGCCCAACTTCGGCATCCAGGAGTACATGCGCCACACCGAGGCCACCGATGCCGTCTTCCCGCACGCCTACACCTTCCAGGACGGCATGCTCTACCCGGGCGACGTGCCCGGCCACGGCGTGGACATCGACGAGGCGCTGGCCGCCAAGTACCCGTATCAGCGCGCCTACCTGCCCGTCAACCGCCTGCAGCACGACGGCACGCTGTTCAACTGGTAAGAACCTGTCCAAAGGCCCCGCATGCCCCGCCTGCACCCCGACCTCCTGCACCACCTGCCACCCACCGTGGCCCGCCCGGCCTATGACCGCCGCCAGTTGCGCGCCGGCATCGTGCACCTGGGCGTGGGGGCCTTCCAGCGCGCCCACTTGGCCGACGTGAACGAGGCCGCGCTGCACGCCGGCGGCGCGCTCGACTGGGGCATCGTGGGCGTGTCGCTGCGCAGCCCCGACACACGCGACGCGCTGGCGCCGCAGCAAGGCCTCTACACCCTGGAGCGGCGCGAAGCGGGCGAGGGCGGCCGCACCCACCGCGCGCAGCGTGTGATCGGCTGCCTGCTGCAGGTGCTGGTCGCGCCCGAAGATCCCGCCGCCGTGCTCGCCCGCATCGCCGCGCCCGACACCCGCATCGTCAGCCTGACCGTGACCGAAAAAGGCTACTGCCACGACCCGGCCACCGGCGCGCTCCAGTTGGACCACCCCGACATTCAGCACGATCTGGCGCAGCCTGAAGCACCGCGCGGCACGCTGGGCTTCCTGGTGCACGGGCTGGCCCGGCGCCGCGCGCACGGCCTGGGCGGCATCACCCTGCTGTCGCTCGACAACCTGCCCGCCAACGGCCATGTGCTGCGCGGGCTCGTGCTGGCCTTTGCCGAGCAGCGCGATCCCGCGCTGGCGCACTGGATCGGCACGCACTGCACCTTCCCCTGCTCCATGGTCGACCGCATCGTGCCGCGCACGACCGACGACGACCGCACGGCCATCGCCCAGGCCATCGGTCTGGACGACGCCTGGCCGGTGGTGGGCGAGACCTTTCTGGACTGGGTGGTCGAAGACCGCTTCACCGCCGGCCGCCCGGCCTGGGACGCCGGCGGCGCGCGCTTCGTCGCCCATGCCCAGCCCTTCGAGACGCTGAAGCTGCGCATGGTCAACGGCGCGCATTCGGCGCTGGCCTACCTGGGCGCCGTGGCCGGCTGGACCACCGTGGACCAGGCGATGGCGCGGCCCGATCTGCGGCGTTATGTCGACGCCCTGCTGCAGCACGAAGTCGCCCCCACGCTGCCGGCGCTGCCCGGGCTCGACCTGGACGCCTACCGCCAGCGCTTGCTGCAGCGTTTTGCCAACCCCGCACTGGCGCACCGCACCCAGCAGATCGCCATGGACGGCTCGCAAAAGCTGCCCCAGCGGCTGCTGGGCACGGTGCGCGAGCGGCTGCACAAGGGCCAGGGCATCGAACGGCTGGCGTTGGCTATTGCGGCCTGGCTGCACTACCTGCGCGGCCAGGACGAGTCCGGGCATGCCTACGCCATTCACGACCCGATGAGCGCCGCGCTGGCCCAGCGGGCACACGAAGCCCACGAAGCCAGCGCGGGCTTGCCGCCCGAGGCCGCCAGCCGGGCCTGGACCGCCCACCTGGTCAGCTTCGCACCGGTTTTCGGCCCCGACCTGGGCGCCAACCCCGTCTTTGTCGACAGCGTGGCGCATGCCTTGACACAACTGCGCCGCGACGGCGTGGCCGCCACGCTGGCGCGCCAGCCGGACTGAGCGGGAAGCACACGCAAACGCGAACAATTTTTGTTTAAAATCGCCGATTCGTCCCTGCCGGTCCCGGCCTGCTGAACGCCCGGCCCGCCGCGCCTCCTGTCTCGTCATCAGGCGCTTCGGCAGGCGTTTGCGTGCTTGCCCGACTTCGGCCGTCACCCGGCGATGCCTCTTTTCCAACGGTCCTCATCCCCCGCCACCGTCCACGTGCTGCTCGTGCGTGTGGCGGCGCTGTCGTCTGCCACGCGGGCGCGGCTGATGCCCTTGCTGCCCCCGCACGAGCAGGCGCATCTCGCCCGCCTGCGCCGCCCGGCCGACCAGGACCGCTACCTCGCGGCTCACGCCACGCTGCGCCAGTGGCTGGTGCGCGCGCTGGGCCAGCCGGACTTGCCGCCGGCCACCTTGCCGCTGGCGGCGCTGCCCGGCGGCAAGCCGGTGCTGGCTGGCTGGGCCGCCGGCCGTCTTCATTTCAGCCTGAGCCACGCGGGCGACTGGGTTGCGCTGGCGCTGGCCGCGCAACCGGTGGGCGTCGACGTGGAGGCGTTGACCACACCCGACACGGCCTTGCTGGCCTTCTGCGCGACACCGGCCGAGCGCGAGGCCGTCACGCAATCGGCCGATCCACGCACCGCCTTCCCCCGCCTGTGGACGGCCAAGGAAGCGGTGCTCAAGGCCGATGGCGCTGGCTTGAGCCTGGGCTTGGACAACTGGGCCATCAGCCCGCAAGCCAACGATGGCTGGCACACCGTCCAGATCGACGCCCACGCCGATGGCGTCCACGCCCTCGCGGCCTGCCAGGTGCATCGCATCCCGGTGGACGACCACCACACGGCCGCCGTGGCGCTGGCGCCTGGCGCCGGCCCTTTTGTCACGATTCCAACCACGCCGCGTGTCGACTCGACCGACCTCGACACGCTGCACGACCGTTTTCCGACCTGGAGCGTTTTCCCATGATTCCCGTGCAGCAAGTCTGGCCCCCTGAATTCGTCGAACGTTACAAGGCCGCCGGCCACTGGCGCGGCGAGACCTTCGGCGCCTTCCTGCGTGAACGCGCACGCCAGCACCCCGAACACACCGCTGTGGTCGGCGCGCAAGGCCAGGCGTGGAGCTACGCCGAACTCGACCGCCGCGCCGACGCCATCGCGGCCGGCCTGCTGGCGCAGGGCCTGAAGGCGGGCGACCGCGTGATCGTGCAACTGCCAAATATTCCGGAGTTCATCAGCGTGGTGTTCGGGCTGTTCCGCGCCGGCATCCTCCCGCTGTACGCGCTGCCGGCGCACCGCATCACCGAGGTCGAACACTTCGCCCGCACGGGCGAGGCCGCCGGCTACGTGATCGCCGAGCGCCACGACGGCTACGACTACCGCACGCTGGCCGCCGAGCTGCAGGCGCGCGTGCCCAGCGTGCGCCACGTGTTCGTGGCGGGCGACGCGGGGCCGGCCTTCACGCCGCTGGCCACGCTCGAAGCGGCCGACCCGGCTGCGGCCGCCAGCCTGTCCGCGCGCGATCCGCAGAGCGTGGCCTTTCTGCAGATCTCGGGCGGCTCGACCGGGCTGTCCAAGCTGATTCCGCGCACGCACGACGACTACATCTACACGTTGCGCGAAAGCGCCCGCATCTGCGGCCTGACGGGCTCCAGCGTGTTCATGGTGGCGCTGCCGATCGAACACAACTTTCCGATGAGTTCGCCCGGTTTCCTGGGCGCGCTGTACGTGGGCGCGACGGTGGTGCTCAGCCCCTCGCCCAGCCCCGACGTGGCTTTTCCGCTGGTGGCGCGCCATGGCGTGCAGCAGGTCAGCCTGGTGCCGCCGCTGCTGATGCTGTGGCTGCAGGCGGCCGAGCAGTCCGAATCGGCCCGCACGGCGCTGCGCAAGCTGCAGGTGATCCAGGTCGGCGGCGCCAAGCTGGCGGCCGAGGTGGCCAAACGCGTCAAGCCCACGCTGGGCGCGACGCTGCAGCAGGTCTTTGGCATGGCCGAGGGCCTGGTCAACTACACGCGGCTGGACGATGGCGAGGACACCATCGTGAACACGCAGGGCCGCGCGATCAGCCCGGACGACGAGGTGTTGATCGTCGACGACCTGGGCAACCCGGTGGCCGAGGGCGAGGCTGGTTACCTGCTGACACGCGGGCCGTACACGATCCGCGGCTATCACAACAACCCGTCGGCCAACGAGCGCAGTTTCACGGCCGACGGCTATTACCGCACGGGCGATATCGTCAAGCGTCTGCCGGGCGGCTACCTGGTGGTGCAGGGCCGCGCGGGCGACCACATCAACCGCGCGGGCGAGAAAATTTCGGCCGAAGAGATCGAAGACCATCTGCTGGCGCACCCGCAGGTGTTCGACGTGGCCGTGGTGTCGGTGCCTGACGAATTTTTGGGCGAGCGCAGTTGCGCTTTCGTGATCCCCAAGGGCGACAAACCCAAGGGCGCTGCCCTCAAGCAATGGGTGCGCGGGCGTGGGCTGGCCGACTTCAAGGTGCCGGACCAGGTGGTCTTTGTCGAATCCTTCGCGGCTACGGCGGCGGGCAAGATCAGCCGCAAGGAACTGCGCGCGCAGTTGCGGGTGACGCTTTTGGACGCGTCTTGAAACGGTTTTGACGGCTGAAGGGATTGACGGTGGCTTGCATGGTCCTTGGCGGTCGGCATCGGGAGGGCTGGGGCGGCTTGGGGGGAGGTGCCTCTGCTCATGTCCTCCTGCGCCGGCCTTCGGCCGACGCATTCCCCCTTGACTTCGCTGAGGCACCTCCCCCCAAGCCGCCCCAGCCCGCGCGCGCCGTAGAGACGATGCCCCGACCACCCACGGCGATCGCAGAATTGCCCCCCACCTCCCAGACCGGGATGCCAGGGGACCCGCCTACCGCCGCCCAACCAGCAACCGCACAACACCCGTTCATCCAACACCAACGCAAAGAGCACAACCGTGACGACCTCCATTCCCGACCAATTCACCCTAGATGCCCTGCGCGCCGACATCGCCCGCCTGCTGCACGAAGACCCCGCTGAAATCGGCGACGACGACAACCTCATCGACCTCGGCCTGGACTCCATCCGCGCCATGACCCTCGTCACCCGCTGGCGCGACGCTGGCGCTGCGCTGACCTTTGCCGAAGCCGCCGAAAACCCCACCGTCGCCCATTGGCACGCGCTGATCCAGCGCAAGTGGCAAGACGGCCAAGCCGCCGGCTGAGCCACGCGCCCTTCGTTCCCCAACCCGCCGCCACCCACCGCTTACGCCAGGCAGCCGCGCGCTTCACTCCTTCGCCTCTATGCAAGCATCGCCCACAACGTCCACCACACCCGCCCGCACCTCGGCCCTGACCGAAGCGCAGAACGGCCTGTGGTACGCGCAGCGCCTGGACCCGGCCAATCCCATCTTCAACACCGGCCACGTCATCGAGATCGACGGCGCGCTGAACCTCGCCACCTTCGTGCAGGCCGCCGACCAGGCCCTGGCCGAAGCCGACGTGCTCACGCTGCGCTTCATCGACGACCCGGCCGAAGGCCCGCGCCAGCAGTTCGATGCCACGCGCCGCGCGCGCCTGCAGGTGATCGACCTGCAGGACCAACCCGACCCGCACGCCGCCGCACTCGCCGCCATCACGGCCGAGCAGAACACCGCCGTCGACCCCACACACGACACGCTCGCGGCTTTCAAGCTGTTTGTGCTCGCGCCCGCGCGCCACCTGTGGTTTCAGCGTGTGCACCACCTGCTGGCCGACGGCTACGGCATGCTGCTCATCGAAAACCGCGTGGCCGAGCTCTACGCCGCGCGGGTGGCCGGCAGCGATGCGGGCACGCCCTTCGCGCCTTACGCCAGCGTGCTGACCGAAGACGCGGCCTACCGGGCCAGCGACAAACGCGGCGACGACCAGGCCTGGTGGCGCGCCGCGCTCACGCCCCTGCCTGAAGTCGTCGGCCTGGCCGAAGGCAACCCCGTCTCGGCCCCGACCTGGCTGCGCAGCGAAGCCGAGCTGCCGCAGCGGCTGGTCGACCAGCTCAAGGCCCGCGCCGACCGCGCCAACCTGGCCTGGCCTGACCTGCTGACCGTGCTCACCGCCGCCTACCTGGGGCGCCACACCGGCCGCGCCAGCAACGTCGTCGGCGTGCCCTTCATGGGCCGGCTGGGCAGCGTCAGCGCGCGGGTGCCGTGCATGGCGATGAACGTGCTGCCCGTGGCCGTTGCGCTTGACGAAGACGCGCCGCTGGAAGACTCGCTCGCGGCCATCGGCAAACACCTGCGGCAGGCCCGCCGCCATGGCCGCTACCGCAGCGAACAACTGCGGCGCGACCTGGGCCTGCTGGGCGGCCAGCGCCGGCTGCATGGCCCGCTGATCAACGTGCTGCCCTTCGACGCGCCGATGGCGCTGCCCGGCCTGGCCACGCGCCGCCAGGTGCTGTCCACCGGGCCGGTGGAAGACCTGACCATCACCTTCCGCGCCAACGCCACCACGGGCGCGCTGCTGCTCACGCTCGACGCCAACCCCACGCTCTACGCGCAGGCCGACATCGACGCCCACCACACCCGCCTGGGCCATTTCCTGGCGCAGGCCGTCAGCGCCGAGTCGCTGCGCGGCGTGCCCACGCTCACGGCCGACGAGCACCGCCACTGGCTCTACGGCGTCAACGCCACGGCGCACCCGGTCGCGGCCACCACGCTGACCGCGCTGATCGAACAGACCTTCGCACGCACGCCCGATGCACCCGCCGTGGACGACGGTGAACAGGTGCTGAGCTACGCCGAACTCGACGCGCTCAGCGCCGCGCTGGCGCGCCAGTTGCAGCAGGCCGGCGTGCGGCGCGGCGACCGCGTGGCGGTGATGCTGCCGCGCTCGGTCGAGCTGGTGCTGGCGCTGGTGGCCACGCTGCGCTGCGGCGCGGCCTACCTGCCACTGGACGCCACGCACCCGCCCGAACGGTTGGCGACCATTGCCGCCTCGGCACAGCCGCGTGTGGTGCTGGCGCATGGCGCCTGGCACGACCGGCTGCCGGTGGACGTGCCGCAACAGGCCATCGACCTGCCCGCGCTGCGCCAGGCCGCCGCGCAGAACGGCGGCGCACTGCCGCGCGAAGCACCCGGCCCGTTCGACGCGGCCTACGTCATCTACACCTCGGGCTCCACCGGCACGCCCAAGGGTGTGGTGGTCGAGCACGACGCCATCGTCAACCGCCTGCAGTGGATGGACGATTTCTACGGCATCGGCGCCGACGAACGCATCCTGCAGAAGACGCCCGCAACCTTCGACGTCTCGGTCTGGGAGTTCTTTTTGCCGCTGCTGCGCGGCGCCACGCTGGTGGTCGCACCGCCCGAGGCGCACAAGGATCCGGCCTGGCTGGCGCGGCTGATGCGCGAGCAGCGCATCACCACGCTGCACTTCGTGCCGTCCATGCTGGCCGCCTTCCTGGCCGAACCAGCCGCGCAGGGCCTGGCGCCGCGCCGCGTGTTCTGCAGCGGCGAAGCGCTGCCGGCCGCGCTGCGCGACCGCTTCCACGAAGTGCTGAGCGCTGAACTGCACAACCTCTACGGCCCGACCGAAGCCGCGGTCGACGTGAGCTACTGGGACGCCGGCGTGCACGACACCGCGCTGCCCGTGCCCATCGGCCGCCCGGTGTGGAACACCGCGCTCTACGTGCTCGACGATCACCTGCGACCGGTGCCGCCGGGTGTGACCGGCCACCTCTACCTGGCCGGACGCCAGCTCGCGCGCGGCTACCTGGGCCGCGACGACCTGACCGCCGCGCGTTTTGTGCCCAACCCTTTTACCGCCGACGCCGCCGCGCAGGGCGGCGACCCGGCCTGCCACGGCGAGCGCATGTACGCCACGGGCGACCTGGCGCGCTGGCGCACCGACGGCGCCGTGGTCTACCTGGGCCGCAGCGACCACCAGGTCAAGATCCGTGGCCTGCGCATCGAGCTCGACGAGATCGAACACGTGCTGGCCACCGCGCCCGGCGTGGCCAAGCTGGCCGTGATCGCGCGCGAGGACACACCGGGCGACGCGCGCATCGTCGCCTACGTGGCGCCCGCGCCCGGCCACACGCCCGACGCCGACGCGCTGCGTGCGCTGGCCGCGCAGCACCTGCCCGACTACATGGTGCCGTCGGCCTTCGTGTTCCTGGACGACCTGCCCGTCACCGCCAACGGCAAGCTCGACCGCGCCGCGCTGCCCGCGCCCGCCTTTGCCGCGCGCGCCAGCCGCGCCCCCGCCACGCCGCGCGAGGCCGAGGTGGCCGCGCTGTTTGCGCAGGTGCTGCAACGCACCGAGCCCATCGGCGCCGACGACGACTTCTTTGCGCTCGGCGGCCACTCGCTGCTGGCCGCACGCGTGATGGCCGCGCTGCGCGAAGGCAGCGGCCTGGCGCTGGGCCTGGGCGCGCTGTTCGAGCACCCCACGGTCGAGCGGCTCGCGGCCTGGCTCGACACGCAGGCGCAGCCTGCCGATGACCACGCCAGCGACCGCGGCGAGGCCGGCTTCGGCCCCGTCCTCACACTGCAACAACCCACCGAGGCGCCCGCGCGCCAGCGGCCTGCGCTGTTCTGCGTGCACCCGGCCGGCGGCCTGGGCTGGTGCTACGGCGCGCTGGGCCGCGCGCTGGCGCCCGCGCGCCCGGTCTACGGCCTGCAGGCCCGCGCGCTCGACACCACGGCCGCCGCACCCGACACGCTGGAGGCCATGGCGCGCGACTACGTCGACACGCTGCTGGCGCTGCAGCCGCAAGGCCCTTATCACCTGGCCGGCTGGTCGGTGGGCGGCATCGTCGCGCAGGCCATGGCCGTCGAGCTGCGCGCGCGCGGCCACGCCGTGGGTGTGCTGGCCCTGCTCGACGCCTACCCGGCCGACGTCTGGCGCGACCGCCCCGAACCCGAGGAAAACGCCGCGCTCAAGGCCCTGCTGCTGATCGCCGGCTACGACCCGGCCGAGCTGCAAGACGTGCCGCTCGAACGCGAAGCCGTCATCGGCTTCCTGCGCGCCAGCGGCCACCCGCTGGGCGAGCTGAGCGACACCGCACTGCGCGGCGTGCTGCGTGTGGTCGAGAACAACAACCGCCTGGTGCGCGGTCACCACCACCAGCGCTACGACGGCGACGTGCTGTACTTCCGCGCCGCGCTCGACCATGCCGGCACGGGCCTGACCCCCGCGATGTGGCAGCCCTACGCGGGCCACATCGAGGTGCACGACGTGCCTTCGCTGCACGCCCACCTGACCGGCGCTGCCGCCGTGGCGCGGATCGCGCCGGTGCTCAACCGCAGCCTGGGTTAGGCGGCCCGGGCCCGTTGCCGCTGGCGGCAGGCATACTTCGGCCCTGGCCCCATTCGATCCGCCGGGGCCGTGGCCGGCCTGCGTTTGCAGGGGCCCCTTCCGCAGAGCATCCCGACCATGACCGTTCCCGCCTTTTCCTCTTCCGCCGCCCCGCAGGATCTGCCGCCAGGCCTGAGGACCCGCAACCGGCCGAGCCGGGACAGGATCATGGCCAACATCCGCGCGGCGGCCATCACCGAATTCAGCCTCCATGGCCTCAAGGGGGCGTCCACCCAGGGCATCGCCGAGCGCGCCGGCCTGACCAAGCCGCAGTTGCACTACTACATCGCGGGCAAGGACGAGCTCTACAACGAGCTGCTGACGCAGGTGCTGTACGACTGGAAAGTCGTCCAGGCCTTCGAAGGCGATCTGCGCGACCCGGCCGCCGTGCTGGGCAACTACATCCGCCTGAAGCTCGACCATGCCTTCGACCACCCCGAGATTTCGCGCCTGTTCGCGCGGGAAATGCTCGACGGCGCGCCCAACCTGGCGTCCTTCTGGCCCAACTCGCGCAACTGGACGCAGAAGAAGATCGACATCATCAACGGCTGGATCGCGCAAGGCCTGATGCGGCCGCTGGACGCGCGGCTGCTGCTGATGCACATCTGGGCGATGACCCAGCACTATGCGGACTTCGCGCCGCAGGTCGCGGTGATGCTCGACGAAGGTGCAGGCCCGCAGGCGCCGCAGCGCGAGGTGATCGCGCGCGAGCTGACCGACTTCATCGTCGCGGGCTGCGGCATCTCCCGGCGCGGCTGACGCCCCTGTAAGAACCTGTTCACGATCTTTTCATGGGGTGCGTTGCCCCGCCAGGGCAGTGGATGCAAGGCGCAAACCGCAGGCTCCGCTGGTGGCCCGGCGAGGATTTGCAACGCCGCAGACGCTGCCCTGGCGGGGCAACCCAAAGGGCATGGCTCCAAAACGTGTCCGCTCCGCGTTGCACGCCTTGACGAGGCCACCGGCATCGCCTGCGGCCTGCGCCTTGATCGGACACGTTTTGAAGCCATGCGCACCCCATGAAAAGATCGTGAACAGGTTCTAAAGGACCGCCAAGGCGGCGCTCCGTGGCACGCTTCGTGCTTAATTTGACCGATCGATCAGATTGAATGGTCAAATTTAGTGCAAGCCCGTCCGTGAACACCGCCGCCGCTCCTCATTCCACTCCCACGCCCGTGCGCGTGGTCCAGACGACCTGGCACACGCCCGAGGTCATCGGCCTGTCCCTGCAGGCGCTGGACGGCCGTCCCCTGCCGGGCTGGCAGGCCGGCGCCCATGTCGATCTGCACCTGCCGGGCGAGCTGGTGCGCGCCTATTCGCTGTGCGGCGTGCCCTCGGCGCAGCCCGGCCGCTACGACATCGCCGTCAAGCGCGAGCCGATGGGGCGAGGTGGCTCGCAGGCCGTGCACCAGTTGCGGGCCGGCAGCGAACTGCAGGTCGGCGCCCCGCGCAACCTCTTCGCGCTGGCCGACGAACCCTGCCACCACCTGCTGCTGGGCGGCGGCATCGGCCTGACGCCGTTGGTGGCCATGGCCCACACCCTGCACCAGCAGGGCCGGGACTTCACGCTGGTGGTGTACGCGCGCAGCCGCGAGTTGCTGCCCCTGCGCACCATTCTGGAAAACGCCGCGTGGCGGGACCGGGTCCACGTGCACCTGGATGATGCCGGCCATGGCACGGCCCCGTCCGATTGGCTCGCGCGGGCGCCGGCCGGCTGCCACGTGTACTTCTGCGGCCCCGCCGGCTTCATGGACCACCTGCGCGAGGCCGCCCGGCACTGGCCGGCGCCGCGCGTGCATTTCGAATACTTCGGCGCGCCCCAGGCGCCGGCCGGCACGGCCGAGACCGCCGCCGCCAGCGGCTTCGAGGTGCGGTTGGCGCGGCAGCAGATCGCCATCCAGGTCGCGCCCGATCAGTCCATCGCCCAGGCCCTGCAGGCGGCCGGCATGGCCGTTGACACGGTGTGCGAGCAAGGCATCTGCGGCTCCTGCGTGACGCCCTATCTCGACGGCACGCCCGACCACCAGGACCTGTGCCTGTCGCAGGAAGAGCGCGCCAGCCATCTCGCGCTGTGCTGCTCGCGCTGCACCTCCAGCCACCTGACCCTGGACTTGTGAGCCGATGACGACCATCCCGCCCACCTCCGCACCCCTGGCGCCCACCATGGCCGCCGACCGGCCGGCCCGGCTGCTGGGCGCGCGGCTTCCCGCCTGGCTGCTGCCCGCTGGCGGACATCGGCGTGCAGGGCACAAAGATCGCCAGCCTCGACGTCCATCACACCCCATCCCGCGCCAGCGCGGGCACGCACGACTGGCATCTGGCCGGCGCCTTGGCGCTGCCCTGTTTTGTCGACGCCCACACCCATCTCGACAAGGCCTACACGCTGCCGCGCATGGGCGCGGTCCGCCCCGGCCTGCTGGGCGCCATCGAGGCCCTGTCGGCCGACCGCGCGACGTGGACCGCCGAAGACATCCGGGCCCGGGCCACACGCGGGCTGCGCGCGGCATGGCGCGCCGGCACCCGCCGCCTGCGCACCCACGTCGACTGGGACGGCCCCCAGGCGCCGCCGCTGGCCTGGCATGTGCTGGCCGAGATGGCCCAGGCCTGGCGCGGCCATCTCGACGTGGACCAGGTCAGCCTGATCAAGCTTCCCGGCTTCGACAGCCGCGAGCAGGCCGACGCACTGGCGCGCCAGGTCGCGCTGACCGGCCCCCGCGCGGTGCTCGGCGCGTTCGTCCACAGCAGCAACTGGCGCGAAAGCGCCCTGCGCCACCTGCTGCTGGCCGCGCAGCGCTGGAACCTGGACGTGGACCTGCATGTGGACGAAGAGCTCGACCCGCGCGCCTGCGGCCTGGCGACCGCCGCCCGCATCGTGCGCGAGATCGGCTTTGCCAACCGCCTCGTGTGCGGCCATGCCTGCGCGCTGGCCGCGCAGGACGAGGACACCGCCCTGCGCACGCTCGATGCCGTGAGCGGCCTGCCCATCACCCTGGTGGCGCTGCCCGCCACCAACCTGCTGCTGCAGGACGCCGCCACGGGCCGCACGCCCCGGCAGCGCGGGCTGACGCTGGTGCACGAAGCCCGCGCGCGCGGCATTCCCGTGCTGCTGGCCAGCGACAACGTGCAGGACCCGTTCTGCCGGCTGGGCAGCTTCGATCCGCTCGACACCATGGCCGTGGGCACCCTGGCCGGCCATCTGGACAGCCCGTTCGACCGCTGGTCGGACAGCCTGTGCCGCGGCGACTGGCTGGAGCGGACCGCCGCGGCGCCGCCCACCCTGGTGGGCCAGCCCGCGGACCTGGTCGTCTTCAGCCAGGCCGACGCGTGGAGCTGGCCGGCCGGCGGCACGTCGCGCACGGTGCTGCGCGGCGGCCGCCGCCAAGCCCTCGAAACACCCGCCTGACCACCACCCCTTCCCCAACCGCCCTCCTTCCCTGCCCGGACCGACCCACCATGCTGCACGGCTACATCCCGCCCCACCGATTCCTGCCCTACCTGAGCTGGACCGACATCAACGCGCTGCCCGAGCGCGACAACACCGTGATCGTGCTGCCCTGCGGCGCCATCGAACAGCACGGGCCGCACCTGCCCTGCTCGGTCGACAGCGTGATCGCCTCGGGCGTGATCGGCAAGGCGCTGGAGCGGCTGCCGCCCCAGGTGCATGCCTTCGCCATGCCGCCCATCACCTACGGCAAGTCCGACGAGCACCTGCACTTTCCCGGCACCATGACGCTCAGCGGCCCGACGCTGCTGGCCACGATCACGGAGATCGGCGAATCGGTCTACCGCAGCGGTTTTCGCAAGCTGCTGCTGGCCAACGGCCACGGCGGCCAGCCCCAGGTGCTGGAGATGGCCGCGCGCGAACTGCGCCTGCGCCACGGCGACTTCCTGATCGTGCCGTTCGGCGTCTCGCGCCTGCCCAGCGCCGCCAGCAGCCAGGTCAGCGACCCGGAGCGCAAGCAGGCGATGCACGCGGGCCACTCCGAAACCGCGCTGATGCTCGCCCTGGCGCCCGAAACCGTGCACATGGCGCGCGCCGCGGCCAGCTACCCGCCCGTCTTTCCCTCCAAGCTGCTCTCGCCCGACGGCCGCCCGGCCTGCGCCTGGGTGGCGCGCGACTTCGGCCCGAGCGGCGTCATCGGCGACCCCACCACCGCCACGCGCGAGCAGGGCGAACAGATCCTCTCGACCCTGGCCGACAGCTGGGTGCAGGCGCTGACCGACCTCTACCGGATGGACTGGCCGCACCGCGCCGAGCCCACCTGGTCGCGCGGCCACCACACCGGCCACGTCGAGGTCGGCAACCCGCTCGCGCCCGCCGCCTGAACCGGGCCACCACCGCGCACGCCAGCCTTTCATGCCCCGCTTTTCGTCTCCCTTCCTTCAGCGACACCGAAAGTCCCACCATGCCCGCTCCCGCCTCCCGCCTTCGCCCCCTCGTTCGCGCCGCCGCGCTGGCCCTGGCCGCCGCCAGCGCCGCCGGCCTTGCCCAGGCCGGCGAGAAATTCACCTACCTCACCAACTGGTACGCCCAGGCCGAACACGGCGGCTTCTACCAGGCCGTGGCCACGGGCATTTATGAAAAGCTGGGGCTGGACGTGACGATCCGCATGGGCGGCCCGCAGGTCAACATCCTGCAGATCATGGGCGCCGGCCAGGCCGACTGCCTGATGGGCAGCAGCGACCTGCAGATGATGGCCGCGCGCGCTGGCGGGCTGCCGGTGGTCACCGTGGCCGCCGCCTTCCAGAAGGACCCGCAGGTCCTGATCGCCCACGAGGACGTCAAGTCGTTCGAGGACATGAAGGGCAAGACCATCCTGATCTCGCCCAGCGCCGCGCGCGGCTACTGGGCCTGGCTCAAGGAAAAGTACGGCCTGACCGACAGCCAGACCCGTCCCTACACCTACAACATCCAGCCCTTCATCGCCGACCGCAACACGGTGCAGCAGGGCTACCTGACCTCCGAGCCCTTCGCCATCCAGAAGGCCGGCATCCAGGCCAACACCTTCCTCTTCGCCGACCACGGCTACCCCTCGTACGCGGTCACGATCTCGTGCATGGACCAGACCGTGGCCAAGCGCGGCAAGGCCGTGGCCGCCTTCGTGCGCGGCACCATGGAAGGCTGGAAGAGCTACCTGGCCGATCCCGCCCCGGGCAACGCGCTGATCAAGAAGGACAACCCCAACATGACCGACGAACAGCTGGCCTACAGCCTGGCGCGGATCAAGGAAATGGGCATGGTCACCAGCGGCTACGCCGCCACCCACGGCATCGGCGCCATCGATCCGGCGCGCATCCAGACCAGCTACGACTTCCTGGTGCGCAACAAGATGATCGAGGCCAGCCAGCTCAAGGCCGCGGACGCCTACAAACTCGACTTCATCCAGGACCTCAAGGTCCTGCCCTGATCCACCCCGCGGACCGACCGCCTCTTCGCCTCTTCCATCGAGCGCCCTGGCCATGAACACTCCCTCCGCAGTCCCCGAGGCGGCACCCGTCGCCGTCGACATTCTGTCCGCCGAAAAAACCTACCCGAACGGCACCGTCGCCCTGCAGCCCGTCGACCTGAAGATCCACGAGGGCGAGTTCGTCACCCTGCTGGGCCCCTCGGGCTGAGGCAAGAGCACGCTGCTCAAGATGGTGGCCGGACTGCTCGAAACCACCGACGGCCGCATCCACGTCTGGCGCAAGCCCATCGGACAGCTCACCGACAAACGTTTCACCTTCGTGTTCCAGGCGCCCACGCTCATGCCTTGGGCCAGCGTGCAGGCCAATGTCCGCCTGCCGCTGGACCTGGCCGGCGTGCCGCGCGCCGAGGCCAACCGCCGCGTGGCCGAGGCGCTGCAGCTGGTGGGGCTCGACGCGTTCGCCCGGGCGCTGCCGCGCGCGCTGTCGGGCGGCATGCAGATGCGCGTGTCGATCGCGCGCGGGCTGGTCATCCAGCCCCAGCTGCTGTTGATGGACGAACCCTTCGGTGCGCTCGACGAGATCACGCGCCACAAGCTCGACGCCGACCTGCTGGCGCTGTGGCGCGACAAGAAGCTCACCGTGATCTTCGTGACGCACTCGATCCACGAAGCGGTGTTCCTGTCCTCGCGCGTGATCGTCATGGCACCGCGCCCCGGCCGCGTGGTCGAGGACATCGCCATCGACGCACCCTACCCGCGCGACGCGGACTTCATGGTCTCGCCCGCGTTCTCGCAGCACGCCAAACGCCTGCAGGACGCCCTGCAGCGCGCCAGCAAGCAGGAGGCCCTGGCATGAACTCGACCCTTTCTTCCAGCCGCCCGCGCGCGCCGCGGCGCCCCTGGCTGCTCGACCCCCGGTTCCAGCGCGTGCTGCTGCCGCTGCTGGTGGCGCTGGTGCTGCTGTCGGCCTGGCAATGGACCGTGACCGCGCTGGCGCTGCCGCCGTACGTGCTGCCCACGCCGCTGCAGATCCTGGCCACGCTGTGGGCCGACGCCGGCATGCTGCTGTCGGCGCTGCTGTTCACGCTCAAGATCACGGTGCTGTCGTTCCTGATGGCCATCGTGCTCGGCGTGCTGGCCTCCTTTCTGTTCGTGCAAAGCCGCCTGATCGAAACCGCGCTGTTTCCCTACGCCGTGCTGCTGCAGGTCACGCCCGTGGTGGCGATCGCGCCGCTCATCATCATCTGGGTGCGCGAACCCACGCTGTCGCTGGTGCTGTGCGCCACATTGGTGGCCCTGTTCCCCATCATCGCCAACACCACGCTGGGGCTGCGCAGCGTCGATGCCGACCTGCAGAGCTACTTCCGGCTCAACCGCGCCACCCGGCTGCAAACGCTGTGGCGGCTGCGCATTCCCAGCGCGCTGCCTTACTTCTTCGGCGGCCTGCGCATCTCCAGCGGCCTGGCGCTGATCGGCGCAGTCGTGGCCGAGTTCGTGGCGGGCACCGGTGGCTCGGCCACCGGCCTGGCCTACCAGATCCTGATGGCCGGCTACCAGCTCAACATCCCGCGCATGTTCGCGGCCCTGCTGCTCATCTCGGTGGCGGGCATCGGCCTGTTCGTGCTGATGGCATGGCTGAGCCGGCTGGCGCTGGGCTCCTGGCACGCCAGCGAGTCCTCGCACGACTGATCCGCTCCCTTCTTTTCTGCCCTCATTCCCATGACTTCCTCCGCCGCTTCCCTGCCCCAGCAACTGCCCGGGCTCGACTGGATCACCGACGCCCCCCGCATCGGCCGCCTGTCGCAGGACTTCTTCTGGTTCAGCCCCGTGCTCAAGCGCCAGCTGACCGGCAAACGCGCCGACGCCGTGGTGCGCCCGCGCGACGACCACGAGGTCCGCCAGGTCGCCAGCGCCTGCGCGCAGGCCCGCATTCCATTGACCCTGCGCGGCGCGGGCACCGGCAACTACGGCCAGAGCGTGCCGCTGGACGGCGGCGTGATCATGGACATGAGCGCCTACAACCGCTGCCTGTGGCAGCGGCCCGGCGTGGCCCGGGCGCAGGCGGGCATCCGCCTGGGCGACCTCAACCGCGAGCTGATCGAGACCAGCGGCCAGGAGCTGCGCTGGCTGCCATCCACCTACCGCAGCGCCACGCTGGGCGGGCTGTTCGCGGGCGGCTTCGGCGGTGCCGGCTCCATCGGCTACGGGCCGCTGGCCGCGCCGGGCAACATCCTCGGCGCCAAGGTGATGACGCTCGAGGCAGAGCCGCAGATCCTCGAACTCGACGGCCCGCAGGCCATGCTGCTGCACCTCATGTGGGGCGCCAATGGCCTCGTGCTCGAACTGGAGATCGCGCTGGCGCCGGCCCATGAATGGCTGGAGAGCCTGGTGACCTTCGGCGACTTCGAAGCGGCGCTGCGCTTTGCCGACGCCCTGGCCCGCAGCCCCGGCCTGGTGAAGAAGGAAATCGCCGTGCTGGCCGACCCCATCCCGGGCTACATGACCGCGCTCAAGGCGCACCTGCCCGAGGGCCAGCACGCGGTGCTGCTCGTCTATGCGGCACCCGCGCAGCCCATCGTCGAGGCCCTGGCGGCCGAGCGCGGCGGCCAGGTCACCTACCGCGCCAGCCCGGCCGAAGCCGCCGCCAACGGCCACAACCTGATCGAGCACGCCTGGAACCACACCACGCTGCACGCCCTGAAGGCCGACCGCAGCCTGACCTACCTGCAGACCGCGTTCGTGCCCGGGCAGCACCTCGAGCAAGTCCTGCGCATCCGGGAACTGCTGGGCAACGAGTTGCTGATGCACACCGAGTTCATCCGCACGGCCGACGGCCAGACGACCTGCACCGCACTGCCGCTGGTGCGTTTCTCGACCGAGGCGCGGCTGGACGACATCATCGCGCTGCACCGCGCCGAAGGCGTACGGGTCAACAATCCGCACACCTTCATCATCGAGGAGGGCAAGCAGGGTGGCGAGCTGAGCGCGGCGCAGCTGGCCATGAAACGCCGGCTGGACCCGCACGGCCTGCTCAACCCCGGCAAGATGCGCGCCTGGCCCGCAGGCGGCGCGCAGGCCGCCGCCGGCAGCGAGAAGAAGGAGCCCGCATGAGCATGGGCAAACCCATGGCCCGCTACGCGGCCTCCAAACGCGTGGGCGACTTCGTCTTCATGAGCGGCGTGGTGGCGGTCGACCCCGAGCGGCGCCAGGTGGTGCGCGGCTACGAGGACATCCCGCCCACCGCGCAGCAGGCACTGCGCGCGCTGGGCTACGCCACCGGCCAGATGAGCGTGGACGTGTTCGAAGCCGCCATCGTCGCGCAAAGCTGGTTCGTGCTCGAGCGCATCCGCCAGCTCGCCGCCGAACACGGCGGCACCATGGCGGATGTGGTCAAGCTCGTCCAGTACTTCCGCGAGCTGCCGCACTACGCGCCCTACAACCGCGTGCGCGGGCTGTTCTACCCGGACGAGCCGCCCGTCAGCACCGTGGTCGAGGTCTCGCGCTTCCTGCCAGGCGACGACGTGCTGATCGAGATCGAGGCGACCGCCTACCTGCCCCTGCGCGGCTGAGCTCAGGCCGGCGGGCGCACCGTCCCGAAGCTGTCGATCACGCTGCCCAGCGTCTCGAACGCCGACGCGATGCGCTCGTGCGGCACGCAGCCGTAGCCCAGGATCAGGCCGGTGCGCGCCGTGCGGGCCGAGGCGTAGTAGCCGCTGAGCGCGCGCGTGAGAATGTCGGCCTCTTGCGCGCGGCGGCTGACGGCCAGGTCGTCCTTGAGGTGGGGCAGGCCCAGCACCAGGTGCAGCCCGGCCTCGCCGCCCAGCACGGGCAGGGCCTCGCCGTAGCGTGCGCGCACGGCGCCGATCAGCAGCTCGCGCCGCTCGGCGTAGAGGCCGCGCATGCGGCGGATGTGCGAGCCCAGGTAGCCCTCGTCGATGAACTCGGCCAGGATGGCCTGCAGCATCAACTGGCCTTCGCGGTAGAGCTCGGCAATGCCCTGCGCAAAGAAGTCGGCCATGGGGCCGGGCACCACCATGTAGCCCACACGCATGCTGGGAAACAGCACCTTGCTGAAGCTGCTGACGTAGATCACCTGCCCGTGCGGGTCCAGCCCCTGCAGCGAGGCCAGCGGGCTGATGCCGTAGCGGAATTCGCTGTCGTAGTCGTCCTCCAGGATCCAGCAGTCGTGCAGACGTGCGTATTCGAGCAGCATGCGCCGGCGCGACAGGCTCATCACACAGCCCAGCGGGTACTGGTGCGAAGGCGTGCAGATGATCAGGCGCGGCGGGCGCGCGAGGTGGCGCGGCGTGGGGTTCATGCCCTCGTCATCGACCGGGATGGGCACCGGCTTGAGGCCCGAGGACAGCAGCAGGTTGCGCACGCCCCAGTAGCACGGGTCTTCGACCCAGACTTCGTCGCCGACGTCGCACAGCAGGCGGATGGCCAGGTCGACCGACTGGTGGATGCCGGTGGTCACGATCACATGCTCGGGCTGGCAGTCGGCCGCACGTGCCACGCGCAGGTAGTCGGCCAGCGCGCGGCGCAGCGGGCGGTAGCCGCCGCCCTGGGCGTAGGTCATCAGCTCGGGCCGCGCCTGGCGCCAGACGCGGTTCTGCAGCCGGTTCCAGACCTTGAGCGGGAACTCGGTCGTATCGGGCACGCCGGGCATGAAGGCGCCCCACTGCTGCTTGCCCACGCCGGCCATCTCGATGGTGCGGCGGCCGCGTTTGGACAGGCGCTGGTGGTCGCGCAGCGGGCGGCGGCCGGCACGCAGGTCGATGGCCAGCACACGCTCGGGCGCGGTGTCGGCCACGTAGGTGCCGCTGCCGCTTTGCGCGACCACGTAGCCCTCGGCCAGCAGCTGCTCGTAGACATGCGTGACGGTGTTGCGCGCCACGCCCAGATCGGCGCCCAGCGCGCGCGAGGACGGCAGCTTGGTGCCGCTGGCGAGCTGGCCCGAGAGGATGGCCTGCTGCAGCAGCTGCGCCAGGCGCCGGTAGCTGGGCTCGGCCGACGGCTCGTCCAGGCGGGCCTTGAGCCATTCGGACAGGGTGGAATCCATGGTTAACTCGTAAAAAGTGGCTCCATTGATTGCGCGCAAATGGCTCTCAACAGAAGGACCAACCGTGATGATACTGCGCAGCATGCACACGCTTGGCATGTGAATCCAGGACGTCCGGGCGGACGTCGCGGCCAGGCCCGTGCCCTCTTTTTGCTGGAGCCACCATGAGCCACAACGAATCCCTGCAACAGCGCCGTCTGGCCGCCACGCCGCGCGGTGTGGGCGTGATGTGTTCCTTCTACGCCGACCGCGCCCGCAACGCCGAGCTGTGGGACGTCGAGGGCCGCCGCTACATCGACTTCGCCGCCGGCATCGCCGTGCTCAACACCGGCCATCGCCACCCCAAGGTGGCCGCCGCAATCTCGGCCCAGCTCGAACGTTTCACGCACACCGCCTACCAGGTCGTGCCCTACGAGTCCTACGTGGCGCTGGCCGAGCGCATCAACGCCGCCACGCCCGGCACGCACGCCAAGAAGACCGCGTTCTTCACCACCGGCGCCGAGGCCGTGGAAAACGCCGTCAAGATTGCCCGTGCCCACACCGGCCGCCCCGGCGTGATCGCCTTTGGCGGTGGTTTCCATGGCCGCACGTTGCTGACCATGGCGCTGACCGGCAAGGTCGCGCCCTACAAGATCGGCTTCGGTCCCTTCCCCAGCGACATCTACCACCTGCCCTTCCCCAACGAACTGCACGGCGTCACGCAGGCGCAATCGCTCCAGGCGCTGCAGCACCTGTTCAAGACCGACGTCGAGCCCACGCGCGTGGCCGCCATCATCATCGAGCCGGTGCAGGGCGAAGGCGGTTTCAACCCGGTGCCGCCGACCTTCTTCCAGGCCCTGCGCGCGGTGGCCGACCAGCACGGCATCGTGCTGATCGCCGACGAGGTGCAGACCGGTTTTGCACGCACCGGCAAGCTGTTTGCCAGCGAACACTTCGACGCGCAGCCTGATCTGATCACCTTCGCCAAGAGCCTGGCCGGCGGCATGCCGCTGTCGGGCGTGTGCGGCCGCGCCGAGATCATGGACGCGCCCGCGCCCGGCGGCCTGGGCGGCACCTACGCCGGCAACCCGCTGGCCGTGGCCGCTGCGCACGCCGTGCTGGACGTGATCGCCGAAGAAAAACTGGCCGAGCGCGGCCAGGCGCTGGGCGAGCGCATCCAGGCCCGCCTGCAGGGCCTGCGCCGCGACGTGCCGCAGATTGCCGACGTGCGCGGCCTGGGCGCCATGGTCGCGGTCGAGTTCAACGACGCCAGCGGCCATCCCGACGCGGGTTTTGCCAAGGCCGTGCAGGACCGCGCACTGGAACAAGGCTTGCTTTTGCTGACCTGCGGTACCTACGGCAACGTGATCCGTTTCCTGTTCCCGCTGACCATCGAAGACACGCTGTTCGACGAAGCGCTGGGCATTCTGGACGCCGCGCTGCGCGGCTGATCCCTGCCGTATCCTGGCACGCCCCCGCATCCACCTGGGACCCTGACATGACCTCCGCCTCCACCCCCCGCCCCGACGCCGACGTGCTGGTCAGTTTTCGCGGCGTGAAGAAGACCTATGACGGCGAGAACCTGGTCGTCAAGCAGCTCGACCTCGACATCCGCCGGGGCGAATTCCTCACGCTGCTCGGGCCCTCGGGCTCGGGCAAGACGACCTGCCTGATGATGCTGGCCGGTTTTGAGTTCCCCACGGGCGGCGAGATCCGGCTGGACGGGCGGCTGCTCAACCGCGTGCCGCCGCACCAGCGCAACATCGGCATGGTGTTCCAGAACTACGCGCTGTTTCCGCACCTGACGGTGGCGCAGAACGTGGGCTACCCGCTGCAGGTGCGCGGCATCAAGGGCGAAGCGCGCACCCGCCAGGTACGCGAGGCGCTGGCCATGGTTCACATGGAAGAGTTCGGCGACCGCTACCCGGCGCAGCTCTCGGGCGGCCAGCAGCAGCGTATTGCGCTGGCGCGTGCGCTGGTCTTCAAGCCGCAGCTGGTGCTCATGGACGAGCCGCTGGGCGCGCTCGACAAGCAGCTGCGCGAGCACATGCAGATCGAGCTGAAAGAGCTGCACCGCCAGCTCGGCATGACCTTTGTCTACGTCACGCACGACCAGAACGAGGCGCTGACCATGAGTGACCGCGTGGCCGTGTTCGACCAGGGTGTGATCCAGCAGATCGCGCCGGTCGATGCGCTCTATGAAACGCCCGACAACCTGTTCGTGGCCGGCTTCATCGGCGACAGCAACCGCATCAGCGGGCAGGTGAGCGACGCGGGTGACGGCCTGTGCACGCTGGACCTGCCGGGCGGGCAGGCTGTGACCGGCCGCGCCATCGGCCAGCCGCTGGCCGGCCAGGCGGCCACCGCCAGCATCCGGCCCGAGCGCATGCGCCTGGTCGAGGCCAGCCAGGCCGCAGCCGGCAACAACCGCCTGACGGGCCGCGCCGCCGGGCTGATCTATTTCGGCGACCACGTACGCCTGCAATGCGCGTTCGAGCAGCAGCCGCAGTGCTTCGTGAAAGTGCCACTGGGCACGCCCGCGCTGGACCGCATTGCCGCGGGCGACGCGATCGCGCTTGAATTCGATCCGCAGCACCTGCGCATCTACGCCTGATTTCACCCCCCGCTTCCTTCCTACTTCCCACCTTCAAGAGGTCTCTCATGGCTATCGCTTCTTCCCTGCGCAACCTGGGCATGCTGTCCGCCGCGGCCTTGCTGGCCCTGGGCGCATCCGCCAAGGACGTCACCGTCGTCAACTTCGGCGGCGCCAACGGCAACGCCCAGAAGGTGGCCTACGTGCAGACCTTCGAAAAGGCCACCGGCAACCGCGTCATCGGTGTCGAATACAACGGCGAGCAGGCCAAGGTCAAGGCCATGGTCGAGGCTGGCCGCGTGACCTGGGACGTGGTCGAGGTCGAGACCGGCGATCTCACGCGCGGCTGCGACGAAGGCCTGTACGAAAAACTCGACTGGTCCAAGATCGGCCCCAAGAGCGATTTCATCCCCGAGGCCGTGACCGAATGCGGCGTCGGCACCTTCGTGTGGTCCACCGTGCTGGCCTATGACAGCAGCAAACTCAAGACCGCACCCACGGGTTGGGCCGACTTCTGGGACGTCAAGAAATTCCCCGGCAAGCGCGGCATGCGCAAGCAGGCGCTCTACAACCTCGAATTCGCGCTGATGGCCGACGGCGTCGCGCCCAAGGACGTCTACAAGGTACTGGCCACCAAGGCCGGCGTGGACCGCGCCTTCAAGAAGCTCGACGAGATCAAGCCCTACATCCAGTGGTGGGAAGCGGGCGCACAGCCGCCGCAGTTCCTGGTGGCCGGCGACGTGGTCATATCCACCGCCTTCAACGGCCGCATCGACGCGGCCCAGCGCGAAGGCAAGGCACTCAACGTGGTCTGGAACGGCGGCATCTACGACCTCGACTACTGGGTCATCCCCAAGGGCACGCCCAACAAGGACCTGGCCTACCAGTTCATCCAGCACGCCAGCACCGCCGACAACCAGGCCGTGTACGCCAAGAACATCGCCTACGGCCCGGTCAACGTGAACGCGCTCAAGAAGCTCGACGCCAAGACCGCCGCCGGCCTGCCCAGCGCCCCGGCCAATGCCGCCGCGGGTGTGCTGATGGGCGGCGAGTTCTGGACCGACCACGGTGAAGAACTCCAGCAGCGCTTTACCGCCTGGGCAGCAAAGTAAGACGCCCCCCGAAGCGCCTGCGGCCATTGGATAAGAACGGATCGAGATGACACAAGAAGCAGCCCTTTCCGCTGGCCTGCCGCTGGGCGCGCCCGGGCGTGGCGCCGCGCAGCCGGCCGACGACGTGCGCCGGCTCAAAGGCGAGTTGCGCCATGCCGAGCGCCGCAAGAAGGCGCGGGCGCTGGCGCTGGTCGCGCCGCTGGCGATTTTTCTGCTGGTGGTGTTCATCGTGCCGATCGCCGCGCTGCTGCAGCGTTCGGTCGACAGCCCCGAGGTGCACAACGCGCTGCCCGCGACCGTGCGCATCCTGGCCGGCTGGGACCGCCACCAGCTGCCCGGCGACGATGCCTACGCCGCGCTGGTGCAGGACCTGGCCGCGGCCAAGGACGGCGAGGGCGTGGGCAACCTGGCGCGCCGCCTGAACAACGAGATCAGTGGCTACCGCTCGCTCATAACCAAGACCGCGCGCGCACTGCCGCTCGACGGTCCGCCGCGCCAGGCACTGATCGCCGTCGACGAGCGCTGGGGCCAGCTCGACTACTGGCAAGCCATTGCCAAGAACGGCTCGGCCTACACGCCCTTCTTTTTGCTGGCCGCGATGGACCTGCAGCAGGACCAGTTCGGCCAGATCGAAGCCGCCAACCCGGACGCCGCCATCTACCGCGACATCCTCGCGCGCACGCAGTGGGTGGGCGCGGTGGCCACGCTGATCACGCTGCTCATCGCCTTTCCGCTGGCCTACTGGGCCTCGACGCTGCCGGCGCGCGGCGCCAACCTGGTGATGATCTGCGTGCTCATCCCGTTCTGGACGTCGGTGCTGGTGCGCATCGCCGCGTGGATCGTGCTGCTGCAGCAGAACGGCCTGGTCAACTCGGCGCTGCTGGCCACCGGCATCATCGAGTCGCCGCTGGCACTGCTGTTCAACCGCACGGGTGTGTACATCTCGATGGTGCACATCATGCTGCCCTTCATGATCCTGCCGCTCTACAGCGTGATGAAGGCGATTCCGTCCACTTACCAGCGCGCCGCCATCTCGCTGGGCAGCCACCCCTTCGCGGCCTTCTGGCGCGTCTACATTCCGCAGACCTACGCGGGCGTGGCCGCCGGCGTGCTGCTGGTGTTCATCACCACCATCGGCTACTACATCACGCCCGCGCTGCTGGGCGGGCCGGGCGACCAGATGGTGAGCTACTACGTGGCCTACTTCACCAACACCGTCGTCAACTGGGGCATGGCCTGCGCGCTGGGCGCGCTGCTGCTGGCCGCCACGCTGGTGCTGTACGCGGTCTACCAGCGCATCGCCAAACCCGGCACGGCTGCCACCGTGCGCTGAGGATGACCGCCATGAACCGTTTGTTTCCCACCTTCCCGCCCTACATGTCGCTGGCCGAGCGCGTCTGGTATTTCGCGCTGCGCGGCATCTGCGCGCTGGTGCTGCTCTACCTGGTGCTGCCCATCCTGGCCATCATTCCGCTGTCGTTTTCCAGCAGCAGCTTCCTGGCCTACCCGATCCCGGGCTTTTCGCTGCGCTGGTACGAGAACCTGGTGCAAGCGCCCGAGTGGCTGCGCGCGGCCAAGAACAGCTTCATCGTCGCACCCGCGGCCACGCTGATCGCCACCGTGCTGGGCACGCTGGCGGCCACCGGCCTGGCCCAGGCCGAGTTCCGCGGCAAGGGCCTGCTCATGGCCGTGCTGATCTCACCCATGGTCGTGCCGGTCATCGTGGTGGGCGTGGGCATGTACCTGTTCTTTGCGCCGCTGGGCCTGTCGGACAGCTACACCGCGCTGATCCTGGCGCACGCCGCGCTGGGCGCGCCCTTTGTGTTGACCACCGTGCTGGCCACGCTGCAGGGCTTCAACCACAACCTGGTGCGCGCCAGCCTGTCGCTGGGCGCGGGGCGTTTGACGACGTTCTTTCGCATCACGCTGCCGCTGATCGCGCCCGGCGTCATCAGCGGTGCGCTGTTCGCCTTCGCCACCTCCTTCGACGAAGTGGTGGTCACGCTGTTCCTGGCGGGCGCCGAACAGGTCACGCTGCCGCGCCAGATGTTCACCGGCATCCGCGAGAACATCAGCCCCACCATCGCCGCGCTGGCCACCATTCTGATCGTGCTCTCGACCAGCCTGCTGCTGGTGCTCGAATGGCTGCGCGGGCGCCTCGCGCACCGCACGAAGAGCTGACGCCTGCCCCAGCACCCGCCGCCGTCTGCCGTGCCCGTTGACGGCGGCGCGGCCCCACGGCCTACAAACGCATCGCCTTCATCGCCTTAGCGTGGACCGTTCACGCCTTCCACGCCCATCCCCAGGAGTTCCCGCATGCTCACCCTGAAGAATCCCGCCCTGCTGCGCCAGCAGGCCTACCTCGACGGCCAGTGGGTCGACGCCGACGACGGCGCCACGCTGGCCGTGACCAACCCCGCCACCGGCCAGACCATTGCCCACGTGCCGCTGCTGGGCGCGGCCGAAACCCGCCGCGCCATCGAGGCCGCGCGCCGCGCCTGGCCCGCCTGGCGCCAGTTGACCGCCAAGGCCCGCGCGGCCGTGCTACGCCGCTGGCACGACCTGATGCTGGCCCACGCCGACGACCTGGCCGCGCTCATGACGGCCGAGCAAGGCAAGCCGCTGGCCGAGGCGCGTGGCGAGATCGTCTACGCCGCCTCCTTCATCGAGTGGCTTGCGGAAGAGGGCAAGCGGGTGCACGGCGACACGCTGGCCTCGCCCGCGGCCGACAAACGCATCGTGGCCACCAAGGAGCCGATCGGCGTGTGCGCCGCGATCACGCCCTGGAATTTCCCGGCCGCGATGATCACACGCAAGGCCGGCCCCGCGCTGGCTGCGGGCTGCCCCATGGTGCTCAAGCCGGCCGAGTCGACCCCGCTGTCGGCGCTGGCGCTGGCCGTGCTGGCCGAGGAAGCGGGCGTGCCGCCCGGCGTCTTCAGCGTGCTCACCGGCGACCCCAAGGCCATCGGCGGCGAGATGACGGCCAACCCCACCGTGCGCAAGCTCACCTTCACCGGCTCGACCGAGGTCGGCCGCCTGCTGTTCCGCCAGAGCGCCGACACCGTCAAGAAGCTGTCGCTGGAGCTGGGCGGCAACGCGCCCTTCATCGTGTTCGACGACGCCGACCTGGACGCGGCCGTCGAGGGCGCCATGGCCTCCAAGTTCCGCAACGCGGGCCAGACCTGCGTGTGCGCCAACCGCCTGTACGTGCAGGACGGCGTGTATGACGCCTTCGCCGAAAAACTGGCGGCCGCCGTGCGCCGGCTCAAGGTCGGCAACGGCACCGAGCCCGGCGTCGAGCAGGGCCCGTTGATCGACGACAAGGCCGTGCGCAAGGTGCGCGAGCACATCGCCGACGCCGTCGCCAAGGGCGCCACGGTGCTGGTCGGCGGCCAGCCGCACGCGCTGGGCGGCACCTTCTTCGAGCCCACCGTGGTGACCGGCGCCACGGCCGACATGCAGTTCGCGCGCGAGGAAACCTTCGGCCCGCTCGCGCCGCTGTTCCGTTTCAAGACCGACGAGGACGTCATCGCCCTGGCCAACGACACCGAGTTCGGCCTGGCCAGCTACTTCTACAGCCGCGACATCCAGCGCATCTGGCACGTGGCCGAGCAGCTCGAATACGGCATGGTGGGCATCAACACCGGCCTGATCTCCAACGAGGTCGCGCCCTTCGGCGGCGTCAAGCAGTCGGGCCTGGGCCGCGAGGGCTCGCACTACGGCATCGACGACTACCTCGTCATCAAGTACCTGTGCCTGGGCGGCATGCGGCCGTGAGCCCTGGCGCCGGGCATCACGCCAGGCGCCGATTGAGCGTGTAGGTGCCGCACACCGCGGCCGAGGCGACCACCCGGCCTTCGAGCGCCGCCAGCACCTGCGCGCCGGTGAGCGGGTGGTGCTCGGCAACTTCCAGGCGCGGCACGTCCAGCGCGTAGACGGTGAAGATGTAGCGGTGCACGATGCTGTCGTTCCACGGCGGGCAGGGGCCGTCGTAGCCGTAGTAGTCGCCCCCCATGTCAGCGTCGCCCGCGAACCAGCCGGTGTAGTCGTTGAGGCCGTGGCGCACGCCCGCGGCCACGGGCAGCTCGGGCTGCGGGCCCTTCTTGCCGCGCGGCGTCACGCCGTGGCTGTGGCTGCCGGCCGCGATCTCGCGCGTGCCGGCCGGCAGGTTGATCAGCACCCAATGGAAAAAGTCGACACGCGGCAGGTCCTCGGGCACCTCGCGCCCGGCCTGGTTGACGTCGTCGGGCCGGCTGGGCACGTCCGGGTCGTGGCAGACCACGGCAAACGACAGCACACCGTCGGGCACATCGGTCCAGGCCAGGTGCGGGTTGCGGTTGGCCGACAGCGCGACAGGCCCTGGGTCGGCGATGGTGCCGAAAGCGAACTCGGCCGGGATGGGCGCGTTGTTGGCGAAGCTGGTGCTGATGAGTTTCATGGCGGCGACTCCAGGAAGACAGGCCTTTCATTGTGCCAACACGCGAGGATGGCGACCCGCGCCGTGCCGCCGGGCGCATCCATCCGCGAGCCGCGCCTGCCGCGGGCGCGGAACTGGCCTTACCGGCAGGCGAAGCTGCGGTACTACTCGACATCGCCGCCCGTGTAGGCGGCTTCCATCGGATAGGCACACAGCAGGCGCGTGCGGCCCGGCCAGGCGATGCCCGCATCCGCGCGGGCGGTGGACACCATCGTCTGCGGCGCCGTGCCTTGCTCGACCCAGGCCGTGAGTGCGCCGAAGGCGTCGAAGCTGTCCGTGCCGTTCGTGCCCCCGCTGCCGTGGTTCATGCCAGGCACGATGAAGTAGCGCGCAAAGGCCTGGGTGTCCGCCTGGCCGTACCGGCTGATCACGCTGTCGTAGTACGCCGCCAGATCCTGGGCGGAAAACGCCCAGTCGGCGGTCCCGTTCATGTAGAGGATCTTCCCGCCCCGGGCCCGGAAGGCATCCAGGTTGGGCGACTCCGCGTTGGTGAACTCACGGCCGGACTCCGTGTAGACGCTGGTGACCGCGTGGATCTTGGCGTACTCGGTGTCCAGGTTGGCCGTCAGGGCATAGTGGGTCAGATCGCTGGTGACGGTTGGCGGTGACGTGTAGACCATGGCCGCCTCACCCCCAAAGATGTAGGCGTAGAAGGCATTGGGCGATCCCACCAGGTCCACCATGCCCGGGTCGTAGGGCCAGGCGCTGTAGATCTGCCTGCCCGATGCCGTCTTGGCGCCTTCGAAGAAGGTCTTCACATACTGCGCCTTGGCCGCCGGCAGGCAGTCCGACTGGCCACTCGCCGTGCATGCCCACGCCAGCGGATCGGGATGGCATACGCTGGGCTTGCCGACCATGCCGTCTTCCACGCCATCGTCCGCATCGCAGGCGGCGATGATCCTGGACTTCAGGATGGATTTTTCCTGCGAGGTCAGCGGGTTCAGGTAATCGCCCGAGGCTTGTTGTGCGATCTGCGCGCGGAAGATCGATCCCTCGAGCGCGGCCTCGGCCAGGCGGAAACCCGGCGCCATGGCGATGATGCCGTCGAACAACTCCGGATACCGCTGCGACGCCATCATGGCCTGCCGCCCGCCATTGGAAGTGCCCACGAAATAGGATCTGGCCGGCGCTTCGCCGTAGAACTGCTGGATCAAGGCCTTGGCGGCGTTGGCGACCAGCGGCAACTGCGCATAGCCGTACTCCTGGCGCGCTTGCGGGTCGATGCCGAAAGCAAAGGTGTCCGCGGAGCCGTCATGGCCGGAGTCCGTCGTCACGGTGGCGTAGCCATCCAAGATGGCATTGCGGGTATTGCCGCCACCCGGATAGGCGCCATAGGCCGTGAACAGCGTGCCGTCGACGCCCGATCCGCCCTGGTAGTACAGGCCCTGGTCCCACGCCTCGGGCAACCGCACTTCGAACCGGATGGCATACGGTTTGCCATCGATGCCCGTGCGCTCATTCATCTTGCCGCGCAACAGGCAATGGTTGGGAAACGAGGTCGCCGTGACCGCGCCCTCGGTGGCCGCCGTGTACACGGCCTCGCTGACCGTGCCATGGTTGACGGCCGCCCCGCTCAAGGCGGCGCAACGCTGCGCAAACGACGTCGGTGTCGCCGGCGTTTCGCCGCTGCTCGTTTCCTCGTTGTCAGAGCGACTGCCGTCGCCAAAACATCCTGTCAGGACGATGGACAGTGGAACCGCTACCCATCCTGCTCGCCATCTTGCATTGCGTGTTTTCATCGGAGAACCTCTGGTCTGGCATGAAAGAACAACCCCCTGAAGCAGCGCCACTTTTACAGTGAACACACTTCAATTAACCAGACAGTAATCCTTGTGCCACGCAGTTTTGTACCTATATTTATGGTGTATGCACTCTTTTTAGTCATTCCACCCGGAAATCACTGTTCGAGTGCGCACACCGATCGGGCAAGACGCCACGACATGGCGCATCCGAAGGCTCGAACGGGTATGCAAGCCCTGAACGCAAGCTTCGTGAACCAGCCGCTCTAGGCGGCCGCAGGTGCGTCGCCGATCTCGCTCACGCACTGCTTGGCCGCCAGGATGGCGGCCGGGCTCATGCTCAGTTCGGTCACGCCCATCTCCACAAAACGCGGGATCAGCGTGGGGTTGGCCGCGGCCTCGCCGCAGATGCCGACCCAGATGCCGGCGCGGCGCGCGGCCTCGCACGTCATGCGGATGGCGGTCATGACGGCCGGGTGCTCGGTGCGGTAGAGCGCGTCGATGCGCGCGTTGGCGCGGTCGGCCGCCATCACGTACTGCGTAAGGTCGTTGGTGCCGATCGAGAAGAAGCTCACTTCGGCGGCCAGCGCGTCGGCCTGCAGCACGGCGGCCGAGGTCTCGACCATGATGCCCAGTTCAAAACGGCCGTGCGCCACGCCCTGCGTGCGCAGTTCGGCCTCGCATTCGTGGACCAGGGCGCGCACGCGGCGCACTTCCTCGACATCGCTGATCATCGGAATCATCACGCGCACGTTGCCGGCCACGGCCGCACGCAGCAGTGCGCGCAGCTGCGGCTTGAAGACGTCGGGCCGATCCAGGCACATGCGCACGCCGCGCCAGCCCAGGAAGGGGTTTTCCTCGCGCGGGAAATCGATGCCGGCCACCGGCTTGTCGCCGCCGATGTCCAGCGTGCGGATGATGACCGGCTGCGGATGGAAGGCCTGGGCCAGGCGCAGGTAGACCTCGGCCTGTCCCTGCTCGGAGGGCAGCGTGCGCTGCTGCATGAACAGCAGCTCGGTGCGGAACAGCCCCACGCCCATGGCGCCGGCCTGCTGCGCCAGCGCGATCTCGCCCAGGCCGCCCAGGTTGGCGGCGATGTCGATGGCGCGGCCGTCGCGCGTGCGCGGCTGCACGTCGCGAAAACGCAGCAGCGCGTGGCGCTGGCGCTGGGCCTCGGCGATGCGCGCGGCGGCCTGTTCACGCTGCGCCGGCAGCGGCGCCAGCGTGACCTGGCCCTGGTCGCCGTCGACGATCAGCGTGGTGCCGTCGGCCACACGCGCGGCCTCCAGCGGCACGCCCAGCACGGCGGGCAGGCCGTGCGTGCGCGCCATGATGGCCACGTGCGAAGTGGCCGAGCCGCCCGTGCACACGAGGCCCAGGATCTGCTCGACCGGCACGCGTGCGAACTCCAGCGCGCTCAGGTCGTGCGCGACCAGCACGCAGGGCCGGTCGATGGCCGACAGGTCGGGCAGCGGCTGGTCCAGCAGGGCGGCGGCCAGCTGGCGCGTGACGCCGCGGATGTCTTCGGCGCGGGCGCGCATGTAGGGGTCAGCCATGGCCTCGAAGGTCTCGGCCAGCACCTTGCCCACACGCAGCGTGACGGCGGCGGCGTCGCCCCGGTCCTGGATGCCGCGCACGATGGCGCCCACGTATTCGTCGTCCTGCGCCACGTCGATCAAGGCCTGCAGGATGGCGCGGCTTTGCGTGCCGCCCGAGGGCACGCCGGCACCGGCCGGATGCTGCACAAAGGCCTGCAGCACCTGCTGGAAACGCTGCAGCTCGGCCGGGATGTCGCCCGCCTCGATCACCTGGCGGTGCGCGACCAGCGGCTGCGGAAAGTAGACCAAAGCCGGCCCCAGCGCCAGCCCGGCGCTGCCCGAAACGCCGATGCGCACGTTGCCGGCCAGGCCCTCGCCCGTGGCGGCCGCGGCAGCCGGCGCGCTGTCGCTGCCGGCCTGCGCGGTGCCGGCCGGCGTTGCGTCGGTCTCGTCCAGGCCGGCGCGTGGATCCTGCAGGTAATGCAGCAGCTCGGGCATGGCCTGCGATTCGTCGTGCTCGTCGGCACGCACGGTGACTTCGTCGCCCTCCTTGACACCCAGCAGCATGAGCTTGACCGAGCTTTTGCCGTTGGCGCTGGCGCCCCGGTAGTGCAGTTCGACCGCGCAGTCGAACCGTTTGGCCAGGCGGGCCAGGTGGGCGGCGGGACGGGTGTGCAGGCCTTCGAGGACCCGCACCGTGGTGGTGGTTTCGATCATGGGCAACGACGAGGCCCGCTGGCGGCGGCTGCCGCGCGCAATCCTCTGGGGAAGGGACAAAAGAGGCGAGCGACGTCAGTCGGTGAAACGAATGGTGCTGCCGGGCTGCACGGCGCGCTGGATGAGCACGGGGTCGCACGGCTCGACGCAGATCTCGCCCGGGCGCTCGGCCCGCGCCGCGCCGTTGAAGTTGAGCACCACGTGGCCCAGCTCGCGCACCTTGGCCCAGGCGGTGTCGCCCACGGCGCTCACGCGCGCGGACAGCTCGCCCACCAGCACGCGGCCGCCCACGGGCGGCGCCTGCGGCGGCACCTCGCCTTCGACCACGTGCTGGACCGAGACTTCGGCCAGCGCCGCGGGCGCGCCGTCGGCATAGAGGATGAGCACGCCGCCGTCGAGCAGGCTGGGCACTTCTTCGCCGATCTCGGTCACTTTGGTCGAGTAATAAATCATGGTGTCTCCTATCGTTCGGATGGGTGGTGTCAGAGCAGGAAGCTCGCGGCCCAGGCGATGACCACCGAGACCGGCCCCATGATCTGGCGCGAGATGAGCACGGCGGGCACGCTCACGCGGATGGTGTCGGGCTTGGCCTCGCCCAATGCCAGGCCGACCGGCACGAAGTCGCAGCCCACCTGCGTGTTATAGGCAAAGAGCGCCGGCAGCGCCATGGCCGGCGGGATCACGCCGCGCGCAATCGCCGGGCCGATGATGGCCGCGCCGATCACCTGGCCGATGACCGCGCCCGGTCCGAGGATGGGCGACAGAAAGGGCAGGCCGCAGATGGCCGACAGCACCAGCAGGCCGAACACGTTGCCGGCCAGCGGCTCCAGCAAATGCGCCAGCAGCGTGCCGATGCCGGTCGAGTTGATCAGCCCGATCAGCATGGTCACGAAGGCCATGAAGGGCAGGATGTTGCGCAGCACCTGGTCGATGGACTTGCGGCCGCTGGCGAACAGCACGTTGACCACGCCGCCCATGGCCCGGCCGATGCCGGTGATGAAGCCGACCAGCCCGCGACTGTTGGCGCCATCGTCCAGGGGCAGCGAAGCACCGCCCGCGCCAGCGCCCGCCAGCACGGTGGCCGGGGCCGCCGCCGCGAATGCCGATGCGGTGGCCGGCGCCGTGGCCGCCGCGCCCTGCCCGGCCAACGCCAGGCTTTGCACGGTGACGCCCGAGACGTAGATGTCTTCGCTGATGTAGTCCGCCAGCGGGCCGGACTTGCCCACGGGCGTGAGGTTGATCGTCGGAATACGTTTGCGCGGATAGACGCCGCAGCGGGCCGTGCCGCCGCAATCGATCACCACGGCGGCGACCTCGCTTTCGGGCGGCGGCGCGTGAAAGCCGTCGGCCAGTTGCGCGCCGGTCAACTCGGCCAGGCGGCGCGCCACTTCGGGCACGCTGCCGCCGGTCACCACCATGATCTTGTCGCGCTCGGCGGTCGGCTGGATCACCAGCGGGCCGCCCCAGCCGCCGGGGCCGCTGGAGACCTGGACGGGACGGAATCGGGAAGTCTCGGACATGGGTGTTGTCTCCGGTGTCGTTCTGGTGTGTTGTTCCTGGGGCGGCTCAGAGCGTCACGCCCTCGCGCTTGGCGATCAGGGCCGTGATGCGTTCGGTGACGATGCCCTTGAGCAGGTTGACCAGCAGGCCCACCAGCAGATAGGCCAGCGCCAGCTTGGCCACCGAGAACGGCGCCGCACCCGTTTCCGCCAGCTTGGTGATGGCCGTGGCCACGCCCAGCCAGATGAACAGCTCGCCCGGGTTGGCGTGCGGGAACAGGCCGGTGATCGGATGGCACAGCGAGACGGTGGAGTCGTAGAAGGCCGGCTTGTGGCGCTCCTCGACGAACATGCCGAAGGTGTAGGCCATGGGATTGGTCAGGAAGAACATGGCCAGGAAGGGCAGCAGCGTGTAGCGCGTGAGGATGTTGCTGGCCGCGAACTTGGCCAGGCGGTGCACGCGGTGTTCGCCAACGATGCCGATGACGGTGTAGACCGCCGTCAGCAGCACGATGAGGGTCGGCAGGATGCCGGTGACGAAGCCGACGAAGGTCTTGCCGCCTTCGTTGAACACGCCGATGAAGGCCTCGGCGCCCCGGGCCAGGAATTCAAAACTGTCCATGTCGTTGTCTCCAATGTCGTTGTGGTTGATCTTGCTGAGCAATAAGAGGTCGGAAAACGATGGCGGCGCCAGGCCGCAGGGCCGGGCGCCTCAGCGCCGGCGGTGCACCTCCTCGACCTGCTCGATGGCCTGGCGCACCGCGTGCTGCAGCGGCCCGGCGCGCGGGCCCTCGGCGTACTGGCGGCGCAGCGCGTCCAGCGACAGCGCCTGCGCGACGGGCTCGGGCCGAAAGCGCGCAAAGACCGACAGGCCGGACATGACCTGCAGGCCCCGCACGTCCAGCGTGGGCGAGACCTCCAGCAGTGCGATGGCGCTGCGGCCCCAGCGCGAGCGGCCACGGCCCACGCCCAGGTAGCCGTCGCGCCAGCGCGTCGTCGCCCCGCCCATGGCCTGGCGGTAGTGCGACCATTGCACCCAGGTCGCCACGATCTGCAAGGCCCAGAAAATGCCCAGCAACAGCAAGGCGCTTTGGAGGAAGGTCATGACAGCTCCTGTGAGGGGACAAGCCAGGTGGCGCCGCGCTTGCGAGTGGCCGGCGCGGTGCCGATAATTCTTGACGACTGATGGTACATTTGTCTTTTCATCAGTCAATATGTTCACCATCAGAGTGTTCACTAGCCCCGAAACATTCCCGGCGGCAAACTGCGAAGATCGGCATCGCAACCCAGGAGACGACACACCATGCTGGACAGGGAACAGGCCCGCCTGTGGGCCGAATCGCCCGGTTTCCGTGAGAACCTGGCGCACTGGCACTGGTTCCGCCAGGCCATGACGCCCGCGCTGCGCGAGGCCGCCGCCAGCGCCACGCGCCACGCAGGCGGCGCGCCGCTGGCGCTGCAGCCCGAGGCACTGGCGCGCGCCTTCTGGGCCTGGCAGGCCAGCCTGGAGCCCGACCAGGCCTTCGAGGCGCACAACCCGCTGGACTTTGCGCATTTCGCCTGCGGCCTGCTGCTGCAGAACCTGCTGCTGGCCCAGCCGCTGCGCGCGCCGGCCGATGCGCCCGCCCCCCTGCTCACGGCCGCCCAGCGCGAAGCGGCCGTGCGGGCCCTCACCCAGGTCGCGCTGACGCTGCTGAGCGCCTGGCGCACGGCGCTGCAGGCCCCCGCGCTGGCCGACACGCTGGATGCCGTCGAACCGCGCCTGTGGGCCAGCTACCTCGAAAACACGCACGACGACCCGGGCCTGGCGATCGCCTTCCTGGACCTGTTCTCGGGCTGCACGCCGGTCTGGGACACACCGCACACCGTGGCCCTGCGGCCCGGCATGCAGCCCACGCCCACGCCGGCCTGAGTCCCGGTTCACGGTCCCGCGATCCATCACGGCACCCGCTTCAGCCGGCCGCGCGAAGCTGCTCGGCCACCAGCCGCGCCACCAGCTCAACGGCTTCGATCTGCGGCACATGGCCCACGCCCGGCAGCCGGTGCACGGCGACATGGCCGGGCAGGCCATCGGCATGGCGCACCGGCATCACGCGGTCCTCGCGGCCCCAGATCAGCTTGACGGGCACCGGCGAGGCCGCCAGCACCGCCCGCAGATCCTCGGCCTGCCGGCCCGCCGGCATCAGCGTGGCCGCCAGCGCGGCCAGGCTTTCGGCGCGCCCGGGCTTGCTCAGTTGCTGCCAGGCCGTGGCCACGAAGGATTCGGTCAGCAGCGCCTCGTCGTGGAACAGGCGCGCCAGCACGGGCCGCAGCGTTTGCGGCGAATCGGCGGTGGACAGGCCCGCCAGAAAATCGGCGTCGACCTCCGGCCCCAGGCCGGCCGGCGCCAGCAGCGTGAGCGAGCGCACGCGCTGCGGCTGCAGCCGCGCCAGCGCCAGCGCGACACCGCCACCCAGCGAATGGCCGACCACGTGAAAACGCGCCCAGCCCTGCGCGGCCACGGCGTCGAGCACCGCCTGCGCCAGCTCCTGCAGCCGCGCGCCGGGCAGTGGCGCCGACTTGCCATGGCCGGGCAGATCCACGCCCAGCACGGCCACCGATGCGGGCAGGTGCGTGCCCAGCGCCTGGACCAGCGGCCGCCACGACGCCTGGTCGCTGCCAAAGCCGTGGATGAGCAGTAGCGGCGCCGTGTCGGCTGGCCGCAGTGTCTGGAGGTGGACCGGCCCGCCGCCCGCCGCATGAGCCCCGTGAACCACGGGTGCCACGGGTGGGGGCAGATCGGCCGCCACGATGCGCCCGCGCGGGCCGCTGCCGGCGATGCCAGCCAGATCGAGGCCCTGCGCGCGCGCCTGGCTGCGCGCCAGCGGCGTGGCACGCAACACGCCGGGCTCGGCCGCAGGCGCTGAGGCATCCGGGGAGGCGGGCGCGGACGGCGCTGTGGCGGCGGTGGCCGGCGCACCAGCATCGGACGACGCAGCAGCGGGCACCGCCGTGCGGGTACGCGCCTCGTCCGCCGCGCGGATCCAGGCGACGACCTCACCCACCGGGATCGCCACGCCCAGCTCGGCGCGCACGATGTCGAGCACGCCCGAGGCCGGCGCGTCGACCTCCATGGTGGCCTTGTCGGTCTCGATGTCGAACAGCACCTGGCCCTTGTCGACGGCCTGGCCGTCTTGCACGTGCCAGTAGGCGATCTTGCCCTCGGCCATGTCCATGTCGACACGCGGCAGGATGACTTCGGTGGCCATGGCTAGACGCTCCCCCGCACGACGCCACGCACGGCGGCCACGATGTCGGGCACCTGCGGCACGGCGGCACGCTCCAACTCGGGGTTGTAGGGCAGTGGGCAGTCGGCGCCGCCCAGGCGCACGATGGGCGCGTCAAGCCGGTCGAAGGCCGCGCTTTCGGCAATCACCGCGCTGACTTCAGCGCCGATGCCCAGTTGTTTGGTGCCTTCGTAGACGCAGACCAGGCGCGTCGTTTTGCTCACGCTGTCGATCAGCGTGCGATGGTCCAGCGGGCGCAGGCTGAGCAGATCAACCACCTCGGCCTCGATGCCTTCGCCCGCGAGCTGCGTGGCCGCGTCGAGCGCCTTGTGCACCATGATCGCGCTGGCGGCAATGGTCACGTGCCGGCCTTCGCGCCGCACGCGCGCTTCGTGCAGCGGCTCGGTGTAATAGCCCTCGGGCACCGGGCCCTTGGTTTTGTAGAGCAGCTTGTGCTCGAAGAACATGACCGGGTCCGGGTCTTCGATGGCGGCCAGCAGCAGGCCCTTGGCGTCGTGCGGCGTCGACGGCTGGACCACCTTGAGGCCCGGCACATGCGCCAGCCACGCCTCCAGGCTCTGGCTGTGCTGGGCCGCCGCGCCCGTGCCCGAGCCGCTGGGAAACCGCATGACCAGCGGCACCGAGGCCTTGCCGCCCAGCATGAAACGGATCTTGGCGGCCTGGTTGACGATCTGCTCCATGGCCAGCGCCGCGAAGTCCGAAAACTGGAACTCGTAGACCGGCCGTTGCCCCAGCAGCGCCGCACCCACGGCCACACCCGCGCCGCCCAGTTCCGAGATCGGCGTGTCGATCACCCGCTGCGGCCCGAAGCGCTGCACCAGGTCGCCCGTGACCTGGAAGGCGCCGCCGTACACACCGATGTCCTCGCCCATCAAAAAGACACGTTCATCGCGCTCCATGGCGATGGCCAGCGCCTCCTGGATGGCCTGGGCGTAGCTCAATTCACGCACGACTTCAGACATGGGCGGCCTCCCCGGCTTTGCGGGCGTAGACGAAGTCGGTCAGGCTGGCAACATCGGGCGCCGGGCTGTCCTTGGCGTACTCGATGCCTTCGGCGATCTCCTGGGCCACGCTGGCCAGCAGGGCCTGCAGCGCGGCATCGTCGATCAGGCCGCGCTCGCGCAGCAGGTGTTCGAAACGGCCGATCGGGTCCTGGGCGATCCAGCTCTCGATCTCTTCCTTGGTGCGGTAGCGGTTGCGGTCGCTCTTGGAGTGGCCGCGGTGGCGGTAGGTCATGCATTCGATCAAGGTCGGCCCCAGGCCTTCACGCGCACGCTGGACGGCGTCGAGCGCGGCGGCGGCCACCGCGCAGAAGTCGTTGCCGTCGACCGTCACGCCCGGCATGTCGTAGGCCAGCGCGCGCTGCGCGATCTGGCGCACGGCGGTCGAACGTTCGGTCGAGGTGGACATGCCGTAGCGGTTGTTTTCACAGACGAAGACCACGGGCAGTTTCCAGATCGCGGCCATGTTCAGGCTTTCGTGGAAGGCGTCCTCGTTGTTGGCGCCGTCGCCAAAGAAGCTGACCACCACCTGCGGGCGGTTTGCCTGCTTCAGCGCCAGCGCCGCGCCGACGGCAATCGGGATGCCACCGGCCACGATGCCGTTGGCGCCCAGGTTGCCCGTCGCCAGGTCGGCGATGTGCATGGAGCCGCCGCGCCCGCGGCAGTAGCCGGTGTCCTTGCCGAAGAACTCGGCGAACATGTAGCGCGGCAGCGCGCCCTTGGCGATGCAGTGGCCGTGGCCGCGGTGGGTCGAGGTGATGTAGTCGGCCGGCTGCAGCGCGGCGCACACGCCGGTGGCCGCCGCCTCCTGCCCGATCGACAAGTGCATGGTGCCGTGCACCAGGCCGCGCATGTAGGCCTGTTCGGCGCCTTCCTCGAACTGGCGGATCAGGTGCATCTTGCGCAGCACGTCCAGCAGCGCGTCGCGCCCGAAGTGGCGCAGCACGTGGTCGGTGACCTCCACGGCTTGGGCGGTGGCGCTCATGCCGTCACCCTTTCGGCGCCGTGGGTCAGCGCGTCCTGGCGCCGGCGCAGCTCAACGATGCGCGAGCCGGCATCGACCGCCACGTTGGCCGCCGTCAGCAGCTCGCCCTTGCGGATGGGCGCGGTCACCGTGCCCTGTTCGAGCAGGCCGCAGGGCACGGCCTGCGCCGCGCGCGCGTCGACCACCGTCATGGCCCAGGCGCGGTAGCTGTACTCGCCGATGGCGTCGAGCCGGTCGCCCGGGCGCAGGTCGCGCTTGGCGACGGCGCAGACCTCGGCCGTGGGTGTGGCAATCGGCGCCATGTCGGCGCGGCCGTAGAGCACGGCGCGCGCGCAGGTCAGCGGCACTTCCATGCTGCACAGGTGGTAGGGCCGGTAGAAGGTGTAGTAGGGACCGGCACCGAGCTTGAGGTAGTCCATGCGCTCGCGCAGGCGCGGATGGGCGATCTCGGCCACCACGAACACGCCGGGTGCCACGCCCTTGCCGATGGTGTAGTCGACCACGCCCTTGCGGCGCAGCACGCCGCCGTCCTCGATCGGGCACAGCACGCGGTGCAGCTCGTCCAGGCCGGCTGCCGGTCCGTGCATGCCGGGCACGTCGGGCACCAGGCCGGTGGCGTTGGCAATGGCCGACATCTCCACCGCCGTCTTGGAGCCGTCGACAAACTCGACCAGCATGCGCGGGTTGAGGTGTTTGGCGTGCGCCTCGGCGGCGTAGTCGTCGGGCGTGGCGTCGATGTTGAGCGGGTTGTTCTTGCCCTTGCCCGCCGCGATCACCGGGTAGCCCAGCGCGGTCACGAACTGGATCAGCTCGATGGTCGAGCTGGGCTCGTCGCCCGCGCCCAGCGAATAGACCACGCCCAGCCGGTCGGCCTCGTGCTTGAGGTAGGCGCCGATGGTGACGTCGGCCTCGACGTTCATCATCACCAGATGCTTGCCGTGCTCCATGGCGTCCAGACCGATCTGCGCGCCGACCGCCGGCTTGCCGGTGGCGTCGACCACCACGTCGATCAGGCCGCTGCGGCAGACCAGGCCGGCGTCGGGTGTGATGGCGATGCGGCCGTCCGCAATCGCCTGGTCGAGCGCGCCCTGGGTCTCGCCCACGCGGTGCGCGCCCGGCCCGTGGCCGGCCTGCTGCAGCGCCAGCAGCGCCGCCGGCACGTGGATGTCGGCAATCGCCGCCACCACGATGCCGCGCATCTGCAGCACCTGCGTGACGATGTCGCCGCCCATCATGCCCGAGCCGATGAGCCCGATCCGGATGGGTTCGCCCGTGGCCGCACGGGCGTGGAGGTCGGCCGCCAGGCCGCTGGGAATCAAGCCGTTCAAGAGAGTCTCCTTTGCGTTCGACCGCGCCGGGAAGCGCGTTCGTTTGAATATTTGAATTTCAATTTTTCATTATGTTCATGTCAAACGCCAGCAAATCGCCTCCGGGCTATCCCTAGGTCGAAGAAGGCGGCACACGGCCGGGTACACCACGCAGACGGCTATTCAGCGCGTCACAGCGTGTGACAGGAATTCAAAAAGGAGAGCAGACGAGCCGATGCAGGGCAAGACTTGCCAGCCAGCCGGGGCGTCAGGGCCGCGCAACGGCGGCCAACGCCCAGAACCTAGCGGTCGCGTTCGAGCAGGCGCGCCGCAGCCGCTTCGTCGGTGATCAGCACCGTGGGCTTCATGAGGCGGATGGCGCCCAGCAGCGCATCGACCTTGTCCAGGCCGCCCGAGACCAAAATGCGCTCGGGCACGCCGCGCAGCGAATCGACGGGCGCGGCCATGATGCGCTCCTGGATCGGGTGCCGGATCAGCTCGCCCTGCGCGTCGAAGTAGTGGAACAGCACCTCGCCGACGGCGCCGATGCGGATCATCTCGCACCGCAGTTCATCAGGCACGAAGCCGTCGCGGTAGGACGTGCCGGTAGGCTCGAGGTTGCCCACGCTGAAGATGGCCGCGTCGAGCGAACGCGCGCGCTCCAGGCCCTCGCCGATGCCGCAGTGGTCCAGCAGCGCGCGCCGTGTCTGCGGTGTGTCGACGATGGCCGGGGCCGGCAGCAGGTAACACTCGGCCTGGAACAGGCTGGCCAGGCGCCAGGCGAATTCCGACGGGTTGAATTTTTTGACCCAGGTGATGCCGCCCAGCAGCGAGACGACCGAGACATCGGCGATCGGCGACTCGTGCACGTAGCGCAGCGACTCCCACAGCGTGCGCCCCCAGCCCACGCCGATCTTCATGCCCGCGCGCACGTGGTCGGACAGAAAGAAGCCGGTGGCCGCGCCAATGGCGCGCGCCGGGTCGGCATCGTCGCTGCCCGAGAACGGCACGACGATGGCCTCGCGCAGGCCGAAGCGGCGTTCGAGCTGGCGCTCCAGCCGCACGCATTCGGACAGGTCGCCTTCGATGCTGAAACGGATCTCGTGGCGCTCGCGCGCGTCCGACAGCAGGCGCACCACCGTCACGCGGCCCACGCCGAGTTGCTGCGCGATCTCGTTTTGCGTCATCTCCTCGATGAAGTACATCCAGGCCGCGCGCAGGCGCATGCGGCGGGTGCGATTGCCACCCGCGTGAGGTTCCGTGGCGAGGGTCTGGGTGTCCGTGTCCTGGGCGGGCGTCTTGCCGCCGCTGCTTTTGCGAGTCAAAGGAGGGGCCTTGTTCGGCAGAATGGGGATGTCGATGGCGAAGAACGTCAACACGTTTTGAGCTTGGGACTATGCTACTTGAAGTCATCGCAAGGAATCCATGATGGACAACACGAACTGCCGGTCCCCCGGGCGCCAGCCGCCGCGCCCGGAAGTGATCGACCTGTATGTCAAGGACGGCGTGCGCGAAATGCGCCTGAACCTGCGTGCCGGCGCGCACCGCCTGCAGGCCGAAGGCGGCCACGTGATGCGGGTGCTGGAAGAGCGCCTGCCCGGCCCGCTGGCGCGCATCGGCGAGTCAGTGGAAAAGGCCATGGGCAACGTTGCCCACGCGCTCGACACGGTCGACCGCCGGGCCGAAGCCTGGCTGACCACTTCACCCTGGCGCGACCTGGGCGCGCGCTGGCCGTCGTCGGCCTCGTACTTCAACGCCGACAGCACGGGGGCCGGCCCGCTGCGTGCCTTCACGCACGACCACTACTGGCGCTACCGGCACTGGCTGGCGCTGCGCGGCCAGCCCGACATGCTGGTGCGCGAACACGCCATCGCCGAAGCCGCACTGCGCACCGTGCGCCAGGCCGGCCCGCCCGACGCCGCGGCGCCGCAGCCCTGGCTGGCCGCCCTCATCGCCACGCTGGCCGCGGCGCCCATCCTGCGCGCCGCAGAAGACACGCCCGAGCACCCGGCGCCCGTGGCCACGCTGGCCTGGCAGGCGGCGCTGACCAGCGTGCTGGCCGGCGAGCTGCGCGCGCATGGCATCGCGGCCAGCGGCGGCGAGGCGCTGCGCCTGGCTGACGAGATCGTGCAATCGACGCAGCCGCACTGGCAGCACGCGGCGGCCGCCGCGGCACCGGCCGACCTGCTGCAGGACTGGCTGCGGTTCAGCCTGAAGCACGCCTGACCGCAACCCGCCGCCACCACGCGCGGCGGACCCACCCACCATCAATGGTGGTCGATGCTCGCCTCGTGCGCGCGTTCGCGGATGAAGAAGGCCGCGATCAGGCCCAGCACCACGCCGAACATCACGTAGTAGGCCGGCGACATGGGCGAGCCGGTGGCGCGGATCAGCCAGGTCACGATGAACTGCGCAAAACCGCCGAACACCATCACGGCGATGTTGTAAGCCATGGACATGCCGACCGAGCGCACGTTGGCGGGGAACATCTCGGCCATCACGGTCGAGAACACGCCGAAGAACACCGACACGAACAGGCACACCACCACCTGCACCACCAGCAGCCGGGCGATCGAGGGCTCGGCCGTGAGCCACGCGTACAGCGGGTAGAGCACCAGCAGGTAGCCCAGCAGCGAGCCGATCATGAGCGGGCGGCGGCCGATGCGGTCGGACCAGGCGCCCATGAAGGGCATGAGCACCACCATCAGCGCCGCGCCCGCCATCTGCACCAGGAAGGTGTCGTGCAGCGGCAGCTTGAGCGTGATCGTCGAGAAGGTGACGATGTAGGTGAAGGTGATGTAGATCGACACCGTGGCCGTGACCACCAGGCCCATGCCCACCAGCGTTTCGCGCGCATGCGTGCGCAGCATCTCGACCAGGCCGATGTTCCTGACCGTGCCGCTGGCGCGGGCAGCCTGCAGGCGGCGGATGTAGATGGCCACCGGCACGATCAGCAGGCCGAAGGCGAAGGGCAGGCGCCAGGCCCAGTCCATGAGCTGCTGCTGCGTGAACAGGTCGGTGATCAGCGTGCCGATGGCCGCGCCGATCAGCAGCGCGATCATCTGCCCCGTCATCTGCCAGGCGCCGTAGAAGCCGCGTTTGCCCGGCGGCGCCAGCTCGATCAGCAGCGCGGTCGCGGTGCCGAACTCGCCCCCCGCGGCAAAGCCCTGCAGCAGCCGCGCGATCAGGATGCACAGCGGCGCGAGCACGCCCACGGCCGCGTAGGTGGGTGCCAGCGTGATGATGGCGATCGCCACCGCCATCAGGCTGGTCACCAGCACCATGGCCGACTTGCGCCCGTGCCGGTCGCCATACAGCCCCAGCACGATGCCGCCGACCGGCCGCATAAAAAACCCCACGCCGAACACCGCGGTGGTCAGCAGGATCTGGTTGAGGTTGTCGTCCGGGTCGGCCGGGTTGCTGGGGAAAAACAGCTTGGCCACGATGGGCGTCATGAAGGCAAAGACCAGGAAGTCATACCATTCCAGCGCATTGCCGATGACGGCCGCGAGGATGCTGCGTTTGGAGACGGGTTGTGGGTTGGGCACGGCGGACTGCTTTCGTGTGTGGCGGGAAGAAGGAAGCGCGCCAGCATGCCGCACAAGTCGTGCCAGCGCCAGCGCCGATGCCCGTGCCCGGCTTAAACTGCACCTTTTCGACTGCCTGCTCTTGTCCTCTGCCATGAACACCCGTGCCTGGCTGGAAAAACTGGTGTCCTTCGACACCACCAGCCGCAACTCCAACCTCGCCCTGATCGAAACCGTGCGCGACGCGCTGGCCGCGCAAGGCCTGCAGCCCGAACTCTTTTACGCGCCGCAAGGCGGCAAGGCCAACCTGTTCGCCACGCTGCCGGCCGCTGACGGCGGCACGCAGGGCGGCATCGTGCTGTCGGGCCACACCGACGTGGTGCCGGTCGACGGCCAGGCCTGGAGCAGCGACCCCTTCGTGCTGACCGAACGCGACGGCTGGCTCTACGGGCGCGGCGCGGCCGACATGAAGGGCTACATCGCCACCGCGCTGGCGCTGGTGCCCGAGTGGCTGGCGCTGCCGCGCGCCAAACCCATCCACCTGGCCTTGTCCTATGACGAGGAAGTCGGCTGCGTGGGCGCGCCCGTCATGCTGGCCCAGCTCAAGCAGCGCGGCCTGCAGGCCGAGGGCTGCGTGGTGGGCGAGCCCACCGGCATGCAGGTGGTCGTCGCGCACAAGGGCATCAACCTGTTCCGCTGCCGCGTGCACGGCAAGGCCGCGCATTCGTCGCTCACCCCGCGCGGCTGCAACGCCATCGAATACGCCGCGCGCCTGATCTGCCGCATCCGCGACATCGCCGACCAGTACAAGGCCAACGGCCCCTACGACCCGTTCTACGACGTGCCGTTCACCACCCTGACCACCAACCAGATCAGTGGCGGCATCGCGGTCAACACCATCCCCGAGCAGTGCGAGTTCGCCTACGAATTCCGCAACCTGCCGGGCCTGTCGCCCGCCAGCATCCAGGCCCAGGTCGAGCAGTACGTGCACGACGAGCTGCTGCCGCGCATGCGCCAGGACTGGGCCGAGGCGCGCATCGACATCGAAACCGGCGCCGCCGCCCCCGCGCTGGAAGCCAGCGAGCAGGCCGCCATCACCCAGCTTGTGCGCGCGCTCACAGCCGACGGCGCCACCCGCAAAGTGGCCTACGGCACCGAGGCCGGCCTGTTCCAGGCCGTGGGCATCCCCACCGTGGTGTGCGGCCCCGGCCACATCGAGCAGGCCCACAAACCCGACGAGTTCATCGACATCGCCCAGTTGGGCGCCTGCGAGAACTTCCTGCGCAAGCTCGGGCGGTCGTTGGCCTGAGGGTTCGGATTTTTGTCGCCGGACAGGAGGGCAATGGCCACGGGTAATGCACTTGCATTTACACGGCAAGGCAATTGCATTACCATGCAAGGTACTTGCCCTTTCTGACCGGAGCGCACCATGGCTGCCACCCTCGAAGTCGAATCTACGCTGACGGACCGCTACCAGACCACGGTGCCGGAAACCGTGCGCCGCGCCCTTCAACTGGGCAAGCGCGACAAGATCCACTACAGCATTCGCCCTGGCGGCGAAGTCGTGCTGACGCGTGCCGAGTCCGCCGAGGAAGACGACCCGGTGCTGGGCCAGTTCCTCGGCTTCCTCTCCCGCGACATCGCCCGCCATCCCGAACGCCTGCAGGCCGTCGACCCCCACTTCGTGCAGCACCTCCAGTCCCTGACCAAGGGCATCGACGTCGATCTCGACGCCCCTCTGTCGGCGGAAGATGAATGAGCAAGCGCGAACCCGCGCCCCTGCTCATCCACGGGTGGACGGTTTTGCCCACCCGCTGTTTCTCGCGCAACTGGATGCCTTGGCCCAGCAGGTCGAGGCCTTCAAGCAGAAGGACCCTCTCGGGTACTGGAAGAAAAACGCCACCAAACGACTCGCGGCGATCACGAAATTGGCATTCGATGTCATCCCGCAGGACCCGACGCGACCGGAATACCGGCAAGGCAACACCCTCGGCGGCGACCGCAAACACTGGTTCAGAGCCTCGTTCTTTCAGCAGTACCGGCTCTTTTTCCGCTACCACGCGTCCAGCCGGGTGATCGTGTTCGCGTGGGTCAACGACGAGGACACCAAACGCGCCTACGAGAGCAGTGACGACGCCTACCGGGTCTTTCGCACGATGCTGGAAAGGGGCCATCCCCCCGACGACTGGCATCAGTTGCTGGCCGAGGCGCGCGCCGAAGGGCAACGCCTGCAACGATTCGCCGCTGGCATCACGCCGGCAGGTTGACCCCCTTCACGCGCGTCAGCCGGGTCCGGCTGGTGGGGACAGGTCAGGAGATCGTCATGAGGCCGGTGGCGCAACGCTGCCGCGCCACTGCCACTCGACGGGCAGCGCCGCGCCAGGCGGCGTGCCCTTGCCGTCGAGCGCATCGAGCAATTGCAGGCCGGCCAGCTCACCCAGCCGCCGGTTGTCCACGCGGCCGCTGGTCAGCGCCGGCGTCAGGCGCGAGACGACACGCAGGTCGTCGAACCCCGTCAGCGACACCTCGTGCGGCACCCGGATGCCGGCCTTTTGCGCCGCAAAAAAAGCGCCCAGCGCCAGCTCGTCGTTGCCGCAGAGCACGGCTGTCGGCCGCTCGGGGCGCGCCATCAGCCGGTTGAAGGCCTGCTCGCCAAAGTCGATGCCGATGCCGCTTTCCTGGTGCTCGAACACGCAGGTGCAGGCACTGCCGGCCGCCGCCACGGCGTCGCGGATGCCGTCCAGCCGCGCGGCCACACGGTCGTTGTGGGCCAGCGGCTGCAGCACCACGCCCAGCCGGCGATGGCCCAGCGCGATCAGGCGCTGCGTGAGCGTGCAAAACGCGGCGCGGTGGTCGACGCCGATGCACGGATGCGGCGCCTGCGCGCGCCAGCTGTAGAGCACGGCGTAGGGCAGGGCGCGGGCGCGCAGCAGTTCATACAGCCGCGCGTCCTGCGTCTCGCCCACGAAGGCCAGCGCCTCGATACCGCGGCCGACCATGATCTGGGCCTCTTCGTAGGCCACGCCCAGGTCGTAGTTGGAGCAGCCGATCAGCAGGTTCATGCCGCGCGCGCGCAGCACCCGCTGCAGGCCCTCGGCCTGGTGCGCGAAGACCTCGTTGTCCATGGTCGGCAGCAGCAGGCCCAGCAGGCGCGAGCGGCTCGACGCCAGCGCCCGGCCGGTTTCGTTGGGGATCCAGCCCAGCGCCTCGATGGCGGACTGCACACGCGCGCGCACCTCGGGCGAAACCCGCTCGGGCAGGTTGATGACCCGCGAAACCGTGGCCGTCGACACGCCGGCCGCCAAGGCGACATCCTTCAGCCCCGGCCGCGCATCGTGCCGCCGTGGCGCTCTCTGTGACAAAGACAAACCGTCCCCCCCCCCCCTTGCGTCTGGATGGGCCCGAAAGCGGGCCCGGCCCATTATTTCCGAGCGCGATGCCCGGCCGTCCCGCCACCGCCCCGGAACCCGGCAAGGCCGAGCCAGCGGACCGCCAACGCCGGGATCAATCTCAGGGATTACCCTGTCAATTCTTCGAATGTAAACGTTTACTCTAGCGCATCTCATGTTGTGGCCGACTTGGTCGCGCCCTTTTTTGCCTGGAGCTTTCCGCATGCATCAACCCATCAACGGCGTCATTCCCGTCATGCTCACGCCCTTCACCGAAGCGGGAGCCTGGACCTGGACGGCCTGGATCGCCTGGTCGACTGGTACCTCGCGCAGGGCGCAGACGCGCTGTTCGCGGTCTGCCAGTCCAGTGAGATGCAGCTGCTGAGCCTGGACGAGCGCGTCACGCTGGCCCGCCGCACACGCGAGCGGGCCGCCGGCCGGGTGCCGGTGATCGCTTCCGGCCACGTCAGCGACGACCGCCAGGCCCAACTCGACGAACTGCTGGCCGTGGCCGAAACCGGCGTCGACGCCCTGGTGCTGGTGACCAACCGGCTGAACCCGGCCCAGCAAGGCCCGGCCACCTGGCGCGCCAACCTCGACTGGCTGCTCGAACGCCTACCCACCGAGCTTCCGCTGGGCCTGTACGAATGCCCCGCGCCCTACCGCCGCCTGCTCAGCGACGAGGAACTGAGCTACTGCGCGAACAGCGGGCGCTTCGTCGTGCTCAAGGACGTGTCGTGCGACCTGCCGACCGTGCAGCGGCGCGTGGCACTGGTGCGCGGCACGCCGCTGGCCATCGTCAACGCCAACGCCGCCATCGCCCATGGCGCCATGCAGGCGGGCGTGCGCGGCTTCAGCGGCGTGTTCACCAACTTCCACACCGACCTGTACCAGTGGCTGCTCTCGCATGGCCCGCGCCATCCGGCGCTGGCCGACGAGCTGGCCGTGTTCCTGGCCCTGGCCGCCATGGCCGAGCCCATGGGCTACCCCAAGCTGGCCAAGCGTTACCACCAGCGCCTGGGCACATTCGGCAGCACCACCAGCCGTGCCGTGGCCTTCGACATCCACGAGAAGTTCTGGGCGCTCGAGGCGCTGCTCGACAAGATCGCGGCCGGCACGGCGCACTACCGCCAGCGCATCGCGGCGCTGGCCTGAGCCGGCGGGCCTTCCGCGCCCGCCTCCCCCTGCACGAACCGGCGCCACAGACGCCAGATTGCCGGCCGCCCGCAGCGGCCGGCCTGCCCGAATCCCATGGAGCGAGACAGATGACGACAACCCCCTCCCCCATCCCTAGCACGGTCACGCCGCGCACCGCGCGCGTGCGCTGGACCCTGGTGGCCATCCTGCTGCTGATCGCCATCGTCAACTACCTCGATCGCGCCAATCTGGCGATCGCCAGCGGCCTGATCAGCACCGAGTTCGGCCTGAGCTCGACCCAGATGGGCCTGCTGCTGTCGGCCTTCCTCTGGCCCTACGCCCTGGCCAACCTGCCCGCGGGCTGGCTGATCGATCGCTTCGGCCCCAAGCGCATCCTCACGGGCGCCATGAGCGTCTGGGGCGTGGTCACCGCAGGCGCGGCAGCCGTCAACGCCTTCGCGCCGCTCTACGGCCTGCGCATGCTGCTGGGCGTGACCGAAGCGCCCTTTTTTCCGGCCAGCATCAAGGTGATGCACCGCTGGTTCGCGCAGCGCGAACGCGGCCTGCCCACCTCGGTCATCAACACCGGCTCGCAGATCGCCAACGCCATCGCGCCGCCGCTGCTGACCGTCCTCATGCTGACGCTGGGCTGGCGCGGCATGTTCATCGCCATCGGCCTGGCCAGCATTCCGCTGCTGGCCATCTGGCTGCTGTGCTTTCGCATGCCGTCGGCCAGCGAGGCCCGGGAAATCCACGGTGCCGAAGCGCCGCCGCCAACGCCCCAGCCCGCGGCCGCCCCCGCGCAGCCGGACGCCGGCTGGTCCGCGCTGTTTCGCCAGCGCGTGACGTGGTTCATGATCCTGGGCAACTTCTCGATCATGTTCACGATCTGGGTCTACCTGACCTGGCTGCCACGCTACCTGCAGAGCACGCTGGGCTTCAACCTGTCGCAGACCGGCTGGATCGCGTCGCTGCCGTTCATGGCCGGCATCCTGGGCGTGCTGGTCGGCGGCCAGCTCTCGGACTGGCTGATCCGGCGCGGCCACCGCACGCTGTTCGCGCGCAAGGTGCCCATCGTCGGCGGGGCCCTGTTGGCCGCCTGCAGCGTCGCACCCATTCCCTTCCTGGGCGAGGCCGGCACCATCGTCGCCTTGCTGACGCTGGGCTACTTCGCCTCGCAGATGCCGTCGGGCGTGATCTGGACGCTGGCCTCCGACGTTGCGCCGCCCGCGCAGGTCGCCTCGCTGGGCGCCATCCAGAACTTCGGCGGCTTCCTGGGCGCCGCGTGCGCGCCGATCGCCACCGGCGTCATCCTGGATGCCACCGGCAGCTTCAAGGGCGTGTTTCTGCTGGGTGCGACGCTGCTGCTGCTGGGCGCCCTGAGCTACGGCCTCTTCGTGCGCAAGGCCATTGCCACGAATGCCGCGCCGACCGGCCCGCGCCCGCTCGCCGCCTGACGTTGGCCATCGAGGGCGCACGGTCGCGGCCGTGCCCCGGCCTGCCTCAAATCCGCCGGAATGCCGTCGGCTGCCGCGCCCAGTAGCCCGAGGTGAAACGGTCCAGCCGCACCGTGCCGCCGGTCGAGGGCGCATGCACGAAGCGCCCGCCCTCCACCACGATGCCGGCGTGCGTGGGTCGCGCGCCCCCGAACAGAATCAGGTCGCCCGTGCGCAGGTTGCCGGCCGCCACTGGCTGGCCAAAATCCGCGAGCTGCGCCACCGTGCGCGGCGGCGCCATGCCCGCGCGCGACTGGTAGACATAGCCGATCAGGCCGCTGCAGTCGAAACCGCCGGCCGGCGTGTTGCCGCCGTAGCGATAGGGCGTGCCCACCAGGCCCAGCGCGTGGATGGCAATGTCGGAGGACTGCTCGGCCGTGAGATTGCCGTCCGGGCCTGAAGACCGGCTGGTGCTGCCGCCACCGCTGCGCGGCGGCCCGCTGGCGCAACCGGCCAGCACCAGGCCCGCGGCCACCAGCAGCGCGGCCCCAACTTGCCGGCGGCCTGGGTCGACAACAGCCCCCTGCAAGACGCCGCGCGTGTACAGCGTGGATGCATGAAGCCCGGAAACGTGTGGATCCAGGCTGCGGCCCGGCCATAAAAAATGGCCCCTCGGTCCATCGCGACGCGATGACCCGATCCCCCGAGGGGATGCTTTTATCTTGGGACGGCCCGGCAATAAAAAAAGGCGCATGCCCCGAAGGGTAGCGCCTTTCAGAAAATCACCCAAACGGCTCGTGACAGCCGCCCGGACGAGCGGCCTTACGCCGCCTGCTTGTCGCCGGTGCGCTCGAAGAACGTGGCCCGGTCCTGCCCTTCGGCACGTGCGTAGAGGCGGTTGACGCCGCTGACCACGGCCTGGATCGAGGCGGTCAGGATGTTGGCGTGCATGCCCACGCCGAAGGTGCTGCTGGCCGCGTCGGTGCGCGCCACTTCGGCGTAGGCAACGGCGGTGGCGTTGGCGCCGTGGCCCATGGCGCGTTCCTCGTAGTGGTGCAGCGTGACGGGCAGGCCGATGGCGTTGACCAGCGCGTCGAGCGGGCCGTTGCCCGTGCCTTCGAAACGCACGTCGCGGCCGTCGAGCGTGGCGTTGAAGACGATGTGCTGCTCGTCACCGCGCTCGCTCAGGGCGTGGCTCTTGTAGGCAAACGGGACCTGGGCACCCACGTATTCCTGCTGGAACAGGCCCCAGAGCTGCTGCGCCGTGACTTCCTGGCCGGTCTCGTCGGTGACCTTCTGCACGGCACCGCTGAACTCGACCTGCAGGCGGCGCGGCATGACCAGGCCGTAGACCGACTCCAGCAGGTAGGCGATGCCGCCCTTGCCCGACTGGCTGTTGACGCGGATGACCGAGTCGTAGGTGCGGCCCAGGTCGGCCGGGTCGATCGGCATGTAGGGCACGTCCCAGGTGGCGTCGGCCTTCTGCACCGAAAAGCCCTTCTTGATGGCATCCTGATGGCTGCCCGAGAAGGCAGTGAACACCAGGTCGCCCACATAGGGATGGCGCGGGTGGATGGGCAGCTGGTTGCATTCCTCGACCGTGCGCGCGATGTCGTTGATGCGCGAGAAATCCAGGCCCGGGTTGACGCCCTGCGTGTAGAGGTTGAGCGCCAGCGTGACGATGTCGACGTTGCCGGTGCGCTCGCCGTTGCCGAACAGGCAGCCTTCGACGCGATCGGCGCCGGCCATCACGGCCAGCTCGGCCGCGGCCACGCCGGTGCCGCGGTCGTTGTGCGGGTGCACGCTGATGATCACGCTCTCGCGGTTCTTGAGGTTGCGGCACATCCACTCGATCTGGTCGGCGTAGACGTTGGGCGTGGCGCACTCGACGGTGGTGGGCAGATTGAGGATCAGCTTGCGTTCGGGCGTGGGCTGGAACACGTCGATGACGGCCTCGCTCACTTCCTTGACCACCTCCAGTTCCGAGGTCGAGAACACCTCGGGGCTGTACTGGTAGACCCACTCGGTCTCGGGGTACTGCGCCGTGATCTTCTTGATGTGCGTGGCCGCGTTCACCGCGATCTTTTTGACGCCCGCCACGTCGGTGTTGAAGACGATGCGGCGAAAGTTCGGTGCCACGGCGTTGTAGACGTGGATGATGGCGCGGCGCGCGCCGCGGCAGGACTCGATGGTGCGCTCGATCAGGTCCTCGCGCGCCTGGGTCAGCACCTCGATGGTCACGTCGTCGGGAATGTGGCCGTCGTCGATCAGCTCGCGCACGAAGTCGAAGTCGGTCTGCGACGCCGACGGGAAGCCGACCTCGATCTCCTTGAAGCCGATCTCCACGAGCATCTTGTAGAACTGCATCTTGCGATCGCGGTTCATGGGCTCGAACAGCGACTGGTTGCCGTCGCGCAGGTCGGTGCTCATCCAGATCGGCGCCTTGTCGATCACCTTCGACGGCCACTGGCGGTCGGGCAGGTTGATCGGGGGGAAAGCGCGGTACTTGCTGGCGGGGTTCTGGAGCATGGTCATGATGTCACTCGGCAATCTGAAAACGAAACGATGAGAAGGTGGGGGTGTGGTCTTGCGTCCGCGGGACAGCCCGGGAACGCTGATCTGCAGCCGCCTGGCAACCACCGCGCGAGGCCAGGCGACCGGGGCTTAGTCGCCGCCGCAGCAGGCGCGGCGGGCGGGGCATCAGGGTCGGCAGGCAGTGCGTCATGGTGAAGAACCGGAAAAACCAAAACAAAAAAGCGTGTGGCACGGGGTGCGACACGCTTCGGAGGGGGATACGGGTGTGAATTCGGGTGAACTCAGCTTTCAGGCGCGCGCCGCCAAGGGAACCAGTCCTAGGGTTAGTAGTAGGGCTAGCAGGGCGAAGCCAAACGCACGCGCAGCGTCCAGGCGGCGCTGGGCGGCCTTGGCGATGACGGTGGGCGTGCGGGAGTTCATAGGGCTGCGATCATGGACCGGCCCCGCTGGCCTGTCAAGCCAGGACCGGGTGGCGCGGTAAATTCCATGATGCGAAACAGCAGCACTCAACGGGTGCTGGTTTCCGCCTTCTGCCAGGTTTTGGGCCGGAAATACAGCACCTGCCCACGCCCCAGGTCCTTGAGGTTGGCGTCGTCGTGCGGCACTTCGGCTTCCAGCAGATCGTCCTGGCCGTCCACGCGCAGCGACACGCGCGTGATCGCGCCCAGCGGGCGGATGTCGCGCACCTCGCTGGTCCGAAAACCGTCCTGCGGCTGCTGCGACAGCTGCACGTCGTGCGGACGGAACAGGATCTCGTGGTCGCCGTCCTGGCGCAGGTGGTTGGAGTCGCCCAGGAAGTGATAAACGAAGGGGCTGGCCGGCTTGGACAGCAGCTCGGCGGGCGTGCCCACCTGCTCGATCACACCCTTGTTGATGATGACCACACGATCGGTCACTTCCAGCGCTTCTTCCTGGTCGTGGGTGACGAAGACCGAGGTCAGATGCACTTCCTCGTGCAGGCGCGCGAGCCAGCGGCGCAGCTCCTTGCGCACCTTGGCGTCGAGCGCGCCGAAGGGCTCGTCGAGCAGCAGCACCTTGGGCTCGACCGCCAGCGCGCGCGCCAGGGCGATGCGCTGGCGCTGGCCGCCCGACAGCTGCGCCGGGTAGCGGTCGGCCAGCCAGTCGAGCTGCACCAGGTTGAGCAGCTTGTGGACTTTTTCGCGGATCACCGATTCGCTCGGGCGCTCGCGGCGGGGCTTGACGCGCAGGCCGAAGGCCACGTTCTCGAACACCGTCAGGTGGCGGAACAGCGCGTAGTGCTGGAACACGAAGCCGACGTTGCGCTCGCGCACGTGCACGTCGGTGGTGTCCTCGCCCGAGAACAAAATGTTGCCCGCGTCGGGTGTTTCCAGGCCCGCGATGATGCGCAGCAGCGTGGTCTTGCCGCAGCCCGAGGGGCCGAGCAGCGCGATCAGCTCGCCGGTGTTGATATGCAGGTTCACGTCGCGCAGCGCGTGGAAGCTGCCGAAGTGTTTGTCGATGTGCTGGATTTCGATGCTCATGATGAATGGGCCTCCAAGATGTCCGGGACGCTGTGCGTGCGCCCCATGCGGTTCGGTCAGGGTTTCGGGTTTTCGGGCGGCAGGTGCGCGAGCTGGGCCAGGTCACGCTCATGCCGCCATTCGACGATGGACTTGATCACCAGCGTCAGCAGGGCCAGCAGGGCCAGCAGCGACGCCACGGCGAAACCCGCCTGGATCTGGAACTCGTTGTACAGGATCTCCACGTGCAGCGGGATGGTGTTGGTCTCGCCGCGCAGGTGGCCGGAGACGACGGAAACCGCGCCGAATTCTCCCATGGCCCGCGCGTTGCACAGGATGACGCCGTACAGCAGGCCCCACTTGATGTTGGGCAGCGTCACGCGCCAGAAGGTCTGCCAGCCCGAGGCGCCCAGCACGATGGCGGCCTGCTCCTCGTCGTTGCCCTGCGCCTGCATGAGCGGGATCAGCTCGCGCGCGATCAGCGGCAGCGTGACGAAGGCGGTGGCCAGGATCACGCCGGGCACGGCAAAGATGATCTTGATGTCGTGCTCCATCAGCCACGGCCCCAGCAAGCCCCGGGCGCCAAAGACCAGCACCAGGGCCAGGCCGACGACGATGGGCGAGACCGAGAACGGCAGGTCGATCAGCGTGGTCAGCACCGACTTGCCGCGGAATTCGAACTTGGCGATGGCCCAGGCCGCGGCCACGCCGAAGACCAGGTTGAAGATCACGCTGAAGAAGGCCGTCAGCAGTGTCAGGCGGATGGCGGGCCACGCGTCGGGCTCGTTGATGGCGGTGAAGTAGGCCTCGTAGCCCTTGCGCAGCGCTTCCGAAAACACCGTGAGCAGCGGCAGCACCAGGAACAGGACCAGAAAGGCCAGCGCGATGCCGATCAAGGTGCGGCGCACCCAGGCGGATTCCGTGGTGTTGACGCGCGTGATGCGCTGGACGGGCGCACGCGCCGCCGAAGTGATGATGCCGCTCATTGCGTGTTGCCTCCCGTGAGACGGCGCTGCCAGGCCTGCAGGCCATTGATGATCAGCAGCAGGATGAAGGATGCGACCAGCAGCACCACGGCCACGGCGGCCGCGCCCGCGTAGTCGAACTGTTCGAGCTTGACCAGGATGAGCAGCGGCGCGATCTCCGAGATCATGGGCATGTTGCCCGCGATGAAGACCACCGAGCCGTACTCGCCCACGGCGCGCGCGAAGGCCATGGCAAAGCCCGTGAGCAGCGCCGGCGCGATGGTCGGCAGGATGACCTTCACGAAGATCTGCGCGCGCGTGGCACCCAGGCTGGCGGCGGCTTCTTCGAGCTCCTTCTCGGCGTCTTCCAGCACGGGCTGCACGGTGCGCACCACGAAGGGCAGGCCAATGAAGATCAGCGCCACCACGATGCCCGAAGGCGTGTAGGCCAGCTTGACGCCCAGCGGCTCCAGGTACTGGCCGAGCCAGCCGTTGCCGGCCAGCAGCGCGGTCAGCGCAATGCCGGCCACGGCGGTGGGCAGCGCAAACGGCAGGTCGACCAGCGCGTCGACGATCTTCTTGCCCGGGAATTCGTAACGCACCAGCACCCAGGCCACCAGCAGGCCGAAGACCAGGTTGACCAGCGCGGCGATCAGCGACGTGCCGAAGGTCACGCGGTAGGACGCGAGCACGCGCGGCGAAAAGGCGGCGACCAGGAAGTCGTCCAAGCTCAGGCCGGCCGCGCGGAAAAACAGCAGCGACAGCGGCACGAACACCAGCAGGCCCAGGTACAGCAGGGAAAAACCCAGCGTGAGATGAAAGCCCGGCAGCACGCGGCGGCGTTTGCGGATCACGCGCGCCGCGCCCAGGCTGGCGCTCACCGGGGAATGCACGGTGGCGCTCATGGCTGGCGCCTCCACGGGAATCGAGGGGATGAGGTCATGGCAAAAACTCTGTGGGGAAAGTCGTCGTGTGCTTGCGCACCGGTCGGCTCGGTGAAACGCAACAAGCCAACCACACCCGCAACGGCGCGATCGGCTTGGCTTTTCTCGAAGAAGCCGAGGCGGCTTACTTCTTCAAATAGATCTGGTCGAAGCTACCGCCGTCAACGAAGTGGGTCTTCTCGGCCTTGTCCCAGCCGCCGAAGGCGCCGTCGATGGTCACCAGTTCGAGCTTGGGGAACTGCTCGGCGTACTTGGCCACGGCCTTCGCGGCGGTCGGGCGGTAGAAGTTCTTGCCGATCAGGTCCTGCGCGTCGTCGGAGTACAGGTGCTTGAGGTATTCGGTTGCGACTTCGCGGGTGCCGCGGCGGTCCACCACCTTGTCGACCACGGCCACGGTCGGCTCGGTCTTGATGCTCACGCTGGGCACGACGATCTCGAACTTGTCGTCACCGAATTCCTTGAGGGCCAGGAAGGCTTCGTTTTCCCAGGCCAGCAGCACGTCACCCACGCCACGCTGCGTGAAGGTGATGGTGGAGCCCCGCGCGCCCGAGTCGAGCACCGGCACGTTGCCGTAGACCTTGGCCACGAAGTCCTTGGCGCCGGCTTCGCCGCCGTAATGGCGCTTGCCGTATTCCCAGGCGGCCAGGTAGTTCCACTTGGCGCCGGCCGAGGTCTTGGGGTTGGGCGTGATGACGGCCACGCCGGGCTTGATCAGGTCGCCCCAGTCCTTGATGGCCTTGGGGTTGCCCTTCTTGACCAGGAACACGATGGTCGAGGTGTAGGGTGCCGAGTTCAGCGGCAGCTGCTTTTGCCAGTCAGGGCGCACCAGGCCGCCGAACTTGGCCAGCGCGTCGACGTCGGGCGCCAGGCCCAGCGTGACCACGTCGGCCTGCACGCCGTCGATCACGGTGCGCGCCTGCTTGGTCGAGCCGCCGTGGGTGTTCTTGATGGTCACGTCCTGGCCGGTCTTCTGCTTCCAGTACTGCGAGAACGCCTTGTTGTACTGGTCGTAAAGTTCACGCGTGGGGTCGTACGATACGTTGATGAGCTCGACCGCGTGGGCCTGGGCACTCAGCGCCAGCGCCGCAACGGCGGCCCAGGCAAAACGACGAATGGACATGGAAACACCTCCGAGGTTGTGGTTGCGGCCCCGGCATGAGAACCTTTGGGGCCGTTTTCTATATGACTGAAGGTATGTTAGAGACGACTTCTTATTCCCCAAACAACTTGATCCTTGTTTGTTTATGATTTTTTCGACTAATCACCTGCATTTATCGACACACGGCAAGGCCCGGGCTTGGCGCCTGGGCCGCCCCCTCTGACAGCCGACCGCCGCGGGCCCGTTCTTGCCTTCCATGACCCCACCTCCTCCGCTTTCGAATCCCGGCGCGCCGCTGGCGCCACCGGCCACGGCTCGCCAACGGGCCGCCGGCTGGCTGGCCAGCCTCAAGGTCTACCGCGAACCGGCCAGCCTGCGCATGCTGCTGCTGGGCTTTTCGGCCGGCCTGCCGCTGCTGCTGGTGCTCAGCACCCTGTCGTTCTGGCTGCGCAAGGCCGGCGTTGACCGCGCCACCATCGGCTTTCTGTCCTGGGTCGGCCTGGTCTATGCGTTCAAGTGGTGCTGGGCGCCGCTGGTCGACCGCCTGCCCATCCCGCTGCTCACACGCGCGCTGGGGCGGCGGCGCAGCTGGCTGATCCTGTCCCAGGCGCTGGTGGCCGTGGGCCTGATCGGCATGGCGCAGAGCGACCCGCAGCGGGCGCTGGAGCCCCTGGTGTGGTGCGCGCTGCTGGTGGCCTTCGGCTCGGCCACGCAGGACATCGCGCTGGACGCCTACCGCATCGAATCGGCCAGCACCGACCGCCAGGCCGCACTGGCGGCCAGCTACCAGACCGGCTACCGCCTGGGCATGATCTGGGCCGGCGCAGGCGCGCTGTGGGTGGTGTCGCAAACGGCCGGTGCAGCGGGCACCGCCCTCTACCAGGCCGCGCCCTGGTCCTGGGCCTGGGCCTACCTGGCGATGGCCGCATCGATGCTGCTGGGCATGGCGGTCACGCTGTGTTCGCCCGAGCCCAAACCGGTCGAACTGCCGCCCGCGCGCAATACGGCGCAGTGGCTGCGAGTCGCGCTCCTCCAGCCCTTCGCCGACTTCCTGGGCCGCTACCGCTGGCAGGCCGTGCTCATCCTGGCGCTGATCGCCACCTACCGCATCAGCGACGTGGTGATGGGCATCATGGCCAACCCCTTCTACGTGGACATGGGCTACACCGAGGGCGAGGTCGCCACCGTCATCAAGGTCTACGGCATCATCATGACGTTGGCCGGCGCCTTCCTGGGCGGCGCCATGGCGATGCGGCTGGGCGTGATGCGGGTGCTGATGCTGGGCGCCGTGCTGTCGGCCGCGACCAACCTCCTGTTCGCCTGGCTGGCCACGCGCGGGCACGACCTGCAGGCGCTGATCTGGGTGGTCTCGGCCGACAACCTCTCCAGCGGCATCGCCTCGGCGGCCTTCATCGCCTACCTCTCCAGCCTGACCAACATCCAGTACTCGGCCACGCAGTACGCGCTGTTTTCATCGATCATGCTGCTGCTGCCCAAGTGGGTCGCGGGCTTTTCCGGCGTGTTCGTCGACGCCCACGGCTACGTGGCCTTCTTCAGCGCCACCGCGCTGCTGGGCGTGCCGGTGCTGCTGCTGGTGTGGTTGGCCGCCCGCGTGGCGGCCCGGCCCGCCGCTTGACGCGCGGCCCTCGCTTTACTTAACTTTGCACCGGCGACAAGCCCTATTTCCGCCACCCACCCAGCATCACGGCCTATGACACACCAACAGTTGCTGATGATCGAGGACGACGCCCGGCTGGCCCAGATGGTGGGCGAGTACCTGCGCAAGTCGGGCTTTGAATTCGCGCACGCCGACACCGCCACCAAAGGCCTGGCGCTGCTCGAAGAACTCAAGCCCGGCCTGGTGATCCTGGACCTGATGCTGCCCGACCTCGACGGCCTGGAAACCTGCCGGCAGATCCGCGCCTTGCCGGGCGAGCTCGCGCGCACGCCCGTGCTGATGCTGACCGCCAAGGGCGATCCGATGGACCGCATCATCGGGCTGGAACTGGGCGCCGACGACTACCTGCCCAAGCCATTCGAGCCGCGCGAGCTGCTCGCCCGCATCCGCGCCGTGCTGCGCCGGCGCCACGAGCCGCTGGCCGCGCCAGCGGCCACGATGAGCTTCGGCTCGCTGGAAATCGACCGCGACGCGCGCACCGTGACCGTGTCGACCCGCCCGTGCGAGCTCACCTCCTACCAGTTCGACCTGCTGGTCACGCTGGCCGAGCGGGCCGGGCGCGTGCTCACGCGCGACCAGATCATGGAGGCCGTGCGCGGGCGCGAACTCGAAGCCTTCGACCGCTCGATCGACGTGCACATGGGCCGCATCCGCGCAGCCATCGAGGCCGACCCCAAGAATCCCAAGCGCATCCTGACGGTGCGTGGCGTGGGCTACGTCTTCGCGCGCCAACAGCCTTGATGGACGCCCCCCGAAGCGCCTGCGGCGCGTCCCCCCACTGGGGGGCGCCGGCCCTGGTCCGGCAAAGCCGGCCCACGCCGGCACTGGCCCAGGCTGTAGTGACTGTACGTTCCTCGTCGATGCGTGGCCACCAAAATACCTGACATGGATACGTTAGCGACCCGCCCCCTGCGGCAACTCACCCAGAAACTCTACCTGCGCATCTGGCTGGCGGTGGTGCTGGCCGTGGCCGTGCTGTCGCTGCTGGTGGGGTGGGCCTGGCAACTGGCCTCGGAGTCGGCGCCGCGCGAGGTGGTCGTGCGCGACCACGCGGGGGTGATGATCGGCCGCGGCACGTGGCGCCCGCCGGCGGCGCCGCCCGACGCCGAGGTCGAGGGCGAAGACGGGCCCGACCTGCTGGCCGAGCCACCGCCCCCGCCTCCGTTCCCGCCGCATCGACCGCCGCCACTGCGCGGCGGCTTTCATGGCGTGGAGATCCCCGCGCAGTTGAACAATGGCCAGATCGTGACGGTGCAGCTGCCACGCCCGCCGCGTTCGCCCTGGCGCCAGCCCTTCGGCTTTCTGTGGACGCTGACGCTGGTGGCCATTGCCGTGGCGCTGGCGACCTATCCCATCATCCGCCACCTCACGCGGCGGCTGGAAAAGCTGCAGCGCAGCGTCGAGAAGTGGGGGCAGGGTGATCTCAGCGTGCGCGCCGAAGTGCGTGGCGGCGACGAGATCGCCTTCCTGGCCCGTCGCTTCAACCATTCCGCAGAACGTATCGAGGCGCTTGTGACTTCCCACAAATCCCTGCTGGCCAACGCGTCGCACGAGCTGCGCTCGCCACTCACCCGCATCCGCATGGGCCTGGCGCTCATGGACGACACCGCCAACGAAGGCCTGCGCGAGGAGCTCTCGCGCTCGATCACCGAACTCGACCAGCTCATCGACGAGATCCTGCTGGCCAGCCGGCTCGACGCGCAGACCGCCGAACTGGGCACGCCCGTGCCGGTCGAGCTGGCCGCGCTGGCGGCCGAGGAATGCGCGCGCCTGCAGATCGACCTCGCGGAAGCGACGCCGGCCGAGATCGCCGGCATCCCCAAGCTGCTGCGCCGGCTCATGCGCAACCTGCTCGAAAACGCGTTGCGCTATGGCCAGTCGCGCACGTCCCACCTGGGCGACGACGCGGCGCGGCAGGACGGCGCCGTCTCGGCCACCCTGCGCCAGCTGCCCGGGCAATGGGTGGAGTTCCGCGTCAACGACCGTGGCCCCGGCGTGCCCGACGACCAGAAGGCGCGCATCTTCGAGCCGTTCTACCGGCTGCCCGGCGCCAGCGAGCGCCACGGCGGCGTGGGCCTGGGCCTGTCGCTGGTCAAGTCCATTGCCGAGCGCCATGGCGGCAGCGTGCATTGCGAAGACCGGCCCGGCGGCGGCGCCAGCTTTGTCGTGCGGCTGCCCACGGCCGCGGCGGCCACGGCGCCTGCGGCAGCGCCGCTGTGAGCGCCGGCGGCACACGCCGCCCGCATCGTTTCATCCGACATCCGCATTGTTTGCTGCATTGCAGCATCTCCAGAGGGAACGTCACGCCCCCTACAATGCCTTTCCCTACAGATTCCGACCTACCCGGCAATGCCCGATTGCCCTGATGTGGAGACCGCCCCCTCATGACCGTCAGCAGTGAAGAAAAACGAGCCGAACTCCGCCGTGCCGCGCTCGAATACCACGAGTTTCCGCGCGCCGGCAAGATCGCGACGACGCCCACCAAGCAGCTGACCAACCAGCACGACCTGGCCCTGGCCTATTCGCCCGGCGTGGCCGCTCCGTGCGAAGAAATCGTCAAGGACCCGGTCAACGCCTACCGCTACACCAACCGCGGCAACCTGGTGGCCGTCATCAGCAACGGCACGGCCGTGCTGGGCCTGGGCGACATCGGCCCGCTGGCCTCCAAGCCGGTCATGGAAGGCAAGGGCGTGCTGTTCAAGAAGTTCGCCGGCCTGGACTGCTTCGACATCGAAGTCGACGAGAAGCACGACCTCGACCGCCTGGTCGACGTGATCGCCGCGCTCGAACCCACCTTCGGCGGCATCAACCTTGAAGACATCAAGGCGCCCGACTGCTTCTACGTCGAGCGCAAGCTGCGCGAGCGCATGAAGATCCCGGTCTTTCACGACGACCAGCACGGCACCGCCATCGTGGTGTGCGCGGCCATCATCAACGGCCTGCGTGTGGTCGGCAAGGACATCAAGGACGTCAAGCTGGTGACCTCGGGCGCCGGTGCTGCGGCCCTGGCCTGCCTGAAGCTGCTGGTCAAGCTCGGCCTGCCGCGCGAGAACATCTGGGTGACCGACCTGGCCGGCGTGGTCTACGAAGGCCGCACCGAGCTGATGGACCCCGACAAGCAGCAGTTCTGCCAACCGACCGAGCTGCGCAAGCTCGCGCAGGTGATCGCCGGCGCCGACGTCTTCCTGGGCCTGTCGGCCGGCGGCGTGCTCAAGTCCGAGATGGTGGCCTCGATGGCGGCCAAGCCCGTCATCCTGGCGCTGGCCAACCCCAACCCCGAGATCGCGCCCGAAGACGTCAAGTCGGTGCGCGACGACGCGGTGATCGCCACCGGCCGCTCGGACTACCCGAACCAGGTCAACAACGTCCTGTGTTTCCCCTACATCTTTCGCGGCGCGCTGGATTCGGGCGCGACCACCATCACCGACGAGATGGAGATCGCCACCGTCTACGCCATCGCCGAGCTGGCCATGGCCGAGCAAAGCGAGGTGGTGGCTGCCGCCTACGCGGGCGAGCCGCTGGTCTTCGGCCCTGAATACATCATCCCCAAGCCCTTCGATCCGCGCCTGATGACCATCATCGCGCCGGCCGTGGCGCAGGCCGCCATCGACAGCGGCGTGGCCCAGCGCCCGATCACGGACATGGACGCCTACCGCGAGCAGCTGGAGTCCTTCGTCTACGCCTCCGGCACGATGATGAAGCCCATCTTCACGGCGGCCAAGACCTCCAACGCCAAGCGCGTGGCCTACGCCGAGGGCGAGGAAGAGCGCGTGCTGCGCGCCGCGCAGATCGCGGTCGACGAGAACATCGCCCGCCCGACGCTGATCGGCCGCCCGGCCATCATCGCCAAGCGCATCGCCCAGTTCGGCCTGCGCCTGAAGGAGGGCCAGGACTACGACGTGGTCAACACCGACTACGACGAGCGCTACCGCGATTTCTGGCAGAGCTACCACCAGATGACCATGCGCAAGGGCGTGACCGCCCCCATGGCCAAGATCGAGATGCGCCGCCGCCTGACGCTGATCGCCTCCATGCTGCTGCACAAGGGCCATGTCGACGGCATGATCTGCGGCACCTGGGGCGTGACCAACCTGCACCTGACCTACATCGACCAGGTCATCGGCCATGCGCCCGGCGCCAAGACCTACGCCTGCATGAACGGCCTGATGCTGCCCGAGCGCCAGATCTTCATGGTCGACACGCACGTCAACTACGACCCGACGGCCGAACAGCTCACCGAAATCACCATCATGGCCGCCCAGGAAATGATGCGTTTCGGCATCAAGCCCAAGGCAGCGCTTCTGTCGCACTCCAATTTTGGAAGCAGCAACCAACCCAGCGCCCTCAAGATGCGCGAAACCCTGGGCCTGCTGCAGGCGCAGGCGCCCTGGCTGGAAGTCGACGGCGAAATGCACGGCGACATGGCGCTGGACGCCGCCGCGCGCGGCCGCCTGATGCCGGACTCGACCCTGGCCGGCAGCGCCAACCTGCTGGTGCTGCCCAACATCGACGCCGCCAACATCGCCTACAACCTGCTCAAGACCGCGGCCGGCGGCAACATCGCCATCGGCCCGATGCTGCTGGGTGCCGGCAAGCCGGTGCACATCCTCACGCCCAGCGCGACGGTACGCCGCCTGGTCAACATGACGGCCTTGACCGTGGCCGAGGCCAACACCGTGGCCAAGTGAAATTGGCCCCTCGGTCCATCGCTGCGCGGTGACCCGATCCCCCAGGGCGATGCATTTTGTCCTGGGGCGACCTCTCGGGACGTGACGGGAGCGACTACATCGCCCCATCGTGGTGCATGTCGACTGAAACACCACAAACCGTTCGCCCCTTCCCTGCAGCGACTGCTTAGTAATTAAGCAGTCGCTTGCTTTTTGGGCAGACTTAGCGCACACTAACGCCCTTGAAATTGCGGGTTATCCCGAGACTGTGCCCGGCGAAAGACACCATGCTGCGAGCGTCCGTCCGCAAGTTAGGACTCACTGGTTTTTTATGTGCCCTGCTTGCAGTCTGCCCCATCGTGGGGCACGCCAAGCAACCCCTTCCTGAACCGGCCGCGGCGGCCACGAGCGTTTTGTCGCTCGCAGAGCTGCCCCGCCAGGCGCGCGAGACGTATGCGCTGATTCAGGAAGGTGGGCCGTTCCCCCATGACAAGGACGGCAGCGTGTTTGCCAATCGCGAACGCCTGCTCCCGATCTATCCGCGTGGTTATTACCGTGAGTACACGGTCCGCACGCCCGGTGTCCGCAGCCGGGGAGCGCGAAGAATTGTCTGCGGAGGGCGTCCCCGCACCCCGGATGCCTGCTACTACACCAGTGACCACTATGCTAGTTATCGAAAAATTGCGCCCTAGCAACGGTAGCACCGCTGCCGCCGACGCCGCGTTGCCGCGCGAGGCAGGCCCGGCCACGCCGACCGACAACCTGCTGCAGGCCGTGCGGCCCAACATCGTGCAGTCGATCCGCGCCTTCCGGCCGCAGGACCTGCAGGCCACGGCCGTGCGCCAGGGCTACCACTTCCTGTACGCCAACCTTGGGCACGCCCAGTCCAAGCCCGAAGTGCTCGACGCCATCGCCCGCCAGTTCACGTTCCCGCCGCATTTCGGCAAGAACTTCGACGCGCTCTACGACTGCATGACCGACCCCATCCACAAGGCCGGCAACCAGCCTGGCTTCGTGGTGGTGCTCGAACAGATCCCGGCCTACGGCAAGTTCGACCCCGAGGCGCGCGAACAACTGCTGGACATCTTCCGCGACGCGGCCGACTACTGGGCCGAGCGAAAAGTGCCCTTCCGGTGTTTCTATTCTTTTCTGTAGCCCGTTCTGCACACACTGACCAAGCAGAACGGGCGATCGAGGTCCCCCGCACCGCCAGCCAACCCGAACGGGTTCCGACCGACACCCTGGTCGACATCACGCCCCAGGCGCTGGGCATGAGCAGCCCGTTCAACTCCAGCTACTGGCTGGCCGTTGCCTGATACGGCTGCGGTTGAGCACCAACAACAAAGGCCCTGGGCGCGACACGCTCAGGGCCTTTTGTTTTTGCTTTTGTTTTTGCGGCCGCAGCCAGCGCCGTCAGGCGACCGCCTGCGCCAGCGCGACGTACTCGGCCACAGGCACTTCTTCGGCGCGGCGCTGGGCGTCAAAGACACCGCCGTAGCCCTTGGCTTCGAGCCAGCGGCCCAGGGTGTGGCGCAGGATCTTGCGGCGCTGGCTGAAGGCCACCTGCACCAGCTCGCCCAGCAGCGCCACATCGACGGCCGGCGGCTCGGCCAGCGGCACCATGCGCACCACGGCGCTGTCCACGCGCGGCGGCGGATCGAAGCTCTCGGGTGGCACGAACAGCACGTTCTCCATCGCGTAGCGCCACTGCAGCATCACCGACAGGCGGCTGTAGTCGGACGTGGCGGGCTGCGCGACCATGCGGTCGATGACTTCCTTTTGCAGCATGAAATGCTGGTCCTCGACCACCGCCACATGGTCGAGCAGATGGAACAGGATGGGCGAGGAGATGTTGTAGGGCAGGTTGCCCACGATGCGGATGCGCGGCGCCTGCAGGCGCGCGGCGACCGCCGTGAAATCCACCTGAAGCACGTCGGACTCGATCACGTCGAGCTGCGGGTGCTCGCGCAGCCGGCGCGCCAGGTCGCGGTCCAGCTCGATGACCGTCAGGCGCCCCAGGCGCTCGACCAGCGGCTGGGTGATGGCGGCCAAACCCGGGCCGATCTCGACCACGGGCTGGCCCGGACGCGGGGCGATCTCGCGCAGGATGCCGTCGATGATGCCGGCGTCCGACAGAAAGTGCTGGCCGAAGCGCTTGCGCGCGACGTGGCCGCCACCGCCGCGCACACCGCGCGGCGACTTCGCGTCGGCACGGCTCATGGGGCGCTGCCGGGGGCGTTGCGGTATTCGACGAAGGCGCGCGAGCGGATTTCGCGCATCCATTCGGAATAGGACTCGTCGGCCTTCTGCTCGCGCAGGATGGCACGCACCGATTCGCGCTGCTCGCGTTCGCTGACGGTGCCCTGGCGGCGCTCGATCACCTGGATCAAATGCACACCAAAGCGCGAGACCAGCGGCTCGGAGATCTGGCCGGCGTCGAGGCGGTTCAGGGCCTGCTCGAACTCGGGCACGAACTGGCCGGGGTTGGCCCAGCCCAGGTCGCCGCCTTCGGCGGCCGAGCCGTCCTGCGACTGCTGGCGCGCCAGCGTGGCGAAGTCGGCGCGGCCGGCCAGGATGGCGTCGCGCATCTGCCCCAGGCGGGTCACGGCCTGGGCTTCGGTCAGTTGGGCATCGGGCCGCAGCAGGATATGGCGCGCGTGCGTCTGCGTGACGACCACGCCGCCGCTGACGTTCGCGCTCGGGCGCTCCAGCACCTTGAGGATGTGAAAGCCCGCGCCCGAGCGGACCGGGCCGGCGACGCCGCCGACCGGCAGCGACCGGGTGTTGTCGATGAACAGGTCGGGATAGCGGTCGGCCGGGCGCAGGCCCATGGCGCCGCCCTGCTCGCGGTCGACGGCGCTGCCGTCGGAATTGGCCCGGGCCAGCGCGGCGAAGTCGGCATTGGGCTGGCGCGCCTGGTCGGCCAGGCCCTGGGCCTTGGCCTGCAGCCGGGCGACCTGGTCGGCCGAGGCGTTCTCGGGCACGGCCACCAGGATCTGGGCCAGGTTGACCTGGTTGGCGGCGGCCTGCTGCTCCTGCCGGTGGGCGGCCAGGTAGTCGTCGATCTCGCGCTCGCTCACCTGCGTGCGGCTGCTCTGGGCCTGCTCGCGCACGCGGCTCAGGGTCAGTTGCTCGCGCAGGTTGGCGCGGAAACCGCTCCAGGTCATACCGTCGCCCTCGACCCGGCGGCGCAGCTCGGTCAGGTCATTGATGTTGTTCTGGCGCGCGATGTTGAGCGCGACCTGGTCGACCATGGCGTCGTTGATGGTGATGCCCATGTCCTTGGCCGATTGCAGCTCGACGCGGGTGTTGATGAGCTGCTCGAGCACCTGCGGGTAGAGCACGCGGTCGGGCGGCAGTTGTTGCTGGCCCTCGGCCTGCTGGCGCACGCGGGCGACAGCCTGTTCGAGCTGGTTGCGCGTGATGGGCTCGGAGTTGACCAGGGCCACGATGTAGTCGGCCTCGCGCGTCACGTTGGCCGCGGGCGGCGCGCCCAGCGAGGGCAGCCCGAAACCGGTGGTGGTGGACGGCGCCGCGCCCCCGCCCAGACCGCCGGAGCGCAGACCCTGGGCGTGCGCCACGGTTGCGGCACAGGCCATGCAGAAAGCCAGGATGGCAAGAGAAAGCTTGTTAGTCATAGTTGCTGAAGCGGCTGGGCGCGACATTGGTGCGGTCGCGCAGGACCTGGTAGCCGGAGACGTTGTCGGTGAAGGAGCTCATGGCGCCGGAGCCCACGCGCGCGAAGCCCACGAATTCGAGCTGGAACAAGATACGTTTGTTGGCGGTGGAGGTGCTGGTCTGGTAGCGCTCCAGGCCCACGCGGGCGATGTAGCAGCAGCCGTCGTACTCGAAGCCCACCAGGGTATTGACCAGGCGGCGGTCTTCGAGGCTGTAGTTCAGGCGCCCGACGGTGTAGATGCGCCCGCCGCCCAGGCCGGCGCCCGCGGTACTGAAGGCATCGGGCTTGCGCCGCCAGAGGTCGTCCAGCGGCCATTGCCAGCTCAGGTTGGCCTGTTCACTGGCGTTGATGCGGTCCAGACTGTAGGAGGCCGACACGCGCCGGTAGTTGCCGGGCGAGTAGGCGGCGCCCAGCGTGGTGCGCACCGACTTCTTTTCGTCGTAGTTGTACTGGACCGTGGTGTAGGTGCTCCAGCGCTCGTTCCAGTTGATGTCGGCGCCGGCGAGCAGGTCGCTGAACTTGTCGCTGTTGGGCTCGCCACCGGGCAGCGTGACGTTCTGCGTGGAAAACCGCAGGCGCTGGGCCAGCGCGAACTTCATGCGCTGGGCGCCCGAGACCGGATCGATGAAGCGCGAGGTCACGCCCACCGTGAGCAGGTTGTTGTCGACCACGCGGTCGTTGCCCGAGTAGGGCGAGTCCGAGTAGATCGAGGCGAAGTTGAAGTCGTTGGCCGCCGTGTCGTAGACCGGCAGGAAGTTCTGGTTGCGGTAGGGCGTGTAGACGTAGTAGGCGCGCGGCTCCAGCGTCTGGGTATAGGCACGGCCGAACAGCGAGGCGTCGCGCTCGAAGACCAGGCCGCTGTCCAGGCTGAAGGTCGGCACCGTCACGTTGGCGCTGCGCCGGCCATCGGGCAGCGGCTCGTTGAACTCGTAGGCCATGCCCTGCAGCTTGACGCTGGGCACGACGAAGGCGCCCGGCGTGCGCCACGGATAGCTGACCTGGGCCTTGAGCACACCGCGGTCGGCGTTGGGCTGGTTGAGGAACGCGCGGTCGCCCCAGAAGTGGCTGACGTCGCCGCTGAAGTCGACGTCCAGCCCGCTGGTGCGCACGTTGCGCTGCGCATAACGCATGGCCAGCTGGGTGCGGTTGTAGGGCGGGATGATCACCGAGTCGTCGGCCTGCAGCGTCTGCCACTTGGTCACGCGCAGCAGGCCCGAGTAGCCACCGTCGCGCCAGTCGATCTTGAAGTCCTGCGGCAGCAGGCGCTGGGTCCAGGCGTTTTGCTTGAAGTCGGTGAAATCGCTCCAGTAGTTGTTGTCGCTGACGCGGTTGTAGTTGAGGTGCAGGCCGATGCGCGAGGCGCCGGGCAGGTCGGTGTCGTAGCGCGCGTCGTGCTTGATGCGCAGGCCCCAGCGGTCCTCGTTGCGGATGCGGTCGCTGGGCAGCAGGTTGTAGCGGATCTCGCCCACGTAGTTCTCGCCCAGGTAGCGGAACTGGTTGCGCCAGTCCACGCCGCGCTTGGCCATGATGGTGGGCGCGATGGTCGCGTCGTACTGCGGCGCGATGTTCCAGTAGAAAGGCTGGCTGTAGGTGAAGCCGTTGGTGCTGTCCAGGCCGATGGTCGGGGGCAGCAGCCCGGTCTTGCGTTTGTCGCTCAGGGGAAAACTCATGGCCGGCGCGGCCATGATGGGCACATCCTTGAACCGCATCACCACGTTGCGCGCGTAGCCCACGTCGTTTTCCTGGTCGAAGTCGATGCTGCTGGCCTGCAGCACCCAGTCGGGCGACCAGGTCTGGCCGGGCTCGCGGCGGCAGGTGCTGAAGGTGGCGTCGTGGGCCACCGCTTCCTTGTCGTTGATGAAGTCGACCCGGCTGGCGTCGCCGTTGCCGCCGTTGATCGACAGGTGGTAGCTCGGCTCGCGGAAATAGCCTTCGTAGGTGTTGACGTTGACGTCGAGCTCGGGCCCCCAGAAGGTATTGCCGTCGCGGTTGATGCGCACATTGCCTTCGGCGCGCGCGCGCTCGGTGCGCGAGTCGTACTGGAGCCGGTCGGCGCGGATCATGGACGTGCCGCGGCGCAGCTCGGCCTCGCCTTCGATCGTCATCGTCGTTTCGGTCTGCCCCGTCATGCGGTCGCCCGAGACAAACATCGGCAGCAGCGATTCGTCGAGCGGCGGGCGCTCCTGCAACTGGCCGCTGGGGCGCAGCGACAGCGGGCTGGCGGGGGCATCGGGCTGGGTGACCAGTGCCTGGGCGTGGGCGGCCATCGGCCCCCAGGCCAGCAGCACGGGCAGCAGGCCGGGCACGAAGCGAAACCGTGAAGGCCGGGGAACAGAGCGCATGGAGGACGGAATGCGAGTCACCAAAAGAAAACCAGGTGTGATCAAGGGCTGGGAAAGCCGCGGCGCACTGCACGGCCCCAGCGCCAAACGCCGCTGCCGGTGCCGGCAGCCCGCCGCCGATTCGTACAATGGATTATCCATGACGCCGCCGGGCGCTCGCCACCGCCCCTTGCGGCCGGCCCCGCGCCTGGGCGGCGGCCTGTCTCGACACGCTTTCCATTCAGAAGTCCACCCGCTCTCGTTCATGCCATCCACCGCCGTCACCTGGGCCGACGCCCAGCGCCAGCAAGCCTTCGACACCTGGCTGCGCACCATTGCGCCCCTTCATGGCCTGCACCCACCATCCGTGCGGCTGGCCTCGGCCGACGCCAGTTTCCGGCGTTACCTTCGGGTGGACGCGACGATGGAGCCGGCAAGCGCCACCGCAGTTCCCGGCGCTCACGAAACTTCACAGAACGGCCCGGCCGGCGCCCGCCCTGCCGCCAGCTTCGTCATCATGGACGCGCCCCCCGCGCAGGAAGACAGCGCCCCCTTCGTTCAGGTGGCCGCCCTCATGGCGCAGGCGGGCCTGAAGGTGCCGCGCATCCTGGACTGGGACCAGGCACACGGCTTTTTGCTGCTCGACGACCTGGGCAGCCAGACGCTGCTGGAGTTGATCGCGCAGCAGGCCGCCAAGCCCCTGGGCCTGGCGCCGCGGCCGGCTCCGTCGGCCGCGGTCCACGCGCATCTGCTGCAGTCGCTCGACACCCTCGTCGCCTGGCAACAGGCCTCGCGCCCCGGCGTGCTGCCCGACTACGACGAAGCCATGCTGCGGCGCGAACTCAACCTCTACCCCGACGAGTGGTACATCGCCCGGCACAAGGGCCTGGTCCTGAGCGACGCGCAGCAGGCGGTGCTGCAGAACGCCTTCACCCTGATCGTGCGCGACAACCTGGCCGCGCCGCGCGTGTACGTGCACCGCGACTTCATGCCCCGCAACCTGATGGTGCCCGGCGCAGCCGACCCGCGGGTCGGCGTGCTCGATTTCCAGGACGCGGTCTACGGCCCCGTCACCTACGACATCGCCAGCCTCATGCGCGACGCCTTCCTGAGCTGGGACGAGGAAGTGGTGATCGACATCACCATCCGCTACTGGGAAAAAGCGCGCAAGGCCGGCCTGCTCGACCACGCCGACTGGGCCAGCGACTTCGGCGCCTTCTACCGCAGCGTCGAATGGATGGGCCTGCAGCGCCACCTGAAGGTCGCCGGCATCTTCGCGCGCCTGACCCTGCGCGACGGCAAACCCAAATACCTGGCCGACACCCCGCGCTTTACCCAGTACATCCGCCACACCGCCAGCCGCTACATCGAACTCAAGCCACTGATGCGCCTGATCGACCAGATCGAAGGCACCGCGCTGACCGAGGCCGTCTCGTTCGGTCGGCTCTGAACGCAAGCCCATGCCCTTGCTCGACTACCCGACGCTGCACGCCCTGGCCGTTGAATCCGACACCGTCACGCAGCCCTGCGCCTGCGTCGCCTCGCTGACGACGGCCTGGGAAAGCCAGCCGATTGCCTTCCCCCACGCGCAGCTGCAGTTGACCGGGACCTTGCGTGTATCGGCCTTCGACGAGCCGACGTTCGAGGAATACCACCCGGACGGCACCCGTTTCTGGTCACCCGACGCGCCGATTTCGCCCCGGCACTATCCCGCCAATCGCTGCACCCTCTGGACCTGCACCGTCTGTGGTCGACGTTTCCTGCGTTACCAGGAAGGCGGCGGCTATTTTGTCGAGGACCGGGTCCGCAGGCTCTTGAGCCACTTGCTGGTCGACGCGCCGCTGCAGGCCTGAACAGACGCACCGCTGCGGATATCAGCGGCTGACATTCACACGGCCCCGGCAGCAAAAAGGCCCACTTCCCCAAGAGAAGCGGGCCTTGCATGTCTTGGATGACGCGCGCCAATGAACGGCGAGCATCAGAACATCAGAACGGAATGTCGTCGTCCATGTCGTCGAAGCCGCTGGCCGGCTGCTGCGGGCGCTGGGCGGCCGGGGCGGGCGCGGGGGCCGGACGTTGGGCCGGGGGCGGCGCCGGGCGGCGTGCGGCCGGGGCGGGGGCCGCCGGGGCGCCAGCGCCGTAGCCGTCGTCGCCATAGCCGTCATTGCCGCCGCCGTAGCCGCCACCCTGACCGCCGCCGCCACCGGCGCGGCTGCCCAGCATCTGCATGGTGTCGGCACGGATTTCGGTGCTGTATTTTTCGACGCCGGACTGGTCGGTCCACTTGCGTGTGCGCAGGCTGCCTTCGACATAGACCTGGCTGCCCTTGCGCAGGTACTGGCCCGCGATCTCGGCGAGCTTGCCGAAGAAGTTCACGCGGTGCCACTCGGTGATTTCCTTGTTTTCGCCGGTCTGCTTGTCGCGGTAGCGGTCGGTGGTGGCGACGGTGATGTTGGCCACGGCGTCACCGCTGGGCAGGTAACGCACTTCGGGGTCGCGCCCCAGGTTGCCGACGATGATGACTTTGTTGACCGATGCCATGGTGTACGTATCTCTCTTGAACGGTAATGCCTGCCGCAGCGAGGGCAAAGCAAACACTGCATTTTGCCGCATGGCCTCGCCCAAATCACTGATTGAATATACAGTATCTCGATCGACATCTCCAGGGCCCCGGCGCGGTGGGTAGGCGGACGTACGCCACAGTGCAAGAATCGGAGCGCATGAGTGCTGCCCAACCCGACCCCAACGCCGACTCCCAGCCCTCCCGCCCACCTGCGAGCCCTCCTTCGGCCCCGTCCGATACGCCCACACCGCCGCGCCACCCCGATTTCCTCCTGCACATGCAAGAGGAGTTTTCCAATGGACGTATGTGGCTGGACCGCGCCATCGTGCTGGTCTATGCGGTGCTGGCCGGCCTGTCGGTGGTGGGCTTCACCATGCTCAGCGAATGGGCCTTCGATCATTTCGAGGCGCTGCACGACCATAACCGCTGGCTGGTGCTGCTGTGGATTCCGGCCTGGACGGCCGCCATCGTGTGGGTGACGCGGCGCTGGTTCGCCACCGCGGGCGGCTCCGGCATCCCGCAAGTCATGGCGGCGCTGGACCCGACGCTGCCGGCCGCGCGCCGGCATGCCTTTACCTCGATCCGGCTGTCGCTGGCCAAGATCGTGCTGTCGGCGGCCGGGTTGCTGGCAGGGCTGTCGATCGGCCGCGAAGGCCCCTCGGTGCAGGTGGCCGCTGGCATCATGCAGCACGCGCGGGTGTGGCTGCGGCCCCATTCCGGCATCAGCGAGCACGCCCTGCTGGTCGCCGGTGGCGCGGCCGGCATCGCGGCGGCCTTCAATGCGCCGCTGGCCGGCGTGGTGTTCGCCATCGAGGAGCTCTCACGCAAACTCGAGTCGCGCAACAGCGGACTGATCATCGCCGCCATCGTGCTGGGCGGCCTGATGGCGGTATCGGCCTTTGGCAACCTGAGCTATTTCGGTGTGATTCGCGCGCCAACGCTGGGCTGGCACGCGCTGCTGCCTGGTCTGGCGGTGGTGCTGGCCAGCGGCCTGCTGGGCGGGCTTTTCGCGCGGCTGCTGGCGGCCTCGCTGACCGGCCTGTCGCCCGACCGCTTCACGGCCTGGCGACGGCGTTATCCGGTTCGCTTCGCGGCGGCGGGCGGCCTGGCCGTGGCCGTGATCGGACTGGCCAGCGGCGGCGCCACCTTCGGCGCGGGCTCGGATGCGGTCAAGCACATGCTCGCAGGCGATGCCGACCTGCCGGCGCTCTACGTGCTGCTCAAATTCGTCGCCACCTGGCTGACGGCCTGGACGGGTGTGCCGGGCGGCATCTTTGCGCCGTCGCTGTCGATCGGCGCAGGCATCGGCCACGATGTGGCCGCGCTGATGGGCCTGGCGGGCAACGCGGGCATCGGCCCGGCGCTGATCGCCATGGGCATGGCGGGCTTCCTGGCAGCCGTGACGCAGGCGCCGCTGACCAGCTTCATCATCGTCATGGAGATGGTGGACGGCCACGCCATGGTGCTCAGCCTGATGGCGGCGGCCATGCTGGCCAGCCTGGTCTCGCGCATGATCAGCCAGCCCCTCTACGCGGTGCTGGCGCACCACATGCTGAGCGCCCCGGCCGCGCCCGCGGCTTCCGAGGCGCGCCGCTGACCTTGTCTCAGAACGTGTTTACGTTCTTAGGGCCGGTTCTTACGCCCGCGAAGGGGAGGCCGCCGGCATGCCAGCGACATCCTCGGCCGCGTCGGGATCGACCTTGCCTTCGGGCAGCAGGTCGCCTTCCCACTTGGCGACGACGGCCGCGGCAATGCCGTTGCCCACCGCGTTGGTGGCCGAGCGGCCCATGTCCAGGAACTGGTCGACGCCCATGATGAGCAGCAGGCCGGCCTCGGGCATGCCGAAGGAGCCCAGCGTGGCGGCCACCACCACGAGCGAGGCGCGCGGCACGCCGGCGATGCCCTTGGAGGTGAGCATGAGCATGCCCATCATGGCCAGCTGGGTGACGATGGACAGGTGGATGTCATAGACCTGCGCGATGAACAGCGTGGCAAAGGCGCAGTACATCATCGAGCCGTCGAGATTGAAGGAGTAGCCCATCGGCAGCACAAAGCTGGAGATGCGGCGGCGCACGCCGAAGCGGTCGAGCGCGTCGAGCGCGTCGAGCATCTTGGGGTAGGCGGCTTCCGAGCTAGCGGTCGAGAACGAGACCAGGAAGGGCTCGCGCAGCAGCTTGACCAGGTTGACCACACGCCCGCCCAGCACGGCCCAGCCGGCGACCAGCAGCACGGCCCACAGCACCACCAGGCCCAGGTAGAAGCCGCCGATGAACTTGGCGAAGGTCCACAGGATGCCGATGCCCTGCGTGGTCACGACCGAGGTGATGGCGGCGAACACGGCCAGCGGCGCCATCTTCATGACGGCGTTGGTGACCTTGAGGATGGCGTGCGAGAGCTGCTCGATGATCTGCACCAGATGGCGCGCGCGCTCACCCAGCGAGGCCAGCGCCACGCCGAAGAACAGCGAGAACACCACGATCTGCAGGATCTCGTTGGTGGCCATGGCCTGCACCACCGAGGCCGGCACCAGGTGCAGCACGAACTGCTTGGCCGTCAGCGTGGAGGCCGCCACGCCCGAGGCCGCGGCGTCGGGCAGCGGCAGGCCGGTGTTGTGGCCGGGCTGCAGCAGGTTGGCGAAGAGGAAGCCCAGCGACAGCGAGATCACCGAGAACAGGATGAACCAGCCCAGGGCCTTGATGCCCACGCGGCCGATGGCGCTGGTGTCGCCCATGTGGGCGATGCCGACCACCAGGGTGGAGAACACCAGCGGCGCGATGATCATCTTGATCAGGCGCAGGAAGATGTCGGCGATCAGCGAGACATAGCCCGCCACCTCGGTGGCCGCAGCGTGGTCGGCCAGCCGGGTGTTGCACAGGTAGCCCACCAGGACGCCCAGCAGCAGGGCGACCAGGATGTAGGCAGTGAACGGCCGCCCCTTGCGGGCCGGCGCGGCAATGGAACTGGACATGGATGGATCGAGCTTTGTTGGAAGAAAGGACACGAAGGCCGCCCGGACCGCTCTTGCCGGACTGGCGCGCACGCGCACGTTTTTTTCTGGTGGTGGCGCCAGGGGTGAGTAAGCCCATGGCCCAGGACATCGCGGCGGCCGTGTCGGCCCGCCTGTGCGGCCCCAACTTCGGGTCCAGAACTGGGGCGCGATCATAACTAAACCGGCTTGGGTCCCGGATTTACGGGTTTACACCAAGAAAATTCGCCGCCAGCCCCTCTTCCCAGGGCGGCCGGTTTTCCTGTGTGAGACCCAGGCGCAGGCCGCATGCGCAAGCCGCATAGACCCTTCAGATCAAGGGGTCAATCGGCGGCCTGCCGGCGCGTGACCTGAACGTCGACCGTCATGCCCAGGTAATCGTCGGGTTCGCCGACCCAGACGCCGGAGACCGGCGCGGCCTGTGCCGGGTCTCGCGCCGTCGCCACGCGGATGAGGTGATGGCCGCCGAACAGCGCGTTGGTCGGATCGAACGCGACCCAGCCCGGGCCGGGCAGGTAGACCTGCACCCAGGCGTGGGTGGCGCCCGCGCCGACCACGGCCGCGCCGTCGGCCTGCGACGGGTCCAGCGCCGGGTCATACAGGTAGCCCGAGACAAAACGCGAGGCGTAGCCCAGGCGGCGCGCGGCCTCCATCATCAGCAGCGCGAAGTCGCGGCAGGAGCCGCTGCCCAGGCGCAGGGTCTCGACCGGCGGCTGCGTGCCTTCCTCGTCGCGCGCGGCATAGGCCAGCGTGGCCTTGATGTGGTGGGTCATGGCCACCAGGATCTCGCGGCTGCCCAGCAGGCGGGCGCCCTCGCCGTCCTCGATGAAGGCCTGCGGGTCGCGCAGGAACTGCCGCGCCCAGTCCTGCAGCGCGCCGTCGGGGTCGGTGTACTGGGGGCGCAGGTAGTGTTCGAGGTCGACGCGGTCGGCCACGCTGTAGGCAAACGGATAAGCCAGCGCGGCCCGCTCCATCGGCAGCTCCAGATTGAAGGAGCCGGCGTGCTCGAGGGTGAATGCGCAGGTGATGCGCAACTCCTCGGCGTCGCTTTGCGGCTGCACCAGCGCAATCGAATTGGAGAACACGTCCTGCACCATCTGCACATCGGCCGCCGGGCTGACCTGCAGATCGGTGGCCAGCACCCGCAGGTCGTGGCTGCCGCGCGGGCGGAACATCACCCGGTGCGGTCCGAAGGACACCGGCTTGCGGTAGCGGTGGGTCGTGGTGTGGACGATGTCGAAGATCGGATTCATGGCGGCATTCGAAGAACACCGCGATCTTTTCACGAGACACGGCGCCCGTCAAAGCCGCGGCGCCCCGGCGCTGCCCTCCTGGGCCTCGTGCGCCGCCTGCTGCTGCCGGATGCTGTCGCCATGCAGCACCCCCAGCCCGCCGATGGCCTCCAGCAGTTCCACCTGCCAGTCGCCGACGGCCTGGGGCAAACGCTCGGGCAAGGGCAGGCCGGGCCCGTAGTAGCCCGCGAGCAGGCCGTCCTGGTAGTACAGCGAAACCACCACGCTCTCGGCAGGCGTGCGGCTGTAGCGCAGCAGCGTGTCCTCGACCCGCCGGCAGCAATCGACCATCAGTTCCACCGGCGCGCCCGAGCGCTCCAGCACCGGAGCCAGTTGCTCGATCGCGTCCAGACAATCCTGCTCGCCCGGATCCGGCTGGTGGGCGTCGGGCCGACCGAGCGCCCTGAGCAGGCGCCGCATTTCATAAAGTGCCAACATCGCAATTCCTCCTTCGGTTGATCGTGATGAGGCAGCAATCTAGGCCTTGCGACGCCTGGGGCAAGCGATTTGACAATGGTTGCGAATGCCGGGGGACCGGCATCCATCCGCGGGCCGTCGTCAGCGGTATTCGATCGTGAACGTCGCCGTTCCGTTGGCCGAGCCGGAGCCCACCGCGCCGGCCAGCGTCTGGACGTAGCGCGCGCGCAGCGGCAGGCTCAGGGTGCTGCTGGCATTGACCGCCGTGCGCCCCAGCTCGATCCCTTGCCCGAAGGTGACTGCGCGCTCGCTGCCGGTCAGCAGATCGACCAGTTCGATCCCCACGCGGCTGGCCGCCTCGGCCACATTGCCGCCCTGGCAGGTGAGGTTGATGGCGAAGTCGCGGTCGACGGCCTTGGAGCCGACGCCGTTGAACACCGTTTTGGACACCGACCCGAAATTGACCGCGATGTTTCTGGAGCCGGCCTGCACCTCGCACGTCGACGTCACGATGGTGATGCCATTGCCGCTGAGGGTCGAGGTGAGCAGGGGCTGCGTCGGGCTGTTCCCGTCTGCGTAGTAGCTCGTGAACAGTCCGTTGCTGGCAATGGGTCCCGAGCCCGTGATCGGCCCAGTCTTGATCAGCTCCACCTGGAAATAACCCCCAACGAGGTTGATAAAGGTGGTACCGCTGTAATTCAAGGTGTAGGGATAGAAATTCGAGACGTCTTGGGCCTCGCGGTACAGGCGGATGCCGACGCCGAGCACATCGGTCGCAAACACGTTGGAGAAGCCGCTGACGGGCGTCATGGGACGCGTGAACCGCGCCAGCAACTGGCCACCCCCGGTGCAGTCCGCGATGCGTCCCACAGCATTGATGTTGTAAGTAATCAGCGCAATGCGATCGCCCACGGCCAGCGAAGGCTGGATCAGCACACGCCCGACGTTGAGCTGGATGTTCTGCGCAACCACGCCCGCGTTGAGGGTACAGGCGGCCTGCGCCAGCGGGACCGCGCCCAGCCACAGCGCGGCCACGGCGCCCAGCCGCGCCAGCCACGCGCGCAACCCCGATCCGGCGGCCCGGGGCCCTGCGCAATTGCATCGATTCATCGGCATGTCGCCTCCAAGGTCGTCATGCCGGCAGCCGGCTGCTGCGCGTCTTCCGGCACGTGGTAATCCACCTGGCATTGCTGCGCGGCAGCGTCGCCCCACTTGACCAGCAGCCGCCCCTGGGGCTCGCTGGCGCGCACATAGATCCGGCTGGCCTGCGCCACCAGGCCGACGGCCTGGCCCTGGGCGTCCAGCACCTGGGCGCCGAAAGGCAGCACCTGCCCACCCGCCATGCGTGCGGTGATCAACAGCGCGCGTCCCTGGCGGGTCGCGAAGGTCAGCTTGGCGATCGCACCGGCATAAGGCGCGACCAGCTGGCTCGTACTGTCGAGCTCCACCTCCGCGTCCATGCCTTCGGGGTCGAGGGTGATGGTGTTCATGCGGTAGGGCGAGACGTAGGGAATCACCGCGTAGCCGCGCGAATCGATCTTGAGGCCCGGCACGTTGGTCACGCGCGCGTCCTCGGCGGCCGGCGCCTCGACGATGACCATGGTGTCGCCGCGCTGCGGCGCCAGCGTCACGCCGCCCTCGTGGACGACCACGCTGCCCGATGCCCCCAGGCTGAGCTGCCGGTAGCTGTCGCTGTGGCTGTAGCTGCTCGACAGCGAGGCGTAGCGGCTGCGGTACTGGGCGTTGCCGTCCACCGCGGCACTGCCGTTGCGCGTATCCGAGGCGGCCAGTCCATAGGTGAAGCTGTAGTCTGATCTTGCCCCCGTTTCACGGACACCCCTATAAGCGATTAACTATCGCAATAGGAGGTGGACGATGACCAAGAGCAAGGCAGGCAGAAAGGGGCAGGAGTTCAGCCTGGAGTTCAGGCAGCAGGCACTGTTGCGAGCGGCCACAGAAGGGGTAACCACGGTGGCTCGTGATCTGGGGTTGCAGCCTGCCCAGCTGTACAGTTGGCGCGCCCAGGCGCGGCGGCACGACCAGGACGATCAGGCACAACGCTTGGAGTTGGCCGAACATGCACGGCTCAAACGTGAAGTGGCGCGGCTGGAGGAGGAGAACGCTT
>WNDQ01000039.1 GCA_009912175.1 Paracidovorax wautersii | reverse complement strand
GCTACGCTGGTTTGCGACGCGCTGCGCATGGCGCTGTTTGCTCGCAATCGGCCTCGGGGAGTGATCGTGCATACTGACCGTGGTAGCCAATACTGCTCGCGCGAGCACCGCGCCCTGTTGGAGCAATACGCTTTGATCGCCAGCATGAGTGCCAGAGGCAACTGCTACGACAACGCAGCAATGGAGAGTTGGAACCACAGTCTGAAGGTCGAGGCCATCCATGGTGAACACCTCGCCACACGGGAGCAGGCCAAGGCTCATGTGTTTGACTACATTGAGGTTGACTACAATCGGATCCGGCTGCACTCGACCCTGGGCTACCTCAGCCCAGAGCAGTACGAGCTGGCCAATGTCGCTTAGATAGGTGTCCGTAAATCAGGGGCAAGATCACCACTTCATGGGCATCGAAACGCCCATCAGCCTGCTGGGCGCGGTGCTGCAGGGCCGCGCCTCGGGCAGCAACCGGCCCATCCAATGCGCGGTGCTGGCCGGCCGCGCCACGGCCGACATTCCCGCTGGCACACGGCTGGCGATGGGCGGCCACCACCACGACGTGACCGGCGTGCAGGCCGTGCTGCTGCTGCGCGAGCAGGCGCCGGCAGGCGTGCCGCCCGCCATCGTCGACAAGCTGGCCGCGGCGCTGCAGCAGGCCCTGCAGGCGCCGGACGTGCGCCAGCGCATCAGCAGCGTGGGCGGTGAAATCTTCCCGGGCGGCCGCGCGGAAATGGCGGACTTCATCGCGCAGCAGACGCAGCGCATGGGCCAGGTCGTGCGCGACGGCAACATCCGGCCCGAGTGAGCCGGCGAGCGGGCCTGCGGGCCTACACTCGCACGCCATGCCCTTTCTCCAACCTGCTCTTGACGCCGCCTGCCCCTGCGGCCGGCTCGATGCGCGCCGTAAGCCGCTGGCCTATGCACGTTGCTGCGGCCGTTTCCTCGACGACTGGGCCGGCACACCCGCGCCTGATGCCGAAAGCCTCATGCGTTCGCGCTACACCGCCTTCACGCTGGGGCGCGAGGACTACCTGTGCGCGACCTGGGCCGACGGCAAGGCGCCCGAGGCGCTGGCGCTGGACCCGGCCACCAAGTGGCTGGGCCTGGAGGTCAAGGGCCACTGGCTGCGCGGCGACGCGCAGGCCGAGGTCGAATTTGTCGCGCGTTACCGCGAAGCCGGCCGCGCCGTGCGCCTGCACGAGCGCAGCCGCTTTGTGCGCGAGCAGGGGCGCTGGTACTACGTGGACGGCGATTTCCCCTCGGCGTAGGTCAACGCCGAGCGCCAGTGGCTGCCCGCGCCTACGGGCAGTCGGCGTGCCTGGCGGCAAGGCGCCGGGGCGACTGTAGGACGACGGGCTTTGTGCGCCGCCAGGGCGGGACAAGCGCGCGCGGTCTGGCTAAGGTGGAACGCACAACCCCCTTCGTTTCCAGGTTCTGCCGCAGAACCCCGTTCAGGAGATCTTCATGGCTGAAAGAAAAGCGTCCGCCGTCTGGCAAGGCGACGGCAAGACCGGCAAAGGCACGGTCACCACTGAAACCGGCGTGCTCAAGGACCAGCCCTACGGTTTTGCCACGCGTTTTGGCGACGACCGCAGCGGCACCAACCCCGAGGAGTTGCTCGGGGCCGCCCATGCCGCCTGCTTCACCATGGCCTTTGCCTTCGCCGCCGAGCGCGCCGGCTTCGTGGTGGAGAGGGCCAGCACCCGTGCCCAGGTGCGCCTGGCCAAGGACGGCGAGGGCTTCGCCATCGACCGCATCGTGCTCACGCTCGAAGCCAAGGCGCCCGGGCTGTCCGAGGCCCAGTTCCAGGAACTGGCCGATGGCGCCAAGAACACCTGCCCGCTGTCCAAGGCCCTGGCCGGTGTCGAGGACATCGTGCTCGAAACCACGCTGCTGAGCTAGTTTTTGGGGAGTCCGCCACCATGAACGCGTCCCGCCCTTCCTGCCTTGTGCGCCACGTCCCGCCGGGGCCGGCGCGCGCGACCGCGGCACGGCTGCCGCATCCCCCGGGCCAGGCCCGCCCAGGCCGGCGCCTGCTGCCATTGCTGATGGCCGCGGTCGTCCTGACGGCCGGCTGGGCCACCTGGAACACCGCCCACGCCCAGGCCGCACCCGGCGCCAGCGTGACCGAGCGTCGCGAGGCCGGCGCCGCCGCGGCCGAGGCGCGGCGCGGCAATCTGAAAGACCAGGGCCAGGACTACCGCGCCAACGCCCTGCAGCGCTGCGCGCCCTTGCCGGCCGACTTGCGCGGCGACTGCGAGTCGCGTGTGCGCGGCGAAGGGCAGGTGAGCGGCTCGGTGCAGGGCGGCGGCATCCTGCGCGAGACGGTGACCACCACCATCGTGCCGGCACCCGCGCCCGCGCCTGATCCGGCCCCGGCGCCAGCCGAGCCGCTGCCTGCCCCTGCGACACCACCCACGGTGCCCGGCGGTTCTCCCGGCCTGCTGCCGCCCCCGCCGCCGCCATCGGCGCCCGAGGCACCCCAGCCGCCCGCGCGCTGACCCGCGGGTCGCCACCTTCGTTACCATCGGGGCCCCAACCCCGACAGGAACGAAAGAGGTGCCCGCGTTGAAATTCGATGCCGTGTTGTTCGATTGCGATGGTGTGCTGGTCGACAGCGAGCCCATCACCAACGGCGTGTTGCGCGACATGCTGGAAGAAGAGGGCTGGACGCTGTCGGCCGACGAGTGCATGCGCATTTTTGTCGGCAAGGCGGTCAAGGACGAGGCGGCGCGGATCCAGCGCCACACGGGCAAGCCCCTCACCGAAGCCTGGCTGGCGGGCTTTCGGGAACGCCGCAACCAGGCGCTGGAGGCCAGGCTGGCGGCCGTCCCGCACATCCACGGCGCGGTCGAGGCCGTGCACCACGCCGCGCGCGGGCGCATCGCCTGCGCCTCGGGCGCCGACCGCTACAAGGTCGAACTCCAGTTGCGCAAGGTCGAGCTGCACCACTTCTTCGACGGCCGCATCTTCAGCGGCCACGAGATGCCGCGCACCAAGCCCGCGCCCGACGTCTACCTGGCCGCCGCGCAGGCGCTGCAGGCCGACCCGCGCCGCTGCGCCGTGGTGAAAGACACGGTCACCGGCATCACCGCCGGCGTGGCCGCAGGCGCGACCGTCTTTGCCTACGCCCCGCAGGACGCGGGCCAGGCGCTGCTCGATGCGGGCGCCGCCCGGGTCTTTTCCAGCATGGCGCAACTGGCCGACGTGCTGCGCGCGCACGGCTGACGCCTGGGGCTCAGGGTTTGTGCCGAGTGCCGCGGCGCAGCATTTTGATTGACGTTAACGTCAACGTTAACCAGAATTCCTGACACCGAGCGCCGCGACGCCAGCGGCGCCGCCATTGCCAGGAGACAGACCGTGACCGAGACCGCCGCCGGCGCCTTGCCGCCAGATTTCCGCACCGGGCGCAGCTACGCGCGCGGCGCCACCGAGCCGCCGCTGATCGAGCAGACGCTAGGGGCCTTCATCGACGGCATGGTGCGCCGCCACGGCGACCGCGAGGCGCTCGTCAGCCTGCACCAGGGCCTGCGCTACACCTATGCCGAACTGCAGCGCCAGGCACGCTGCCTGGCCAGCGCACTGCTGCGCCAGGGTCTGCGGCGCGGCGACCGCGTGGGCATCTGGTCGCACAACAACGCCGAATGGGTGCTGATGCAGCTGGCCACGGCCGAGGTCGGCCTGGTGCTGGTCAACATCAACCCGGCCTACCGCACGAGCGAGCTGGAATACGCGCTCAACAAGGTCGGCTGCAAGGCGCTGGTGGCCATGCGCGCCTTCAAGACCAGCCAGTACCTGGACATGCTGCGCGAGCTGGCGCCGGAACTGGCCACCTGCGCGCCCGGCCGGCTGGCCGCGCACCGGCTGCCGCTGCTGCGCCTGGTGGCATGGATCGACGTGGCGGGGCAGGGCGAGGACGTGCCGGGCGTGCCGCGTTTTTCCGACCTGATCGGACAGGGCGACCCGGATGATGCGGCGGTGGCCGAGGCGGCCCGCACGCTCGATGCGCGCGACCCGATCAACATCCAGTTCACCAGCGGCACGACGGGCTTCCCGAAGGGCGCCACGCTGACCCACCGCAACATCCTGAACAACGGCTTCTTCATCGGCGAATGCATGCGGCTGACGCCGCAGGACCGGCTGTGCATTCCGGTGCCGCTGTACCACTGCTTTGGCATGGTGCTGGGCAACCTGGCCTGCCTCACACACGGCGCGGCCATCGTCTACCCGAGCGACGGCTTCGACCCGCTGGCCGTGCTGCAGGCCGTGCAGGCCGAGCGCTGCACCGGCCTGCATGGCGTGCCCACCATGTTCATCGCCGAACTCGATCACCCGCGTTTTGCCGAGTTCGACCTGTCGACGCTGCGCACCGGCATCATGGCCGGCTCACCCTGCCCGATCGAGGTGATGAAGCGTGTGGTGCGCGACATGCACCTGTCGCAGATCACCATTGCCTACGGCATGACTGAGACCAGTCCGGTCAGTTGCCAGAGCGCGGCCGACACCCCGCTGGACCGGCGCGTGTCGACCGTGGGCACGGTGCAGCCGCACCTGGAGGTCAAGATCGCCGACCCGGAAACGGGCGAGGCCGTGGCCACCGGCGCCTCGGGCGAGCTGTGCACGCGCGGCTACGCCGTCATGCATGGCTACTGGGGCGAGGAGGCGCGCACGCGCGAGGCGATCGACGCCGAGGGCTGGATGCACACGGGCGACCTGGCGACCATGGACGGCGAGGGTTACGTCAACATCGTCGGCCGCATCAAGGACATGGTGATCCGCGGTGGCGAGAACATCTACCCGCGCGAGATCGAAGAGTTTCTGTACCGCCACCCGCAGGTGCAGGACGTGCAGGTCGTCGGCGTGCCCGACCCCAAGTACGGCGAGGAGCTGTGCGCCTGGATCATCGCCAAGCCCGGCGCCGACGTGGGCGAGGACAGCATCCGCGCCTTCTGCCAGGGCCAGATCGCGCACTACAAGATCCCGCGCCACATCGTCTTCGTTGACGCCTTCCCGATGACGGTGACGGGCAAGATCCAGAAGTTCCGGATCCGCGAGGTGATGAAGGAACGCCTGCAGCTGGGCGAGGACAAGACCGCCTGAGAGCGCCGGCAGCGCCTCAAGTCAGGTACCAGCGGTCGCTGGCGGCCTGGATGTGGCAGCGCATGGCGGCCTGCGCCGCGAGCGGGTCGCGCGCCAGTAGCGCGCGGTAGATCTGTTCGTGCTCCTGCAGCGCCAGCTCCCACGTGGGGCGGTCTTCGAGCCGCGCGCGCAGGTGCTCGGCCAGCGGGCTCTGGCGTTCGTCGAACAGCGTGCCGACCAGGCTGGTCAGCACCGAATTGCCGCTCATCTCGGCAATGCAGACGTGGAACTGCCGGTCGTGCGCGAGCACGCCCACGCCCTGGGCGATGTCCAGCCGCATCGCCTCGATGCTGTCGCGGATGCGCCCCATGCCGGCCGGCGTGGCGTGCACGCAGGCCAGCGCGATGACGGCGCCCTCCAGTGCGGCGCGCGCCTGCATCAGCTCGATCGGGCTCTCGCCCATGGCCACGGCCAGGCCGGGCCGGCGCGCCGGTGCCGTGCACACATAGATGCCCGAGCCCATGCGGATCTCCACCGTGCCCTCGATCTCCAGCGCGATCAGCGCTTCGCGCAGGGACGGGCGCGAGACGCCGAGCTGCAGCGCCAGGTCGCGCTCGGGCGGCAACCGGCTGCCGCCGGGGTAGCGACCCTGGTGGATCAACTCGCGCACCCGGTCGGCGATCTGCTGGTAAAGGCGCCGGGTTTCCGGCAAGCGCGGGGCGTCGGTCATGTTTTTGGTCAGGCCAATCAATCAGGCCAAAGTCGAAATATTCAGAACATTCTGGCATGTTCGTGGTGATTGCCTGGTTGTTTTAGGGATTTCACGGATCAAGGGTTTTTACGGTAAGGCCAATTTCAAGAAATGAGCAGAATTGGCCTGACCAAATAAATCAACAGCCACCACCGGGCGGCCACCCTCGATGCGGAGACAGCCGGCTTGAACTACGCCTTCGATTTCAGTGTTCCCCTGGCCTACTGGCCGGACTTTGTGCGCGGCGCGTGGACGACGCTGGCCCTGTCGCTGTCGGCCACGGTGTTCGGCTTTCTGCTCGGGGTGTTCTGCGCGCTGGCCAAGACCGGGCGCCGCGCCTGGCTGGCGCGTGTGGCGGGCGCCTATGTCGAGCTGATCCGCAACACGCCGCTGCTGGTGCAGGTCTTCCTGGTCTATTTCGGCCTGGCGTCGCTGGAGTTTCAACTGGGGGCCTTTGCGGCGGCCACGCTGGCGCTGGTCATCAACGTGGCGGCCTACACCTGCGAGATCGTGCGCGCAGGCATCGAGTCCATTCCGCGCGGCCAGCTCGAAGCGGCCGAGTGCATCGGCCTGTCGCGCTGGCAGATGCTGCGCCACGTGGTGCTGCCGCCGGCCGTCGAGCGCGTCTATCCCGCGCTGTCGAGCCAGTACGTGCTGCTGATGCTGGCCTCGTCGATCTGCTCCCAGATCTCGGCCGAAGAGCTCACGGCCGTGGCCAACCGCATCCAGTCCGACACCTTCCGCTCGGTCGAGACCTACCTGCTCGTGGCCGTGGCCTACCTCGCCATGTCGCTGGTCATGCGCGCCATTCTGTGGGCGGTGGCGCAGGTGGCGTTTCCGCGCCGGCGCCGTCTCGGCACGCCGATTTGAAGGAGGCCAGCATCATGGGATTTCTGACCTCCGCGCATTTGTTGTTTCTGCTGGACGGCCTGTACTGGACCGTGGGCCTGTCGCTGCTGGCCTTTGCCGGCGGCGGCCTGCTGGGTTTTGCCGTCGCGCTGGGCGTGACCTACGGGCCGCGCTGGAGCCGTTTTGCCGTGGCCTGCTACGTCAAGCTGATCCAGGGCACGCCGCTGCTGGTGCTGCTGCCGCTGGCCTACTTCGGCCTGCCCACGCTGGGGCTGGACATGCCGCCGCTGGGCGCGGCCGCGCTGGCGCTGTCGATCTATGTGTCGGCCTACCTGGGCGAGATCTGGCGCGGCTGCCTGCAGGCCGTGCCGCGCCCGCAGGCCGAGGCCGCCGAATGCCTGGCCCTGCGCTGGCGCCAGCGCCTGCTGCACGTGATCCTGCCGCAGGCCATCAAGATCGCCACGCCGCCCACCGTGGGCTTCATGGTGCAGATCGTCAAGAACACCTCGCTGGCCTCGGCCATCGGCTTCGTCGAGCTGGCGCGTGCCGGGCAGATCATCAACAACTCGACCTTCGAGCCCTTCGTGATCTTCCTGATCGTCGCCGCGATGTATTTCGCCCTGTGCTATCCGCTGTCGGTCCTGAGCCGGCGCCTCGAAAGGAAATTCCATGCAGCCCATTGTTGAGGTCGACAACATCAGCAAGAGCTTCGGCATCGCCAAGGTGCTCGACGGCGTCTCGTTCACGGTCCAGGCCGGCTCGGTGGCGGCCATCATCGGGCGCAGCGGCTCGGGCAAGAGCACGGCGCTGCGCTGCATCGACCGGCTCGAAACCATCGACAGCGGCCGCATCCACGTCTGCGGCCATGAACTGGCCTCGCCCCGGCTCGACCTGCACCAGCTGCGCCGCGACGTGGGCATCGTGTTCCAGAGCTACAGCCTGTTTCCCCACCTCACGGCCGAGGAAAACATCATGCTCGCGCCGCGCCTGGTCAAACGCCAGAGCCGCGCGCAGGCCCGCGACAAGGCACGTGAGGTGCTGGCCCAGGTCGGCCTGGCCGACCTGGGCCAGTGCTATCCCTCGCAGCTGTCGGGCGGGCAGCAGCAGCGTGTGGCCATCGCGCGTTCGCTGGCCATGCAGCCGCAGCTCATGCTGTTCGACGAGGTGACCTCGGCGCTCGATCCGCAGCTCACGGGCGAGGTGCTCAAGGTCATGGAATCGCTGGCCGCCGGCGGCATGACCATGATCCTGGTCACGCACGAAATGGCGTTCGCGCGCAAGGTCGCCGACGAGATCATCTTCATGCACCAGGGCCGCGTGTGGGAACGTGGTCCGGCCAGCATCCTCGACCAGCCTGCCACGGTCGAGCTGCGCGACTTCATCGGCAACGGCCTTTGACGTCCATTCGTTTTTTCCGACGACTTCCCCCGACGACTTTCTATAAGGAGACAACCATGCCTACTCTGCAACTGCTGCGCCGCCTGGCGCAAGGCGCCGCGCTGTGCTGCCTGCTGGTGGCCGGCGCCCACGCCGACCTGCTCAAGGACATCAAGGCCGCCGGCAAGATCCGCATCGCGCTGGACACGGGCTCGCCGCCTTACGGCTTCGTCGACGGCGCGCTCAAGCCCGTGGGCTCCGACGTCGAGACCGCCCAACTGCTGGCCAAGGACCTGGGCGTGCAGATCGAGATCGTGCAGACCACCAGCCCCAACCACATTCCCTTCCTGCAGACCGGCAAGGCCGACATCGTGGTGGCGTCGCTGTCGATGACGCCCGAGCGCGAGAAGGTCATCGACTTCTCGGTGCCCTATGCGCAGATCCTGGCCGTGGTGGCCGGCCCCAAGGGCGCGGGCATCCACGGCTTCGACGACCTCAAGGGCAAACGGGTGGCAACCACGCGCGGCTCCAACAACGACAAGGTGGTGACCACGGGCGCGCCCGGCGCGCAGATCGTGCGTTACGACGACGACGCCACGCTGGTGACGGCCGCCGTCAGCGGCCAGGCCGACCTGCTGGCGACCTCGCCGGCCATCGTCAGCGCCGTGCTGGCCAAGTCGCCCCAGAAAGACCTGACGACCCAATTCGTGATGCAGACCGTGCCGCTGGGCATCGGCCTGCGCAAGAACGAGCCCGAACTCAAGGCCTGGCTCGACGCCTGGGTCACGGCCAACACCCAGAACGGCAAGCTCGTCGCCATCTACAAGAAGTACCACGGCGGCAACTGAGCCACGGCTGCGCCTTTTTTACCTAGACATGCCTGCAAGCAAGACCATGCTGACCATCTCCTGCGTCACCCCCGGAACCCTGCGCGCCGAGCAGCGCGAACGCCCCGTGCGCGGCGACGGCGAGGTGCTGCTGCGCATCCGCCGCGTCGGCGTGTGCGGCACCGACCTGCACATCTTCTCGGGCAACCAGCCCTATCTGGAATACCCGCGCGTGATGGGCCACGAGATCGCCGCCGTGGTCGAGGAAGCCGCGCCCGGCGGCCGCCTGGCCGTGGGCGACGTGGTCTACGTGATGCCCTACATCGCCTGCGGCCAGTGCGTGGCCTGCCGCCAGGGCAAGACCAATTGCTGTGTGTCGCTGCAGGTGCTGGGCGTGCACCGTGACGGTGCGCTGGCCGAATACCTGGCGCTGCCCGAAGCCTATGTGCACAAGGCCGAAGGCGTCACGCTGGACCAGGCCGCCATGGTCGAGTTCCTGGCCATCGGCGCCCATGCGGTGCGGCGCCAGCGTCACGGCGCTGGACACGCGGGCCGACCGGCTGGCCTTCTGCACGCGTGAGCTGGGCGTGGCGCGCAGCGTGACCATCGGCGCGGACGACACGGCGCAACTGAGCCAGCAGACCGACGGCGAGTTCTTCGACGTGGTGTTCGACGCCACCGGCAACGCGCGCGCCATCGAACGCGGCTTCGGCTTCGTCGCGCATGGCGGCCAGTACGTGCTGATTTCCATCGTGCGCGACAACATCACCTTCTCCGACCCCGAATTCCACAAGCGCGAGACCACGCTGCTGGGCAGCCGCAACGCCACCACCGAGGACTTCGAGACCGTGCTGGCCGCCATGCGCGCCGGCCACGTGCCGACCGATGCGCTCAACACGCACCGCCTGCGCCTGGCCGACCTGCCGCGCGACTTCCCGCAACTGCTCGACCCCGCGCAGGGCGTGGTCAAGGCCATCGTCGAGATCTGACGCGCATGCTGCCCACGCCCATCCTCCAGTTCGGCACCAGCCGCTTTTTGCTGGCCCACGTGGACCTGTTCGTCTCCGAGGCGCTGCAGGCCAGCCGTGCCGGCGCGGGCGACGCGCTGGGCGGCATCACCGTCGTGCAAAGCACGGCCAGCCCCGCCAGCGCGGCCCGCACGGCCGCGTTGGCCAGCGGCGCGGGCTACCCGGTGCGCATCCGCGGCATCGAAGGCGGCCAGCCGGTCGACCGTGTGCAGCAGGCCACGGCTGTGCGGCAGGCGCTGCAGGCGCCGTCGCAGTGGCCCGGCTTGCGCGCCCTGCTGCGCGGGCCAGACGTGCAGGTCATCGTCTCCAACACGGCCGACCAGGGTTACGCGCTGGACGCGGCCGACCAGGCGGCGCTGCTGGACGCCGACAGCCCGGCGCCGCGCAGTTTTCCGGCCAAGCTGCTGGTGCTGCTGCATGCGCGCTGGCAGGGCAGTCCGCAGGCGCTGCTCACGCTGCTGCCGTGCGAGCTGGTCGAGCGCAATGGCGACGTGCTGCGCGAGCTGGTCCAGGGCCTGGCGCGGCAGTGGGCGCTGCCCGAAGCCTCTGTGCACTGGCTGGGCACGCACTGCGTCTGGGCCAATTCGCTGGTCGACCGCATCGTCTCCGAAGCCATCGAGCCCGTGGGCGCGGTGGCCGAGCCCTACGCGCTGTGGGCCATCGAACGCCAGCCAGGCCTGGTGCTGCCATGCCGCCACCCCGCCATCGTGCTGACCGACGACCTGGCCAGCCACGCGCGACTCAAGCTCTTCCTGCTCAATGGCGGCCACACCTTCCTGGCCGAGCGCTGGCAGCGCGACGGCCGGCCCGCCACCGAAACCGTCGGGCAGGCGCTGACCGACGACGCCTTGCGTGCCGAGCTGGAGGCGCTCTGGCGCGACGAAATCATCCCCGTGTTCGCGGCGCTCGGCCAGGGCGCGCAGGCGCGCACCTATGTCGACTCGGTGCGCGAGCGCCTGCAAAACCCTTACCTGGACCACCGGCTGGCCGACATCGCGCAGAACCACGCGCAGAAAAAACAGCGCCGGCTGGCGCCCATCGTGGCGCTGGCGCACGAACAGGGCCTGAGGCACGCCCAGCCCCGGCTGCAGGCCGCGCTGGCCGCCTGAGCGCCCGATCTTTCTTCTCTTCCTGCTTCTAGATAGACGTTTCCACGATGGCCACGACTGCTTCCACCGCCCGCCCGGCCCCCGCCGTTCTGCGCCTGGCCGACATCGACAACGTGGCCGTGGCCCGCGAGGCCCTGCCGGCCCAGGCCCGCGTCGAACTGCCGGACGGCGCGTTCGAGACGCTGGCGCCGATTCCCTCCGGCCACAAGGTGGCGTGCCAGGCCATTGCCGCGGGCGAGGCCATCGTCAAATACGGCCAGTCCATCGGCGTGGCCAGCCGCGCGATCGCGGTGGGCGAGCACGTGCACGTGCACAACGTCGAGATGACGCCGTCGGTGCACGACCTGGCGGCAGGCCAGGCCTACCGCGCGACCGTGCCGGCGCCGCAGCCCCTGTATTTCCAGGGCATCGTGCGGCCCGACGGCCGCGTGGCCACACGCAACTACATCGGCGTGATCGCCAGCGTCAACTGCTCGGCCACGGTCTGCCGGCACATTGCCGAGGCGTTTCGGGGCGACGCGCTGGCCGCGTTTCCCCACGTCGACGGCGTGGTGGCCATCACCCACGGCAGCGGCTGCGGCATGGGCGGCAACGGCGAGGGGCTGGAACTGCTGCAGCGCACCCTGCGCGGCTACGCCAGCCACGCGAACTTTGCGGGGGTGCTGGTGATCGGGCTGGGCTGCGAGGTCAACCAGATCGCGCCGCTGATCGGCATGCTGCCGGCGCGCGAGCCCGGCCTGTTCGCCACGCTGACCATCCAGGACGAGGGCGGCACGCGCGAAACCATCGAGCACGGCAAGGCGCTGGTGCGCGACATGCTGGTGCAGGCCAATGCCGCGCGGCGCCAGCCGGTGCCGCTGTCCCAGCTGGTCGTGGGCCTGCAGTGCGGCGGCTCGGACGGCTACTCGGGCATCAGCGCCAACCCGGCGCTGGGCGCGGCCATGGACCTGCTGGTCGCCCACGGCGGCACGGCCATCCTGTCGGAAACCCCTGAAATCTACGGGGCCGAGCATTTGCTGACGCGCCGCGCCGCCTCGCCCGAGGTGGCCGAGCGGCTGATGGCGCGGCTGCGCTGGTGGGAAGACTACGCGGCGCTGCACGGGGGCGATCTCAACAACAACCCCTCGCCCGGCAACAAGGCTGGCGGCATCACGACCATCCTCGAAAAGTCGCTGGGCGCCGTGGCCAAGGCCGGCTCGACCGGGTTGATGGACGTGCTGGGCTATGCCGAGCCGGTGCAGACACGCGGGCTGGTGTTCATGGACACGCCGGGCTACGACCCGGTCTCGGCCACCGGCCAGGTGGCCGGCGGGGCCAACCTGATCTGCTTCACCACGGGGCGCGGTTCGACCTACGGCTGCAAGCCCACGCCGTCGCTCAAGCTGGCCAGCAACAGCAGCCTGTTCACGCGCATGCGGCTGGACATGGACTTCGACTGCGGCGGCGTGGTGGACGGCCGGCAGTCGATTGCCGAGGCGGGCGCCGCCATTCTGGCGCTCATCATCGACACCGCATCCGGCGCGCCGAGCCAGAGCGAGCGCCACGGCCTGGGCGACAACGAGTTCCTGCCGTGGCAGCTCGGCGCCGTGATGTAACGTAACACCCCTTCGCGCAAGACCCCTTCGACGCCGGAACGTGCCTGACAACAGGCCGGGCACGGCTTGTGCTTGGACCTTGTTGGATGCACAAGCTGGCCGTTCGTTCCCGCCGCGCCATCCCCGTCTCGCCCCGACGTAGGCCATCAACGCAAGTGTTGTTTAGATGTGCGTTTTTGGTGTCTGGACCGCATGCGGGAAGCGTCAAGCAGGTGTAGGATGAATGCAAGCTCACTGCGCAATTGCTGTTCCGATGCATGTCAGGATGCAAGTGGGGCGGCAGATGCTGGCTCTGGTCTCGCCGACCTGGCAAACGACCAGTCGCCGTTCGTCATGTACGCGAAAGGTCTTTGTATGGACGTCATCGGAAACTTCGCAGCCCGTTATGAACGCACCCGCGAGGAAGTTCTGTCCTTGCAGGAATACCTGGAGCTGTGCAAGCGAGACCCCGGCGCCTATGCGACGGCGGCCGAGCGCATGCTGCAGGCCGTCGGCCAGCCCGAGCTGCTCGACACCCGCAACGATCCCCGCCTCTCGCGCCTGTTCGCCAACAAGGTCATCAAGATCTACCCGGCGTTCAAGGAGTTCTACGGCATGGAAGACGCGATCGAGCAGGTCGTCTCGTATTTCCGCCACGCCGCGCAGGGGCTGGAAGAAAAGAAACAGATCCTCTATTTGCTGGGCCCGGTCGGCGGCGGCAAGAGCTCGATCGCCGAGCGGCTCAAGCAGCTGATCGAGAAGGTGCCGTTCTACGCCATCCAGGGCTCGCCGGTCAACGAGTCGCCGCTCGGCCTGTTCGACGCGGTCGAGGACGGCGCCATCCTCGAAAAGGAATACGTCATCCCGTCGCGCTACCTGCAGCGCATCCTCTCGCCCTGGGCCGTCAAGCGGCTGCAGGAATACGGGGGCGACATCCGCCAGTTCAAGGTGGTGCGGCGCTACCCCTCGTCGCTGCGCCAGGTGGCCGTGGCCAAGACCGAGCCGGGCGACGAGAACAACCAGGACATTTCCAGCCTGGTTGGCAAGGTCGACATCCGCAAGCTCGAGAACTACGCGCAGGACGACCCCGACGCCTACAGCTACTCGGGCGGCCTGTGCCTGGCCAACCAGGGGCTGCTGGAGTTCGTGGAAATGTTCAAGGCACCCATCAAGGTGCTGCACCCGCTGCTGACCGCGACCCAGGAAGGCAACTACAAGGGCACCGAAGGTTTCGGCGCCATTCCCTTCGACGGCATGGTGCTGGCGCACAGCAATGAAAGCGAGTGGAAGGCGTTTCGCAACAATCGCAACAACGAAGCCTTCCTCGATCGTATCTACATCGTCAAGGTGCCGTATTGCCTGCGTGTGACAGAAGAGGTCAAGATATACGACAAGCTGGTGCGCAACTCGTCGCTGGCCCAGGCACCGTGCGCGCCCGGCACGCTCAAGATGATGGCGCAGTTCTCGGCCCTCACACGCCTGAAGGAGCCGGAGAACTCCAGCATCTTCAGCAAGCTGCAGGTCTATGACGGCGAAAGCCTCAAGGACACCGACCCCAAGGCCAAGTCGCTGCAGGAGTACCGCGACTACGCGGGCGTGGACGAAGGCATGAGCGGCGTGTCCACACGCTTTGCCTTCAAGATCATCTCCAAGGTCTTCAACTTCGACTCGGCCGAGGTCGCGGCCAACCCGGTGCACCTGATGTATGTGCTGGAGCAGCAGATCGAGCGCGAACAGTTCCCGCCCGAGCTTGAACAGAAGTACGTCGGCTACATCAAGGAAATGCTGGCGCCGCGCTATGCCGAGTTCATCGGCAAGGAAATCCAGACGGCCTACCTCGAAAGCTACAGCGAGTACGGCCAGAACATCTTCGACCGCTACGTCACCTACGCCGACTACTGGATCCAGGATCAGGAGTACCGCGACGTCGACACGGGCGAGGTGTTCGATCGCGGCTCGCTCAACGCCGAGCTCGAGAAGATCGAGAAGCCCGCGGGCATCGGAAACCCCAAGGACTTCCGCAACGAAATCGTCAATTTTGTGCTGCGTGCGCGGGCTGGCAATGCGGGCAAGAACCCGCTGTGGACCAGCTACGAAAAGCTGCGCACGGTGATCGAGAAGAAGATGTTCTCCAACACCGAGGAATTGCTGCCTGTCATCAGCTTCAATGCCAAGAGCAGCGCCGACGAACAGAAAAAGCACGAAGACTTCGTCACGCGCATGGTCGAAAAAGGCTATACCGCCAAGCAGGTCCGCCTGCTGTGCGAGTGGTATCTGCGCGTGCGCAAGAGTTCGTGAAGCGATTGAGGGCGTCGCCGGATACGGGCTCGCCGTGTCCGGCCTCCACGAGGCCATGACGCCCGACACAAGACAGAAACCGCGAGCCCCCGTTTTGCCGGCCCGGCTTTTTCCTGGGGCTGAACTGGTTTGGAGGCTGTATCTTGGCCGTATTGCAACAGATCATTGACCGGCGGCTGTCGGGCAAGAACAAATCCATCGGCAACCGCGAGCGCTTCCTGCGCCGCTACAAAACCCAGGTTCAGGAGGTGGTGCGACGGGCCGTCAGCGGCCGCAGCATTCGCGAGCTGGACCAGGGCGAGGACGTCACGCTGCCGCGGCGCGACGTGTCCGAGCCTACGTTCGGCCACACCTCGGGCGGGCAGCGCGAGTACGTGCACCCGGGCAACCGCGAGTTCGTGCGGGGCGACCGCATCGAGCGGCCCCAGGGTGGTGCGGGCGGCGGCGCGGGCAGCGGGCAGGCCAGCGACAGCGGGGAGGGCGAGGACGACTTCGTCTTTCGCCTGACCAAGGAAGAGTTCATGCAGGTCTTCTTCGAGGACCTGGCCCTGCCCAACCTGCTGCGCACACAACTGGCCGAGGTGCCGGAGTGGCGTTCGCAGCGCGCCGGCATCAGCAGCGAAGGCACGCCCAACAACCTGCACGTGGTGCGTTCCATGCGCGGTGCGCTGGCGCGCCGCATCGCGCTGGGAGGCGACGGCCGGCGCACGCTGCGGCGGCTCGAGCGCGAGCTGGAGGCCTTGCGCGGCGGCGCCCGGGCGGACGACGCGGCCACGCAGCGGCGCATGCTGGCGCTGGCCGAGGAGATCGCCGAGCTGCGCAAGACCGTGCGCCACGTGCCTTATCTCGATCCGATCGACCTGCGCTACCGCAGCCGCACGCAGATCGCCGTGCCCAGCGCCAAGGCGGTCATGTTCTGCCTGATGGACATCTCGGGCTCGATGGACGAGGCGCGCAAGGACATGGCCAAACGGTTCTTCATGCTGCTCTACCTGTTCCTGACCAAGCACTACGAGCGCATCGAGCTGGTCTTCATCCGCCACCACACGCAGGCGCAGGAGGTCAGCGAACACGAGTTCTTCCACGCCACCGAGACCGGCGGCACGGTGGCGTCGAGCGCGCTGGTGCTGATGCACGAGATCGTCAAGGCGCGTTATCCGAGCAACGAGTGGAACATCTACGGCGCGCAGGCCAGCGACGGCGACAACTGGTTCCAGGACAGCGGCCGCTGCCGCGAACTGCTCGAACAGAACCTGCTGCCGCTGGTGCGCTACTTCGCCTACGTGCAGGTGGCCGACGTCGAGCAGAACCTGTGGCAGGAATATGCGCGGCTCGACGGGGTCGAGCCCAACTTTGCGATGCGCAAGGTGGCCAGCGCCGCCGACATCTACCCGGTCTTCCGCGATTTGTTCAAGAAGGAAGGGGTTACGACATGAACACCATCCTCGCCAGCGCGCACCCGGCCTTGCGCCAGTTCATGGCCCAGCGCGCCGACCAGCCGCTGCCCAGCCCGTCGGACTGGACGTTCGACCTGATCACCGACTACCACGCCGAGATCGCACGAACGGCCAAGGCCTACGGCCTGGACACCTACGCCAACCAGCTCGAAATCATCAGCGCCGAGCAGATGATGGACGCCTACGCCTCGGTCGGCATGCCGGTGTTCTACCGCCACTGGTCCTACGGCAAGCAGTTCATCGCCACCGAGAAGAACTACCGGCGCGGCCACATGGGCCTGGCCTACGAGATCGTCATCAACTCCGACCCCTGCATCTCCTACCTGATGGAGGAGAACAGCATGCCCATGCAGGCGCTGGTGATCGCGCACGCGGCCTACGGGCACAACAGCTTCTTCAAGGGCAACTACCTGTTTCGCATGTGGACCGATGCCTCGGCCATCATCGACTACCTGGTCTATGCACGCGCCTACGTGGCCGAGTGCGAGGAACGCCACGGCGTCGATGCGGTGGAAGACCTGCTCGATTCCTGCCATGCGTTGATGAACCACGGCGTGGACCGCTACCGCCGCCCGCAGAAACGTTCGCTGGCCGAAGAAGCCAGCCGGCGCGCCGAGCGCCTGACCTACCTGCAGCAGCAGGTCAACGACCTGTGGCGCACCGTGCCGCGCCGGCCCGACGATCCGGTCGAGGCCGAGGCGGCCAAACGGTTTCCGGCCGAGCCGCAGGAAAACCTGCTGTACTTCATCGAGAAGAACGCGGCGCTGCTTGAACCCTGGCAGCGCGAGATCATCCGCATCGTGCGCAAGATCGGCCAGTACTTCTACCCGCAGCGCCAGACCCAGGTGATGAACGAGGGCTGGGCCACCTTCTGGCACTACACGCTGCTCAACACTATGTACGACCGGGGGCAGTTGGGCGACGGCTTCATGCTCGAGTGGCTCAAGTCGCACACCGGCGTGGTCTACCAGCCGCCCGTGGGCCACCCGGCCTACAGCGGCATCAACCCTTATGCGCTGGGTTTTGCGATGTTCAGCGACTTGAAGCGCATCTGCGAGCAGCCAAGTGAAGAGGACCGGCGGTGGTTTCCCGACATTGCGGGCAGCGACTGGCTCAAGACGCTGGACTACGCCATGCGCAACTTCAAGGACGAGAGCTTCATCGGCCAGTTCCTCAGCCCCAAGGTGATGCGTGACTTCCGGCTGTTCGCCATCCGCGACGACGAGCGCGAGCCCACGCTGGAGGTCTCGGCCATCCACGACGACAGCGGCTACCGCAGCCTGCGCGAGGCGCTTTCGCGCCAGTACGACATCGGCAGCCGCGAGCCCGACATCCAGGTCTGGAACGTCAATCTGCGCGGCGACCGCTCGCTCACGCTGCGCCACACCCAGCACAACGGCCAGCCGCTGGGCGAAGGCACCACCGACGTGCTCAAGCACACGGCGCGGCTGTGGGGTTTTGACGTGCACCTCGAAAGCGTGGATGGCCAGGGAGAGGTCACACGCCGCTGGAAGGCCGTGGCGCCGCACGCCTGACACCGCTGGTCGAAGCCCGGGGCGCGACCGCGGCCGCACGCCGTTGCCTCGGGCGGACAGCCCCTGGTTCGGGCTTTCCCTAGTCGCCGGCACGCCGGCCCATCTTGCCGTTGCAGCCTTTCGTTCTTATATTTACGTTTACGTAAACGTCAATTAAAACCGGCCCCATGGACAGCCGGGCGGGAAAGGCGAAGATGCCCAAGCTGGAGACCCAACTCAACACGCGTTCGGCCGCGTTCAAGGCCAATGCCCAGGCCATGCAGACCCTGGTCGACGACCTGCGTGCGCAGTGCGACGCCGTGGCGCTGGGCGGCGGGGAGGCCGCACGCGCCAAGCACCTGGCGCGCGGCAAGCTGCTGCCGCGCGAGCGCGTGGGGCAACTGCTCGACCCTGGCTCGCCCTTTTTGGAACTGAGCCCGCTGGCCGCGCACGGCATGTACGGCGGCGACGCGCCGGGCGCGGGCGTCATCACCGGCATTGGCCGCGTCAGCGGCGTGGACTGCGTGATCGTGTGCAACGACGCCACGGTCAAGGGCGGCACCTACTACCCGATGACGGTCAAGAAACACCTGCGCGCGCAGGAGATCGCGCAGCAGAACCGGCTGCCGTGCCTCTACCTGGTCGACTCGGGCGGCGCCAACCTGCCCAACCAGGACGAAGTCTTCCCCGACCGCGACCACTTCGGCCGCATCTTCTACAACCAGGCCAACATGAGTGCCGAGGGCATCGCGCAGGTTGCCGTCGTCATGGGCAGTTGCACGGCCGGCGGCGCCTACGTGCCGGCCATGAGCGACGAGACCATCATCGTCAAGAACCAGGGCACCATCTTTCTGGGCGGCCCGCCGCTGGTCAAAGCCGCCACGGGCGAGGTGGTGAGCGCCGAGGACCTGGGCGGCGGCGACGTGCACACCCGCCTGTCGGGCGTGGCCGACCACCTGGCGCACAACGACACCCACGCGCTGGCCCTGGCGCGCGAGGCCGTGCGTAACCTGGCCCGCCCGCCCGTCGACTACCCGGCCGGCGAGCCCGCGGCCTACGACGCGCGCGAGCTCTACGGCGTGATCCCGACCGACACACGCAAGCCCTTCGACGTGCGCGAAATCATTGCGCGCATCGTCGACGGCGCCGAGTTCCACGAATTCAAGCCGCGCTACGGCAACACGCTGGTCACGGGTTTTGCGCACATCGAAGGCATGCCGGTAGGCATCATCGCCAACAACGGCATCCTGTTTTCCGAGTCGGCGCAGAAGGGCGCGCACTTCATCGAGCTGTGCTGCCAGCGCAAGATTCCGCTGGTGTTCCTGCAGAACATCACCGGCTTCATGGTGGGCCGCAAGGTCGAGAACGAAGGCATCGCGCGCCACGGCGCCAAGATGGTGACGGCCGTGGCCACCGCCAACGTGCCCAAGTTCACGGTCATCATCGGCGGCAGCTTCGGCGCCGGCAACTACGGCATGTGCGGCCGCGCCTTCAGCCCGCGTTTCCTGTGGATGTGGCCCAACGCGCGCATCAGCGTGATGGGCGGCGAGCAGGCCGCCAGCGTGCTGGCCACCGTGCGGCGCGACGGTATCGAGGCCAAGGGCGGCCAGTGGAGCGCCGAGGAAGAAGAAGCCTTCAAGGCGCCTTTGCGACAGCAGTACGAGGCCCAGGGCCATCCCTATTACGCCACCGCGCGGCTGTGGGACGATGGCGTGATCGACCCGGCCGACACGCGCCGCGTGCTGGCGCTGGGCCTGGCCGCCGCATGCCATGCGCCCGTGCCCGAGCCGAAGTTCGGCATCTTCCGGATGTAGCCGTGGTGTGCGCCCGGTCTGTCTGTCGATGCGGTCGTCGCGGTGGGTGTGGCGGCGTGAGCGCCACGCGCCGCGGTTGGGAATCGGCTGCACACCCGCCGCACGTCCTCGTGGACGGGGCATCGGGTACTCCCCGCAGCGAAATCAAGGAGGAGCCGAAGGCGGGGGACATTCGCGGAGGGGAGTACCCGATGCCCCGTTCACGCCCCCCGGACGCACCCGGCCCGTTTCACACTTCGCACACCGCACCCGGAAATCCTGACATGGCCTTCACCAAACTGAACCTCGCCCTCGAAGGCGCCATCGCCCGCATCTGGCTCGACCAGCCCGAGGCCCGCAACGCCTTCGACGACGTGGTCATCGCCGAACTCACGCGCGCCTTCACCGAAGCCGGCGCGGCGCCGCACGTGAAAGCCATCGTGCTCGGCGCCAACGGCCCGGCCTTCTGCGCGGGTGCCAACCTCAACTGGATGCGCCGCATGGCCGACTACACGCGCGACGAGAACATCGCCGACGCGGGCAAGCTGGCCGCCATGCTGCGCACGATTGCCGAATGCCCCAAGCCCACCATCGCGCGTGTGCAGGGCGATGTGTACGCGGGCGGCATGGGCCTGGTCGCCGCCTGCGACATGGCCGTGAGTGTGGACAGCGCCTGGTTCTGCCTCAGCGAAGTCAAGATCGGCCTGGTGCCCGCGACCATCAGCCCCTATGTGCTGCGCGCCATGGGCACACGCGCCTCGCAGCGCTACTTCCTCACAGCCGAACGCTTCACGGCGGCCGAGGCGCATCGCATCGGCTTTGTGCATGAAGTGGTGGCCGCCGACGCGCTCGACGCCAAGGTCGACGAGTTGATCAAGGCGCTGACCGGCGCCAGCCCGGCGGCGGTGCGCGCCTGCAAACAGCTGATCGCGGATGTGGCCGGCCGCGAGATCGACGATGCGCTGATCGCCCAAACCGTCGAAGGCATTGCCGATATCCGCGCCAGCGACGAGGGCCGCGAAGGCGTGCAGGCCTTTCTGCAAAAACGCAAACCCGCGTGGCTGGACGGCGGCAAGGTCTGAGGCGGCCCGACTTCCGGAGGTCTCACCATGAACACCAGTCTTGACCTGCCTCAGTTGCTCGCCCTGGCCGCCGCCATCGGCTGGGCCAGCGGCGTGCGGCTCTACCTGGTCGTGCTGCTGACCGGCCTGGCCGGCTACTTCGACTGGGTGCCGCTGCCGGGCGGGCTGCAGTTGCTGGCGCATCCGGTGGTGATCGCGGCCAGCGGCTTCATGGTGTTCATCGAATTCTTCGCCGACAAGATTCCGGGCCTGGACTCGCTGTGGGACGTGGTGCACACCGCCATCCGCATTCCGGCCGGCGCGGCGCTCGCCGCCAGCGTGTTCGGCGTCGACCATGGCGCGATGGCGCTCGTGGCGGCGCTGCTGGGCGGCGGCTTCGCGGCCACCGCGCATGCGGCCAAGGCCACGACGCGCGCGGCCATCAACACCTCGCCCGAGCCGTTCTCGAACGTCGGCGCCTCGCTGGCGGAAGACACGATGGTGCCGGCGAGCTTGTGGCTTGCAGTGGCGCATCCCCTCGTCTTCCTGGTTCTGTTTGTGCTGGTGCTGGTGTTGAGCGTGTGGCTCATCCGCAAGAGCTGGCGTTTTCTCAAGGCCCTGTTCGGCCGCGTGGCCCGAATTTTTGGCGGCCAAGCTGATCCGGGCACGGCGCCCGTCTTTCCACCGAAAAAGAATGCTTCGGGAGATTCGTCCGATGTTTAAGAAGATTTTGATTGCCAACCGCGGCGAAATCGCTTGCCGGGTAGCCGCCACGGCGCGCCGTCTGGGCGTGCGCACGGTGGCCGTGTATTCGGACGCCGACGCGCGGGCCGCGCATGTGGCGGCGTGCGACGAGGCCGTGCACATCGGCGCCAGTGCGCCGGCTGAAAGCTATCTGCGCTGGGACAAGATCATCGAGGTCGCGCACGCCACGGGCGCCGAGGCGATCCACCCTGGCTACGGCTTTCTGAGCGAGAACGAGGAATTCGCCCAGGCCTGCATCGACGCCGGGCTGGCCTTCATCGGCCCCAAACCGGCGGCGATCCAGGCCATGGGCCTCAAGGCCGCGTCCAAGCAATTGATGGAGAAGGCCGGCGTGCCGCTGGTGCCGGGCTACCACGGTGCCGACCAGGACCCGGCGCTGCTGCAGCGCGAGGCCGACCGCATCGGCTACCCGGTGCTGATCAAGGCCAGCGCGGGCGGTGGCGGCAAGGGCATGCGCATCGTCGAACGCGCGGGCGACTTTGCGGCCGCGCTGGCTTCGTGCCAGCGCGAAGCGATCAACAGCTTTGGCGACGACGCGGTGCTGGTCGAAAAATACGTGCAGCGCCCGCGCCATGTGGAGATCCAGGTCTTTGGCGACCAGCAGGGCCACGTGGTCTACCTGTTCGAGCGCGACTGCTCGGTGCAGCGCCGCCACCAGAAGGTGCTGGAAGAAGCCCCGGCGCCCGGCCTGCCCGACGCCATGCGCCGCGCCATGGGCGAGGCCGCCGTGGCCGCCGCGCGTGCGGTGCAGTACGAGGGCGCGGGCACCGTGGAGTTCATCGTCGAGCAGCGCGAAGGCGGCGGCATGGACTTCTTCTTCATGGAGATGAACACGCGCCTGCAGGTCGAGCACCCGGTGACCGAGGCCATCACCGGCCTGGACCTGGTCGAGTGGCAGTTGCGGGTGGCCAGCGGCGAGCCGTTGCCGCTGGCGCAGGAAGACCTGCGTGTGCACGGCCACGCCATCGAGGCGCGCATCTGCGCCGAAAACCCCGACCAGCAATTCCTGCCCGCCACCGGCCGGCTCGACGTGTTTGCGCTGCCGCCGCACGTGGCGTTCGAGCGGTCCGCGCGTGGCCTGCCGCGCGTGGACGCGGGCGTGCGCCAGGGCGACGCGATCACGCCGTTCTACGACTCGATGATCGCCAAGCTGATCGTGCATGGCGACACGCGCGAGCAGGCGCTGGCTCGGCTGGACGAGGCGCTGGCCGCGCTGCGTGTGGTGGGCGTGCACAGCAACGTGCAGTTTTTGCGGCGGGTGCTGGCCACGCCCAGCTTTGCCCAGGCGACGCTCGACACCGCGCTGATCGAGCGCGAGAAGGCTCGGCTGTTCGGCGTGCAGGCCTTGCCCGCGCCGCTGGCGGCGGCCGCGGTCGTGGCCCATGCGCTGCTGGCCGAACAGACGCGGGCCGCGCAGGCACGCGTTGCCGGCGCCGGGCCGTTTGCCGCACGCGACGGCTGGCGAGCTTTCGGGCCCGCGCTGCGGCGTTTCCCCTTGGGCGCCGAGGGCGAGGACGAGGCCGGCGAAGCCGTGCTGACCTACGGCCGCCAGGGTGCCTTGCTGCTGCAGGTGGGCGCCGTGCAGGGCGAACTGTCGTTCGAGGCCGTGCCGGGCGAGCCCGACGCCGTGTGCCTGCACCACGCCGGCCAGCGGCTGCAGGCCTGGGTGCATGCCGAGGGCGAGCGCCGCCATGTGTTTGCACGCGAGGGCGCGGCCGTGCTGGTGCTGCGCGACCGGCTGGCCCACGCGGGCGATGTGTCCGAAGTAGGCGGCCAGCTCACCGCGCCCATGCCGGGCAAGGTCGTGGCCTTCCACGTGGCCGCGGGCGACACCGTGCAGCGCGGCCAGGCGCTGGCCGTGATGGAGGCGATGAAGATGGAGCACACCATCCACGCGCCGGCCGACGGCGTGGTCGAGGAATTGTTGTTTGGACCCGGCGACCAGGTGAGCGAAGGCGCGGCGCTGCTGACGCTGCAGGCGGCCTGAAACCGTCGGAACGGATCAAGTCCCCAGGTAGCATGACGGGCATGCACATACTTCTTTGCCTCCAAGGGCTCAAGGCCGAGCCTTGGGTCGAGGGCCTTCAGGCGGCCCTGCCCGACGCCACCGTGTCCATCTGGCAGCCCGGCGCGGGCCAGCCCCCGGCCGATTACGCCGTGGTGTGGCAGCCGCCGCAGGCGCTGCTGGACGAGCAGCCGGGCCTGAAAGCCCTGTTCAACATCGGTGCGGGCGTCGACGCGCTGGTCAAGCTGCGCGTGCCGCCGCACACGCGCATCGTGCGGCTGGACGACGCGGGCATGTCGGTGCAGATGGCCGAGTACGTCTGCCAGGCCGTGATCCGCCACTTCCGCGAACTCGATGCGCACGAGGCGACCATGGACCAGGGCCGCTGGGCGCACCGCCGGCCCCGGCTGCGCGCGGATTACCCGGTCGGCGTCATGGGCCTGGGCGTGCTGGGCAGCCGCGTGGCGCGTGCGCTGACGGCGTTTGAGTTTGCCGTCAACGGCTGGAGCCGTTCGCCGCGCGCGGTCGACGGCGTGCGCGGCTACGCGGGCGAGGCACAGCTGGACGATTTCCTGCGCGCTTCGCACATCCTGGTCTGCCTGCTGCCGCTCACGCCCGAGACCGAGGACATCCTCAACCACCGCACGCTGGGCGCGCTGCGGCCGGGGGGCTATCTGGTCAACGTCGCGCGCGGCCGGCATCTGGTGGAGGCCGATCTGCTCGCGCTGCTGGACGAAGGCCACCTGGCCGGCGCCACGCTCGACGTGTTCCGCGAAGAGCCGCTGCCGGCCGGCCATCCGTTCTGGTCGCATCCCAAGCTGGTGCTCACGCCCCACACCTCGGCCATGACGCTGCGCGACGACAGCATCGCCCAGATCGTGGGCAAGATGCGCGCGCTGGCGCAGGGCCGGCCGGTGGCTGGGCTGGTCGACCTGGACAAAGCCTATTGACGCAGCCGGCGAGCCCGCTGGCGCGACCTCTTCTGGAGACAACACCATGAGCTTTCCCTCCCGAGTCCGCCTGGTCGACGTGTCGCCGCGCGACGGCCTGCAGAACGAAAAGGCGCCGGTGCCGGCGGCGGCCAAGATCGAACTGGTGGCGCGGCTGGCCGACGCCGGCTTGGAGGCCATCGAGGTGACCAGCTTCGTCAGCCCCAAGTGGGTGCCGCAGATGGCCGACAACGCCGAGGTGATGGCCGGCATCGAACGCCGGCCCGACATCGTCTATTCGGCGCTGGTGCCCAACATGAAGGGCCTGGAGGCCGCGCTGGCCGCGCCGCGCGCGCAGTGGCCCGACGAGGTGGTGGTGTTCGGCGCGGCCAGCGAGGCCTTCAGCCAGCGCAACATCAACTGCTCGATCGTCGAGAGCATCGAACGTTTCGAGCCCGTCACGCGCCGCGCGCTGGAACTGGGCATTCATGTGCGCGGCGCCATCTCGTGCGCGGTCGGCTGCCCGTATGAAGGCGCGGTGGCGCCCGAACGCGTGGGCGAGGTCGCGCGCCTGATGAAGGCCATCGGCGTGCAGCACGTGGGCGTGGCCGACACCATCGGCGTGGGCACGCCACACCAGGTGCAGCGCGCGCTGGAGGCCGCGCTGCGGCACTACGCCATCGACGAGCTCTCGGGCCATTTCCACGACACCTACGGCCAGGCGCTGGGCAACACCTACGCCGCGCTGGAAGTCGGCATCTGGCAGTACGACGCCTCGGTCGCGGGCATCGGCGGCTGCCCTTACGCCAAGGGCGCGACCGGCAACGTGGCGACCGAGGACGTGGTCTACCTGCTGCACGGGCTGGACATCGAGACCGGCATCGACCTGGAGCGGCTGGCCGACGCGGGTGTCTTCATCAGCGAGCAGCTCGGCCGCCCGACGCAGTCGCGCGTGGCGCGCGCGCTGATCAACAAACGCGCACCGGCCTAGGCTGAAGGCTGGCCCGTGAGTTCAGCCTTGAGGTCGTTCAGAAAGGTCTGCGCGGCGCGCGGCAGTTCGCGGCCCATCAGCGTCTGCACTTCCATGTTGCGCAGCGCCATGCCCGGGTCGCGCAGCGGCAGCGCAACCAGTTCGCCACGCGCGACCTGGCGGCGGATCGACAGCTCGCCCGCAATCGTCATGCCGTCGTGGTCGCGCAGAAAACCGAACAGGCCGGCGATGTAGTTGCTGGTGAGCGCCGGCACGGCCGCCAGCCGCCGGTGGCTGCAGGCGATGTCGAAGAGCTGCCGCACCGTGGTGTCGGGCGTGGGCAGCGCCAGCGGGTAGGCCAGCATCTGCGCCACGCCGATGCGGCGCAGGTGGGCCAGCGGATGGCCGTGGCGCATGACGGCGTAGATGGGCGCGGGCTGCACCAGCTCGGCGCGGATGTCTTTTTCGACGGCGCGCGTGAAGGTCACGCCGATGTCGGCCTCGCCCTGCACGATGCGGCGTGACACGCCGGCCGGCGGCAGCACGTCCAGGTGGAACTGAACGCCGGGGTTCTTGCGCACGAAGGCCGCGATGAGCTGCGGCATGAATTCCATGGCGAAGCCTTCGGACGTGGCCACGCGCACGCGGCCGCGCTGGCCGCCCTGCAGCGCCTGGATGTCGTGCGCCACGCGCTCGGCGTCGTGCGCGGACTGGATGGCGTGGTGGGCCAGCAGCTCGCCCGCGGCGCTGGGCACCATGCCGCGCGGGCGGCGCTCGAACAGGGCCACGCCCAGCAGGTCTTCGAGCTGGGAAATGTGGCGGCTGATGGCCGAGCCGGCCACGTTCAGGCGCGCCGAGGCTTCGGCGATGGAGCCGCAGCGCACCACCTCCAGAAAGTAGCGCAGCGAGGTGTCCTGCAACTGGCGGGCGGCGGAGGTGGGCGGGCGGTTGGTCATGGCGGTCGGGGCGTCGGATGGACTCAGTGTGGCGCGGCGCGGCGGGGGTGTGCGTTGCTGTTTCGAGAATGAATATCTCGAAAAACAGCAGCGCAGGCAAGGCGGAGATGGCCTTCTTTTTGCGACAGAGGCCCTGTCTTCCCGACTTCTTCCCTGAAAGGCCGCGACATGACCCGTCCGTTTCCCAAACTGGTGCGCCGCAGTGCGCTGACCCTGGCGCTTGCGCTGTGCACGGCCGCCTGGGCCGGCAAGACCAACGACACGCTGACCTACGCGTCCGACAGCGAGGTCGAGAACGTCAGCCCCTATCACAACAACATGCGCGAAGGCGTGGTGCTGGCGGCCATGGGCTGGGACACGCTGATCCATCGCAACCTCAAGACCGGCGCCTACGAGCCGCTGCTGGCCACGGCCTGGAAGTGGGAGTCGCCCACCTCGCTGCTGCTGGGCCTGCGCCGCGACGTGGTGTTCCACAACGGCGACAAGTTCAGTGCCGACGACGTGGTCTACACCTTCAACGTCGTCACCGGACCCGACGCCAAGATCGCCACGCGCCAGAACACCGACTGGATCGACCACGCCGAAAAGGTCAGCGACAGCCAGGTGCGGCTGAAGCTCAAGGCGCCGTTCCCGGCCGCGCTCGAATACCTGGCCGGGCCCACGCCCATCTACCCGGCGGCCTACTTCCAGAAGGTGGGGCTGGAGGGCTACAGCAAGGCGCCGGTGGGCACCGGTCCCTACAAGATCAAGGCCGTCACGCCGGGGCAGGGCGTGACCATGGTTCGCAACACCGCCTATTTCAAGGACAGCGCCAAGGGCCAGCCGCAGATCGGCAAGGTGGTCTTCAAGGTCATCCGCGACCCCGAAGCGCGCTCGGCCCAACTGATGACGGGCGAGGTCGACTGGATCTGGCGCGTGCCGGCCGACCAGGCCGACGCGCTCAAGGCCATGCCCAATCTGCAGGTGCTCAGCGACGAGACCATGCGCGTGGGCTTCATCACCATCAACAACAACGGCACCACGCCCGAGGCTGCGCCGTTCAAGGACGAGCGCGTGCGCCAGGCCGTCAACTACGCGATCAACCGCAAAGGCCTGGCCGACAGCCTGGTGCGCGGCGGCAGCCAGCCGGTCTACGCGCCGTGCTTTCGCACCCAGTTTGGCTGCGACACCAGCCAGGTGGTGAAGTACCCCTACGACCCGGCCAAGGCCAAGGCCTTGCTGGCCGAAGCGGGCTTTCCCAACGGCTTCGACACCGACTTGTGGGCCTACCGCGAACGCGACTACGCCGAAGCCATGATCGGTGACCTGCGCAAGGTCGGCATCCGCGCGCGCCTGCACTTCGTGCAGTACCCGGCGCTGCGCAACGAGGTGCGCGCCGGCCGTGCGCCGCTCACCTTCCAGGCCTGGGGGTCGTTCTCGGTCAACGACGCGTCCGCTTTTGTGGGCAACTACTTCAAGGGCGGGCCGGACGACACCGCCAAGGACCCGACCACCATCGCCCTGGTGCAGGGCGGCGACACCTCGGTCGACCCCAAGGAGCGCCAGAAGAAGTACGCGCAGGCGCTGGGCCGCATCTCCGAGAAGGCGATGTGGGCGCCGCTGTTCTCGTACTCGACCAACTACGCCTTCAGCACCGATCTGAAGTTCACGGCGCAGCCCGACGAACTGCCGCGTTTCTACATGGCGAGCTGGAAGTGAGCGGGCCGCGTCGTCGGGAGGACAAGCCATGCTGATCTATGTCCTGCGCCGCCTGCTGGTGGCCCTGAGCGTGGTGCTGACGGTGGCGGTGGTCAGCTTCCTGCTGCTGCACCTGTCGGGCGACCTGGCCACGGCCATGGCTGGCCCTGAGTCGAGCGCGGCCGATGTCGAGAAGATCCGCGTGCAGTACGGGCTGGACCGCCCCATGGTCGCGCAATTTGGCGACTGGTTCGTGGCCGTGCTGCAGCTCGACTTCGGCCGCTCGTTCTACTTCCAGAACACGGTGATGGAGCTGATCGGCGAACGCCTGCCCATCACGCTCAAGCTCGGCGGTGTGGCGCTGCTGCTGGCGCTGGTGGTGGCGATTCCGCTGGGCGTGGCGGCGGCGGTCTGGCGCGACTCGTGGGTGGACCGCGTGGCACTGACCATTGCGGTGATCGGCCAGGCCATGCCCAACTTCTGGTTCGCGCTCACGCTCATCGTGGTGTTCTCGGTCGGGCTCAAGTGGCTGCCGGTGGCGGGCAACGGCACCTGGCAGCACTTCGTGCTGCCGGCCATCGCGCTGGGCTACTACGCCATGCCGGCCATCATGCGGCTCACGCGCGCGGGCATGCTCGACGTGCTGGGCTCGGACTACATCCGAACCGCGCGCGCCAAGGGCTTGAGCCGCTCGCGCGTGGTCTTCAAGCACGCGCTGCGCAACGCCATCATCCCGGTGGTGGCGCTGGCCGCGGTGGAGCTGGGCTTCATGCTCGGCGGCTCGGTGGTGATCGAGTCGGTCTACTCGCTGCAGGGCCTGGGCCAGCTGGCCTGGGACTCGATCGCGCGCAACGACTACCCGGTGGTGCAGGCGGTGGTGCTGATCATCGCGGTCTTCTACATCGGCCTGACCTTCCTGGCCGACGTGCTGAACGCCGCGCTCGACCCGCGCATGAGAACCCGATGAACGCCCACGGCAAGGAGCTTTGATGTCCTCTTCCCTCGCTTCGACCCCGGCCGGCGCGGCCATCGTGCTGGCGCCGCCGCCCGCGTGGCGGCGCGCGCTGCGCCGCATGCTCGGCCACCATGGTTTCACGCTCGGGGCCATCGTTCTGGGCCTGGTGGTGCTGGCCGCGCTGTTCGCGCCCTGGCTGGCGCCGCACGACCCTTATGCGCAGGACGTGGCCCGGCGCCTGATCCCGCCCGTGTGGCACGACAAGGGCGGCTGGGACCACATCCTGGGCACCGACAAGCTCGGGCGCGATTACCTGAGCCGGCTGCTTTTCGGCGCGCGCGTGTCGCTGGCCATTGGCGTGTCGGTGGCGCTGATCTCGGGGCTGATCGGCACCACCATGGGCGTGCTGGCCGGCTACTACGGCGGCCGCGTCGACGCGGTGGTCAGCTACCTCATCACCACGCGGCTGGCCATGCCAGTGGTGCTGGTGGCGCTGGCCATGGCCTCGCTGGTGGGCGGCTCGCTGCCGGTGGTGATCGTGCTGCTGGGCCTGCTGCTGTGGGACCGCTTCGCCATCGTCACGCGCGCGACCACGCAGCAGTTGCGTGACGCCGAGTTCATCGCCTCGGCGCAGACGCTGGGCGCTTCCACGCCCTACATCCTGGTGCGCGAGCTGCTGCCCAACATCATGGGCGCGCTCACGGTGGTGGCCACGCTGGAGATGGCTCACGCCATCCTGCTCGAAGCCACGCTGTCCTTCCTGGGCCTGGGCGTGCAGCCGCCCACGCCGTCGTGGGGCCTGATGGTGGCCGAGGGCAAGGCCTACATGTTCTTCCAGCCCTGGGTGATCCTGATTCCGGGCCTGGTGCTGGCGCTGCTGGTGCTGGCGATCAATCTGGTGGGCGATGGCATCCGCGACCTCACGACCCCTGATGGCCGGAATTGAGAAGGAAATGCGATGAATGACGTCATCCTCGATGTGAAGAACCTGCGCGTGGAATTGCCCACGGCGCGGGGTCTGCTGCAGGCCGTGCGCGGCGTGGACCTGCAGGTGCGGCGCGGCGAGATGCTGTGCCTGGTGGGCGAGTCGGGCTGCGGCAAGTCCATGACCTCGCTGGCGCTCATGGGGCTGCTGCCGGCCCGGGCGCGGCGCAGAGCCGAGCGCATGGACTTCGGCGGCACCAACCTGCTGGCGCTGGGCGAGCGCCGGCTCAATGCCGTGCGCGGCGCGCGCATGGCCATGATTTTTCAGGAGCCCATGACCTCGCTCAACCCGTCGTTCACGCTGGGCGATCAGTTGTGCGAGGCGCTGCGGGCGCACCGCAAGGTCACACGCAGCGAGGCGCGCGACCGCGCGGTCTACCTGCTCGAGCGTGCGGGCGTGCCGATGGCGGCGGACCGTCTGCGCCAGTACCCGCATCAGCTGTCGGGCGGCCTGCGCCAGCGCGTGATGATCGCCATGGCCTTGATGTGCGGGCCCGAGCTCATCATTGCCGACGAGCCCACCACGGCGCTGGACGTGACCATCCAGGCGCAGATCCTGCGGCTGATCCGCGAGCTGCAGCAGGAGTTCGGCACGGCGGTGGTCTTCATCACGCACGACCTGGGCGTGGTCGCGCGCATTGCCGACCGCGTGGCCGTGATGTATGCCGGCCAGGTGGTCGAGACCGCGCCGGTCGAGCAGCTTTACCGCGCGCCCACGCACCCTTACACACGTGGCTTGCTGAGCTGCGTTCCAGTGCGTGGCAAGACCGCGCCGGGCAGCCGGCTGCAGGCCATCCCCGGCGTGGTGCCCAGCCTGATCGGCGGCGTGCAGGGCTGCGCCTTCGCCAACCGCTGCGCGCAGGCCAGCAGCGCCTGCCAGGCCACGCCGGCGCTGCAGCAGTTGCCCGCCGCGCCCGGGCACGCCGTGCGCTGTGTGAACGCGCTCACGGCAACGGACTGGAGGGCCGCCGCATGACCGCCATCCCGAACACCCCGACGCCCGATCCTTTTGCCAGCGCACCCATTGCCCTGGAACTGTGCGCGCTCACGCGGCGCTTTACGCTCAAGCGGGGCCTGTTCAAGGCGCCAGGCGAAATCGTCGCCGTCGATGACGTGTCGCTGCGTGTACGGCGGGACGAGACGCTGGGCCTGGTCGGCGAATCGGGCTGTGGCAAAAGCACGCTGGCCAAGATGCTGCTGGGGCTGCTCGCGCCCAGTTCGGGCAACGTGCTGATCCACGGCAAGGAGGTCGACCCGCGCGAGCGCCGCGCGCAGGCGCGCCACATCCAGCCCATCTTCCAGGACCCGTACTCGTCGCTCAACCCACGCCACACTGTCGAGCAGATCGTCGGCCTGCCGCTGCGCCTGCATGGCGTGGGCGACGCCGCCGGGCAGCGCCGCGCCGTGCGTGCCATGCTCGACCGCGTCGGCATGCCCGAGCGCACACTGGGGCAGTTTCCAGGCCAGCTTTCGGGCGGCCAGCGCCAGCGCGTGGCGATTGCGCGCGCGCTGGTGCTGCGGCCCGACATCCTGGTGTGCGACGAGCCGACCTCCGCACTGGACGTGTCGGTGCAGGCCCAGATCCTCAACCTGCTGATGGACCTGAAGGCCGAGTTCGGCCTGACCTATCTGTTCATCAGCCACGACCTGGGCGTGGTCGAGCACCTGGTCGACCGCGTGGCCGTGATGAACCGGGGCCGCATCGTCGAGCAGGGCGCGCGCGAGCAGGTCTTCGAGCGGGCGGCCCACGACTACACGCGTATGCTGTTGGCCTCGGTGCTCACGCCCGAACCGGGCCTGGGCGTGCCCGACCTGCTGCGCGAGCGGCAGGCGGCCTGAATCCTCTTTTCCCCTTTTTGCTTTTCGCAAGACAACAAGAAAGCGAGACCGACGCATGAGCCGCGAGCTAGCCATCGCCCACTCCCTGGCCCACTTCGACAGCGGCGCCTTTTTCAAGGACCTGTCGCGCCGCGTGGCCTTCCGCACCGAAAGCCAGGGCGCCGGCCGCCTGGACGACCTGCAAGCCTACCTGGACAAGGAGCTGGCGCCCAGCCTGCAGGCGCTGGGTTTTGTCTGCACCCAGCTGCCCAACCCCGTCGCGGGCAAGGGCCCGTTTCTGCTGGCCGAACGGCGCGAGCCCGACGCCGCCTTCACCGTGCTGACCTACGGCCACGGTGATGTGGTGCGCGGCCAGGACGCGCAGTGGCGCGAAGGCCTGTCGCCCTGGACGGTGGTGGCCGAGGGCGACCGCTGGTATGGCCGCGGCACGGCCGACAACAAGGGCCAGCATTCGATCAACCTGGCCGCACTGGCGCAGGTGCTGGAGTTGCGCCAGGGGCGGCTGGGCTACAACGTCAAGATCATCCTGGAGATGGGCGAGGAGGCCGGCTCGCCCGGCCTGGCCGAGGTGATTTCGGCCCAGCGCCAGGCGCTGGCGGCCGACCTGTTCCTGGCCTCCGACGGCCCGCGCGTGTCGGCCGAGCGGCCCACGCTGTTCCTGGGTTCACGCGGGGTCTACAACTTTGCGCTGCGCCTGAAGTTGCGCGACGGCGGCCACCACTCGGGCAACTGGGGCGGGCTGCTGTGCAACCCCGGCATCCGCATCGCGCACGCGCTGGCCAGCCTGGTCGGCCCGCGCGGCGAGATTCGGGTACCCGGCCTGCGCCCGGCCGAGGTGCCGCAGGCCGTGCGTGACGCATTGGTGGACATCGACGTCGGCGGCGGTCCCAACGACCCGGCCATCGATACCCACTGGGGCGAGCCGGGCCTGACGCCGGCCGAGCGCGTGATCGGCTGGAACACGCTCGACGTGCTGGCCTACAGCACCGGCAACCCCGAGGCGCCCGTGCACGCCATTCCGGGCGAGGCCATCGCGCATTGCCACATGCGTTACGTGGTCGGCAGCGACGTGGCGAACTTCGAGCGCCACATCCGCGCCCATCTCGATGCCCACGGCTTCGAGGACGTGGGGCTGGTCGCCTCCGAGGTGCGTATGCCCGCGACCCGGCTCGACCCGGACGATGCCTGGGTTGGCTGGTGCCTGGAATCGATGGCGCGCACCACGGGCAAACGCCCGGCGCTGCTGCCCAACCTGGGCGGCTCGCTGCCCAACGACGTCTTCAGCGACACGCTGGGCTTGCCCACGCTGTGGGTGCCGCACTCGTACCCCGCGTGCTCGCAGCACGCGCCCAACGAGCACATCCTGGTCGGCACCACGCGCGAAGCGCTGGCCATCATGGCTGGCCTGTTCTGGGACCTGGCCGAGCAGGGGCCGCAGGTGCACCAGGCGCGGCAGGCCGCGCGTTGAGCCTGCCTGTGCTGACGATCCATAAGCCGCAGGCCCTGTATCGATAAAAATGGCCCCTCGGTCCATCGCGATGCGATGACCCGATCCCCCGGGGGGATGCTTTTTATCTTGGGGCGGCCCGGCGATAAAAAATCCGTATCCCGGCACCGCTGGCATTCGCCACAATCAAGCCCTCGGCCAGGCGCGGCGTGCCTGGCCCTTTTCGTTGACGCAATCAGGGCAAGAGGTCGTCGTGGACATATCGGTGTGGGGCGTGGTCGTGCTCGGCGCGGCCGTCGCGGGGTTTGTGCAGGGCCTGTCGGGTTTTGCCTTCGGCCTGGTGGCCATGTCCTTCTGGGCCTGGGTGCTGGACCCGATGCTGGCCGCGGCGCTGGCGGTGTTTGGCTCGCTGACCGGGCAGGTCGTGGCTGCCGTGTCGGTGCGGCGCGGCTTCGACGTACGGCGCCTGGCGCCGTTCGTGCTGGGTGGACTGGCGGGCATTCCGCTCGGGCTGTGGCTGCTGCCCCGGCTGGACATGAGTGCCTTCAAGGCCCTGCTGGGCATGCTGCTGGTCGTGTGGTGCCCGGTGATGCTGCTGTCGGGCCGGCTGCCGCGCATCACGGCCGGCGGGCGCGTGGCCGATGCGCTGGTGGGCGTAGCGGGCGGCGCCATGGGCGCGCTGGGCGGCTTCACCGGCACGCTGCCCACGCTGTGGTGCACGCTGCGCGGCTACGAGCGCGACGTGCAGCGCGCGCTGATCCAGAACTTCAACCTCACCATGCTGGCGACGGCCATGCTCAGCTACCTGGCGACAGGGCTGGTCACGCGCGGCATGCTGCCGATGTTCGCCGTGGTGGCGCTGGCCATGCTGATCCCGGCCTGGCTCGGCACCCGCGTGTACTTCGGCATCAGCGACCAGCGTTTTCGCCAGGTGGTGCTGGGGCTGTTGACGCTGTCGGGCGTGGCCTTGCTGAGTTCCGCGCTGCCGCGCCTGGTGTCGGGGGCCTGAGCCCGGCTCGCCCACACCGCTTCAAATTCACAGGGATCCCATCGACGCCCATGCCGCCAGCCGCTGTTGCCGGGGCGTGTCCTGCGCACGCAGGTCCGGGGCGCACAGGCCCAGCGCCGTGTCGAGCACCGCTTGGGTCGCGGGGGCGAAATCGGTCCAGGCGCAGCCGGCGGGCAGATCGTCGTGGCCCAGTGTGGCGAATGCGCGCTCGCCGCTCAGCGCGGGCCGCAGCGCCTGCGCGATCAGGCCGGGGCCGTCGGTCACGGCCAGGACCGGGCCTGTGGGGTGCACGAGTTGGCGCGCCAGCCAGGCATCGGCCGGCAGCCGGGTCTGCCGTGCCTCGTGGGCCAGGGCCGTATAGCTGGTGACACTCCAGACATCGACGGCCAGGCCATGGCGTTCACGCAGCAGCAAGGCCGCGTCGAGCGCGGCCGACAGGCTCGCGCCCGAGGCCAGCAGCTGCAGCCGCACGGCGCGCTCGGCCGGGTCGGCCACGAGTGGATAAAGCCCGTGCACGATGCCGGCCGCAAAACTGCGTGGCAGGCTGGGCGCCGGCATGGCATGCGGCAGCACGCGCAGGTGCAGCAGGCCGATGGCCTGGCCCTGCTGCCAGCGCTGCAGGGCCTGCGTGAGCAAGGTGGTGGCCTCCGTGGCCAGGGCGGGTGTGTAGACGTGCAGCCCGCCGTGCGTGTCCAGCGCCAGGGGCGTGGGCCCGTGGGATGGGGTGCACGGCGCGGTGTCGAGGATCAGCCCTTGCGCGCCGGCGTGGGCGGCTTCGGCCAGCAGGTCGCTGGCGCGCCAGACGGCCTGGCCGTGCGGGTCGTGCAGGATGGGCAGCGCCGTGCCTGGCTGCGTGGCGCGGGCCAGCGTCAGCCAGGACTCGATGCGCGCCAGGCAGGCGGCCGGGCTTTCACGCGGGGGCGTGGCGGCCGGCGTTGCCGCGGCTCCGTCCGGGCCCGACCAGCGCTGCGCCCATCCCGCCTGCCGGCTGTGCTCCAGCAGCCCCGCCACAGCGTCGACCGGACGCGCATGCAGCGGTGCGGGCTGTGGGCGGCTGTGCGCGCGCGGCGCGTCATCGCTGTCGGCAGAAAACGGGGGGCGGCTGGGGCAGGAGCGGGGACGGCGGCATGTCCAGCGGCTGGCAGCAAGAAGCGGGCCGGCTCGCGCGGGTCAACCGTGGCGGAACAGCTCGTTGTAGGCGCTGAGCGCGGGCGCGCCGCCGAGGTGGGCGTAGAGCACCTTGGAGCCCGCGGGGAATTCGCCCAGCCGCACTTTCTCGATCATGCCGTGCATGGACTTGCCTTCGTAGACCGGGTCGGTGAGCATGCCTTCGGTGCGTGCGCACAGGCGGATGGCTTCGAGCGTGCCTTCGCTGGGCAGGCCGTATTCGGGGCCGGCGAAACGTTCGTCGAGCACGACGTCGGCGTCTACGATGGGGCGGCCCAGTTCGACGATCTCGGCGGTGTGGCGGGCGATGCGCAGCACTTGCGCGCGGGTCTTCTCGGGCTTGGCCGAGCCGTCGATGCCGATCACGCGGTCGGCGCGGTCGTCGGCGGCAAAACCCACCACCATGCCGGCCTGCGTGCTGCCCGTGACGGCGCACACGACGATGTAATCGAACTGGAAGCCCAGCTCTTTTTCCTGCTGGCGCACTTCCTCGGCGAAGGCCACGAAGCCCAGGCCGCCGTAGGGGTGCTCGGAACAGCCGGCCGGAATGGGGAAGGGCTTGCCGCCGGCCTGGCGCACGTCGTCCATGGCCTGTTCCCAGCTCGGGCGGATGCCGATGTCAAAACCCGCGGCATCGAGCCGCACGTCGGCGCCCATGATGCGCGAGAGTTCGATGTTGCCCACGCGGTCGTAGACCGGGTCGCTGTAGTTGACCCAGTTCTCCTGCACCAGCACACACTTGAGGCCCAGGTGGGCGGCCACGGCCGCGACCTGGCGTGTCTGGTTGGACTGGATGCCGCCGATCGACACCAGCGTGTCGTAGCCGCCGGCCAGGGCTTCGGGGATGAGGTATTCGAGCTTGCGGGTCTTGTTGCCGCCGAAGGCCAGGCCGCTGTTGCAGTCCTCGCGTTTGGCGTAGAGCTCGACCTTGCCGCCCAGATGTTGGCTCAGGCGCTTGAGCGGCTGGATGGGCGTGGGGCCGAAGGTCAGGGGGTAACGCGGGAATTTGTCGAGGTTCATGGCGAGCTCCTGTGAGGCAAAAAGGCTGGGCTGATCGAAAAAAGACGGGTTGTGTCCGATGCCTTGATGCTAAGAAAAGCGGGGATTAACAGGGTTGCGTTTTTGGGGCCTTTGAAGAAGCATGCCGATGGACATGGCACGAATATTGAATCGGAGTTGTCAGCTGATTCATTCCAAGGAAATTTCATTGCGTATGCAGAGCCAGAGCGATTCTTCGCACCCGCCCGCGCGTGATCTCGACCGGATCGACCGCGCCATCCTCAAGGCCTTGCAGCGCGACGCCTCGGTCTCCAACGTGGCCCTGGCCGAGGCGGTGTGATCTTGCCCCCGTTTCACGGACACCCCTATAAGCGATTAACTATCGCAATAGGAGGTGGACGATGACCAAGAGCAAGGCAGGCAGAAAGGGGCAGGAGTTCAGCCTGGAGTTCAGGCAGCAGGCACTGTTGCGAGCGGCCACAGAAGGGGTAACCACGGTGGCTCGTGATCTGGGGTTGCAGCCTGCCCAGCTGTACAGTTGGCGCGCCCAGGCGCGGCGGCACGACCAGGACGATCAGGCACAACGCTTGGAGTTGGCCGAACATGCACGGCTCAAACGTGAAGTGGCGCGGCTGGAGGAGGAGAACGCTTTC
>WNDQ01000038.1 GCA_009912175.1 Paracidovorax wautersii | reverse complement strand
CCGTGGATACTGCCTGCGACTGGACGGGGCCAATCCTTGTCCACGATGGCGACACGCTGTCGGACGCCACGGCCAAGGAAATTCTGGCGTATGACCAGGCCGGCGCCAAGCGCTGCGGGTGGAAACCCAAGGGCAAATAGGGGTTGTCCTGGGACAAATCTTGGGACAAATCGGGGGATAGCAGGGGTAAGCGAGTGTGCAAACCCCTGCAAAATCAATGCTTCCAATCCCCCTATATCCCCTCCAATCCCCTATAATTTGGGTTCGAGTCCCATCAGCCACCCCACCGTTTTTTCATGACAAAGGCCTTCGGAACACCGAAGGCCTTTTTCTTTGGCCGTGCCACGCCAAGCGACGCCAGGCAGCAGCAACCCCGGCAGCGTACTCACCGTACGTCTTCGAGCAGCTTCTCCGATTGAATGCAAACTGCTAATATGCATGCATCGAGTGTATCCAGGAGCAGTTGCCATGGCCATGCTGACAGTTCGCAACCTCCCTGAGGAGGTCCATCGTGCTTTGCGCGCGCGTGCGGCCCAGCATGGCCAAAGCATGGAGGCCGAGGTGCGCGAGATCCTGGAATCGGCGATCAGCCCCAAGGGGCGCGTGAAGCTGGGCTCGCTCCTGGCCGACATGGGCCGCCAGGCCAAGCTGAGCGATGAAGAATTTGCGGTGTTCGAGCAGGTGCGCGACAAGACACCTGCGCGCCCGGTGAGCTTCGAATGATCCTGCTCGACACCAATGTGATGTCGGAGCCGCTGCGCCATGCGCCCGAGCCGCGGGTGATCGAGTGGATCGACGCCCAGGCGATGGAGACCTTGTTTCTTTCCGCCATCACCGTCGCGGAATTGCGGTCGGGCGTCGCGCTCCTGCCGGCCGGCAAGCGGCGCGCGGGACTGCAAGAAAGCTTGGAAAAGCGCGTGCTGCCCTTGTTCGCCGGCCGCGTGCTGCCATTGGACTTGGCCTGCACGCAGGCTTATGCGTCGCTGATGGCCAAAGCCCGCAGCGCTGGCTTGGCCGTTGCCACGGCCGATGGCTACATCGCGGCGATCGCGACAGCCAATGGGTTCACGGTCGCCACCCGGGACACCAGCCCCTTTGAGGCCGCAGGCGTGGCCGTCATCAATCCATGGCAAGCCTGATCAACCGTCGACCTCGAAGCCATTTCAAGATGGCAACAGTCCAGCGGATGGCGGTGCGCGGTCACAAGACATGCTCCTACAATCCCCTTCCATGCGCATCCTGATCTCCAACGACGACGGTTACCAGGCCCCCGGCATCCAGGCGCTGCGCGAGGCGCTGCAGACCATCGCCGAGGTGGAAGTGGTGGCGCCCGAGCACAACAACAGCGCCAAGTCCAACGCGTTGACGCTGCACACGCCGCTGTACGTGCACCAGGCTGGCCCTGGCGTGCGCTATGTCAACGGCACGCCGGCCGACTGCGTGCACATCGCGCTCACGGGCTTGCTGGACTACCGGCCCGATCTGATCGTCAGCGGCATCAACAACGGTGCCAACATGGGCGACGACACGATCTATTCGGGCACGGTGGGCGCGGCCATGGAGGGTTATCTGTTCGGCATTCCGGCCGTCGCGTTTTCGCAGGCGGAAAAGGGCTGGCAGCACCTGGACGCCGCCGCCGTGCGTGCGCGCGATCTGGTGCAGCAGCTCATGCAGGGCCAGCAGATCGGCGGCCAGCGCCCGTGGCTGCTCAACGTCAACATTCCCAACCGGCCGCTGGACGAGCTCAAGGACTTCAAGGTCTGCCGCCTGGGCCGCCGCCACGCGGCCGAGCGCGTGATCATGCAGGACAGCCCGCGCGGCGACGTGATGTACTGGATCGGCAATGCCGGCCCGGTGGCCGACAGCAGCGAAGGCACTGACTTCAACGCCAGCGAACGCGGCCACATCACGCTCACGCCGCTGCAGGTCGACCTGACCGACCACGACCAGCTCGTCTACTGGGCGCAGGCGGCCAGCCAGTGGAAAAACGCAGCGCCCGGCAACGCGGCACCCCATCCGCCCGAGGCGGCGATGGCGACCACCATGGCCAGCGGGCCCCAAGCCGGCGCATGAGCCCGTCGCATCATCCGTGGCGATCAGGCCGGAGGACTTTCCGGTGAGCGGCAAACGCCCGGCTTTCCCCGCCCGGCTGGACCTGACGTCCGGCGCCCCCCAGCCCGCGCGCACAGGCCTGCCGCCGCTGCGCAAGCCGGTGGCCGAGGCCGCCTCCCGCGCCACGCTGGAAAAAACCGCGGGGACAGCCAAGCCCAGCGCGCCGCCGACGCGCGCGCCGGTCGCGGCCAGCAGCGGCAAGGCCGCCACCGCCCCGCGCCCCGCCGATGGGCAGCTGCAATTTCGCCGCCGCATGGTCGAGCGCCTGGCCCAGGACCAGGGCATTCACGACCCGGCCGTGCTGCAGGCCATGGCGGCTGTCGAACGCCACCGCTTCGTCGACGCCGCGCTGCTGGCGCAGGCCTATGAAGACACCAGCCTGCCGATCGGGCTGAGCCAGACCATCTCCAAGCCCAGCGTGGTGGCGCGCATGATCGAGCTGCTGCGCCAGGGGCTGGCTGGCGCCGCGGCGTCCGGCACTCGCCATCCGGGCCGCGTGCTGGAGATCGGCACCGGCTGCGGCTACCAGGCCGCCGTGCTGGCCCAGGTGGTGCGCGAGGTCTACAGCATCGAGCGCCTGCGTGGACTGCACGAACGCGCGCGCGAGAATCTGCGGCCCTTTCGTATCCCCAACGTCCACCTGCTGCTGGGCGACGGCATGGAAGGCTACGCCAAGGGCGCGCCCTACGCGGGCATCCTTGCCGCGGCGGGCGGCGAAGCCGTGCCGCAGGCCTGGATCGACCAATTGGCGGTGGGCGGGCGGCTGGTCGCCCCCGTCGTCGTGGACGCCTCCGGCAGCGAGCCACGCCAGGCCTTGCTGGTGCTGGACAAGACGCCGGCCGGGCTCAAACGCACCTTGCTGGAGGCGGTGCATTTTGTCCCTCTAAAATCGGGCATCGCCTGACAAGGCCGGCCGCTTGGTGACAAATCAAGAAAAAATGCAACTCTGCCCCCGATAGGCGAACCAAGCGGATGCCTGCTGGCTGCAAAGAATCACGAAAGGAAACGAATATGACGGTGCGCGCGAAGAAGTTGTGGTGGACTCTGCCGATGGTGCTGGCCCTGGCGGCCTGCTCGTCGACCAGTCTGACCAAGGCGCCAGTCGAAGACCGCGGCGGCGTCACCGCAGCCGCCCTGCCGGGCGCGGAAAACGCCGGCAAACCGGGCTACTACACCGTTCAGCGCGGCGACAACCTCTACCGCATTGCTCTGAACAACAGCCAGAGCCAGAGCAACCTGATCCGCTGGAACAACCTGGCCAACCCGAATGCGCTCGAAGTCGGCCAGGTGCTGCGCGTGGTGCCACCGGCCAACGAGTCGGCGCCGGCCGCCAGAGGCGTGGTCGTGACTCCGGTGCCGCAGCCCAGTTCATCGGGCACACCGCCCACGCCAGCCCCGGCGCAGCCGGCCGCCGCCCCCACCGGCGGCCCGGACGAGATCGTCTGGATCTGGCCCACGCAAGGCGGCACCGTGATCGCCACGTTCAATGCCAACACCAACAAGGGCCTGGGCATCAGCGGCAAGGCGGGCGATCCGGTCTACGCCGCCGCCGACGGCCGCGTGGTCTACGCCGGCTCGGGCCTGCGCGGCTACGGCAACCTGATCATCCTCAAACACAACAACACCTACCTCAGCGCCTACGCCCACAACCAGACGCTGCTGGTCAAGGAAGACCAGGCCGTCAAGCAGGGCCAGAAGATCGCCGAGATGGGCAGCAGCGACAGCGATCGTGTCAAGCTGCACTTCGAGATCCGCCGCCAGGGCCAGCCGGTCGACCCGATGCGCTACCTGCCCGCGCGCTGATTCTTCACGCCCGCCATGCCGATGCCGGCGAGGCCCTGTCCAGGGGCGTCGCCGGCATCGTGCTTTTCCCGGCCTGCGCCCCCCGCCGGACGCGGCTGCGACAATTGCCCCACCATGAGCGAAGTCCTCGACCCCACGATCCCCACGAACACGCCCGCCGGCACAGCCGCCGACACGCCTGCCGCCAGCCACGTGCCCGCCCCCTACGTCCCGCCCAAGGAGGCGCAGGACCTGCCGCCGGGCTGGCTCTATGTCGAGTCGCTCGACCTCGAAGCCCAGGGCGTGGCCCACCGCCTGGACGGCAAGGTGGTGTTCATCGAAGGCGCGCTGCCCTCGGAACTCGTCACCGCCAACGTCAACCGCAAGAAGAACAACTGGGAGCAGGCCACGCTCGCCCACGTGCAGCGCGAGTCCGCCCAGCGCGTGCGCCCGGCCTGCCCGCACTTCGGCCTGCACGCCGGGGCCTGCGGCGGCTGCAAGATGCAGCACCTGCACCCCAGCGCGCAGGTCGCGACCAAACAGCGCGTGCTGGAAAACAACCTCTGGCACCTCGGCAAAGTCAAGCCCGAGACGCTGCTGCGCCCGATCGAAGGTCCGGCCTGGGGCTACCGCTACCGCGCGCGCCTGTCGATGCGCTACGTGGCCAAGAAGGGCGAGGTGCTGATCGGTTTCCATGAACGCAAGAGCCGCTACATCGCCGACATGCGCGAATGCCACGTGCTGCCGCGGCACCTGAGCGACATGCTGCTGCCGCTGCGCGCGCTGGTGGCCGGCATGGATGCGCGCGACACGCTGCCGCAGATCGAAGTGGCCATTGGCGACGAGGTGACCGCGCTGGTGCTGCGCCACCTGGAACCCCTCTCGCCCGCCGACCTGCAGCGCCTGCGCGACTTCGCGGCCGGCCATGCCGAACACCAGTTGCAATGGTGGCTGCAGCCCAAGGGGCCTGACACCGTGCACCGCCTCGACGACGACGTGCCGACGCTGGCCTACGCCCTGCCCGAGTTCGGCATCCGCATGCCGTTCAAGCCCACCGACTTCACCCAGGTCAACCCGGCCATCAACCAGGTGCTGGTTGGCCGCGCGCTGCGCCTGCTCGACGCCCATAAGCACGAACGCGTGATCGACTGGTTCTGCGGCCTGGGCAACTTCACGCTGCCCATTGCCACGCAGGCGCGCGAGGTGCTGGGCATCGAGGGCAGCGACGCGCTGGTCGAGCGCTCGCACCAGAACTACGCCGCCAACCAGGCCACGCGCCCGGCCGGCAGCCCGCTGGCGCCCACGGCGTTCGTCGCGCGCAATCTGTTCGAGATGACACCCGCGCTGCTGACCGCCGACGGCACGGCCGACAAATGGCTGGTCGACCCGCCGCGCGAAGGCGCCTTCGCGCTGGCCAAGGCGCTGGCCGACCTGCACCAGGACCGCAGCCTGCGCCAGGGCTGGACGCCGCCGCGGCGCATCGTCTATGTCAGTTGCGGCCCCGCCACGCTCGCGCGCGACGCCGGCCTGCTGGTGCACCAGGCCGGCTACCGCTGCGTGGCCGCGGGCGTCGTCAACATGTTTCCGCACACCGCGCACGTCGAGAGCATGGCGGTGTTCGAGCTCGACGACGGCCAGGCCTGAGCCTGTTGACAGCCCGCCCCTCTGTTGCGGGCGCAAGACGCGCACCCGCCCACGCAGGCTTCCTACGTAGTCCTCCGATTGCAGGAGCACCGTTGCCCGCGTAAGCTGGGTCGACATGCGGATCGTGTCCTTGGAATTTGTGGGGCTGAATCAGCCCCCCGACGATGCCCTGGCGCGCGATCTGCTAGCCTTCCCCATCCTTCTTTCAGAGGCCTTTGCGCCCCGCTTTCCCTCAGATCCTGCGCCATGTCGTTCTTCTCGTTCACGAGCAGCCGAACCAAGCCCGCGGCACCCAGCCTGCCGGGGCCGCAGGCCGTGCTCGACTTCTGGCGCGACGCGGGGCCCGAGCGCTGGTTCGCCAAGGACGAGGCCTTCGACGAGGACTTTCGCAGCCGTTTCCTGCCCAGCCACGAAGCCGCCGCGCGCGGCGAGCTGATGCGCTGGATGGGCGTGGCCGACTCGGCACTGGCCCTGCTGCTGCTGCTCGACCAGTTCCCGCGCAACTGTTTTCGCGGCACGCCGCGCATGTACGCGACCGACGCGCAGGCCCTGCAACTCACCCAGAAGGCACTGAGCGCGGGCTACGACACGGTCGTCGACAAGGCGCTGCGTGTGTTCTTCTACCTGCCGCTGATGCACGACGAGAACCTGGGCTCGCAGTTTCGCTGCCTGGCCCTGTGCGCCCCGCTGGGCGGCGCGCCACGGCGCAGCTCGCAGGAGCATTACGCCGTCATCGAGCAGTTCGGCCGCTTCCCGCACCGCAACGCCATCCTGGGCCGCACGACCACGCCCGAGGAACAGGCCTTCCTGGACGGCGGCGGCTTCTCGGGCTGACTACGTCACCATCAGGTGGGCCATCATGCCCATGTCCTCGTGCTCCAGCACGTGGCAATGGAACATGCGCAGGCCGGGCAGGTCCTGGGCCAGCTTGATGCGCACGATCTCGGCCGGGCGCACGTTGACGGTGTCGCGCCAGGCCAGCACCGGCTCGGGCACGGTCTGGTTGTCGATCACACGTTCGACGACCTGGAACTGCGTGCCGTGGATGTGGAAGGGGTGGTCCATGTCGCTGGCGTTGATGATTTCCCACTGCTCGACCTCGCCGCGCCGCGCGGTGAAGTCGACGCGGTCCATGTCGTAGACCTGCCCGTTGATCTGGAACTGCATGCCCTCGGGGCGCTGCTGCGCGTGCTCGCTCAGGCCATGCATGGCGTCCATGTCCATGACTTCGGTGAACAGCACCTGGCGCTGCACTTTCGCCTCGCCCAGCGGCACGACCGGGCGCAGCGCCGCCGGCAGCGCGGGCTGCGGCGCGGCGGCGGGCGTGCTGCGCACTTGCGCCAGCACACGGCGCGGGGCGGGCGGCAGGCGGCGCCCGCCCTCCTCGCCCATCATGTGCTGCAGGCTCATCAGGCCACGGTCATAGGACTCGGCCGACAGTTCCCAGGCGGCAGGGGCGCTGCCCGCAGTCACCACCAGCTCGCAACGCTCAGCCGGGGCCAGCAACAGTTCGGTCAGGCCCTGGACGGGCGCGCCGAGCAGGCCGCCGTCGGTGCCGACCTGGGCAAAGGCCTGCCCGCCCAGCCGCAGGCGCAGAAAACGCGCGTTGCAGGCGTTCCAGATGCGCCAGCGCTCGGTGCCCTGCTGCGCGACCACCGGCCGCAGCAGGCCGTTGACCAGCGCGAACTGGCCTTCGCGCCCGTTCATCCAGTCCATCACTGTGTTGGGCGGGATACGCCCGTCGGCCGCCAGCCGCAGATCGGAGACGAACAGGTGGCGTTCCGGCAGGCTGCGCAGCGGGTCGTCGGCGGCCCGCACCACGAAGGCGCCGGCCAGGCCCCGGAACACCTGTTCGGCCGTCATGTAGTGCGGATGCGGGTGGTACCAGTAGGTGCCCGCGCTGCCCTTGGGCAGGGTGTAGCGGTAGAGGCGGCGGGCGCCGGGGGCGACCAGGTCCATGGGGTTGCCGTCCTGGTCGGCCGGCACGGGCAGGCCGTGCCAGTGGATGGTCGAGGGCTGCGGCAGACGGTTCTCGAACTCGATCTCGACCGTGTCGCCCTCGTTCACCTCGATCAAGGGGCCGGGTGTCATGCCGTTGTAGGCCCAGACTGTGGTCTTGCGGCCGGGCATGAATTCGACCTGGGCCGGTGCGGCCACCAGCCGGGCACGGAACAGGCCGGGCTGGCCGCTGGTGTTGGCCAGCGGCACCAGGCCACGCCAGTCGCGGCCGGACGGCACGGCGCTGTCGGGCGCCAGGGCCACGGGCCGCGCGGACGCGGACGCTGGCGGGGCGGCGGCCCCATGGTTCATGGCGCCATGCGCACCGTGGGCGCCAGGGTTCAGGGTCTGGGCCTGCAGCCAGGCCGGGCCTGCCAGCCCCAGCGGGGCAAGCCGCAACAGGGTGCGGCGGGACAAAGTGGAAGCGGTCATAAGAGGATGCTGATGTCGAAGAACGAAGGCCGCGACAGGCTGCCGCGGGACGGGTTCAGATCGAAACCAGGATCTGGGGCGGCGGCAGCGGCGGGCGGTGCACCACGCTGACGTAATGCACCGTGGCCTGCCCCGGCAACGGCGTGCGCGCGGACACGAAGCCGGCCCAGGGCCCCGTGGGCAGCAGAGGCGCGCACTGCGCCAAGCAAGCTGCCACGCAGCAGGCCGGCGACGCGGCGTGGCCGGCCGCGGGGACGCCGTGCGACGCGTCCTTGGAGGCGAAGGCCTCATGGCAAGGCGTGGCCGACCCCACAGGGGCCGTCATCGCCAGGCCGCTCCCGAATGACGATGGCCCCAACTGAGGCCCGCTCGTTCCCACCAGCCCGAGCAAGCCCAGCAGCAGGACGGCCAGCCAGGCCGGCCAGATTCCGCCAAGAGTTTGCGCCGGGCCCGTGTGCGTCATGCCAGGCTCACGCCGATTCGAGCGCCTGCCGGAAATCGGCCAGCAGGTCGGCCTCGTCTTCCAGGCCGATCGACACACGCACCAGCCCGTCGGCAATACCCATGCGGGCACGCACCTCGGCGCCGGCCTCCCAGAAGATGGTGGGCGCGACCGGGATGACCAGCGTGCGCGTGTCGGCCAAGCCGGTGGCCTTGAGCGGCAGGCGCAGGCGGTTGAGGAAAGGCAGGCAGTCGTCGGCGTTGCGCAGCTCGAACGACAGCAGCCAGGACGAGGCGCGGAACAGCCGCCGGGCCGTTTCATGCTGCGGGTGCGAAGCCAGGCCCGGGTAGTACACACGCGCCACGGCCGGGTGGGCTTCGAGTGCCTGCGCCAGGGCCAGGGCCGTGGCACTAGCGCGGTCCATGCGCAGCGCCAGCGTTTCCATGCCCACCGAGACCGCGTGCGCGTGCTGCGCCGACAGCGTGCCGCCCATGTCACGCAGGCCCTTCTTGCGCAACTGCGTCAGGCCCCATTGCCGGCTGTCGCCCTTGCGGTAGCTCGGGGCAATGTTGGGATAGCCCTGCCAGTCGAATTCACCGGTGTCGACCACCACGCCGCCCATGGCCTGCCCATGGCCGGCCATGGATTTGGTCAACGAATGCACGACCAGCCCGGCGCCCACGGCCTTGGGGCGGAACAACCAGGGCGAAAGAATGGTGTTGTCGATCACGAACAGCACGCCGCGTTCGCGGCAGAGCCGGCCGATGGCCTCCAGATCCGGGATCTGCGTGGCCGGGTTGGCCACGGTTTCGACAAAGACGATGCGGGTGTTGGGGCGCAGGGCCGCCTCGACCGCGGCCACGCCGCTGGTGTCGACCTTGCTGACCTGCATGCCCAGGTCTTCCAGCGTGCCCAGCAGGCTGTTGGTGTTGCCGAACACGAACTGACTGGAGACGACATGGTCGCCGGCCTTGAGCAGCGTCAGAAAAACCGCCGTGATGGCGGCCATGCCGGTGGCGAAGGTGATCGCGCCCACGCCGTCGTCGATGGCGGCGAGCTTGGATTCGAGCGCGGCCGTGGTGGGCGTGCCCTGGCGCGAGTAGCTGTAGGCCCCCTTGAGCGTGCCCTGGAACACGCCGATGAGGTCTTCCACCCGCTCGAAGGCGAACTGCGTGGAGGTGTGGATGGGCTTGTGGATGCCGCCGTGCTCCACGCCGAACTGGCGGTCGGCATGCAGAAGGGCGGTGGTGAAGTCAGGCGTGGTCATGGTCGGTCAAAAGGCGCGGGCGCAGACAATTCGGTTCGGCCTAGGATGTTAGCCTCCTTCGTGCCGCGCGGCCCCGAGCGGGTTCGCGCCCCCGTTTTGTAACGCCCGCGCCCTACGATGCCGCCACCATGAACCTTCTGCAGACACCGGCCCGCCGGTTGCTACTGGCCTGGCTCGCCCTCCTGCTGTCGGGCTGCGCCAGCGTCACCGTCACCTCGTTGGCGCCGCGCGACTACCTGGCCCAGCGCCGCGCCGACGTGCTGACCACCGGGCGGCTGAGCCCGGCGGCCCAGGAGGTGTTGCGCGTCATCGGCACCGAGCCCAACGCCTGCGCGGCCGACGGCGCGCGCTGCCGCCAGGCGATCGCGCAGACAGCCGGCATCACCCAGGAGCAGCGGCTGTCGGCCCTGGCCGAGACCTGGCTGCAGGCCGCCCTGGCCGCCGAACGCGCCCCGATCAGCGGCCCCGAGCGCGACGACGACGCCCTCATCCAGAACTGGCTGGAGGCCGCGCGCTATGCCTACGCCTATCTCTTCTTCACGGACCGCTCGCCGGGCGAGCGCGCCTTCGAGGATCGCCAGACCCAGGTGCGCGACTACTACAACTTCGCCGTCCAGCAGGCCAGCGCGCTGCTGTTCCAGGCCTACCAGCGCAGCCAGGCCAAGACCGGTGCCATGCCGCAGGTGCGCGGCTGGACCTTGACCGACGCGCGCGAGAACACCCAGGTGAGGGACGGTGCGCCAACCCCGTCGGAGTTGATCCCGGCCTCGTCCCTGCGCTTTACCGGGCTGCGCAACCTGTACCGGCGCGACGGCTTCGGTGCCGAGCTGGTGGCGGTCGAGGCCGAGCGCTCAACCGATGCGCACGACCCCACGCCCTATCGCGAAATGCCCTACCCCGTCATCACGCTGCTGCTGCGCTTTGGCGGCAACACGCTCGACGAGGTGCTGGCCACACGCGAGGTCGAGGTCCTGCTGCTCGACCCTTACCGCAGCGCCACCGTGCAGTTGGCGGGCATGGACGTGCCGGTGGCCGCCAACTTCACGGCGGGCTACGGGCTGTGGCTGGCGCGTTCGGACTTTTCTGCCCAGGCGCTGCGCAGCCTGCTGGGGCTGAGCAACGGGCTGGAACACCCCACCGTCTACCTGATGCAGCCCTACGACCCGTCGCGGCGCGTCATCGTGATGCTGCATGGCCTGGCCAGCAGCCCCGAAGCCTGGGTCAATGTCGCCAACGAAGTGCTGGGCGACGAACAACTGCGCCGCAATTACCAGATCTGGCAGGTCTACTACCCGACCAACGCGCCGATTCCGCTCAACAACCGCACCATCCGCGATGCGCTGGCCGCCACCTACGCGCACTTCGACCCGACGGGCCAGAGCCCCGCGTCGCAGCACATCACACTGATCGGCCACAGCATGGGCGGCGTGCTCGCGCGGCTGATGGTCTCGACCTCCGGCCCCGAGACCGCCGAGCAGGCCCTGTCCGACTACGACCTCGACCCCACCGAACGGGCCGCCGCGATGCAGCGGCTGGCGCCTTACCTGATCTTCGATCCGGTCCGCGGCGTCGACAGCGCCATCTTCATTGCCGCGCCCCACCGGGGCACGCCGTTTGCGAACCACCGGCTTGCGCGCTGGTTCTCCAACCTGGTCACACTGCCGGTGGCCATGCTGGGCCAGCTCGACGACATCGCGCGCACCTTCACCTCGCTGCGTCCGCGCCAACCTGGCACAGGTGTGCTGCGCATTCCCAACAGCATCGACAACCTCAGCGACCGCGACCCCTTCGTGCAGCTGGCCGCAGACCTGCCCATCACCCCGCGGGTGCGCTACCACTCGATCATCGGCGACGACACACCCGGCCTGCCGCTGGCCGAATCCAGCGACGGCATCGTGCCCTATGCCAGCGCCCACCTGCCGGGGGCCGTCTCCGAACGCGTGCTGCCGTCGGCGCACAGCGTGCAGGAGCACCCCGAGGCCATCCTGGAGATCCGCCGCATCCTCAAGGCCCGACTGACGGGCGAATGACGCGCGCAGCGGCTATCGGGCCAGCGCCTTGAGCGCCTGCTTGATGCCTTCGCTCACGCCGATGTCGGCCGGCAGCGACTTGAGCGCGGCGGCCGCCTCCTTGTCGCTGTAGCCCAGCGCCAGCAGCGCCTGCAAGATGTCGGCCTGGCTGTCGCTGGCCACGCTGGCCGGCAGGCCCAGGTCGGGGCCGAGCTTGCCCTTGAGCTCCAGCAGCAGGCGCTCGGCGGTCTTCTTGCCGATGCCCGGCACCTTCACCAGCCGCCCGGCCTCCTGCAGGCTGATGGCCTGGGCCAGGTCGCCCACGCTCATGCCGCTCAGGATGGCCAGCGCCGTGCGCGGCCCCACACCCGCGATCTTGATGAGCTGGCGAAACGCCTCGCGCTCGTCCGCCGTGCCAAAGCCGTAGAGCAGCTGCGCGTCCTCGCGCACCACGAAGTGGGTCAGCAGCGTGACTTTCTCGCCCAGGCCCGGCAGGTTGTAGAACGTGCCCATGGGCACGTGCACCTCGTAGCCCACGCCGTGGCAATCCAGCAGCACCTGGGGCGGGTTCTTTTCGGCCAGCAGGCCTTGCAGGCGTCCGATCATCTTGGCGGTCCGTCGCTTTCCGTGGTCGCGGCGGCGGGGCGCCGCGCAAAGCGGCCATTATCGAACGGCGGCGGCCGCGCACGCCCGAACAGGCACAATCACGCGGATCGCGGCCCCTCGTGCGAGCCGCGCCCCTTCATCGCCTGCGGCGCGCCCCGCCAGAAAGCCCTTCGCCCGTGATTCTTCGCCACGCCTTCACGCCCGTCAGCAACACCCGGCTGGTCAACCTCGGCGGCCCGCTCGACGCCCACCTGCGGCTGATCGAGATGGCGCTCGGCGTGAAGATCGGCCGCCGCAACGAGCACTTTCGCATCGAAGGCGCCAAGCCCGCCGCCACGCGCGCGCTGGAGGTGCTGCAGGCCATCTACGAAATCGCCAACCGCCCGCTCGACGCGCAAAAGGTGCAGCTCATGCTGGCCGGCGAGGCCGACGACGGCAGCCAGACGCTGACCACGCGCCGCGCCGACCTGCGCGCACGCACGCCCAACCAGAGCGTCTACCTCGACAACATCGCCAACCACGACATCACCTTCGGCATCGGGCCGGCCGGCACCGGCAAGACCTACCTGGCCGTGGCCTGCGCGGTCGACGCGCTCGAGCGCAACGCCGTGCAGCGCATCGTGCTCACGCGCCCGGCGGTCGAGGCCGGCGAGCGCCTGGGCTTTCTGCCGGGCGACCTCACGCAGAAGGTCGATCCCTACCTGCGCCCGCTGTACGACGCGCTGTACGAGCTGATGGGCTTCGACCGCGTGGTCAAGTCCTTCGAGCGCAACGCGCTGGAGATCGCGCCGCTGGCCTTCATGCGCGGGCGCACGCTCGACAACGCCTTCGTCATCCTCGACGAGGCGCAGAACACCACGCCCGAGCAGATGAAGATGTTCCTCACACGCATCGGCTTTGGCAGCAAGTGCGTGGTCACCGGCGACATCAGCCAGATCGACCTGCCCAAGGGCCAGCCCAGCGGCCTGATCGATGCCGAGCGGGTGCTGCGCCGCGTGCCGGGCATCGCGCACACCCACTTCACCAGCGCCGACGTGGTGCGCCACCCGTTGGTAGCGCGCATCGTCGATGCCTACGACGCCGCGCGCAAAACCGACGTCGGCAGCCTGCGCAAGGGCAATTGAAACCGCCCTTGCGAATCCGTTCTGGCGCCACCTGCCATCCGTTGTCTCTTTCCAGCCCCGCCCACGATGACCGCCCCCGACCTCACGCTGTCCCTGCAATTCGCCCTGCGCCATGCGCCCGACCTGGCGGCGCGCCACCGCGCCGCGCTGCCGCGCGCCAAGGTGGCGCGCTGGATCAAGGCCGCCTTGCTGGCAGGCAGCGACGGCCTGCCCGGCGAGTTCACGGTGCGCATCGTCGATGCCGAGGACGGCCAGTCGCTCAACCGCGACTACCGCCAGAAGGACTACGCCACCAACGTGCTGACCTTCGACTACAGCCAGGAGCCGGTGGTCGCCGCCGACCTGGTGCTGTGCGCGCCGGTGATCGAGCGCGAGGCGCAGGAGCAGGGCAAGACGCTGGAGGCGCACTACGCGCACCTGCTGGTGCACGGCGCCCTGCACGCGCAGGGCTATGACCACGAAACCAGCCATGCCGACGCCGAGGAGATGGAGGGCATCGAGATCGCGGTCATGCAGAAGCTGGGCTACGGCAACCCGTACCAGTAACGAGGCGGGGCTGCCCCGGCCTCAGCGCGCCAGCAGCACCAGCGCGATGCCCAGCAAGGCCGGCACGGCCTGCACCCACAGGATCCTGCGGCCCACCGTGGCTGCGCCGTAAAGGCCCGCGACCAGCACGCAGCCCAGGAAAAACAGCTTCACGCCCTCGCCCGCCGGCCCCAGCCACACGCCCCACAGCAGGCCCGCCGCCAGAAAACCGTTGTACAGCCCCTGGTTGGCCGCCAGCACGCGGCTGGCGCGGGCCTATTCGGGCGTCTGCCGGAACACGCGCAGGCCGATGGGTTTTTCCCAAAGGAACATTTCCAGCACCAGGATGTAGAGGTGCAGCAGGCCCAGCAGGGCCACCACGGTATTGGCCAAGAGAGACATGAAGAGGCTTTCGTCGCGCGGCAATGCTTGATTCTTGCAGGGTTCGCCCCGTGTGCCACCCTGCTTCTGCCAGCCGCGGCGTCAGGCCGCGTTCCGATTCAGGGAATCAGCACCGACGCGCCGGTCGTCTTGCGCGACTCCAGGTCGCGGTGCGCCTGCTGCACGTCGACCAGCGCATAACGCTGGTGGATGGGGATCTTGACTTGGCCGCTGCCCACCACCTCGAACAGCTCGTTGGCCATTTCCTGCGTGCTCTCGCGCGTGGCGATGTGGGTGAACAGTGTTGGACGTGTCACGTAGAGCGAGCCCTTGGCGCCCAGTTGCGCCAGGTTGATCGGCGGCACCGGGCCGCTGCCGTTGCCGAAGCTGGCCAGCAGGCCGAAGGGGCGCAGGCAGTCGAGCGATTTCTCGAAGGTGTCCTTGCCCACCGAGTCGTAGACCACCTTGACGCCCCGGCCTTCGGTGATGTCCTTGACGCGCGCGACGAAGTCCTCGGTGCGGTAGTTGATCGCATGCGCCGCGCCATGGGCCTTGGCCAGCTCGCACTTCTCATCGCTGCCGGCCGTGCCGATGAGCTGCAGTCCGAGCGCGCGCGCCCACTGGCAGGCGATCAGGCCGACGCCGCCGGCAGCGGCGTGGAACAGCACGAAGTCGCCCGGCTGCAGGCCGCCGGCCGGCAGCGTCTTGCGCAGCAGGTACTGCGCCGTCAGGCCCTTGAGCATCATGGCCGCGCCGGTGTCGAAGTCGATCGCGTCGGGCAGCTGGCACACGCTGGTGGCCGGCAGGTTGCGCAGTTCGCTGTAGCTGCCCGGCGGCTGCGAGGCATAGGCCACACGGTCGCCGCGCGCCAGGTGATGCACGTCGCGCCCGACCGCCTCGACCACGCCGGCGCCTTCCATGCCCAGGGCCAGTGGCATGGGGAAGGGATAGAGGCCGCTGCGCTGGTAGATGTCGATGAAGTTCAGGCCGATGGCTTCGTGGCGCACCTGCACCTCATGCGGGGCTGGCTCCGGCACGTCCACGTCGGCGAGGTACATGGCCTCGGGGCCGCCGGGCTGGTCGATACGGACAACTTTGCTCATGGGAAGGTCTCCTGGAAATGGGGCCGCTGACGGGCGCGCGCAAGGGCTTTGCAGTCTAGCGCGCGATGGCCCCGCCATTGGCGCGCCCGCGGCCGATGCCCTCGCACCGCGCAGGCGCATGGCGGCGGCCACGGGCGCTTGTCATGACCGTCTGGCATGATGCGTCGCCTTTTGTCCCGCGCCACGCGCGCCCTCCCACACCATGCCCCCGCGCATCACCCCCGCCGCCATCGCCCTGCTGACCGTGCCGCCCGTGCTGTGGGCGGCCAACGCGGTCGTGGGCCGCGCGCTGGTCGGTCAGGTGCCGCCGATGACGCTGAACCTGCTGCGCTGGCTGGTGGCGCTGGCGGTGCTGCTGCCGCTGGGCTGGCACGTGCTGCGCCGCGCCAGCCCGTTCTGGGGCCAGTGGCGGCGTTATGCCATGCTCGGGCTGCTGGGCGTGGGTTGTTACAACGCCTTTCAATACCTGGCGCTGGAGACGTCCAGCCCGGTCAACGTCACGCTGGTGGCGTCGAGCGTGCCGATCTGGATGCTGGCAGCCGGCCGGCTGTTCTATGGCCAGCGCATCACGCGCAATCAGATGCTGGGCGTGCTGCTGTCCATCAGCGGCGTGCTGGTGGTCATGACGCGTGGCGACTGGCATGCGTTGATGGGCTTGCGGCTGGTGGCCGGCGATCTGTACGTGGTGCTGGCTGCCATCTGCTGGGCGTTCTACAGCTGGGAACTGACTAAACCGGTCGATGCCCCGGCGGTGCGTGGCCACTGGGCCAGCTTTCTGCTCGCCCAGGTGCTGCCGGGCGTGCTGTGGTCGCTGGGTTTTGCGACCGCCGAATGGTCGCTCGATGCCGATGCGGCCGTCCACTGGAGCTGGCCGGTGGCGGCCGCCATTCTGTTCGTGGGCATCGGACCGGCCATCGTCACGTTTCGCTGCTGGGGTCAGGGTGCGGCGCTGACCGGGCCGGCAACCGCGAGTTTTTTCATCAACCTCACGCCGCTGTTCGCCGCGCTGTTCTCGGCCGCCTTTCTGGGCGACATGCCGCAGCCCTTCCATGCCGCGGCTTTCGCGCTGATCGTGAGCGGCATCGTGGTGTCGTCGCGGCGCTGAGCCGCTGCTGGCGACTGGGATCGGCTTTTTCAGTCCACCGGGCTATCTTCGCCCAGCAGCACGGCCAGCTTGTCCAGCGCCGAGAGCAGGTGTTTTTTCTCGGTGGCCGTGAGCGCCTGCTCAAAGCCCTGCTCCAGCTTCACCACCTCGCTTTCGGCCTGCGCCTGCAAGGCCTGGCCGTCGGCGGTGAGGTGCAACTGCTGCAGGCGCCGGTCGCGCGGGTCGGGCACGCGGCGCACCAGGCCGCGCTGCACCAGCCGCTCGACCACGGGCACGAGGTTGGACGGCGAGATGTCCAGCGCCTCGCCCAGCTGGCGCAGGTAGATGCCGGGGTTGGTGTCAATCAACACCAGGATCGAGAACTCGCTGGGCTTGAGCGCCAGCGCCGCCATGCGGCGCGTGAAGAGCTTGTGCACGTGGATTTCCACGCGCGTGAGGCGGTAGCCCAGGAATCGGCGCAGCCGCGATTGGTCGACGTCAGATTCGGCAGCAATGTCCATGGCACAAACCGGCGAGGCGTTCAGCAGGGGAAAAAAGGGGCGAAGCGCCTGCAGTCCGGCTCGTGCTCGACGTGGCCGTGGCGGTGATCAGAAGCTGTGGCGCATGCCGATCATATAGCCGGTCTGGTCCCGGCCCAGGCCGGGCGAGGCCGGTGCCGACGTGCCGCCCGAGACGCTGTAGCCCACCGCGTCGCCATTGAACACCCGGCCGACCAGCGCATACAGCGCCGTGCGTTTGCTCAGGTTGTAGTTCAGCCGCAGCGACACCAGTTGCGCGTCCGAGTCAGCGCGCCGTGCATCCAGATAGGTGTACGTTGCGTCCAGCACAAACGCCGCCGTCAGCGGCTGGCTCACGGCCAGGTAGTACTGGTTGCTGCGGTAGTCCTCGGGCTGGGCCTTGAGCGTGTGCCGGATCCAGCCCGCGCCCACACGCGTGTCGCCGAACTTGACGTAGCCGGTGAGCAGCGTGCGGTCGTCACGGCTGCCCGCCACGACGGTCACGCCCGAAGGCTGGCCGAAGAAGCCTGAGCCCGCCGTGCCCTTGAGACTGTCTTGCGCCAGCGCCAGCCCCCAGGTTGGGGCGTCGTACTTGACCAGGGCCGACCACGCGCCGCAGGCGCCAGGTTTGCGGTCGTCGCCGCAGTTCGACGGCGCCGCACCGTCGCGCGCCAGCGAATACGCCGCACCCAACGTCCAGGCGCCCCAGGTACCGCGCCAGACCACCGAGTTGTCCACACGCTGGTTGGGAATGTAGGCGTCGAGCGAACCCAGGCCGAACACCGCCGGCCCCATCAGGTCGCTGCCCTGCAGCGCATACAGGCTCATCAGGTACTGGCGACCGAAGGACAGCGTGCCCCAGTCATTGCTGCTCAGGCCGATGTAGCTCTGGCGGCCGAACATGCGCCCGCTCTGCTGCGAATTGCCTTTGGCCGGCGAAATGCCTGCCTCCATCACAAACACCGCCTTGAGCCCATTGCCCAGGTCCTCGGTGCCACGAAAACCCAGGCGCGAGGCCATCTGGCCGCCGGTCACCGTCGGCATGCGGGTCTTGGGCTGGTTGCCCTGCACCGTGCTCAGGTGCTCGACGCCCACGTCCATCAGGCCGTAGATCTGCACATTGCTCTGGGCCTGGGCCAGGCCGGTCCAGGCCAGCGCAGCGGTACCCAAAGCGCCAGCGGCGTATCGCCAAGGCATGGTTTTTTTCATGGTGTCTGTCTCCTCATGGTGGTGTGAAAGCGCAAGGGTGTTCACGCAGCCGACGCGGCCTTGAGCTGGTTCACCAGCCGGCGATAAGGGCCGATCGCACTGGCCAGGCAGACCACGCTGAGCAGCGCGGCCAGCGTGCAGACCAGCCCCAGCGACAGGCCCACCTTGGCCTCGTTCTTGAACACGAAATCGGTAAAGAAAGCGACCAGGAACGGCCCCACGCCCAGGCCGATGAGGTTGACCAGCAGCAGGTAGATCGAGGTCACCTGGCCGCGCAACTGGTTGGGCGTGATGGCTTGCAGGATGGGCGGCGCCAGCGCCACCGGCATGCCCAGGAAGAAGGTGGTGAGCGCCACCGCAATCAGCGCCACCGTGGGCGTGGGCGCGAAGGCCAGCAGCAGGCCCGAGGCAATCAGCAGCGCCGTGCCGACCAGCGAGATGACGATGGAGCCGACCTGCTTGCCGCGTGCCGTCAGCCAGTCGGCCAGAAAGCCGCTGATGAGCATGCCGCCAATGCCGAAGGTCAGGATGATCACGCCGTAGGCCGGCCCGATCTGGCCGGGCGTCCAGCCCCACTGGCGGATGAAGGTGGCCGGCAGCCACGCGGTCACGCCAAAGGTCACCATGGCCGTGATGCCGGGCGCCAGCAGCAGCGGCGCGTAGGCGCGCAGGTTGCGCGTGACGTGCGACAGATCGGCCTGCACCGCCGGCTGCGCAGCGGCTTTGGCACTGGCCTGGGCGCGGGCGGCCTTCAGGCCACGGCGCACCGGCTCGGCCACCGTGGCCATGAGCAGCAGCAGCGGAATACCCGGCAGCGCCACAAAGATGAAGGCGGCCTGCCAGGGCTTGAACGTGCCCAGGATGGGAAACACCACCTCGCCGGCCTGGCTGGCGGCCTGGATGACCAGGCCACCCACGATGAAGGCGGTGGCCGAGCCGATGTACACGCCCGAGGTGTAGATACTCATGGCACGCGCGCGGCGCTCGGGCGGGAAGTAGTCGGCCAGCATGGAGTACGCGGCGGGCGAGAGCGCGGCCTCGCCAATGCCTACAAACATGCGCGCGGCAAACAGCGACAGAAACCCGGTGACGTAGCCACCAGACGCCGTGGCCAGCACCCACACCGCCATGCCGATGATGATGAGGTTGCGGCGGTTCCAGCGGTCGGCCACGCGGCCCAGAAAGATGCCGACGAAGGTGTAGAAGATGGCAAAGGCAAATCCGTGCACGATGCTGAACACCCAGTCCGACAGACCCAGATCGGCCTTGATGGGCTGCACCAGCAGGCCCAGGATCTGGCGGTCCACGAAAGACAGCGTGTAGGCCAGCAGCAGCACGAAGGTGACGTAGTAGGCATAGCCCAGGCCGTCGCGGGCCGCAGGCGGGGAGGACTGGCCGGGCGCGGCCGAAAGAGGCAAGCTCATGAAGAACTCCAGGCAGTGATCAGGGTGGAAAAAATGCGCGAGCAGCGGCCTTGCAGCCGCATGTGGCCGGCAATCGACACCCGGCCCGCGCATAGGCGGACCGGGACGGAAAAACGTCAGATGGCGCTCAGCCGCTGGCGGCGTCGATCAGCAGCAGCGCGTCGAGTGCGACCACGCCCTGGCCTGCGGGGTGGACGACGACCGGGTTGAGGTCGATCTCACGGATCGCGGGCATGCCGCGCAGCACCTGACCCAGGCGCACGACCAGGTCGGCCACAGCTGCCAGATCGCACGGCGGCGCGCCGCGAAAGCCGTGCAGCAGCGCGGCGGCCTTGAGCTGGCCCAGCTCGTGCACGACCTCGTCGGCCGTGAGGTCGGCGTCCAGCAGACGCACGTCGTGCAGCACCTCGGCCGTCACGCCGCCCAGGCCGATCAGGATCGCCGGGCCCCACTGCGGGTCGTTGCGCGCGCCCACGATCAACTCCAGCCCGCGCCGGCCCATGGCCTCGACCAGCGCACCGTCGAGCACGATGCGGCTGTCGTAACGCGCAACGTTGCCGTACAGGCGCGCCCAGGCCTGGCGCAAGGCCTCGGCGCTGTCGATGTTCAGAATCACGCCGCCCGCATCGCTCTTGTGGCTGAGCGCGGCCGCCTGCGCCTTGAGCGCGACCGGATAGCCCAGCGTGTCGGCCGCGGCCACCGCTTCATCGGCCGACGTGGCCAGGCGCCCCGGCGCAAAGGCGATGCCGGCCTGCGCCAGCAGTTGTTTGGCCTCGTATTCAGGCACCACGGTGCGGTGCGCGGGCAGGGCCAACGACAAGGCCGGCGCCTCGGTGCGCGCAAAGCTACGCGTGGCAAACGCGCACAGGCGCTGCACCGCGCGGAAGGCGCGTTCGGTGCTGGGGAAATAGGGAATGCCGAGTTCACGCATCTCGGCGATGAAGGCGGGCGGCACCTGGGCGCCCTCGTCCAACCCGGCAATGATCACGGGCTTGGCCGGCCGCAGCTCACGCACCGCGCGCAGCACGGGCGGCATCTTGATCGTGCTGGTCACCGGGTCGCCCTGGATCAGGCCGACGATGAGCGTGGCAAAACGCGCGTCGCCAAACAAGGCATCGAGCGTGCGGAAATACAGGTCCGGATCAACCAGGCCCTGGGCCGTGAGGTCCAGCGGATTGCTCACGCCCACAAAGGGCGGCAGCGCCTGCCGCAGCGCGGGCGAATCGGCGTCGGTGGCGACCGGCAGCGGCAGGCCCAGTTCCTCGGCCAGGTCCAGGCTCAGCGCCTTGAACGCGCCCGACTCGCCCACCACGGCCACGCCGGGCGACGGCAGCACGGGGCAGCGGATGGCGATCTCGGCGATGTCGCCCAGCTCTTCCAGCGTCTCGGCAAAGATGGCGCCGGCGCGCAGCAGCTTGGTGCGCATCAGCGCGTAGTCGCCCGCCAGCGCGCCCGTGTGGGTGGCGGCCGACTCGCGCGCGGCGCTGCTCTTGCCCGGATGCAGCAGCACCACGGGCTTGCCCAGCCCGCGTGCCCGCGCCACCGCCACCAGAATGCGCTGCGGCTGGCGGAACTGCTCGACGATGAGCGCGATCACGCGCGTGGCCTCGTCCGCGACCAGGTGGTCGACGTAATCCTCGGCATGACTGGCCGCCTCGTTGCCGGTGGACACGGCATACGACAGCGGCAACTGGCGGCTGCCCAGCACGGTGCACAGCACCGTCATCATCGCGCCGCTTTGCGAGACGATGCCGATCGACGGCCGCACGGTTTCGGCCGTGCGCGCGGCAATGTCGACCTCGACAAAGGTCAGCGGCACACGCGCGCGGTAGTTGATGCAGCCCAGGCAGTTGGGGCCTTCGATGACCATGCCGGATTCGGCGGCAATGCGGGCGATCTCGCGCTGCTGCGCCTGGCCTTCTTCACCGGCTTCGGCAAAGCCGGCCGAGAAGATCACCGCCGCGCCCACTTGGCGCGCGGCCAGCGCGCGCACCGTCTCCAGCACGAAGGGCTGCGGAATGGCGAGCACGGCCACGTCCACGCCTTCGGGCAGGTCGCCCACCGATGGCAGGCAGGGGCGCCCGCCGATCTCGCTGCGTTTGGGGTTGATGAGGTGGATCGCGCCGGCAAAGCCGTTGCGCTCGAGGTTGCCCAGCACCGAGGCGCCCAGCGCACCCGGCGTGGCCGAGGCACCGACGATGGCCACCGAGCGCGGGTGCAGCAGCCGGCCGATGCCGGATCGGGCGGCCGCAGCCGCCAGTGTTGTTGTCATGTGTGTCTCCATCCGTCCATGGTGGCGGGCCGCTCAGGGCTTTTGTTTGCCCAGATCGTAGGCGCCCAGGCCCGGCTTGTAGGTCTTCTCGTCGATGAACTGGCGGATGCCTTCCTTGCGGCCTTCGTTGTCGAAACTGTTGGCCGCTTCCTGGGCGCGCACCAGGAAATCCTCGGCGTTGTCGTAGCTCATCTCGCGCACGCGGCGCACGGCGTCCTTGGTGGCCTTGAGCGCGACCGGGTTCTTCTGCAGCAGCACCTTGGCGACCTCGGCCACGCGCGCCTGCAGCCGGTCGGCCGGCAGCGATTCGTTGACCAGACCCCATTCGGCGGCGGTCTTGCCGTCGACGTTCTCGCCCATCATCGCGTGGTACATCGCGCGGCGGAACGACAACAGCTCGGCCGCCACCTTGGAGGCGCCACCCCCGGGCAGGATGCCCCAGTTGATCTCCGACAGGCCGAACTGGGCCTCGTCAGCGGCGAACGCCAGGTCGCACGCAAACAGCGGGCCGTAACCGCCGCCAAAACACCAGCCATTGACCATGGCGATGGTGGGCTTCTGGTACCAGCGCAGGCGGCGCCACCAGCCGTAGCTCTCGCGCTGCGCCTGGCGCGTGCCACCCAGGCCCTTGGCCTCGGTCTCGCGGAAATACTCCTTGAGGTCCATGCCGGCGGTCCAAGCCGTGCCCTCGCCGCTGAGCACCAGCACGCCCACGTCGTCGCGGAACTCCAGTTCGTCGAGCACGCGCGTCATCTGGCGGTTGAGCGCGGGGCTCATGGCATTGCGTTTTTCGGGGCGGTTGAACCGCACCCACGCGACGCGGTTCTCCACGGTGTAGGCGACGGTCTGTTCTTCGGTACGTTCGGTGCTCATGGCTGTCCTTCGGGTGAAACGGGAAACCGGCCGGCGCGCGCGGCACATGACGCGGTCGATGCGATTTATTAGTTATTGTCCATAATTATTATTTTGTGTAGCAATCTGGTGTTTTCCCTGCCCCGCAACGGCGCCGCACCGCATGGCTTTTGACGCCCGCGATCCGGAGTCGGCACAATGGCGTCCGACGCTGTTTTTATTTCCAGCCCTTCGCTCGCCGATCCGCCCTGGCCTTTTGCTCGCATGTCCATCCAGACCGATGATTTCGCCGTCCCGCCGCCGCGCGTGGTCTCGGCCGCGCCCGCTTCCCCCAACGAGGAAGCGCTCGAACGCGCGCTGCGCCCCAAGCTGCTGGACGACTACGTGGGCCAGGCCAAGGTGCGCGAGCAGCTGGAGATCTTCATCGGCGCGGCCAACAAACGCGCCGAGGCGCTCGACCACGTGCTGCTGTTCGGCCCGCCCGGGCTGGGCAAGACCACGCTGAGCCACATCATCGCGGCCGAGCTAGGCGTCAACCTGCGCCAGACCAGCGGCCCCGTGCTCGAAAAACCCAAGGACCTGGCGGCGCTGCTGACCAACCTTGAGAAGAACGACGTGCTCTTCATCGACGAGATCCACCGCCTGAGCCCGGTCGTCGAGGAAATCCTCTACCCCGCGCTGGAGGACTACCAGATCGACATCATGATCGGCGAGGGCCCGGCCGCACGCAGCATCAAGCTGGACCTGCAGCCCTTCACGCTGGTGGGCGCGACCACACGCGCGGGCATGCTGACCAACCCGCTGCGCGACCGCTTCGGCATCGTCGCGCGGCTGGAGTTCTACACCGCCACCGAACTCGCTTCCATCGTGCGGCGCAGCGCCGGCCTGCTGGGCGCGCCCATCGAGGACGAGGGCGCCGTCGAGATCGCACGCCGCTCACGCGGCACGCCACGCATCGCCAACCGCCTGCTGCGCCGCGTGCGCGACTACGCCGACGTCAAGGGCGACGGCCGCATCACGCAGGACATGGCGCAGCGCGCGCTGGCCATGCTCGACGTCGACCCGCAGGGCTTTGACGTCATGGACCGCAAGCTGCTCGAAGCCGTCATCCACAAGTTCGACGGCGGGCCGGTGGGGCTGGACAACATCGCCGCCTCGATCGGCGAAGAGTCCGGCACCATCGAGGACGTGATCGAGCCCTACCTGATTCAGCAGGGCTACCTGCAGCGCACCCCGCGCGGGCGCATCGCCACGCTGGCGGCCTACCGTCATCTGGGCGTGGCCGCGCCGCAGTCGGCCAACGCTGGCGGCCAGGATCTGTTCGGCGGCTGAGAATCGGTTCGCAAACCCCCGACGCCGCCACGGCCATCGCGCCAAACAGCGCGGGGCGCGACAGAATCCGGGCGAAGAATCTCTTCAGAAAAACGCCCATGCACACCCACGACCTCGCACGCTGGCAGCACAGCCACCAGTTCGACCAGGGCAACCCCGCCGGCGCACGGGGCACGCGGCTGGTCATGTGGATCACCGCCGCCGCGATGCTGCTCGAAATCGGCGCGGGGTGGTGGTTCAACTCCATGGCGCTGCTGGCCGATGGCTGGCACATGAGCTCACACGCCGTCGCCCTCGGTCTGAGCGCCTTCGCCTATACCGCCGCACGCCGTTATGCCCGCGACCCACGCTTTGCCTTCGGCACCTGGAAGATCGAGGTGCTGGCGGGTTTTGCCAGCGCCCTGTTCCTGATCGGCGTGGCCGTGCTGATGGTGGCCGCATCCATCGAACGCCTGTGGACACCCGCGCCCATCCACTACCGGGAAGCCATCGCGGTCGCGGGGCTCGGCCTGCTGGTCAACCTCGTCTGCGCGCGGCTGCTGTCGCATGGCCATGGTCACCACGACCACCACGGGCATGCGCATCCGGTCGGCCATGGGCATGCTCACGCACACGGCCATGACCCTGCCCACGGCGATCTCAACCTGCGCTCGGCCTACCTGCACGTGGTGGCCGATGCCGCCACGTCGGTGCTGGCAATCGTCGCCCTGCTGGGCGGCTGGCTCTACGGCTGGGACTGGCTCGATCCGTTCATGGGCATCGCCGGTGCGGCACTCGTGGCCTGGTGGGCCAAGGGCCTGCTGGCGCAGACCACGCGCGTGCTGCTCGACCGCGAAATGGACCATCCGCTGGCCGGCGAGATCCGCCACGACATCGAAGCCGCCTTCGCCAGTTCGCACACCCGCGTGGCCGACCTGCATGTCTGGCGCGTCGGGCGTGAGGCCTATGCCAGCGCCTTGACCCTGGTGACGCACGATGCCGCGCTGCAGCCCAACGACGTGCGCCACCGGCTGGCAGTACACAGCGAACTCAGGCACCTCACCGTCGAAATCCAGCGCTGCGCCGACGGGCACAGCGCCAAACCTCCTCAGCGGGCGTAGCGCGCCGGTGCTTCCTGCACCTGGCCCGGCGTGAGTGTGACGATGCGCGCGCGCAGCCAGTCGGCGAACTCGGCTTCGGCCACGCTGCCTTCGGCCAGGCCCAGCATGGCGACGTATTTTTCCTCGTCGCTCGCGACCAGTTCGCAATCGTTGAGCTTCAGAAACACGCGGTAGCAGACATGCGCTGTCCGTTTGTTGCCGTCCACGAAGGGATGGTTGCGTGCCAGGCCATAAGCCAGGCTGGCGGCCAGGTCGGCCAGGTCCGGTGGCGGGTCGCCATAGGCATGCCGCTGCTGCGGCCGGGCCAGCGCCGAGTCGAGCAAGGCGTCATCGCGTACCCCGCTACCGCCGCCGTGCTCGGCCAATTGGCGGTCGTGGATGGCCAAGGCGAGCGTTCTGCTGATCCAGATGATCATGCCGCCCCCTACTGCGCCAGCTTGCGCAAGACCTGGCGATCCTCCCGCATCACCTGCTCGGCCACCGCCATCTGCTCGGCCAGGGTCGGGTCGTAGGTGATCAGCTTGATGCCGTCGGGGGTTTCCAGTGCGTATAGCTCGTCGCCTTTTTCAAGGCGCAGGCGCGCCAGCAGTTCCTTGGGCAGGATGACGCCGGCCGAGTTGCCGATGGTGGTGATCTTGAGCTTCATGGTGATTCTCCGGGTGAAGTTATAACGAATGTTATCACCCCACCCACTCCCGCTCAAGCGGCGCCCGACGGACGGTCGCGGGCTCAATCAATACACGTCGCGCAGGTAACGTTTGTCTTTCTTGAGCTGGTTGACGTAGTCGGCCGCCTTTTCCGCCGAGGTGCCGCCGTGCTCGGCAATGACGTGGTGCAGCGCCTCGTCCACGTCCCGGGCCATGCGGGTGGCGTCGCCGCAGACATAGAAGTGGCCGCCGTCCTGCAGCCAGGCGTAAAGCTCGGCGCCGTGTTCGCGCATGCGGGTCTGGACGTAGATCTTCTCGGCCTGGTCGCGCGAGAAGGCCAGGTCCAGGCGACTCAGGTGGCCGTCGGCGTGCCAGCGGGTCAGCTCGTCCGCGTAGATGAAGTCGTGCGCGCGATGCTGGTCGCCAAAGAACAGCCAGTTCCGGCCCTGGGCACCCGTGGCTTGCCGCTCTTGCAGAAAGGCGCGGAAGGGCGCGATGCCGGTGCCAGGGCCGACCATGATGAGCGGCGCGTCGCCCTGGGCCGGCACACGGAAGGCCTTGTTGGGCGAGACGAAGATGCCGGGTTTTTCGCCGCGCCCGACACGGTCGGCCAGGTAGGTCGAGCACACGCCACCGCGCGCGCGGCCGGCGCTGGTGTAGCGCACGGCGGCAATCGTCAGGTGGACTTGGTCGCCGTGCGCCTTCTGGCTCGACGAGATCGAATAGGCGCGGTGCTGCAACGGCCGCAGCAGCGCCAGCAACTCCTGCACGCCGACCGGGCGCGCCGGGTCGAGCAGCAGCAGGTCGAGCACGTCCTTGCCCCACAGCCAGGCGTCGAGCGTGTCCTTGTCGTCGTGCTGCAGGATGTGGCGAAGCTCTTCATTGGCCGTGTTCTGGCCGATGAAGTCCACCAGCTTGCGCGGCGGCGTGACGATCTCGAACTGGTGCGTGAGCAAGTCGCCCAGGCAACGGTCGTGGCCGGGCGCCGGCGTGTCGTAGGCAACATTCAGGCGCGCCAGCAGTTGGCCAACGAGTTGCGGATCGTTGACGGGGACGACCCCCAGCGCGTCGCCCGCCTCGTACTGCAGGCCGCTGCCTTCCAGGTCGAATTCGAAATGGCGGATGTCCTTGCCCGACACCTCGCTCGACAGGCGCCGGTTGGCCGCCAGCGCGGCGGCATAGGGATGTTTGCGGCTGCTGCCGGGCACGGCCAACGGGGCTGGTGCTGCGGCGGCACCAGCGGGAGCACCGGCCACGCCGCCCGCACTGCTGGCGAATTGGGGCAACGCGCCCGCGATCCAGGCGTTGGCAGCGTCCTCGTATTCCACATCACAGTCGATGCGATCGGCCAGGCGCTGCGCGCCCAGTTGCTCCAGCCGCATGTCGATGAGCTTGCCGGCCTGGCAGAAGCCGTCGTAGCCGGTGTCGCCAATGGCCAGCACGGCAAACCGCATGGCGTCCAGGCGCGGCGCGGTGCCGGCGGACAAAGCCTCCCAGAACAGCTGCGCGTTGTCGGGCATCTCGCCTTCGCCGTAGGTCGAGGTGATGACCAGCACGTGGCGCATGGCGGCAAAAACCGCCAGGTCGACCTCGCCCAGCGCCTGCACCACGGGCGCCAGGCCTTGCGCGCGCGCGGCGGCTGCGGCGCCTTGGGCCAGCGCCTCGGCGTTTCCGGTCTGCGAGCCGTACAGGATGTGGATCTGCGCGGCCGTGGCCGGGCCCGCGCCTGCGGCTTGCTGGCCGCTGCCTTCGAGCACCAGCAGGCGCGAATGCAGGCCCGCCAGGAAACCGGCCAGCCAGGACTTCTGGTCGGCGCTGAACGGCGCGTCTTCGGGAATGTAGGGAACCTTCATGGCATGTCGTTTCTTTTCTTTTGAACTCAGAGCTTGCCGACGGCCACCGCCAGGTCGGGCAGCGCGGCGCGCGCGAACAGCGATTCGAAATCGGGCAGGCGGCCGAGCGCTGCCACGTTGTGGCGGTCCTGGTCCAGGATCCAGCCGTAGGTGGCCGGCGCATCGATCGCGCGGATGTTGCGCTGGGCCAGCGCAGCCTTGTAGTCGGCCAGGCGTTTGGCGGCGATCAGCGCGGCCAGTTGCGCGTCGCCGTAGTGCTCGATGGCCGCGCGCGCGTGGCGCTGCAGCCGGCTCATGAGCGCGAAGTCCTCCGTCATGATCAGGTTGCGCACGGCCTTCTGCGCGGCGGCGTCCTGCGCCTGCGTGCCCTTGGGCAGGCGGGCCAGCGCCAGTTGCTGCGCGCTGCTGAGCACCGTGTAGTTGTTGAGCAGCACCAGCATCTCGGCCGTGTCGGTCTCGCCGTAGGCCGGCACCCGGCCCTGCGCAATGGGCTGGCCGTCGCGCCAGGCGCGCTTGAACTTGGCGACCTGGTGCGTGGCCAGGGCGGCGGACAGCTCTTCCAACAAGTCCTTGCGCGGCTTGGCGCCCAGGATGGCGCCCGCGTCCTGGTAGAGCAGCAGCGCGCGCGGCATGACGTAGACGAAGTGCGCGCGCTCGGCCTCCCAGTGGGCCAGCAGCCAGGCTGCGCGCGGCGAACCCGTGGCCTCGACGTGCCACTGCAGCAACTGCTGCACGGCCTGCGCGTGCACCCGCGCCATCTCGTCGTCATCGGCGATCGAGCCGAACAGCACCGAGTCGCCCGCCGCGTGCTGCGCCAGCGTTCCATAGGGGTCGTACTGGTAGGCAAAGCCGCCGCTCATGCCGTTGCCAAAACCCTTGCCGAAGGCGCCGAGGTTGAGCACCGCGCCGTTGGTCATGTACTCGCAGCAGAAATCGCCCACACCCTCGACCACGGCCGTGGCGCCCGAGTTGCGCACGGCAAAGCGGTCGCCGGCCTGGCCCTGCACGAACAGGCGACCACCCGTGGCACCAAACAGCGCAAAGTTGCCGATCAGCACGTTGCCGCCCGGCTCGGGCGAGCCGCCGCCGGGCGAGACCACGATCAACTCGCCGCCGCACTGGCTCTTGCCCACGCCGTCGTTGCAGGTACCGCTGTGGCGCAGGCGCATGCCGTCGTTGCAGAACGCGCCGTAGGACTGGCCGGCCGCGCCCTGCGTGGCAATCGCCACCGCGCCGCCCTGCAGGTAACGGCGGCCCCGGTCGTCGCGCAGCACAGCGGGCATGGCGGCCAGTTCGGCGTCGGACAGCTCGTGGTTGAGCAGGCGTTCGATGTCGATGGCCAGTTGCCCGCCCACGCTCTTGCAGCGGTTGTTGAGCACCAGATCGCCCCCGCCCAGATCGACGCGCTCGGCACGCGCCACGACCAGGGCCTGGCGCAGCGGCGCGACCCACGACTCGTCTAGCGTGTAGTCCTTTTCCAGATAGACCGGATCGGCGATCCTGACCTCGGGCACCACGGTCAGCATGGCACGCAGATCGAGCTGGCCGACCTCGTGCGCGTGTGCCATCAGGTGTAGCAGGTCGGCGCGGCCGCGCGCCTCGCGCAGCGACGTCAGGCCGATGCGCGCCAGGATCTCGCGCACCTCGTGCGCCACGTTCAGGAAGTACTGCGCGAGCTGGCGCGGGTCGCCGTCAAAGGCTTCGGCATTGGTGGTCAGGCCCGCCGGGCATTTGACGTTGCAGTTCTTGGCCATCACGCACTTGAGCATCATCAGCGCCGTGGTGCCGAACTCGAAGCTGTCGCCGCCCAGCAGTGCCGACTTGACCACGTCACTGCCAGTCTGCTGCGCACCCGAGCAGCGCAGCAGCACCTTGTCGCGCAGGCCGTTGGCGCACAGCGCCTGGTGCACCTCGGCGATGCCGATCTCGGCCACGCGGCCGGTGTACTTCAGGCTGGTGACCGAGGCCGCGCCCGTTCCGCCCGTGTTGCCGGCCACGTTGATGACGTCGGCACCCGCCTTGGCCACGCCCACGGCAATGGTGCCGATGCCTTCGGACGACACCAGCTTGACGATCACACGCACGCGCGCCGCCTTGCAGTCGTGGATGAGCTGGGCCAGGTCTTCAATGGAATAGGTGTCGTGGTGCGGCGGCGGCGAGACCAGCTCGACACCGGGCGTGCCGCCGCGCGCGGCCGCGATCTCGACCGTGACCTTGGGCGCGGGCAACTGGCCGCCCTCGCCCGGCTTGGCGCCCTGGCCGATCTTGATTTCCAACTCTTCGAGCATTGGGTCGGCCAGGTAGCCGGCCCACACGCCGAAGCGGCCCGACGCGAGTTGCTTGATGCGCGAGGCACGAATGGTGCCGTGGCGCGAGTAATGCTCGCCGCCCTCGCCGCAGTTGCTCATGCCGCCCACCATGTTGGTGCCGTGCGCGACCGCCTCGTGCGCGGGGGCGACCAGCGCGCCGTGGCTCATGGCGCCGGAGGCGAAGGTGCGTGTGATCTCGCTGGCGGGCTGGACCTTGGCCACGTCGATGCTGCGCGGGGCGGCGAACAGGCGCGACAGGTAGTCGGCCGCCGCGCCGTGCGCGGCCACGTGCAGGGCGCCGCCGCTGACCTCGGTGGCGTCGATGTCGCCGCCAAAACGTTCGGCCAGCGCCTGCGCCAGCGCGGCCAAGCGTGTGGCCTCGTCCTTCAGGCCCTCCACCGCATCGGTCAGGCGCAGTGTGAAGCGCCCACCCGCCTCGGTCGCCTCGCCCACGGTTTCGCAGGCCAGCCCGCGCACCGCAAAGCCGTTATTGCGCAAGGCGTAGCGGCCGAGCTTGCGGCCAAACTCGCCCGCGCTGTCGACGTGCGTCAAGTCAGCGGGAAAGGCCAGGATGTCGCGCAGCGCGGCCGGCCGGCGTTTGCGCTCGGCCAGCATCAGGCGCGAGAACTCGCGGTAGGCCGGCGTGATGGCAAAGGCGTCGATCACCGCGTTCGGAATGCGTTCGAAGCTGCTGGCCGCGTAGGCCGTGGGCTTGAGCGCAAAGGCGTCGTCGAGTCGCGCCAGCGTGAGCAGGCGCAGGAACTCGTCGTCCTCGCGCGGCTTGTCGGCGAACTGGATGGGGCGCTCGGTCATGTCGACAAAACCACGCACCGCCGTGGTGCCGTAGGAATGGCCCGCGCCTTCGGAACGCTCCTTGAACAGGCCCAGCAGCGGCACGTCGGCCTCGGCCTGGACCTTGAGCGCGCTGGCATGCCAGTCGGCCGCCATCTGCGCGATATTGTCAAAACGTGCGCCGCCCACGGGCGTGCGCAGGTTGGGGAAATACTTGCGCAGCACCGGGTCGCGGGTGTCGAGAAAGTTGGGCTCGAAGAACTCGCCGCAGGTGTAGCTCTCGACCGTGCACAGGCCGACCTTGCCCATGGTCTTCATCAGCGCCTTCTCGGCCGCCTTGGCGTAACGTTTGAAGGCCTTGTTGCCGTCCTCGCCCTCGCCAAACTTTTCCTCGGCGCGCATCTGAACACCCAGCGGGTAGATGGCGGACGCGCCAAAACCCAACGTGGCCGCGATGTGGTGCGACGACACGATCTGGCCGCTTTCCACCACCAGCGACACGTCCAGCCGCAGGCCCTCGGCCACCAGCCGCTGGTTGATGGCCGAGACGACGATCAGCATGGGCATGGCCGCGCGTGTGGACGACACGTGGCGGTCGGTGACGACGGCAATGCCGCCGTGCGTGCGCGCGAACTGGACCACCGCATCGGCCAGCGCGTCGATGGCCTGCTCCAGCGCGCGGGCGTTGGCCGTGCGGCTGGCCGCGTCGCTGCCGGCGACCGGTGTGTACAGCATCTCGAAACGCCGATAAGGCGCCACCGCCTGCTCGCGCAGGCGCAGCATGTCCAGGTGCGTGAGGATGGGGCTGGGCACGACGATCTGCCGGCCCTTGTTGCGGCCCAGGTGCGGCTTGGCGCCCAGCGCCACACGCAGCGTCATGCCGTCGGCCTCGCGGATGGAGTCCAGCGGCGGATTCGTCACCTGCGCGAAACGCTGCGAGAAGTAGTGCGCGACGCCGCCCTCTTGGTCCGACAGCGCATTGATGGCATTGCCGTAGCCCATGGCGGAGACCTTCTCGGCGCCGCTGGCGAGCATCGGGTCCATCATGAACTTGAAGCTCTCCTGGCTGTAGTAGTACGCCACGAAGCGTGCGTAGCGGCCCAGGTCGCCGCCGTAGCGCAGCGGCGATCCTTGCAGCTCGGGGGCGATCTGCGGCAGCGCCTGCAGGTCCACGCGTGCGGCCGCCAGCAGCGCCGGGTAGTCCTTCTGCGCGGCCAGTGTTTCCAGCGCCTCGGCCGTGCTGTAGCTGCGCCCTTCGCGGTGGTCGAAGTACAGCATGCCGCCGGCCTCGATGCGGCCACGGCGCAGCACGGATTCAGGCGCGAAAGCGATCTGGCCGGCTTCGGACATGGCGCCCAGGTACTCGGCCGTTTCCACCGAGCGCAGCGGGCGCAGGCCCAGGCGGTCCAGCCGCGCGCCGATCACCTGGCCGTTGCCGAAGATGAAGGCGGCCGGGCCGTCGTTCTTTTCCTCGTAGAGCGAAAAATATTCGAGCATGGCGCGCACGGCGGGCGATAGCGTCTCGTCGTTTTCCCAGGCCAGCGGCATCATCGAGACGGCCGCCTCGATCAAGTCCAGCCCGTCGTCCATCAGGCGGCTGTGCAGCGTCTGGTCCAGCCGCGCGCTGTCGGACTGTCCCTTGGGCCGCACGATGGTTTTGCCGCGTGCCTTGGCCAGCGCGTCCTCCGCAATGCGGTTCTTGCGGTCGGTGTTGAGCTCGCCGTTGTGCGCCATCAGCCGGAACGGCTGCGCCATGGTGGTGTGCGGGTCGGTGTTGGTCGAAAAACGCGTGTGAAAGAACAGATCGCGCACGGCGTGGTCGGGGTCCATCAAGTCTTTGAAGTACGGGATGACTTCGTTGGAGTTGAGCCGTGCCTTGAACACCTGCGTGCGCGAGGACATGGACAGCGGGTAAAGGCCGCCCAGCTCGGCATCGGTGAAAGCGCGGGCTTCGATGGCCAGCAGCGCGCGGTAGATGTGCCGCTCGAACTCGGCCTGCTCGGCCACGCCCTCGGGCGCGCCGAAGATCCACTGCACGATGGGCAACTGCACCTTCTGCGCCGCCGGCCGCGCGGCCGCAGGGTTCAGCGGCATCTCGCGCTGGAGCAGCACGGGCAGGCCGTGGCTGGCCAGCACCTCGTCAACCCAGGCCTGGGCACTGGCACGCCGGGCGGCATCACGCGGCACAAAGAAGTTGCCGACGCCAAAACGACCGGCCTCCAGCGGCTGGCCGGTGATCTTGCGGAAAAAGGCCAGCGACAGGTCGACGTTGACGTCCGCGCCGTCGCCCACGCCTTCGGCCGACATGCCGCCGCGGTGCGGCACGGTGCACAGCGCCTCGTGCGCCAGCTGCAGCACTTCGTGCGTCTGCACGCCGTCCTTGCGCGTGACGAAACCCACGCCACAACTGTCCGAATCGAGCGCGGGGTCATAAAGGCCCAGCGCAGGCGCGGCCTGCGGGCCCACGGGGGGATCAAAGTCGGTCGATTCCAAGGCACTCTCCACGGCGGGCCGCAGGCGCGCAAACGCACGCGGCAGGCAAGACACACACACGCGGCACTGGGGGCAGCGCCGCTTATTTCTTGTTGTCATCGTGGAGCGACGGACACGCCTTCTGGCATGGTCCGGCCGCGTCGGCCCCGTCTGTTGCGGGGTCCTGGGGAGGCGATCATATAACAACGGCGCATCACCCCATTCCATTCATGCATAGTTTTCGTGTTTTTTAGTCCCGATGCGCCGGTTTCCCCAGGAGCCGCGTGCCGTGGCCTCCCCAATTTCGCCTTACCCCAACGCCGCGCTCAAGCATCGCCCGCCGCTTGGGCGCCGGCCATGCCCGGCCTAGAGCGTGTCATGCACTTTTTCCATGCCCGCGCAAGTCATGAGAAAGCCCGGATGCAAGGCGCAGGACGCGCGGTGGTGTGTTGCACCACAAGCGACCTGCAACGCCGCAGACGGGCTTTCTCATGGCTTGCCCGAAGGGTTGGGACCAGAAACGGCCACTCGCGGCGTTGCGTCTTTTGCCATGGCCCCGGCCTTGGCGGCAAGCCGCGCCTTGCGATTGACCCTTTCTGGGCCCAACGCGGGCGTGGAAAAAGTGCATAACACGCTCTATACTGCCCCTTGCTCCGGGGTGCCCCAGGCTGAGATGGTGGAAACCACACCAAACCCGAGAACTTGATCCGGTTAATACCGGCGGAAGAAGAGCTGTACCTGTCTGTCATCGATCGCGGCGCGCATGCGGCCGGCCTCCGGGCTGGCGACATGAAGCGCACGGTCCCTGCCGATTCCATCGCCCGGGCGCGCCCCAGGGCCGTGGCACCGGCGGCGGCGCGGGGCATCTGGTCCGGAGCGTGTTTTGTTGTCCACCAGACGCAGGAGACCCGCATGAACGCCCCCGACAAACTCGACCCCATCCGCTTTGCAGAACGCCTGGCCGCCTCGTGCCAGCCGCTGCCCGCCTCGCACAAGGCCTATGAGCCCGGCACGCTGCACCCGGACATCCGCGTGCCGATGCGCCACATCCAGCTCACCAACGGCGAGACCGTGACGGTCTACGACACCTCCGGCCCCTACACCGACCCCACCGCCAAGATCGACGTGCGCAGCGGCCTGCCCTCGGTGCGCAGCCCCTGGATCGAGGCACGCGGCGACACCGAAACCTACGAAGGCCGCGTGCGCCAGGCGCTGGACGATGGCGTCAAGAACGAGGTGCGCGCGCAGGAGCACATCGACACCCTGCGCCGCGAGGCCGCCGCGCTGCAGCGCACGCCGCGCCGTGCCAAGGCCGGTGCCAACGTCACGCAGATGCACTACGCGCGGCGCGGCATCATCACGCCCGAGTTCGTGCGCCAGGAAGTCGCGCGCGGCCGCGCCATCATCCCGGCCAACATCAACCACCCCGAAGTCGAGCCCATGGCCATCGGGCGCAACTTCCTGGTCAAGATCAACGCCAACATCGGCAACTCGGCCGTCACCTCCAGCATCGAGGAAGAGGTCGAGAAACTGGTCTGGGCGCTGCGCTGGGGCGCCGACAACGTGATGGACCTGTCGACCGGCCGCAACATCCACACCACGCGTGACTGGATCGTACGCAACAGCCCGGCGCCCATCGGCACGGTGCCGATCTACCAGGCGCTCGAAAAAGTCGGCGGCATTGCCGAGGACCTGACCTGGGAGATCTTCCGCGACACGCTGATCGAGCAGGCCGAGCAGGGCGTGGACTACTTCACCATCCACGCCGGCATCCGCCTGCCCTTCGTGCCGCTGACGGCCAACCGCGTCACGGGCATCGTCTCGCGCGGCGACTCCATCATGGCCAAGTGGTGCATCGCCCACCACAAGGAGAGCTTTCTGTACGAGCACTTCGAGGACATCTGCGACATCATGAAGGCGTATGACGTGAGCTTCTCGCTGGGCGACGGCCTGCGCCCCGGCTGCGCGGCCGACGCCAACGACGAAGCCCAGTTCGCCGAGCTGCGCACGCTGGGCGAGCTGACGCAGGTCGCCTGGAAACACGACGTGCAGACCATGATCGAAGGCCCCGGCCACGTGCCCCTGCACCTGATCCAGGCCAACATGACCGAGCAGCTCAAGCACTGCCACGAAGCGCCCTTCTACACGCTGGGCCCGCTGACCGTGGACATCTCGCCCGGCTACGACCACATCGCCAGCGCCATCGGCGCGGCCATGATCGGCTGGATGGGCACGGCCATGCTGTGCTACGTCACACCCAAGGAGCACCTGGGCCTGCCCAATCGCGACGACGTCAAGGCCGGCATCATCGCCTACAAGATCGCCGCGCACGCGGCCGACGTCGCCAAGGGCCACCCGGGCGCGCGAGCGCGTGACGACGCGCTGTCCACGGCGCGTTTCGAGTTCCGCTGGGAAGACCAGTTCAACCTCAGCCTGGACCCCGACACCGCGCGCGAATTCCACGACGAGACCCTGCCCAAGGACAGCGCCAAGGTGGCGCACTTCTGCTCGATGTGCGGCCCCAAGTTCTGTTCGATGAAGATCACGCAGGAGGTGCGCGACTACGCCGCCAACCTGGGCGTGGCCGACGACGAGGCGCTGCGCACCGGCATGGACGCGAAGTCGCAGGAGTTCAAGCGCACGGGCGGCGAGGTCTATGTGCCGATCAAGTCCATCTGAGGCGCGCGGAGCCGGGGGCGTGATCGCCATCGTCCCCCGCCTCGGGCAGCGCGAAACGGCCGACCAGGTCGGCCAGTTCGCGCGCCTGCCCGTGCAGGCTGGCCGTGGCGGCCGCCGACTGCTCGACCAGCGCGGCGTTCTGCTCGGTCATCTCGCCCAGCCGCGCCATGGCGGCGTGAATATCGGCGATGTCGGCGTTGTGCGACTGCGCGTGGCCGCGAATCTCGCCCAGCGTGTGCACGGTGCGTTCACTGGCCTCGACCATATGGCGCATGGTCTGGCCGGCCCGCCGCGTCAGGCCCGTGCCGGCCTGCACCTGCTGGACCGACGCCTGGGCCAGCGCCTTGATCTCGCGCGCGGCCTCGGCCGAACGTGTGGCCAGCGTGCGCACCTCGGCCGCGACCACGGCGAAGCCACGACCGGCCTCGCCGGCACGCGCGGACTCCACGGCCGCGTTGAGCGCGAGGATGTTGGTCTGAAACGCGATGGCGTCGATCGCGCCCGTGATGTCGGCAATGCGGCGCGCGCCTTCGGCCATCTGGTCCATGATGCGCGTGACCTCGCCCACCACCGCGTCGCCGTCGCGCGCGACCTGCGCGGCCTCGTCGGCCAGCGCGCCGGTGCGCTCGGCCGATTCGGCCGAGGCGGCCACACGCTGCGTGACGTGTTCCAGCGCGGCGGCGGTTTCCTGCAGCCGCGCCGAGGTTTCTTCGGTGCGGCCGGACAGGTCGGCATTGCCGCTGGCGATGTCGGACGACGCTTCGCTCACATGCTGGCGCAGCGCCGCCTGCATGGCGGCCAGCGAGGCCAGCAGGCGGCCGGTCTCGTCGCGGTCATGGCCGGCGATGTCCTGGCGCAGGTCCAGGCCGGCCACACGGTCGGCCGTGGCGCCGGCGGCGGCAATCGGCCGCGTGATGCCGCGCACCAGCCACAGCGCCAGCAACAGCCCCACGGCCAGCGACAGCAGGCCAAACGCCAGCAGCGCCACCCGGCCGCTGCGCTGCAAGGCCGCGACCTCGGCCGCGCCCGCGTCGATGGCCAGGCGTTGCGAATGCGACAGCGCCTCCAGCGCTCCCAGCAACTGGCGCGAGGCGGGCGTGAAACGCTCGTCATAGACCTGGCGGATGCGGGTGGTCAGACCGAACTCACGCGCCTGCACCAGTTCCTGGCTGGCCTTCAGGAAGTCCTGTCCGGCCTGGCGCACGGTAGCCAGCCGGTCGCGGTCGGCGGCGTCGAGCCGGCCGTCCAGTTCGTCCAGCAGGCCGTCGTACTGTTCGCGTGTGCGGGCAATGTCGACGCCCAGCGCCTCGCCCACCTCGGGCTCGGAACTCAGCGCCACGGCCTTGTAACGTTCGGCGTTGAGCGCCTGCAGCCGGTAGGCATCGGCCACCCGGCGTTCGGTCGCCACACGCTGCTCGGCCATGGCCATGGCCGAGGCCGAGGCCCCGATGCGCGCCAGCGCCAGCATGCCGATGGCCGAGCCCACGCCGTTGAGCGCCAGCACGGCCAGGAACACCGCCAGCAGGCGGCGGCCGAGCGAGCCACGTGCGGCGCGCGGCGCGGGTGTGCGCACGGCCTCGGCGCGTGTCAGCGACGCGGCGGCGGGCAGGGACGAGAAGGAATCCGACAGGACGAGCGACACGGTGCATCCAGAAAAATGCGCCCTCAGCCAGGCACAGGGGCTTGGAAGCGGCGCCGCAACAGAAAACGCAGCGCGACTCTAGCTGTCGCATCCCGGACGATCATATAGCCGCTTATGGAACAGATGCGGGTGAGTCTGATACCAGTTCTTCATGGCCTGCATGGGCGTCTTGCTGCCCAGCGCTGACTGCGGCAGTTGCTGGTTGTACAA
>WNDQ01000037.1 GCA_009912175.1 Paracidovorax wautersii | reverse complement strand
ATGTTGGTAGGGGGGAGAGGGCGCGAAAGCATATAGAGGGGGCGGGGGGTGGGGGGGGGGGGGCGGGGGGCGGCGGGGCGGGGGGGGTGGGGGGGGGGCGGGCGGGGGGGGGGGGGGGGGGGGGGGGGAGAGGGGGGGGGGGGGGGGGGGGGGGGGGGGGGGGGGGGGGGGGGGGGGGGGGGGGGGGGGGCTTTTTCGAGGCGATCGGGTCTTGCGTGGCGTCAGGGGGCCTTCTTGACGAACAGCAGCCCGGCACCCACGCCCATGAGCAGGCCGCCAAAGACCCGGTTCTGCACCCGGATGGCCCGTGCGCCGGTCATGAAGCGGCTGAAGGCGCTGGCGCCGTAGACGTAGCCGGCCATGACGATGGAGTCGATCGCCACCATCGTGGCCGCCAGGATCAGCAGTTGCGCGGCCAACGGCTGGCTCGGACTGATGAACTGCGGCAGCACGGCCACCATGAACAGAATGCCCTTGGGGTTGGTCGCGTTGGTCAGAAAGCCGGTCGCCACGCGTTTGCGCAAGGACGGCCGCAAGGCCGAGCGGTCCGCCTGCTCAAGCCCGGCCAGGCCCTGGCGCGAGCGCCATTGCGAAAAACCGAGGTAGATCAGGTAGCCGGCCCCCACGAGCTTGACCAGCCAGAAGGCCGTTTCGGACGCGATCAGCAGCGAGCCCACGCCCGCGCCGGCGATCAGCAGGATGAGCACCAGGCCGATCTCCAGCCCCGCGATGGTCGCGCGCGAGGCGCGAAAACCGTAGGACAGGCCGTGGCTCATGCACAGCACCGCGCCCGAGCCGGGCGAGACCGCGATGAGCACGCAGGCGGCCGCGTAGGCCAGCCAGGTATGCAGTTCCATCAGAGCACCTTGGCGATGGCCGCGCAGACGTAGTCGATGTTCTTGCTGTTGAGCGCGGCCACACACATGCGGCCGGTGTCCGTGCCGTAGACGCCGAACTCGCCGCGCAGGCGCACCATCTGCTCCTTGGACAGGCCCGAGTAGCTGAACATGCCGATCTGCGTGGTGATGAAGCTCACGTCCTGGGCCACGCCGGCGGCCTTCAGGCCGTCGACCAGCTTCTGGCGCATGGCCTTGATGCGTTCGCGCATTTCAGCCAGTTCACGCTCCCACAGGGCGCGCAGTTCGGGCGTGTTCAGCACCGTGGCCACCACGGTCGCGCCGTGCGTGGGCGGGTTGCTGTAGTTGGTGCGGATGGCGATCGTGAGCTGGCTGAGCACGCGGTCGGCCTCGGCCTTGTCCTGGGCCAGCACCGACAGGGCGCCCACACGTTCGCCGTACAGGCTGAAGCTCTTGGAGAACGAGGTCGAGACCAGGAAGGTCAGGCCCGCGGCCACGAACTTGCCGATGACCGCGCCGTCTTCGGCGATGCCGTAGCCAAAGCCCTGGTAGGCCATGTCCAGGAAGGCAACCAGCTGGCGTTCCTTGACGGCGGCAATCACCAGGTCCCATTGCTCGGGCGTGATGTCGTAGCCGGTCGGGTTGTGGCAGCAGGCGTGCAGCACGACGACGGTGCCTGCCTCGGCCGCGCGCAGCGCGCCGATGAAGCCTTCGAAGTTGATGCCGCGCTTGGCCGCGTCGTAGTAGGGGTAGGCCTCGACCACAAAGCCGGCGCTGGTGAACAGCGCGCGGTGGTTTTCCCAGCTCGGGTCGCTGATCAGCACCTTGGCGACGGGGTTGATCTTCTTGAGGAAGTCCGCGCCCACCTTCAGGCCGCCGGTGCCGCCCAGCGCCTGGATGGTGGCGACGCGGCCGCTCTTGACGGGCTCGCTGTCGGCGCCGAACACCAGGTTCTTGACGGCGCCGTCATAGGCGGCGATGCCGTCGATGGGCAGATAGCCGCGCGGCTTGGGGGCTTCGGCCAGCTGTTTTTCCGCGGCCTGCACGCACTGCAGCAGGGGCAGCTTGCCGTTGTCGTCGTAGTACACGCCCACGCCCAGGTTCACCTTGCTGGGGTTGGTGTCGGCGGCAAATTGCTCGTTGAGGCCCAGAATGGGGTCGCGCGGGGCGAGCTCGACGGCGGAAAACAGGGAAGACATGGAATTCCTAGCGAATGGCCAAAATGAGAGGTTGAGAACTGCCCGGCCGACACGATCTGAGTCTGGCCGTGGCCACCGGGATGCGGCGGCCACCCCGGGCAGACCATAATTTTAGGCCCACCGAAGCGCAGGGCGCCGTCCACCGCCCGCTTCCGCCATGCCGATTCCCTTTGCATCCATGTCCAAAAAGACCGTCACGCCGTCCACCATCGCTGCCGACACCGCCTTGCCTGACCCCGGCGAAACCCTCGCCACGCTCCTGCCGCCCGCCGACGCCGGTGGCGATGCGGCGTTGCCGGCGGGCGAGTTCGTGCGCTTTCCCGATTCGCCCTTCGAGCTGTTCCAGCCCTTTCCTCCCGCGGGCGACCAGCCGACCGCGATCGCCGGCCTGATCGACGGGCTGGAGTCCGGCGAGGTGTTCCAGACTCTGCTGGGCGTGACCGGCTCGGGCAAGACCTACACCATGGCCAACGTGATCGCCCGCATGGGGCGCCCGGCCATCGTGTTCGCGCCCAACAAGACGCTGGCCGCGCAGCTCTACAGCGAATTCCGCGAGTTCTTTCCGAAGAACGCCGTCGAGTACTTCGTGAGCTACTACGACTACTACCAGCCCGAGGCCTACGTGCCGCAGCGCGACCTGTTCATCGAAAAGGACTCGGCGATCAACGAGCACATCGAGCAGATGCGGCTGTCGGCCACCAAGAGCCTGCTCGAGCGCCGTGACGTCGTGATCGTGGCCACCGTCTCGGCCATCTACGGCATCGGCAAGCCCGAGGACTACACCAAGATGCGGCTGATCGCGCGCACCGGCGACAAGTTCGGGCAGCGCGACATGATCGCCAGCCTCATCCGCATGCAGTACCAGCGCAACGACATGGACTTCGGGCGCGGCACCTTCCGCGTGCGCGGCGACACCATCGATGTCTTTCCGGCCGAGCACTCGGAACTGGCCGTGCGTTTCGAGCTGTTCGACGACGAGCTCGAAGCCATCTCGCTGTTCGACCCGCTGACCGGCCGGATCAGGCAGAAGGTGCCGCGCTTCACGGTCTACCCCGCCGGCCACTACGTGACGCCGCGCGAGCAGGTGCTCTCGGCTGTCGAGGGCATCAAGGTCGAGCTGCGCGAGCGCCTGCAGCAGTTCACCAACGACGGCAAGCTGGTCGAGGCCCAGCGGCTGGAGCAGCGCACGCGCTTCGACCTGGAGATGCTGCAGGAAGTCGGCCACTGCAAGGGCATCGAGAACTACACGCGCCATCTCTCGGGCGCCGCGCCGGGTGATCCACCGCCCACGCTGGTCGACTACCTGCCACCCGATGCCCTCATGTTCCTCGACGAGAGCCACGTGATGATCGGCCAGCTCAACGCCATGTACAACGGCGACCGCGCGCGCAAGACCACGCTGGTGGAATACGGTTTTCGCCTGCCCAGCGCGCTCGACAACCGGCCGCTCAAGTTCCCCGAGTTCGAGCGCAAGATGCGCCAGGTCGTGTTCGTCTCGGCCACGCCGGCCGACTACGAAAAGACACACGCCGGCGCCGTGATCGAGCAGGTGGTGCGCCCGACCGGCCTGGTCGACCCGGTGGTCGAGGTTCGCCCCGCCGTGCACCAGGTCGACGACGTGCTCCAGGAGATCCACGAGCGGGTCGCCGTGGGCGAGCGTGTGCTCATCACCACGCTGACCAAACGCATGGCCGAGCAGCTCACCGAATACCTGTCCGAAAACGGCGTGAAGGTGCGTTACCTGCACTCGGACATCGACACCGTCGAGCGTGTGGAAATCATCCGCGACCTGCGGCTGGGGCAGTTCGACGTGCTGGTGGGCATCAACCTGCTGCGTGAAGGCCTGGACATTCCCGAGGTCTCGCTGGTGGCGATCCTGGATGCGGACAAAGAGGGTTTCCTGCGCGCCGAGCGCTCGCTGATCCAGACCATCGGGCGTGCGGCCCGCAACGCCAACGGGCGCGCCATCCTGTATGCCGACAAGGTCACCGACTCGATGCGCCGCGCCATCGACGAGACCGAACGCCGCCGCACCAAGCAGACCGCCTACAACGTCGCGCACGGGATCACGCCGCGCACGGTGAGCAAGAAGATCAAGGATCTGATCGACGGCGTCTACAGCAACAAGGCCGACGATGGCGATGGCCGCGCCGCGCCCGACCTGATGCGCGCCATGGTCGAGGACATGAGCGAGAAAGACATGGCCAAGGAGATCAAGCGGCTCGAAAAGCAGATGTTCGAGCATGCCAAGAGCCTCGAATTCGAACAGGCCGCGCGGGTGCGCGACCAACTGGCCCAGCTCAAGTCGCGAGCCTTCGGCGCGAGCGGGCACGACACGCTGTGACCCGTGGCCAGACGCGAGGCGCAAGGCACCCATTCGGTGCAGTTCCTGGTGCCTGGCGCGGCTGCGGCTCGCCGCGTGGTCTCGGCCATGCTGGGCAACGCCGCACAACGCTCTTCATTTCGTTCAGAAATCGCTGAAAACTTTAGTCTTCACGCGCCAACGCGTGCCGGGCACCAAATCAGTGATTACCCGAGCAACCCCACGGGGTTTCTGGTATACTTGACGTAAACAGTCAGGAAACGAGGGGTGAGAGCCGGTCGCCGCGGTCTGCAGGCGGACGCGGCCCTCGCGTTGCTGACCGTCGTCCAGGCATTGTTTCCCGTAGGCGAAACGGTGCCGCCAGGCGCAGACAGGCTGTCACGAGACAAAGAGACCATGCCCGCCACAGCAAGCCGCTGTCTGCCCACCGTCGATAAAAGGAGCTTGCCATGCGTTTGACCACCAAGGGACGATTTGCCGTCACGGCCATGATCGATCTGGCGCTGCGCCAGAACAATGGGCCGGTGACACTGGCTGCCATAAGCCAGCGCCAGCAGATCTCGTTGTCTTACCTCGAACAGTTGTTCGGCAAGCTGCGCCGCCATGAACTGGTGGAGTCGACCCGCGGGCCGGGTGGTGGTTACACGCTGGGACGCAAGGCCGCCGACATCACGGTCGCCGACATCATCGTCTCGGTCGACGAGCCGATCGACGCGACCCAGTGCGGGGGCAAGGAAAACTGCCACGGCGATGGCGGCCGTTGCATGACGCACGAGCTGTGGGCCGCGCTCAACCAGCGCATGGTCGAATTCCTCGATTCGGTGAACCTGCAAAAGCTCGTCGATGAGCAGATCGCCAAAGGCATTCAGGTCGAGACCCGTCCCAATGTGAAGAAGGCGATTTCCAGCACGCCGGTGGTCAAGCCCATCCGCGTCAACGCGCCCAACTCGGTCTTTGCGCTCGGCAGCATTCTGTCGGCCAAATAAGCAGGCGGGCGAGCCGGGCCGGCTTGCACCGCGCGCTCCTGGGAACGCAACGACGGCAACAGGGGCTTTGCAAAGCGGGCAAGATTCGGTCCCGGTCGGCGCCTTGCCGTCCATCGAACTCCAAAACAAAGTCAGCCATGGATATGACACCCCACTTCCCGATCTACCTCGACTACGGCGCGACCACGCCGGTCGACCCGCGCGTGGTCGACGCGATGATCCCCTGGTTGCGCGAGCATTTCGGCAACCCGGCATCGCGCAGCCATGCCTGGGGCTGGGAGGCCGAGCAGGCCGTCGAGAAGGCACGGGTGCAGGTGGCTGATCTGATCGGCGCAGACCCGCGCGAGATCGTCTGGACCAGCGGCGCGACCGAGTCCGACAACCTCGCCATCAAGGGCGCGGCCCAGTTCTACAAGGGCAAGGGCAAGCACCTGATCACCATCAAGACCGAGCACAAGGCCGTGCTCGACACGATGCGTGAGATGGAGCGCCAGGGCTTCGAGGTCACCTACCTCGGTGTCAAGGATGACGGCCTGATCGACCTCGACGAGTTCAAGGCCGCGATCCGCCCCGACACCATCCTGGCCAGCGTCATGCTGGTCAACAACGAGATCGGCGTGATCCAGGACATCCCGACGCTGGGTAACCTCTGCCGCAAAAAGGGCATCGTGTTCCACGTCGACGCGGCGCAGGCCACGGGCAAGATCGAGATCGACGTCAAGACGCTGCCGGTCGACCTGATGAGCCTGGCCTCGCACAAGACCTACGGCCCCAAGGGCATCGGTGCGCTCTACGTGCGCCGCAAGCCGCGCGTGCGCCTGGAAGCGCAGATGCACGGCGGCGGCCACGAGCGCGGCATGCGCTCGGGCACGCTGCCCACGCACCAGATCGTGGGCATGGGCGAGGCCTTCCGCATCGCCGGCGAGGAAATGGCAGCCGAGCGCCCGCGCATCCTGGCGCTGCGCCAGCGCCTGATCGACGGCTTCAAGGACATCGAACAGGTGTTCGTCAACGGCAGCCTGGAACACCGCGTGCCGCACAACATCAACATCAGCTTCAACTACGTCGAAGGCGAGTCGCTGATCATGGGCATCAAGGGCCTGGCGGTGTCGTCGGGCTCGGCCTGCACCTCGGCCAGCCTGGAGCCCAGCTACGTGCTGCGCGCGCTCGGCCGCTCGGACGAACTCGCGCATTCGAGCCTGCGCATGACCATCGGCCGTTTCACGACCGAGGAAGAGATCGACTACGCCGTCGCCAGCATCCGCGACAACGTCGCCAAGCTGCGCGAGCTCAGCCCGCTGTGGGAGATGTACAAGGACGGCATCGACCTCAGCACCATCCAGTGGAGCGAACACTGATCGCGGCGCATCAGCGTCTTGCCAATCCCGCCTGGCCACGATGATGACGGTCCGCCAGGACCACCAGGCACTCGATAGAAGGAGATAGTCATGGCTTATTCGGACAAGGTCGTCGACCACTATGAAAACCCCCGCAACGTCGGCTCTTTCGACAAGGGCGACGACAGCATCGGCACCGGCATGGTGGGCGCGCCCGCCTGCGGTGACGTGATGAAGCTGCAGATCAAGGTCAACCCGGTCACGGGTGTGATCGAGGACGCGCGCTTCAAGACCTACGGCTGCGGCTCGGCCATTGCCTCGTCCTCGCTGGTGACCGAGTGGGTCAAGGGCAAGACGCTCGACCAGGCCGCTTCGATCAAGAACAGCGAGATCGCCGAGGAACTGGCGTTGCCGCCGGTGAAGGTGCACTGCTCCATCCTGGCGGAAGACGCCATCAAGGCCGCCGTGCTGGACTATCGCCAAAAGCGCGGTGGCGAGGCCGAATCCGCAGTGGCCGCAAAGCCGGCCGTGGCCGAGGCGCTTGCGCAGTAAGCCCGGCACGGAAGGACCCGCATCATGACAGTCACCCTGACCGAGGCCGCTGCCCGCCACGTCAACCGCTACCTGGCCAAGCGCGGCAAGGGCGTGGGCGTGCGCCTGGGCGTCAAGACCACGGGCTGCTCGGGCATGGCCTACAAGCTCGAGTACGTGGATGAGGCCCAGCCCGAGGACGTCGTCTTCGAGAACTTCGGCGTCAAGGTGCTGGTGGACCCCAAGAGCATGGCCTACATCGACGGCACGCAGCTCGACTTCGTGCGTGAAGGCCTCAACGAGGGCTTCAAGTTCAACAACCCCAACGAGCGCGATCGCTGCGGGTGCGGAGAGTCTTTCCGCATCTGACGGTCGGTGGGCGCCTGGCGCGCCCGGCCATCGATGGGCAGACAAGGCGGGCGGGGCGGCAGGTGACGCCGCCACGCCTTTTTTTACGGCTGGTGCGTTTTGCGCGGACTGGCTGCAATCAGGCGCCATGGGTCGCGCCTTCGGGCAAAGAGGATGGTTTCGAGCGATGACGGATGAGGTTGGCGTGAATCTTCAAGCCGATGATTTCACCCTGTTCGGTGTGGCGCGTGCCTTCGAGCAGGACACGGCCGTGCTGGCACGGCGCTGGCGCGAGCTGCAGGCCGCCGCGCACCCGGATCGTTTCGCCACGGACGGCGCGGTGGCGCAGCGGCTGGCCATGCAGTGGGCCGTGCGCATCAACGAGGCCTACCAGCGGCTCAAGGACCCTGTCAAACGCGCATCGCTGCTGTGCGAGATGAACGGCTTTGCGATCGATGCCGAGCGCAATACCGCCATGCCCGCGCAGTTCCTCATGTACCAGATGGAGTGGCGCGAGGCGCTTGACGAGGTGGCCGACCTGGCCGCGCTCGAGGCGCTGGAAGACGAGGTGCTGGCCGAGCGCCGCAAGGCCGAGGCCGCGCTGGGCCAGTTGCTCGACCAGAAGGGCGACTACGCGGCTGCGGCCCAGCAGGTGCGCGCGTTGATGTTCGTCGCCAAATTCGCCCGCGAACTCGATGCGCGGGCCGAGCGCTTCGGGCGCTGATCCCTAAAATCGAGGCTTTCGGCGCGCGCGGCCGCGACCGGGGCCCGCTTCACACGATACCCAGACCATGTCTCTTCTCCAGATTTCCGAACCCGGCGCCGCGCCCGATCCACACCAGCGCCGCATTGCCGTGGGCATCGATCTGGGCACGACCCACTCGCTGGTTGCCGCCGTGCGCCACGGCGTGCCGGAATGCCTGCCGGACGAGCAGGGCCGGCTGCTGCTGCCCTCGGCCGTGCGCTACCTGCCGGAAGGCCGGCGCGTGGTCGGCCACGAAGCGCTGGCCGCTCAGGCCGTCGATGCGGCGAACACGCTGGTGTCGGTCAAACGGTTCATGGGCCGTGGCCTGCAGGACATCGCCCACCGTGACCAACTGCCCTACGACTTCGTGGCGCAGGGCGGCATGGTGGCGCTGCAGACGGTGGCGGGCGAGAAGTCGCCGGTGGAAGTCAGCGCCGACATCCTGGCCACGCTGCGCTACCGCGCCGAAGACACGTTCAACGACGACCTGTACGGCGTGGTCATCACCGTGCCGGCGTATTTCGACGACGCGCAGCGGCAGGCCACCAAGGACGCCGCCAAGCTGGCCGGCCTGAACGTGCTGCGGCTGATCAACGAGCCCACCGCCGCGGCCATTGCCTACGGGCTGGACAACGCCAGCGAGGGCATTTACGCCGTGTACGACCTGGGTGGCGGCACGTTCGATATTTCGGTCCTGCGGCTGACGCAGGGCGTGTTCGAGGTGATCGCCACGGGCGGCGACTCGGCCCTGGGCGGCGACGACTACGACCGCGCGCTGGCGCAGTGGGCCGTGCAGCAGGCCGGCTGGCCGGTGGTGTCGGCCGAGGACAAGGCGGCGCTGCTGGTGGCCGCGCGCCGCTGCAAGGAAGCACTGTCGGCCTTCGGCGATGCCGAGGGCCGCGTGGCGCTGGCTGTCGAGCTCGGCGGCCAGGCGCACACGCTCGATGTTTCCACGGCCGATTTCCAGGCTGTCACGGCCGAGCTCACGGCGCGCACCATCGCCGCCGTGCGCCGCGCCTTGCGCGACGCACAACTGGCGCGCGACGACGTGCAGGGCGTGGTCATGGTGGGCGGCTCCACGCGCATGCCGCAGGTGCGGCGCGCGGTGCGCGAGCTGTTCGGGCGCGAGCCGCTGGTCGACCTCAACCCCGACGAGGTGGTGGCGCTGGGCGCGGCCATCCAGGCCAACCAGCTGGCCGGCAATGCCGCCAGCGGTGACGAATTGCTGCTGCTCGACGTGATTCCGCTGTCGCTGGGCGTGGAGACCATGGGTGGCCTGGTCGAGCGCATCGTGCCGCGCAACCAGACCATTCCGACGACGATGGCGCAGGACTTCACGACCTACCAGGACGGCCAGACCGCCATGGCCATCCACGTGGTGCAGGGCGAGCGCGACCTGGTGGCCGACTGCCGCAGCCTGGCGCGTTTTGTGTTGCGTGGTTTCCCGCCCATGGCCGCGGGCGCGGCGCGCATCCGCGTGACCTTCACGGTCGATGCCGACGGCCTGCTCAACGTGGCGGCGCGCGAGCAGACCTCGGGCGTGGAAGCCAAGGTCGACGTCAAGCCCAGCTACGGCCTGGATGACGACCAGATCGCCCGCATGCTGCAAGAGAGCTTCGCCAAGGCCGAGCAGGACATCCAGGCGCGCGCGCTGGTGCAGGCGCGGGTCGACGCCGACCGCCTGCTGTTGGCCACGCAAACCGCGCTGGACGCCGACGGCGATCTGCTGGACGACACCCAGCGCCAGGCGATCACGCAGGCCATGGCCGCGTTGCGCACCGCCAGCCAGGGCCAGGACGCAGCCGCGGTCGAGGCCGCGTCCAAGGCGCTGGCCGGCGCCACCGAGTCGTTCGCGGCCGAGCGCATGAACCGGGGCATCCAGCGCGCCCTGGCCGGCCGCGACGTCGGCAGCATCTGAGCCCTCATCCCCGCATTCCAGAGCCACAAGAATCCGAAGAACCCCATGCCCGTCATCAAGATCCTTCCCCATGCCGAATACTGCCCCGAGGGCAAGGAAATCACGGCACCGGCCGGCACCAGCATCTGCGAGGCGCTGCTCGACCATCACGTCAGCATCGAACATGCCTGCGACATGGTCTGCGCCTGCACCACCTGCCACGTCATCGTGCGCCAGGGCTACAACAGCCTGAACGAGCCCGAGGAGAACGAGGAAGACATGCTGGACAAGGCCTGGGGGCTGGAGCCGCAGTCGCGCCTGAGCTGCCAGGCCATCCTGGCGCAGCAGGACGTGACCATCGAGATTCCGAAGTACTCGATCAACCACGCCAAGGAAGGCCATTGAGGCGTTGACCCCAGGACGGCATTGATGCAAATCCCCAGCCATTGGGCCGAAGCCACGCTGCACCACGCGCAGGACGGCCGCAAGATCACCATCCGGCGCTACGGCTGGTCCGACACCAGCGAGGCCGACGCACAGCGCCTGGCCGACGAGCGGGCCCACGAAGCACTGGCACGCGCGGCGGCCGGCGAAGACGTCGTGCGGCGCGAGCCGCGCCGGGGCTACAACGGCGCCGAGGGAACACCCATCCGCGAGGAGATCGTCGACCAGCGCGGTGACAGCGTGCTCACGCGCAACAGCTACGGCGCGGTCTGCTTGAACACGCCCGACGTGCTGTTCGTCGACATCGACGACGCGGCGTTCGAGCCGCCCGTGGTCGGCAATGCCGGGGTGTGGGTCGCGGGCATCCTGCTGGCATTGGCCGCGGGCATCTTTGTCAACCTGAGCTACGCGCCCCATGGCTGGCTGCTGGCCGGCCTGATCCTGATGGGCACCGCGCTGATCGGCCTGCGCCAGGGCCGCCGGGGCGAGGCCCTGGGCGCGCAGCGGCGCGAGACGGCGCTGGCACGCGTGCGCGGCCAGATCGAACAATTCCTGGCCGCGCGTCCGGACTGGCGGCTGCGCCTGTACCGCACGCCCGCGGGCCTGCGCCTGCTGGCCGTGCACCGCACCTTCACGCCCGACGAGGCCGAAGCGCAGGCCTGTTTTGCGGCCTTCGAGGCCGATCCCATCTACACCCGCATGTGCCAGAGCCAGCGCTGCTTTCGCGCCCGCGTCAGTCCCAAGCCGTGGCGCATGAGTTATCGCCGCGGGCTGCCGACGGCGCTGGCGCATTGGCCCGTACCAGCCGCTTCGCGCCAGGCGCGTGAGCGCTGGATCCAGGACTACACGGGCAAGGCCAAGGCCTTCGCGTCCTGCCACTTCCTGGAGGAGTTCGGCAGCGGCACCGGCCACCCGCGCGCGCTGGCCGTGCAGGACTGGCATGACGAGCTGTGCCGCGCACACGAGGCGCGCCTGCCGCTGGCCTGATGGCCTGACGTTCCGAGTCGGGTCAGTGCCCGTGCGCGGGCAGCTTGTCGAGCTGCGCGCCGGACTTGTCCACCCAGGTGCGCAGGTTGACGATGAGGTCGTCGTGGCTGAAGGAGCAGCTCTCCTCGTCGAACAGCGCGCTGGACTCCAACCGGTTGAGCAGGTCGAACAGCACCACCTCGTAGTTGTGCGGCAGCACCTTGTGCAGCGAGGAGGCGGCCCGCGCCTGCGCCGCAAAGCCGTGCAGGCTCTGCGGCGTGGCGTCGAGCGCGTCGAAGCCCAGTTTGAGGGTCTGCCATTGCTGGCGGGCCAGTTCGATGTCGGTGATGTCGATGGGGTTGCTCATCAGCGTCTTGCCTTGAAAAATGCCCTGCCGTTCGTTCACGCAGGTGTACCCGAAGGCTGCGAGAACTGCAAGGCGGCCAGCCGCGCATAGGTGCCGCCGGCGGCCACCAGCTCGGTGTGGGTGCCTTGTTCGACGATGCGGTCGGCCTGCTGCACGGTCGAGAGGCGGTGGGCGATGACCAGCGTGGTGCGGTGCTGCATGGCGGTGGCCAGCGCGGCCTGCACCAGGCGCTCGCTTTCGGCGTCGAGCGCGCTCGTGGCTTCGTCGAGCAGCAGCACGGGCGCGTCACGCAGGATGGCGCGCGCAATGGCGATGCGCTGGCGCTGGCCACCCGACAGGCGCACGCCGCGTTCGCCCAGGAAGGTGCCGTAGCCCTCGGGCAGGGCCGTGATGAAGCCGTGCGCATGCGCGGCGCGGGCGGCGGCTTCGACCTCGGCGTCGCTGGCGCCGGGGCGGCCGTAGCGGATGTTGTCGGCCGCGCTGCTGGAGAAGATCACGCCGTCCTGCGGGACGATGGCCAACTGGCTGCGCAGCGTGTGCAGCGGCAGGTCGCGCAAGGCGTGGCCGCCGATCCGCACGCGCCCTTGCTGCGGATCGTGAAAGCGCTGCAGCAACTGCAGCACGGTGCTCTTGCCCGCGCCGCTGGCCCCTACCAGCGCCACGGTCTCGCCGGGCTGGATGGCCAGGCTGAAGTCATCGAGCGCGGCCGTGCGCGGGCGCGAGGGGTAGTGGAAGACCACCTGCTCGAAGGCGATGGCGGCCTGCCGCGGCAGGCTGGCGGGTGCGGCCTGGGCTTTTTCGACGATGGGCGAGGGCGCCTGCAGCAGCTCGACCAGGCGTTCGGTGGCGCCGGCCGCGCGCAGCAGCTCGCCGTAGATCTCGCCGAGCACCGCGGCGGCACCGGCCAGGATGACGACGTAGACCACGGTCTGGCCCAGTTCGCCCGCGCTGAGCCGGCCGGCCATGACGGCTTCGGTCCCCTGGTACAGGCCCCACAGCAGCGCCGCCGACGTGGCGATGATGATGAAGGCCACCAGCACCGCCCGGGCCCGGCTGCGCCGCACCGCCGTGGCGAAGCTGCGGTCGGCCGCCACGCCGAAGCGCTGGCTTTCGGCCGATTCGGCGGTGTAGGCCTGGACCACGGGGATCGCATTGAGGATCTCGCCGGCAATGGCGCTGGTGTCGGCCACGCGGTCCTGGCTGGCGCGCGAGAGCCGCCGCACGCGGCGCCCGAACAGCAGGGCGGGCGCGACCAGCAGCAACAGCACGCCCAGCACCGGCAGCATCACGGCCGGGCTGCTCCAGACCAGCATGCCCAGCGCGCCCAGCGCCATGACCAGGTTGCGCAGGCCCATGGACAGCGACGATCCGACCACGCTCTGCACCAGCGTGGTGTCGGTGGTCAGGCGCGAGAGCACTTCGCCCGTGCGGGTGGTTTCAAAAAAGGCCGGGCTCAGGCGGATGACGTGGTCATAAACGGCGCTGCGCAGGTCGGCCGTCACCCGCTCGCCCAGCCAGCTCACGGTGTAAAAGCGAGGGCCGAGAACACGCCCAGCAGGGCGGCGACGCCGAACAGGGCCAGGAAATGCTCGCGCAGGGCCAGCACGGCGGCGCCGCGTTGCTGGCCGGCTGCTCGCCCAGGGCCTGGGGCCCGCCCATGGCGCCCAGGCCGCCGTCGATCAGGTGGCGCAGCGCGACCGGGAAGGCCAGCGTGGCGGCGGCCGCCAGCACCAGGAAGACCAGGGCCAGCACGATCTGCAGGCGGTAAGGCCGCAGGAAGGGCAGCAGCCGTGACAGCGACTGGACCTGGCCCTTGGGCGGCGTGGCAGGCAAAGTGGACGGGGAAGAGGAAGCCATGCGGGAGCGACACGAAAAAGGTGGAGTTCAGCGCCAGCGGGCGCCTGCGCGCCGAGGCGCGGGCCGCCAGTGTGGCATGCCGCGCCGACACCGGGGCGCGCTAGGGAATACGCGCATGGCATTTGTCCCTATAGGAGCGTTTGGGCGACAGCTCTAGAGTCCGCTGTCAATCAAGCAAGTCCACGTTTTTTCACGAATGCACCCGATTGCGGCAGTGCCGCAAACGACGATCCCCAACCCGGGCAGGCACGAGCGCCGCCCGGCCCTGCGGCGGCGCTCGCACCGCAGCACTTCAGCGCGAAGGCAGTTCAATGAGCGACATCATTCTTGAAACGCGCCACATGACCAAGGAGTTCAAGGGCTTCACGGCCGTCAGCGACGTGAATCTGCGTGTCCGGCGCGGTGCCATTCATGCGTTGATCGGCCCCAATGGCGCGGGCAAGACCACCTGCTTCAACCTGCTCACCAAATTCCTGGTGCCCACGCGCGGCCAGATCCTGTTCAACGGCGAGGACATCACGCACGCCCGGCCGGCCCAGATCGCGCGCAAGGGCGTGATCCGCTCGTTCCAGATCTCGGCGGTGTTCCCGCACCTGACGGTGCTGCAGAACGTGCGGGTGGCGCTGCAGCGCAAGCTGGGCAGCGCCTATCACTTCTGGCGCAGCGAAAAGCAGCTCGACCAGCTCAATGACCGGGCGCATGCGCTGCTGGCCGAGGTGGGGCTCGAACACTTCGCCCGGGAAGTCACCGTCAACCTGCCCTACGGCCGCAAACGCGCCCTGGAGATCGCCACCACGCTGGCGATGGAGCCCGAGCTGATGCTGCTCGACGAACCCACGCAGGGCATGGGCCACTAGGACGTGGACCGCGTCACCCAACTGATCCAGAAGGTGGCCGCCGGGCGCACCATCCTGATGGTCGAGCACAACATGAAGGTGGTTTCCAGCATTGCCCACACCATCACCGTGCTGCAGCGCGGCGCGGTGCTGGCCGAAGGGCCCTACGCCGACGTGTCGCGCAATCCCGCCGTGATGGAGGCCTATATGGGCCAGGCCGACGGTGAACTCCAGGGAGCGCACTGACATGGCCGCCACCCCCGTTTCGCAAGATGCGTCGCTGGCGCTGGAGATCCGCGACCTGCACGCCTGGTATGGCGAGTCGCACGTGCTGCACGGCGTGAGCCTGGAGGTGCGGCGCGGCGAAGTCGTCGCGCTGCTGGGGCGCAACGGCGCGGGCCGCACCTCGACGCTGCGTGCCGTCATGGGCCTGACAGGCGCGCGCAAGGGCTCGATCCGAGTCGATGGCCAGGAGGTGATCCACCTGCCCACGCACCGCATCGCGCACCACGGCATTGGCTATTGCCCCGAGGAGCGCGGCATCTTCGCCAGCCTTTCGTGCGAGGAAAACCTGCTGCTGCCGCCCGTGCTCAAGACGCAGGGCACCGGCATGAGCGTGACCGAGATCTACGAGATGTTCCCCAACCTGGCCGAGCGCCGCCACAGCCAGGGCACACGGCTGTCGGGCGGCGAGCAGCAGATGCTGGCGGTTGCGCGCATCCTGCGCACGGGCGCCAACCTGCTGCTGCTCGACGAGATTTCCGAGGGGCTGGCGCCGGTGATCGTGCAGGCGCTGGCGCGCATGATCACCATGCTCAAGGCCAAGGGCTACACGGTGGTCATGGTCGAGCAGAACTTCCGCTTTGCCGCGCCCCTGGCCGACCGTTTCTACGTGATGGAGCACGGCCGCATCGTCATGCGTGTCGCCGCCGACGAGCTGCAGCAGAAGATGCCCGCGCTCACCGAGCTGCTGGGCGTGTGAAGCAAGCGGCCGCCGCCATCCCTGTTTTTTGCCTCGCCTGCGTTTTCCCAAGATCCCTACTGGAGACTCCACCATGAAGCATCGCAAGCACTCTTTCTCCCTGGGGCAGCTCGCGCTGGCCGCTGCCATGGCCGTCGGCCTGGCGGCGGGCGCGCAGGCCCAGGACAAGGTCCGCATCGGCTTTACCACCGACATGTCCAGCGTGTATTCGGACATCGACGGCAAGAACGGCGCCGTCGCCATCCAGATGGCGATCGACGACTTCGGCGGCAAGGTGCTGGGCAAGCCCGTCGAGCTGCTCAGCGCCGACCACCAGAACAAGCCCGACATCGCGGCTTCCAAGGCGCGCGAGTGGTTCGACACGCAGGGCGTGTCGGCCATCATCGGCGGCACCAATTCGGGCGTGGCGCTGGCCACGGCCAAGGTGGCCGAGGAAAAGAAGAAGCTCTACATCGTCAACGGCGCGGGGACCTCGGCGCTGACCAACGAGCAGTGCTCGCCCTACACCATCCACTACGCTTACGACACGGTGGCGCTGGCGCGCGGCACCGGCGGGGCGCTGGTGCGGCAAGGCGACAAGGACTGGTTCTTCCTGACGGCCGACTACGCTTTCGGCCACGCGCTGGAGGCCGATACGTCCAAGGTGGTCAAGGACTCGGGCGGTACGGTCAAGGGCGCGGTGCGGCACCCGCTCAACGCCTCGGACTTCTCGTCCTTCCTGCTGCAGGCGCAAAGCTCGGGCGCCAAGGTGCTGGGGCTGGCCAACGCGGGCGGCGACACCGTCAACGCGATCAAGGCGGCCAGCGAGTTCGGCATCAACAAGACCATGAAGCTGGCCGGCCTGCTGATCTTCATCAACGACATCCACAGCCTGGGCCTGAAGGACACGCAGGGCCTGCTGTTCACCGACAGCTGGTACTGGGACCAGAACGACCAGACGCGCGCCTTCGCCAGGAAGTTCATGGAGAAAACCAAACGCATGCCGTCGAGCCTGCAGGCGGCCGACTACTCGGCCACGACCAACTACCTCAAGGCGGTCGAGGCGACCAAGTCGACCGACTCCGACACGGTGCTGGCCTATCTGAAGAAGACCGGCATCAACGACTTCTACGCCAAGGGCACGATCCGCGACGACGGCCGCTTCGTGCACGACATGTTCCTGCTCAAGGTCAAGACACCGGCCGAATCCAAGCAACCCTGGGACTACTTCACGGTGGTCACCACGCTGCCGGGCGATCAGGTCTACACCACCAAGGCCGAGTCGCGCTGCAAGCTCTGGAAGTGAGCCATTCCGGGGGCGGCGCCATGCGTGCCGCCCGTTGTCCCTTGTTCGTCCAGCAGCCAGGCGCGGCCGGAGCGCCCGGCCTGGCGACTGTCTGAAGTCCCACCATGGTCCTCTTCGGCATTCCCATGACCGCTTTGCTCGGGCAACTGCTGCTCGGGCTGGTCAACGGCTCGTTCTACGCCATCCTCAGCCTGGGGCTGGCGGTGATCTTCGGCCTGCTCAACGTCATCAACTTCGCGCATGGCGCACTGTTCATGCTGGGGGCGGTGCTGACCTGGGCGGGCCTCAATTACCTGGACCTCAACTTCTGGGTGATGCTGGTGGTCTCGCCGCTGCTGGTCGGCCTGGTCGGCATCGTGATCGAGAAGCTCTTCCTGCGTTTCATCTACAAGCTCGACCACCTCTACGGGCTGCTGCTCACGCTCGGGCTCACGCTGGTGCTCGAAGGCGTGCTGCGCTCGATGTATGGCGTCTCGGGCCTGTCGTATTCGCCGCCGATCACCGGGGCCACCAACCTGGGCTTCATGATCATGCCCAACTACCGCGCCTTCGTGGTGGTGGCCTCCATCGTGGTCTGCCTGGCGACCTGGTTCGTGATCGAAAAAACCAAGCTGGGCGCCTACCTGCGCGCCGGTACCGAGAACCCGCGCCTGGTCGAGGCCTTCGGGGTGAACGTGCCGCTCATGATCACGCTGACCTATGGCTTTGGCGTGGCACTGGCCGGGCTGGCCGGCGTGCTGGCCGCACCCGTGATGCAGGTCTCGCCGCTGATGGGGCAGAACCTCATCATCATCGTCTTCGCGGTGTTGGTGATCGGCGGCATGGGCTCGATCATGGGCACCATCGTCACGGGCCTGGGGCTGGGCGTGATCGAGGGGCTGACCAAGGTCTTCTACCCCGAGGCGTCGTCCACGGTGGTGTTCGTGATCATGGCCATCGTGCTGCTGATCCGCCCGGCCGGCCTGTTCGGCAAGGAAAAGTAGTCGTCAGCCCCGAGGTGTCTTCATGAGTTTCAAAACCCGATTTTTCCTGTACGGCCTGCTGCTGCTGGGCCTGCTGGTGGTGCCTTTCGTGGGCATCTACCCGGTGCTGATCATGAAGCTGCTGTGCTTCATGCTGTTTGCCTCGGCCTTCAATCTGCTGCTGGGCTACACCGGGCTGCTGTCGTTCGGCCATGCGGCGTTTCTGGGCGGCTCGGCCTATGTGGCAGGGCACGCGATCAAGGCCTGGGGTCTGCCGCCCGAGCTGGCGCTGTTGCTGGGCACGGCCGTGGGCGCGCTGCTGGGGCTGGTGGTCGGTTTTGTGGCGATCCGGCGCCAGGGCATCTACTTCACGATGATCACGCTGGCGCTGGCGCAGATGCTGTTCTTCTTTTTCCTGCAGGCGCCGTTCACGGGCGGCGAGGACGGCCTGCAGGGCGTGCCGCGCGGCACGCTGCTGGGTTTCATCGACCTGCGTGACGACGTGACCATGTATTACGTGACGCTGGCCATCGTGACCGCGGGCGTGCTGTTCATCATGCGTGTGGTGCATTCGCCCTTCGGGCAGGTGCTGCAGGCCATCAAGGAAAACGAGCCGCGCGCCATCTCGCTGGGCTACGACACGCAGCGTTTCAAATTGCTGGTGTTTGTGCTGTCTGCCGCGCTGTCGGGTCTGGCCGGCTCGCTCAAGACGGTGGCCATGGGCTTTGCAACGCTGACCGACGTGCACTGGGCCATGTCGGGCTCGGTGGTGCTGATGACGCTGGTGGGCGGCCTGGGCACGCTGTCGGGCCCGCTGGTGGGCGCGGCCGTGGTGATCGCGCTGGAGAACAAGCTCGGTGAGGTCGGCCACTGGCTGGCGCAGGCCACGGGCATCAGCTGGTTCGACACGCTGGGCGAGTCGGTCACCATGGTCACCGGCCTGATCTTCGTGATCTGCGTGCTGGCCTTCCGGCGCGGCGTCATGGGCGAGCTGATCGCGCTGATCGAGCGGCTGCGCGGGCGCAAGCCGGGAGGCGGTTCGGGCGGCGCACAAGCGCAGCGTCCCGCCGACCAGCACGCCTGAGCCAGCTTTCAGCGCACCCGCAGCGGGCTGTGGTAGCCCGTCATCTCCAGGTAGCCGGCACCGGCCGCTTGGCCGTTGCGGGTGAGCCGGCTCAGGCCCTCCCAGTAGATGCCGCCGGTGCTGGCGCTGGCGTCCAGCTCCTGGTCGTCGACCAGCGCCTGCACGCCGAAGCGGCCGGCCGGTGTCGCCACCGTCCATTCAACGGGGTAGCGTGCACCGCTGCGCGCGCTGGTCCAGATGCGGCCGGGTTGCCAGACGAGTTCGCCGGGCGCGAAGATGCGGGCGGCGCCACCCGCGGGCCGCCACGAGCCGCCGGTCCACAAGGCAGTGCCGTCGGCACGGCGCAACTGGAAAACCGTGAGCGCGCTGCCGTCGTGCAGGTTCATGCCCATCCAGTCCCAGCCTTCGGCGTCGCGCGCCAGCAGCGCCTGGCTCCATTCGTGGTCCAGCCAGGCCGTGCCGGCCACCTTCACGGCCGCGGCGTTGCCCAACCGCAGGGACCCTTGCACCCGCAACTGCGGGCGGCTGTAGTAGTAGCTGGCCTGCTCGGGCAAGGGCCCCTTGCGCGACAGGCCCTGGTCGCCCTGCAGCAGCAGGGGCTGGCTGTCCTCGAACACCAGGTCCAGGCCGATGGCCTCGCCCTCGATGCGTGCGTGGTGCCGGCCCGCAGCCTCGCTGGCCAGCCGCCAGGGGCCGATGAAGACGTCCATGTCATGCTCACCGGCTTCGGCCAGGCCCTGGCCGGCGCGCGCCATGCGCTGGTCGTGGTGGAGCCGGCCGGCCGCGACGTCGGTCACGGCCACGTGGGCGAACAGCAGTTGTTTGGCGGCGAAGGCGGAGTCCAGCGTCTGTGTGGATGCAATCCGTGAACGGAAGAAGGTCACCTGGAAACCGTAGGCCGGCTGGCCCGGCGCGGTTTCGAGTTGGCCGGTGACGTACCACCACTCGGTCTGAAAATCCGGGTGGCTGCCATGGTCGCGCGGGAACTGCAACGTGCGCAGCGGCAGGGCCTGCGCGGCACCCAGGCGCGGCCACTGCGCAAACGGATCGGCCGCGCCGGCCAACAGGCCGGCGACCAGTCCCAGGCGCAAGCCCTGGCGGCGGGTGAGCCCGCGCGGGGCAGGCGAGGGCACGGCTGAATCGCTGAAAAGAAAACGGCGCATGGCCGCATTGTCCCCGGGCGCAGGCCGCCGCACTCGCGGCCTCGTCCCACTTGGCGGCGCGCGGGGCTGTGGCAGCATAGGCCGCGCTCCGCGCGCACATCCTGCCGGCCGATGCTGGTGTTTGCCGTGGGCGTCCTTGTTCCGATCCGCTGTTGACCTCTGTTGATTCATGCCTGCTGTTCCGGTCGTTTCCGATGTTTCCCCGCCCCCTGGCGATGGCGCCCGCGGCCTGCCGCCGCCGGACGGCTTGCGCAGCCTCTGGATGACCGAGTCCGTGCGCCTGACGGAGGCGCACACCGGCTGGCTCGACGACGAGCAGGCCAACCGCGAGGCGCGCGCCGCGGCGGGCGGCTTTGGCCATCGGCTGCAGGCGCGCGCCTGGTCGCTGGGGCAACGCGACGGGCTGGTGGCGGCGCAGTCGGCGTGGCGCCAGGGTGCTGCCTGGGCTGCCTTGGCGCTGGCCGTGCTGGCCATCGTCAGCGGCCTGGGGCTGGCCTGGGCCGCGTTTGGCGATGACGCCGTGGCCGGGCGTGAGGCCACCATCAATGTCTACCGCGCGCTCGGTGCGCTGCTGGGCCTGAACTGGGTGATGCTGCTGATCTGGCTGCTGGGTTTGGTGCTGGGCGCCGCGTCCGGCAAACGCGCGGCCTCCGTGGGGGCGATCGGCTGGCCTGCGCGCCTGTGGCTGTCGATCAGCGCGCGTCTGAGCCGTGATGCCCGTGCCTGGCAACTGGGGCCCGCATTGCTGGCGGTGTTGCAGCGCGGCCGCCTGCTGCGCTGGCTGGCCGGGCTGTTCAGCCACGGCCTGTGGCTGCTGGTCCTGCTGGTGGCCCTGGGCGCCGTGCTGTTGCTGCTGGCCACACGGCGTTATGGCTTCGTCTGGGAAAGCACGCTGCTGGGCGACGCGAGTTTTGTCGCGCTCACGCAGGCGCTGGGCTGGCTGCCCGCGCAACTGGGCTTTCCAAGGCTGGAGCCGGGTCTGATCGCCGCCAGCGGGCAGGGCCTGATCACGGACGCTGCCGTGCGCCAGCAATGGGCGCTGTGGCTGATCGGCGTGGTGACGGTCTACGGCCTGCTGCCCCGGCTGCTGTTGCTGCTGGCCTGCGCCTGGGGTTGGCGGCGCGGCGTGCGCCGGCTGCGGGTGGACGAGGACCTGCCCAGCCATCGCCTGCTGCGTGCGCGCCTGATGCCGGCGGGCGAAGCGCTGGACGTGAGCGATGCCGCGCCGACGGCACTGGACCGCCACGCGCTGGAGCCGGGGGGCGTTTCGGGACCGGGCGCGCAGTGGACCCAGGACGCCGTGCTGTTTGCCGTCGAACTGGGCCCGGACCACGAATGGCCGCCTGCCTTGCCCGAGGGCGTGGCAGGCGACGTGCACGATGGCGGCCGGCTTGACAGCGGCGGACAGCGCCAGCGTGCGCTCGACCAGTTGCAGCGGGCGCCCGCGCGGCGGCTGCAACTGGTGTGCGATGCGCGGCACACGCCCGACCGCGGCACGCTGCGGCTGCTGGTCGACCTGGCCCGCCTGGCCGGTGAATCCCGCGTGTGGCTGCTGCCGCCGCCCGATGGCAGCCCACCTGATCCCGGCCGATGGCAGAGCTGGCAGGAAGCGCTGGACGGCGCCGGCCTGCGGCTGGCCGACGGCGTGGCGCTGGCCTGGCTCGAAAGCGGTGTGACGGTGCCGGGTACGGGGAGCGCAGCATGAAGGTGAAAGGGTTTCGGCGGGATGGCGACCCGGCGCTGCACATCGCCGTGGTGGGCCATACCAACGTGGGCAAGACCTCGCTGCTGCGCACATTGCTGCGCGACGTGGATTTTGGCGAGGTCTCGCACCGGCCCAGCACCACGCGCCATGTCGAAGGCGCGGCACTGCGGGTGGGCGGTGAGCCGCTGCTGGTGCTGCACGACACGCCGGGCCTGGAAGACGGCATCGGCCTGCGCGACGAACTGGCGCGGCTGGCGCAGTTGCCCCTGACCCCCACCGGGGCCACGGGCGAGCGGCTGGACGGCCCCGCCTGCATCGACGCCTTCCTCGGCTCCACGCAGGCGCGCGGGCGCTACGAGCAGGAAGCCAAGGTGCTGCGCCAGTTGTTGGCGGTGCAGGCCGGCATCTATGTGATCGACGTGCGTGAACCCGTGCTGCCCAAGTACCGCGACGAACTCGCCGTGCTGGCCATGGCGGGCAAGCCTTTGCTGCCGGTGTTCAACTTCGTGCGCGACGCGGCCACGCACGAGGCGACCTGGCGCGAGGTGCTGGCCCGCGTCGGCCTGCACGCCGCCGTGCGTTTCGACACCGTGACACCGCCCGTCGACGGCGAACAGCGCCTGTACGGCAGTCTGGCCGTGCTGCTGGAGACCGCCCGCCCGCAACTGGAGCGGCTGCAGGCCGAGTTGGCCGGGCAGGCGCGCGAGCGCCGGGACCAGGCCGCGCACCTGGTGGCCGAACTGCTGGCCGACGTGGCGGCGGCGCGCCGCCTGGCCGCCAGTGATGACGCGGCGGTGCAGGCCGCCGTTGCGTCGCTGCACGACGCGGTGCGCGAACGCGAACAGCGCTGCACGCAGGCCTTGCTGGCGCTCTACGCCTTTCGGCGCGGCGACGCCGTGGCGCCTGGCTTGCCGGGTTTTGACGGCCTGTGGGGCGACGACCTGTTCAACGCCGAGACGCTGCGCCAGTTCGGCGTGCGTGTGGGCGGCGGCATGGCCGCGGGCGCGGCGGTGGGTGCCGGGGTGGATGTGATGTTGGCCGGCCTGTCGCTGGGCACGGCCGCACTGGTCGGTGCCCTGGCCGGCGGCGCATGGCAGACCGTGCGCAGCTATGGCCAGCGTTGGTGGGGGCGGGTGCAGGGTGAACGTGTGCTGCGTGTGGATGAAGCGGTGCTGCGCCTGCTGGCCCTGCGCCAGCGCCTGCTGCTGCGCGCGCTCGAATCGCGTGGCCATGCGGCGCAGGATGCGGTGGCGATAGACGCCGGCGCCGCGGGCCCGTCCGCCAGCACGGCCCCATGGCCGGGTGGCCGCTTGCCCGTGCCGCTGGACAAGGCGCGCGCCCACGCGTCGTGGTCGGCACTCAACGAAACCGATGTGCGCGGCGCGCTGTCCCGCGCCGCACGCGCGGCCTACCAGGACCCGGCGCGCCAGGCCCAGGTCGAGGCGCTGGCGCACGCGCTGCAACCCCCGCTTTTCGAGGCCGAGCCGACGGCGTGAAAAGACCGCCCACACCTTCTTGGGCGAGGCGGCTATCCAGGAAAACCCAGACATGCTGAAGATGCATTGGTGCATCGCAAACCGGCATGGTGCATGAGTACGCCAAAAGGGCGCCGCAGCCCCTAGACTCGCCTGCGTTTGCAAGGCTGGCACCGTTTTCGCTAGTACGATGCGCAACCGTTGTCACGGTCTCTGCAACACAGTCTTCGGCCCATGCGCAGGCGTGCCTGGCATGCCGGGGTTCCCTTAAAAAAATCGTCATCACACAAGGAAAGAGGACGACATGAAAAAATCCCTGAACCATCTGCTGAGCGCGCTGGCGCTGGCGGTTCTGACGGCCGGTTGCGCCGCGACCGCGCAGACCGCCACGCCCGCTGCCGCCGCGCCCGCCGTTGCCGCGGCGCCGGCCACCGTCGCGCCCGCTGCCGCCACCAAGCCGCACGTCGTCGTGCTGGCCACGGGCGGCACGATTGCCGGCGCTGGCGCGTCGGCTGCCAACAGCGCAACCTACGCGGCCGCCAAGGTGCCGGTCGACAAGCTGCTGGCCGGCCTGCCCGAGCTGAACGACGTGGCCCGTGTGACCGGTGACCAGGTGTTCCAGATCGCCTCGGAAAGCTTCACCAACGACAACCTGCTGGTGCTCGCGCGCCGGGTGTCCGCGCTGGTCAAGCAGCCCGACGTGGACGGCGTGGTCATCACGCATGGCACCGACACGCTGGAAGAAACCAGCTTCTTCCTGAACCTGGTGATCGCCACCAACAAGCCCATCGTGGTGGTCGGCTCCATGCGTCCGGGCACGGCCCTGTCGGCCGACGGCGCGCTCAACCTGTTCGACGCCGTCAGCGTGGCCGCCAGCAAGGACGCCGCGGGCAAGGGCGTGCTGGTCACGATGAACGACGAGATCAACACCGCGCGCGACGTGGCCAAGCTGGTCAACATCAAGACCGAAGCCTTCAAGAGCCAATGGGGCCCGCTGGGCATGGTGGTCGAAGGCCGCAACTACTGGTTCCGCGCGCCGGTCAAGCGCCACACCGCAGGTTCGGAATTCAACATCGACACCATCACGTCGCTGCCGCCCGTCGAGATCGTCTACGGCTACGGCAACGTGCCCGCCACCGCGATCCAGGCCTTCGGCCAGTCGGGCGTGAAGGCGCTGATCCATGCCGGCACCGGCAATGGCTCGGTGGCCAACCGCATCGTGCCGGAACTGCAGAAGCTGCGCAGCCAGGGCGTGCAGATCATCCGTTCCTCGCGCGTGCCGGGCGGCTTCGTGCTGCGCAATGCCGAGCAGCCCGACGACAAGTACGACTGGGTGGTCGCGCATGACCTGAACCCGCAAAAGGCCCGCCTGCTGGCCGCCGTGGCCTTGACCAAGACCAACGACTCGCGCGAACTGCAGCGCATCTTCTGGGAATATTGATCGGCCACGCCCCTGCTTGCCCGCCATGCCGTCCTTGACATCGCCAGATACCGCCAGCATCCAGGCCGCCGTCGCGCGGCAGGAGCCCTACCTGGTCGAGACGCTCTCGCGCCTGGTGGCTGCCGCCAGCCCCTCGGGCGCGGAGCAGCCGGCGGTGGCGGTGATGGAGGCGGCATTGGCCGAGCTGGGGCTGGCGAGCGAGCGCATCGTGCTCGACAGCCATTTGCTGGCGAACGATCCGCTTTTTTCCTGCCCGTGCGATCCGGATGGCGGGCGCTACAACCTGCTGGCGCGCCACGTGCCGGCAGGCGATCCAGGCCCGGGCGAGTGGGCTCGCTCGGTGCTGTTCAACGGCCACCTCGACGTGGTGCCGACCGGCCCCGACGACTTGTGGACACGCCCGCCCTACGAGCCCTGGGTAGCCGACGGCTGGCTGCATGGGCGCGGCGCGGGCGACATGAAGGGCGGGCTGGTCTGCGCACTGGCCGCCCTGCGCACACTGCACGACTTGGGCCTGGAGCCCGCGGGCATCGTGGGCTTCAACGCCGTACTCGACGAAGAAAACACCGGCAACGGTACGCTGGCGACGCTGCATGCGCTGCGCCACGCGCTGGGCAAAGCCCGACTGACCGACTTCGACGCCGTCATCATTCCCGAACCCTTTGGCGAGACGCTGATGGCCGCGCAGGTCGGCGTGTGCTGGCTGTTCGTCACGTTGACGGGCCGGCCCGCGCACGTGGCCTACATGGGCCAGGGCCTGAACCCGATCGAGGCCGGCATCGCGCTGGTGGCCGACCTCAAGCTGCTCGAAACCGAATGGAACGCCCCTGAAAACCGTCACCCGGCGTTCGAAGGCGTGGAGCATCCCATCAACTTCAACCTGGGCCGCATCGAAGGCGGCGAGTGGAGTTCGTCGGTGCCCTGCACCTGCACACTGGGCCTGCGTTTTGGGTTTTTCCCGGGCATGCCGGCCGACGAGGCGATTGCGCTCATCAGCGCGCGCATCCGGGCCAAGGTGGCGCAGATCAACGCTGACCTGACGGTGGAGATCGTGGCCAAGGGCCACCGGTCGCCCGGCTGTGTTTACGACCTGGACACCCCGGCCATGCAGTTGCTGGCGGGCGCCCACGAAAAGATCAACGGCCAGCCGCCACGCCGGCTGGCCTGCACGGCGACCACCGATGGCCGCCATTTCCAGCTGGGCACCACGCTGCCCGTCACCAACTACGGCCCGCTGGCGCGCCACATCCACGGCATCGACGAGGCCGTGTCGATCGAGAGCATGAAACGGGTGACCGCCACGATGGTGCAGTTCATCGTCGACTGGTGCGGCGTTCGGCCGCGCGCCTGAGCGCTTTTCGCTTTTCAGTCCAGCGCCGTCAGCGCGCGGTCGATGCCGTTGACCAGATAGTCGGCATGGGCCGGCTCGAACACCAGCGGCGGGCGGATCTTCAGGATGTGGGCCTGCGGCCCGGTCGCGCTCAGCAAGATGCCCTCATGGTCGCGCAGCTGGTTGACCAGCCGCGTCGCCCGTTCGGTCGCGGGCTGGCCGTCGGCGCCGCGCAATTCCACGCCCACGAACAGGCCGGCGCCGCGCACCTCGGCGATCACCGGATGGCGCGCGGCAAGCCGCTGCAAGCCCGCGCGCAAATAGGCGCCGGTGCGCTGCGCGTTGGCCTGCAGGCCCTCGGCCTCCAGCACGTCGAGCACGGCCGACGCAGCCGCCATGGCGACCGGGTTGCCGCCAAAGGTGTTGAAGTAGCGGCATTCACGCGCAAAGGCCGCGAGCACGTCGCGCTGCACCGCCAGCCCCGCGACCGGGTGGCCGTTGCCCATGGGTTTGCCCAGCGTGACGATGTCAGGCACGACGCCGTGGCGCGCAAAACCCCAGAAGGTGTCGCCGGTGCGGCCAAAGCCGGGCTGCACTTCGTCGGCGATGAAGACGCCGCCCGCGGCGCGCACGGCTTCGACCGCCGGGCCGAGCAGGCCGAGGGGATCGGTGTGGATGCCGTCGCTGGAAAACACGGTGTCGACCAGCAGCGCGGCCACGCCCAGGCCGCTGAGTCGCAGGTCGTCGATGGCGGCTTGAACCCCCGCCGCGAAAGCCTGTGCGGCTTGCTCGGGCGGCAGGCCCCAGGGCTGCGGCGCCGGCACGGTGCGCACGGCCGCGCCCAGCTTGACGTAGGTGCCGAGCGAGGGCGAGGCCTCGGCCAGCGCGGCGGTGACGCCGTGGTAGGCGTTGTGCGTGATGATCACGCCCTGCGCCCGGGTGTGCGTGCGGGCGATGCGCAGCGCCAGGTCGTTGGCCTCGCTGCCGCTGCAAGTGAACATGGCGTGGCCCTGGCCGAGTTCGCCCGGCAGGGTGGCCAGCAGCCGCTCGGCGTAGTCGAGGATGCCGTCGTGCAGGTAACGCGTGTGGGTGTTGAGCGTGGCCGCCTGGCGCGCGATGGCCTCGACCACGCGCGGGTGGCAGTGGCCCACACAGACGACGTTGTTGTAGGCATCCAGGTAGTCGCGCCCGTCGGCGCCGCGCAGCCACACGCCCTGGCCTGAGACCAGTTGCAGCGGGCGTTCGTAGAACAGCCGGTAGGCTGGGCCGAGCAGCCGCTGGCGGCGCGCGAGCAGGGCGTTAGAGTCGGAAGCGGTGTGAGGCATGGCGGTGTCGGCGTGGTGGCACCGGTTCAGTGGAGCGGCAGCGGGTCGGGACAGGCCAGACGCAGCGCCTCCTGGGCCTGGGCGTGCGAAATCGGCCGGCAGGCCTGAAGGCGCGCCCACGAGATCTGGTTGTTGCGCAGCACGTAGTCGGCGTTGGCCGGATTGCGCGCGGCGCGCCAGCCACCGATGCACACGACCATGGCCAGCCGCGCGCGGATCAGGTCGGGCAGCAGGTCCAGTTCTTCGGGGTGCAGCGGGTGGATGCGGTGGTAGGCGGCGGCAAAGGCGCTGATCGCCGCGAGCGCGCCGGGCGCATCGCCGCGTTCGTCGAGCTGGTAGGACGCGGCCACGGCCACGTCGTTGACCAGCGGACCTTCGACCATGTCGCCAAAGTCCAGGATGCCGCAGACACGCTCGGTGTCGGCCGGGTCGACCAACAGGTTGTAGATGTTGAAGTCGTTGTGGATGGGCTGGCGGCGCAGCGCGGCCAGGCGCGGCAACACGTGTTGCTCGAAGCGGTCGAGCGCATGTTCGACCAGCGCGCGGCGCTCGGGCGAGCCGAGGTGCGCGACCAGGCCGCGCACGCTGTCGGCGCGCTGGATGTCCCAGGGCATACGCTCGCCGGCTGCAAGGTGCGGTGCCATGTCTTGCAGCGCCAGGTCCAGCCGCGCCAGCGCCCGCGCGACGCTGGCCTGCTGCCGCGCCGAGCGCGCCGCCTGCGGCATCGGCAGGCCTTCGAGGTAGCTGAACAGCCGCACCACACGCGCCTGGCCGTCCACCGCGTGGGTGACGGCCGCGTGGGCACCATCTCGCATGGGCAGCAGGCGCTGTACCGGCAGCGCCGGGGCATGCCGGGCCAGGTGCAGCAGGGCCTGGGTCTGAAAGTCCGCCACGTGCGGCGCCTCGACGGGGTGCGAAATCTTCAGCATCAGGCGGGGCGGTCAGGCCGCGTCCGGCGCCGTCAGCTCGACCAGGAAGTTGGCGTCGCGCTCGCCGCTGAGCGGGCGAATAGAAGCGGGCGGCAGGTCATAGAACTGCGCCAGCACGGCGCGGGCCTGCTCGGGCGTGACGGGCGCGGGCGGGGCGCTGAGCACCGCCGCTTCGGGCAGGCTGTCGAAGGAAGGGGCGATCGGCATGGTCGGGTCAGGCCGCGGCCTCGAAACCGTTCAGCGCGCTGATCAGGTTGAGCGGTAGGTCGTCGGACAGGTAGCCGCCTTCCTGCACCAGCACGGTGGGCAGGCCCAGCCGCGCGATCTCGCCCGTGATGCGGGCAAAGCCCTCGGTGCTGACGGCCAGTGCGCGGTAGGGGTCGCGCTCGTGCGCGTCCAGGCCGAGCGCGACCACCAGCGCGCCGGGCTGGTAGTCGCGGATGGCCTGCAGCGCGGGCGCCAGCGCGCGCAGGTAGCCGTCGGTGTCGGTGCCGCGCGCCAGCGGGTAGTTGAGGTTGTAGCCCAGGCCGTCGCCTTCGCCATGTTCGTGCGCATGGCCGGTGAAGAAGGGCGTGCAGAAGTGCGGGTCGCCATGCAGCGACAGCGTGAGCACGTCGCGGCGCCGCCAGAAGATGCCCTGCGTGCCATTGCCGTGGTGCACGTCGATGTCCAGGATGGCCACGCGCGCGTGCCACTGGCGCAGGTGCTGCGCCGCAATCGCCGCGTTGTTGAGGTAGGTGAAGCCGTTGGCGCGGTCGGCGTAGGCGTGGTGGCCGGGCGGGCGGCACAGCGCGTAGACCGCGCGCTCGCCCCCGCCGACCAGCTCGGCCGCGTGGGTGGCCGTGTGCGCCGACCAGACCGCCGCGTCCCAGGTATGGCGGCCAATGGCGCAGGCCATGTCGCCCATGTGGTAGCCGGCCTGGCCGACCAGGCTGTCCGGGTAGGTGAAGGGTTGGCCGGGGAAGGGGTGAACGTTGGGCGTGACTTCGTCGGACGCGTCGTCCAGTTCCTGCCAGCGCTCCCACGCCGTGGCCAGGAAACGCAGGTATTGCGGCGTGTGGATGGCCGCGCGCGGCGCCGCGCCAAAGTCTTGCGTGGCCACCAGGGTGTGGCCGCTGTCCTGCGCCGCGCGTGCCAGCAGGAAGGCGCGTTCGGGCTGCTCGTTGCTGCGCTTCATGCGCCCGCGCACGATGAACTGCTGTGGATCGTGGCCCTGGTGGTGGTCGCTGTAGATGGTTTTCATGGGGCGAGGTGCGTCGATGGAAGGAGCGGGGCGGCGGTCAGCGGATGGGTTTCCAGGGGCTGGGATTGCCGGTGTCCCCGGCGCGCGCGGGTGCATCTGCATCGGCCAGGGCGCGTGGCGGAGGAGGGGATGCGGCGGCCGGCGGCTGGGAGAGCCCGGCCTGTTCGACGCAGGCGCGCGCATGCTGCTGGGCGACTTCGAGGTGGTAGCGCAGCGCGCCGCGCACGGTCTGCGCGTCTCGCGCGGCCAGGGCCTGGGCGATGGGGCGGTGGGTTTCGGCCAGGTAGACGGGGTCTTCGTAGCTGGCCTCGCTCAGCGACAGGAAAAGCCGAACCTCGGCCTGCATGTTGTCGAACAGCCGGTGCAGGTAGCCGTTGCCCGAGATCTCGGAGATGTAGCAGTGAAAGCCCAGGTCCAGCGCCACGCGCTCGGACTGCGCCAGCCGCGTGGCCTGCGCGGCCATGTGGTCGACCATGGGCAGCAGCCGTGCGAGCTGTGCGTCTGTGGCCTGCTGGCAGGCCAGCGTGGCGCCGAGCAGTTCCAGGTCGATGCGCACCTGGTAGAGGTCGTCGACCTCGCGGCTGCTGATGGTGCGCACGGCAAAGCCGTGGCGCGGGCGCGAGATCAGCAGCCCCATGCTTTCAAGCCGCCGCGCGGCCTCGCGCACCGGTGCGCGGCTGATGTCCATGCGCCGCGCCAGGTCGGCCTCGACGATGCGCTCGCCCGGCCTGAGGTGGCCGGCCAGGATGGCGTCCTGGATCTGCGCCTCGACCATGGCGACCAGGTCCGGCCGCTCGATGGTGGAAAAACGCGCGTTGCCCGTGGCCCAGCTGCGGGCCGGGGCCGGCCGTGGCAACGCGGGGGATGCGGTCTGCCCGATGACGACGGGTGCTGGGGGCTTGGGTGTCTGCATGCAGCGATTCTCAGCGGGTGCCCGGCGTCTGGCTGCGTGTGCGGGGCGGGGTGGCCGCTGTCCAGCGCACACCGCGCGGCCAGGCCAGGTAGACGCCCGCGGCGGCGATGCACGCCATGCCGGCCAGCGCCGGCCCGTCGGGCGCGCGGCCGAACCAGAAGGTGCTCAGCAGCACGGCCAGCACCAGTTGCACGTAGTTCAGCGGCCCCAGCACCGAGGCCGGCGCGCGCTGGAAGGCCGCCAGCAGCAGCAACTGGGCTAGGCCGCTGCACACGCCACCGGCCAGCAGCAGGGCCAGCTCGGGCCAGTCGCCCAGGACAGAGGCCGCACCTGCGGCAGCGTCGGGCTGCAGGCCGGGCAGCAGCAGCCCCGGCAGGCTGGTGACCAGCAGGCAGATCACCGCCATGTAGGCGTACTGGGTCTGCGGCGCGACGCGGCCCGAGAGCTTGCGGGTCAGCATCTGGAACAGCGCGTAGCAGACGGCGGACAACGCCATCAGCAGTGTGCCCACCAGCGGCAGGCTGGCGCCGGGCCGCACGATCAGCAGCATGCCGACGAAGCCGCCACCCACGGCCAGCCACTGGCGCCGTCCCACGCTTTCGCCCAGCAGCAGGGGCGAGAGCGCCACCATGATGAGCGGCGCGGTGAAGTAGATGGCGGTGGCTTCGGCCAGCGGCATGGTGACCAGCGCGGTCATGAAGCTGGTCGCCACGACGGCCAGCATCAGGCTGCGTGTGACCAGCAGGCCCAGGTGCGGCTGCTGCCAGAAGCGCCAGGCGCTGTGCCAGGCGGCGCGTTCGCGCCACAGCAGCACCAGCGCCATGGTGGTGACGGCGGCATAACGCGTGAGGTTCATCACGGCCGGGCTGTGCCGCTCCAGCATGTGTTTGGCGAAGGCGTCGTAGCTGGCGAAGGCGACCAGCGCGCACAGGAACAGCAGCACGCCGCGGCGCTGCAGGGCCGGATTCAACGGAGTCTGGGTTTGGGGCAGCGGCATCAGGCCTCCAGGCCTTGCAGCAGGGCGGCAAGGCCTGGCCGCAGCGATTCGACCAGGTAGCCGCCTTCCTGCACGATGGCCAGCGGCACACCGAGCGGCCGCAGTTGGCGGCCCACCTCCTAGTAGGCGTCGAAGTCGAGTTCGAACACGCCGATCGGGTCGTCCTTGTAGGTGTCGAAACCCATGGGCAGGACCACCGCGTCGGGTTGGAAGTCGGCCAGCCGGGCCAGCGCCGTCTTGAACGCGTCGAGGAAGACCGCGTTGCCGCTGCCATGCGGCAGGGGCAGGTTGAGGTTGAAGCCTTCGCCCGCGCCATGGCCGGTTTCCTGCGCGTAGCCGACGTAGAAGGGGTAGTAGTGGTCGGTGGCGGCGTGGATGGAGAGGGTCAGCACGTCGCTGCGTGTGTAGAAGATGTGCTGCGTGCCGTCGCCGTGGTGCACGTCGATGTCGAGCACCGCCACGCGGGACGGCTGTCCGGCCCGCAGATGGCTGGCCAGGTGCTGGGCGGCGATGGCGCTGTTGTTGAGGTAGCAGAAGCCACCGGCTCGGTCGCGATAGGCGTGGTGGCCGGACGGGCGGCACAGCGCATAGGCCAGCCGCTCGCCTTCGCACAGCGCCTGCGCGGCCGAGACCGCCGCATGCGCGGAGCGCCGCATGGCCTGCCAGCTGTGTGGTCCCAGCGGGCAGGCCAGGTTGCCGATGTAGTAGCCGGTCTGCGCCACGATGTGGCTGCTGGGGCAGGGCGGGCGCACGTCGCCTGGCGGGCCGCTGGTGTAGGCGGGGTAGGGCGAGAGGTTGGGCAGCACCTCGATGCCCGGCTCCAGACCCGTTTGGCCGAGTGCCTGCCAGCGCGGGTAGGCGGTCTCCAGGTAGTCGAGGTAGTGCGGCGCGTGCACGGCCTCCAGCGGCGCGCGGCCCCAGTCGTGCGGTTCTTGCAGCGTGACGCCGACATCGGCCAGGGCATCGCGCAGCGCTTCAGCGCGCGCGGGCAGGTCGGTCGGTTTGTGGATGCGGCCAAGGCGCATGAACTGCTGGGGGTCGTGCAGCAGCTGGTCGGCGGCGAAGAAGGCTTGCATCGCAACGGTTCCTGGCAGGGGCGGGTCAGGCGGGGTTCATCTTGGCATCGAAGGAGTCGCGCACATTCATTCAGTAACCGCGCGCGGTGTCCACCAGGCCGGGGGGCTGGCGGTCGGCCAGCACGGCTTCGTAGTTGAGCCGCGCCTGCCGCGCGATGGCGGCCGGCGATGTCCGGGTGGCGATGTGCGGCGTGACGGTGATGTGCGGATGGCGCCAGAAGGCGTGGCTGGTCGGCAGCGGCTCGGTGGAAAAGGCGTCCAGCGTGGCGGCGGCGAGCTGGCCGCTGTCCAGCGCCTGCAGCAGGTCGGCTTCGACGAGATGGTCGCCCCGGCCCACGTTGATCAGGTGGGCGCCGTGCGGCAGTTGCGCGAACAGCCGTGCGTCAAGAATGCCGTGCGTTTCGGCCGTCAGCGGCAGCAGACAAATCAGCGTGTCGCAACCGGCCAGGAAGTCGCCCAGTTGATCCGGGCCATAAAAACAGTCGACGCCGGGCATGGGCTCGGTCTTGGGGCTGCGGCTCCAGCCACGCACCGCATAGCCGATGGCCGCCAGCGCGCGTGCGCAGTGTGTGCCCAGCGCGCCCAGCCCGGCAATGCCGACACGGTGGCTGCTGGCCGGAATCACGGCTTGCTGCTGCCAGGCGGCGTCGCGCTGGCTTTGCAGATAGCTGTGCATGGCGCGCTGGTGGTGCGTGACGGCCCAGCACACATAGGCGGTCATGCCGCTGGCCATGTCCGGGTCGACGATGCGGCAGACCGGCACGCTCGGCAAACTGGCGTCGTCCGTGATGTGGTCAACGCCGGCGCCGATCGACTGAATCAGCCGCAGGCCGGGCATGCGCTGCATCAGGCCGGCCTGCGGCTTCCAGCACACCACCATGTCGATGGCGTCCAGCGGCCCCAGGTCGGCTTCGGTCTGGGCGCGGCCGCCAAGAATCAGGCGCGCATTGGGAAAGGTCTGCTGGAAGGCCGGCAGCAAGTAGGCGGTGTCGAGCGTGGTGCTCAGCAGCGCGATGGTGGGCGACGGCGTGTTGCCGCCGGTGTTGGAAGTTGGCTCAGGCATGACGGACTTCGGGTTGTGGCACGTCGGATGCGGCGCCATGGCTGTCCAGCCTTGGAATGGCGTCGATCAGGGTGCGGGTGTAGAGGTGTTGCGGGTTGGACAGAACCTGCGCAGTTTCGCCGTATTCGACCACGCAGCCACGCTGCATGACCGCGATGTGGTCGCACATCTGGCCGGCCACACGCAGGTCGTGGGTGATGAAGACCATGGCCAGCTTGAAACGCTCGCGCACCTCGGCGAACAGCTCCAGCACCTGGGCCTGGACCGACACGTCGAGTGCCGAGACGGGCTCGTCGGCCACCAGCAGCTCGGGCTCCATCGCCAGTGCGCGGGCGATGCCGATGCGCTGGCGCTGGCCGCCCGAGAACTCGTGCGGATAGCGGTGCGCGGCGTCTTCCTTCAGGCCCACCAGCTTGAGCAGGTGCAGCGCGCGGGCCTCGGCCTCGTGCTTGTCGATGCCTTGCGCGATCGGGCCCGCCGCAATGGTCGGGCCGATGCGGTGGCGTGGGTTGAGCGAGGCGTAGGGGTCCTGGAACACCATCTGGATCTTGCCGCGCGCCTGGGCGCGGAACTGGCTGCCCGAGAGCATGTTGCGGCCCTTGAACAGGATGCGGCCGCCGTCGAAGGGCGTGAGCCCCACCAGGCAGCGGCCGACCGTCGACTTGCCCGAGCCGGACTCGCCGACCAGGCCCAGCGTCTCGCCCCGGCGCAGCTCGAAGCTGATGCCATTGGCCGCGTGCACTTCGCGTCCGCGCCGGAACAGGCCGCCGCCGCTGGTGTAGGTCTTGTGCAGGCCCTGCACCTGCAGGACGCGCAGCTCGTCGCGCTCGTCGTTCAACTGGCGCACGTCGCCCGACGGAATGGCCGCGATCAACTTGCGGGTGTAGGCATGCTGCGGCTGGCGCAGCACGGCCTGGGCCGGGCCGGCCTCGACCACGGTGCCGGTCTGCATGACCACCACCTGGTCGGCAATCTCCGAGACCACACCGAAGTCGTGCGTGATGAACAGCACCGCCGTGCCGCGCCGCTGCTGCAGCTCGCGGATCAGCGCGAGGATCTGGGCCTGCGTGGTCACGTCCAGCGCGGTGGTGGGCTCGTCGGCGATCAGCAGGCGCGGCTCCAGCAGCAGCAGCGCGCAGGCGATCATCACGCGCTGGCGCTGGCCGCCCGAAAGGCGAAAGGGGTAGCTGTCGATCAGCAGTTCGGGCTCGGGCAGGCCGACGTCGGCCTGCGCAGCCAGGATGCGGCGGCGCTTGTCGGCCGCGGGCAGCGACACATGGGCGTCGAACACCTCGGCCAGTTGTTCGCCAATGCGCATGACGGGGTTGAGCGCCGTCATCGGCTCTTGAAAAATCATGCCGACGCGCCGGCCGCGCAATTCGCGCAGCGCGGCCTCGTCCAGTTGCAGCAGGTCCTGGCCCTCGAACAGGATCTGCCCGGCCACGGGCTCGACGTGCGGGCGCGGCAGCAGGCCCATGACCGCGTTGGCGATCATCGACTTGCCCGAACCCGATTCGCCGACGATGCACAGCGTCCGCCCGGCCTGCAGTGTCAGGCTGGCGCCGTCGACGGCCAGCGGGCGGTCGCCGCCTTCGGGCAGGCGGATGCTCAGGCCGCGGATGTCGAGCACCGGCTGGCCGATGTCGGCGGTGTTGGCGCGCAAGGCGGCCGTGGCTTCGGATCGCATGGCCAGTTCCAGCTCGTCGTGGGTTCGTGCATTCATCGTCCGCGTCCTCCGGAGCGTGTGTTGAGTCCGTCGTTCAGGCCCTCGCCGACCAGGTTGAGCGCCAGCACCGTCAGCACGATGGCCAGGCCCGGGAACACCGCCATCCACCAGGCCTGGCGCAGCACGGTGCGGGCGGTGCCGACCATGTAGCCCCAGCTCATCAGGTTGGGGTCGCCCAGGCCCAGAAAGCTCAGGCTGGATTCGAGCAGGATGGCGGTGGCCACCATCAGCGAGGCCATCACCACGATGGGCGAGGCCGCGTTGGGCAGGATCTGCGTGAGGATGACGCGCGGCGTGGACTGGCCGGCCAGCAGCGCGGCGGCCACGAAGTCGCGCTGGCGCAGCGTGAGGAACTCGCTGCGCACCAGGCGCGCCACCGGCGGCCACGAAACGATGGCGATGGCCGCCACGATGGAGTTGACCGAGGGCTCGAAGATGGCCACCAGCACGATGGCCAGCGCAAAGCTGGGCACGGCCTGGAACAGCTCGGTGAAACGCATCAGCGCCGAATCCACCCAGCCGCCGAAGTAGCCCGCGACCGCGCCCAGCGTGACGCCGATCAGCAAGGACACCAGGGTCGAGACCACGCCGATCAGCAGCGACACACGCGCGCCGTAGATCACGCCGGAGAGGATGTCGCGGCCCAGGGTGTCGGTGCCCATGCTCAGGCCCGGTTCCTGCAGCGGTGCCAGGAAAGGCATCTGCACCATGTCCCAGGGGCTATTGGCCGCGAACAGCGGGCCGATGGCTGCCAGCAGCAGCACGAGATGAGCATGACGATCAGCCCGAAGACGGCGCCCTTGTTGCGGCAGTAGCGCCGCCAGAAGTGGTTGTTCATGGCAGGACTTTCTTGTGGGGTCGATGCACGCGGCGCACGCTCAGGTCAGCTCGATGCGCGGGTCCACCAGGGTGTAGACCAGGTCGGTGATCAGGTTGAACAGAACGGCCATGGCGGCGGTCACCAGGAAGCAACCGAGCAGCAGGTTGTAGTCGCGCTGCAGCAGGGCGTCGAACATCAGGCGGCCGATGCCGGGCCAGGCGAACACGGTCTCGGTCAGCACCGCGCCGCCGATCATGCCGCCGGCCTGGATGCCGGCCAGCGTGACCACCGGCAGCAGCGCGTTGCGCAGGATGTGGGCGCGGTTGATGCGGCCGGGGCGCACGCCCTTGGCGCGCGCGGTCTTGACGAAGTCCATCTGCGCGACTTCGAGCATGGACGCACGCGTCATGCGCGCATAGACCGCCATGTAGAACAGCGCCAGCGTGAGCGAGGGCAGGATCAGGTGCAGAAAGATGTCCCACGCCAGCGCCAGGCCCTGCAGGTTTTCGCCCACCGTGAAGTAGCCAAAACCGGGCAGCCAGTCGAGTTTGACCGAGAAGAACAGCACGGCCATCATCGCCAGCCAGTACAGCGGCGTGGCGTAGAACACCAGCGCCACCACGGTGATGGCGCTGTCGACCCAGCTGCCCGCCTTGCGGCTGGCCCAGGCGCCCAGCGCAACGCCGAAGATCAGCGACAGCACGAAGGCGCTGCCGGTCAGCAGCAGCGTGGCGGGCAGGCGCTCCAGGATCAGGTCGAGCACGGGTTGCTGCTGGCGGTAGGAGTAGCCCAGGTCCAGGCGCGCGACGTGGCCGAGGTAGGTGGCCAGCTGCGTGGTCAGTGGCTTGTCCAGGCCGAACTGTTCCTTGAGCTGGGCCACGAACTGCGGGTCCGAGGCGCCGGCCTCGCCCGCCATGACGGCGACCGGATCGCCCGGCGCGGCGCGCACCAGCATGAAGTTCACCGCCGCGATGACCAGCAGCGCGGCCAGCCCTTGCGCGATGCGGGTGAACATGAACTGAAAACGTGTCATGAAGAGCCTCCTGTGCTGGGCTGCGGCGCGTGCCTTAGCCGAGCTTGGCGTAGGCCAGGTTGTCGTTCAGGCCGATGCCCGAGCTGATCAGGTTGCTCACGCGGGTGCGGTAGAGCGTGGGGAAGTTGATCTCATGCAGCCACGCGACCGGCACTTCGTCCAGCAGGATCTTCTGTACCGCGTCGTAGGCGGCCTTGCGTTTGGCCGGGTCGATCTCGCGCGCGCCGGTGTCGAACAGCTCGTCGACCTTGGGGTTGACGTAGCCTTCGACGTTGTTGAAGGGCGAGCCCTTGGCGATGTTGCTGCTGGTGTAGTTGCGCGCCACGCCCAGGGCCGGGTCGCCGTACTGGTAGACGTAGGTGAAGGCGATGTCGTAGTCCCACTCGTTGAGCCGCTGGCCCCAGCCGGCCACGTCGGTGGCCGTCATCTCGATCTTGATGCCGGCCTGCAGCAGGTTCTGCCGCACGATCTCGGCCTGGCGCTGCCAGCTCTCGCCATAGGGCAGCGGCAGCAGGCGCAGGGTCTCGCCCTGGTAGCCGGATTCTTCGATCAGCTTCTTGGCCTTGGCGATGTCGCGCGGGTACTTGGCAACGTCCTCGCTGTAGAACTTGATGTGGCTGTTGAAGGGCCCGGTGGCGGGCTTGGCGTAGCCCTGCCAGGCGATCTTGGCCATGGCCTCGCGGTCGATCGCGTGCATCACGGCCTGGCGGAACTTCACGTTGTCCATGGGCTTCTTGCGGTTGTTGAGCCACAGCCACGAATGCGGCGCAAAGAACTCCCAGCCCTTGGTGGTGACGGCCACGCCCGGCAGCTTGGACAGCCGGGCTACGTCGAAGAACTCGACCGCGCCGCCGGGCACGATGTCGACCTTGCCCGACTCGAACGCCGCCGCGCGCGAGGCGGCATCGGGAATGACGTGGAAGTACAGGCTCGAGACGATGGGCACGCCCGCCGTGTGGTACTGCTCGTTGGCCACGAGCTGGATGTAGGAGCCCTTGACCCATTCCTTGAACTTGAACGGACCGGTGCCGATCGGCGTGTTGTTGGCCGGGTTGCTGAGGTAGTCGGTGCCGTCGTAGAGGTGCTTGGGCACCATGGGCATGGTGCCGGTCTCGAAGATGCCCAGGAAGGGGCCGAAGGTGTACTTGAGCTTGAACTCCACCGTCAGCGGATCGATGGCCTTGATGCTCTCGACCGCGGCCAGATTGCCACGAAAACGTGCGTGGGTCTTGCGCAGGAAGACGTCGGCCGAGAAGACGACGTCATCGGCCGTGAAGGGCTTGCCGTCATGCCACTTCACGCCGGGCTTGAGCTTGAAGGTGTAGGTCAGGCCGTCGGGGCTCATGGTCCAGGACGTGGCCAGCAGCGGATGCGGCTCAAGCTTGTCGTCGTAGCGCAGCAGCCCTTCGTAGATGTTGCCCGAGATCAACTGGGTCGGCCCGTTCTGCACGATGCCCAGCATCAGGCCGGGCGGCTCGGGCTGCACGAGGACGTTGATCACACCGCCGGCCTTGCCCTGGGCAAGCACGTGCAGCGGCACGCCGGCAATGGACAGACCAAGTCCGGCGGCTCCCATCTGGATCATCTAGCGGCGTTTCATCTCGGGGCTCCTTGGCGGGTGGGGGGAACG
>WNDQ01000036.1 GCA_009912175.1 Paracidovorax wautersii | reverse complement strand
GATCAGGGCATCGCCCAGGGCGACGATCTCGTCGGCGATGGTTTCGAGAAAGGCGGCGCGCTGGGCCAGGGGCAGGCTGCGGTAGGGGTCGAAGGCCGCAGCGGCCAGACTAGCGGCGCGATCGACTCCAGCGGCACCCCCAAAGCCAAAGACGGGCTCGGCGATCTCGGCGTTGGTGGCGGGGTTGAAGGCGCGCTGGCTGCCGGCGCTGCCGCGCACGCTGGCGTGGCCGATCAGCATTTCTCCGGTGAGGGTCATGGGGACTCCAGAATTCTTGGGGCACGGCAGGGCGCGCCGTGCCAGAGGCAATGTGAAAAGACAGGAGGCCGATTCAGACGGTGTAGTCCACGGCGGCCCATTCGAAGTAGGGCTTCAGGTCGGCGATCAGGGCCTGGTGCAAAGGGTGGAACAGGTAGTCGTCGAGTCCCTGGGCATGGTCCATGGCGGAGTCCAGCACATAGTCCCAACTGATGGGGCGGCTGGCTTCGTCGGGCGCCACCCGCCATTGGCGCACGGCGGGGATTCGGGCACCCAGCGCGGTCATGCGCTCGACCAGCGCATGCTCCAGTGGCTCGTTTTTCTCCACGTCCGCCTTGCGGCGAAACAGCACGATGTGGCGCATCATGGCGGGCCTCCTCAGGCGCTGGCCAGGTGGTAGCCGCGGCCGGCGTAGTCGAAGTCCGCCAGCTCGTTGATCGCCACGCTCCGGTCGGCGGGCGAGGCGTAGTAGGCCCGGATTTCGCTGATGCGGCCGTCGCGAAAGTCATACCACTCGGCGCCGCGCAGCGCCGTGCCGCTCTTGTTCTTCCAGTGCGTCCATTCGATCACGGCCTCTGGCTTGTCGTGGCTGACGATGATGCGCTCGATGGTCCATTGCGAGCCCAGTGTCTGCACGCACCAGATCCATTGGCGGGCGATGGTGTCGGCCGAGCGCCAGGGCACCCCGGGCAGGCCGGGCGGAAAGTAATGCACGGCATCGGGTGTGAAGCAGTCGACCAGGGCCTCATGGCTGGCGGCGTTGCAGGCGGCGAAGTAGCGCCGGATCAGCGCGTCGTAGTAGTCGGGGGTGTGGTGCGGCGTGGGGGCGGACATGGGGCAGGTCGCAGGAATGGGCATGGATGAGAAAAGGCGTGGCCGGTTCAGCGGCCGGTGGCGATGGGCGGGCGGCCGGCGGCGACCCAGTCGCGGTGCTGGCGGCGGGTCTGTTCGCTGGGCGGGTACAGGCCCCACAGGGCTTCGCCAGCCTGAACACGCAGGGCGAGGTAGGCCTCGATGTCGTCGCGCTGCTCGCACAGGGCGGCCATTTCTTCGGCCATGTGGGCGGGGATGACGGTGATGTTGTCGCCGTCGCCGTGGATCACGTCGCCGGGGTAGACGGCCACGCCGGCGCAGCCGATCGGCACGTTGAGATCGGCCACGTGGTGGTAGGACAGGCGGGTGGTGGCGGTCACGCCCGTGCTCCAGATCGGGAAGTCCATCTCCGAGAGCTCGGTGCCGTCGCGGAAGCTGCCGTCGGTGATGACGGCGCGTGCGCCGCGCACCTTCATGCGGGTGATCAGCATGTTGCCCATGGAGGCCGCGCGGCCGTCTTGGTTGCTGTCGATCACCAGCACATGGCCGGGCTCGATCTGCTCGACGCCCACCCATTGCAGGTTGTCGGCGCTGGGCGTGGTGGTGAGGTTGCCGTACTGGTCGATGTCTTCGCGCGCCGGGATGAAGCGCATGGTGTAGGCACGCCCGGCAAAGGGCTTGATCTTCTTGTTCAGGGGCTTGAGGCCATGCAGCACCGGCTGGCGGATGCCCTTGATGTAGAGCTGCGTGGTCAGCGAGCCGCTGCTGGCGCGCGCCAGCCGGTCCAGGACGGCGTCCGGCACGTGGGGAGCGGGGGCGTGCCGAGGAATCTCGGCCAGCGGGGCGGGGGTGGTGGCGTTCATGGTTGTCGAGTGGCGGTGGAGCCAGGAATGTGAAGGACCGATGGGGCGATTCGTCCCAACCAGCGGGATGCGGCCAGCGGTTTCCGTGCGCCGGACGTCTGCAGGAATCGTAGTCAGCGGGCCCCGCTTCCTACAATGGCCCGCAGCATGGGCAGGCACCCGAAGTGCCGCATGAATTCCACGGAATGGGACGTTTGCAGGAGACGCATGTTGAATCGCTCGGCAGAAGGTGCGGGAACGCTGGACAAGGCACTCGATGTGCTCGACGCCATCGGCGAGGTTCCGGCCGGCCTGAGCCAGAGCGACATCGCCGAGCGCCTGCAACTGCCGCGCACCACGGTCTATCGTTTGCTGGGCACGCTGGTGGCGCGCGGGCTGCTGCGGCGCGATCCGCTGCGCAAGGTCTATTGCCTGGGGTTTCGCTGCTTCGAGATGGCGCGGCAGGTCTACGCCATGCCCGACCTGGCCGCGGCCGCCGCCATGGAGATGCGCCTGCTGCGCGACCTGACCGGCGAGACCTCCTACCTGGCCGCGCTCGACGGACTGGACGTGCTGTCGCTGGAGCGCTGCGACGGCGCGCACAGCCAGCGCTCGGCAGCCGTGCTGGGCCAGCGCAAGCCGGTCTATTGCACGAGCCAGGGCAAGGCCATCCTGTCCGCGCTCGACGCCGCCACGCGCGATGCCATCGTGCGCGACGTCACGCTCAAGCCCCTGACACCTCACACCATCACCGACCGGCGGCGCCTGCAGGCTGAACTGCGCATCACCGCGGCGCGCGGCTATGCCATCGACGACGAGGAGATCGTGCTGGGCGTGCGCTGCGTGGGCGCGCCCATCGTCGATGCGCAAGGGCAGGTGCGCGGCGCGATCAGCGTGGCGGGGCCGGCCTACCGCCTCACGCGGGCGCGGCTCGAATTGCTGGGGCCCTAAGTGGCCGACGCGGCACGCCGCATCGGGGCGCATCTGCAGGCGCATGCGGTGCCGACTGGCGAGGCCGAATTGCGGCCCGTGCCCGGACCCTGGGCTTTCGAGGGCGGGCAACTGGGCTGGCACGCCGGATCGGGCCGGCTGTACTGGGCGGACAGGCTCGCGCCCGCGCTGCGCACGGTGCAGGTCGAGGGGCCGGCGCCGGCCGAAGACCGACTCGTGGCGCAGCTCGAACACCCGGTCGCCGGCCTGCTGGTGCGCGAACAGGGGCTGCTGCTGGTCGAGGACGTGCAGGAACAGGCACAAGAACAGCCGCAAGGGCAAACGCCAGCGCAGGAACACGCGGACACCCCGCCGTCCGGGCGAGCCTGGGTCTTGACGCTGGAGGGCCGGCGCGAGAGCAGCCTGCCCTGGCCTGCCGGTGTGCTGCAGGCCTTGTGCGAGGACCCACAGGGCCAGGTGTGGGCCGCCATGGAAACCGTGGGCGGCAGCGCGGTCGGCCGCGTGCTGGCGCACGGGCGCTTCGAGGTGCGCTGGCACCTGGGCGAGGCACTGCAGTGCCTGCGCTGGCATCCGGCGGAGGACGCGCTTTACGCAACGGCGCCCGCGTCGGGCAGCATCCTGGTGCTGCAGCCGCGCCAGCAGGGCGTGCGCCGGCTGGCCACCCTGCCCAAGGGGTCGGGCCGGCCCGCCGGGCTGGCGTTCGACGCCGAAGGCGGTGTGTGGACCGCGCTGCGCGAAGGCTGGAGCGTGGTGCGGCTGCTGGCCGGTGGCAGTCTGGACCGCGTGATCGGCCTGCCCGTGCCCTGTCCGTGCGACGTCGCGCTGGGCGGGGCCGATGGGCGGCAATTGTTCATCGCCACGTCGCGCCAGTCGGTGCCGCTGGACACGCTGGCCAGCGCGCCCTTGTCGGGGCGCCTGTTCCAGTTCGCGCTTTGAACAGCGTTTCAGGCGCCGTGCCAGGCCAGCGCGATGGTGGCGGTCAGGGTGGCGCCCGGCATCAACTGCCGCAGGCCGCTTCGGGCCGCGGGCAGGTCCGGCCGGTTGAAGCCGTCGGCCACGTGGGAAACGGGCTCGAAACACACATAGGGCGCTTGCGCGGGCGCGAAGGCGACCAGGTGGTCCAACGCGCCGTCGGCCTGCAGGGACAGCGTGCCCGCCGCCGATTGCAGCGTGGCGTGGCCGTCCCAATGGCTGTGGTAGCGCACGCATTCGGACGAGGCCCAGTCCGCCGCGTCCAGCGTGCGCAGGGGCTGCCGGGCCTCGTGCCAGGACGTGGGCAGGTAGTCGGGCCCGACCTGCCAGTCCGCGTGGGCGCGGTAGTGCACCGACAGACCGGGCAGCACCCGGAAGTAGGGATGCCAGCCCAGCCCCGCGGGCATGTCGGTGCCCGCGTCATTGCGCACGGCCAGGGCGATGCGCAGGCCCTGGCCGTCCAGCGTGTAGCGTTGCCATGCCGAGAAGGCCCAGGGCCAGTGCGCCGAGGCTGGGCAGCGCAGGCCGAGCACTGCGTGGGTGGCGTCCGCGTGCTCGACCTGCCAGGGCAGGGTGTGGGCCGGGCCATGCAGCGTGTGCGGCAGCGCGGCCGGGTGGGCTTGCAGCCCGTGCGTGTGGCCGCCGAACACCAGCCGCGCATGGCGGATGCGGTTGGAATAGGGCATGAGCGGGTACGCGCCCGCCTTGGGCCAGGCGAGCGGATCGAACGATGGCGCCTGCAGCGGCACCACGAGGTCCACGGCCTGCGCGCCCATGAGGGCTTGCAGGCGCGTGAGGCGGCCGCCCCACGCCGGGGCCAGCGTCAGGCGCAGCGCGGGGCTGCGCAGTTCAAGTTCAGGCGAGGGTGAAGGCCTGGTCATGGGGTTCACGCCCGGCGATAACGTGCGATCACCGCCGGGTCCGGTTCGAAACCGCTGCCGGGTGTGTCCGGCAGGTCGAACGCGGACCCATGGCGCAGCCCTTCGACGTCGCACAGCCAGGCCTGCGGCTGCACGAACAGGTATTCGATGTGCGGCACGCTGGCCTGGACCGCCGCCAGGTGCAGGGTGGCGAAGAAGCCCGGGCCGAAGTAGGGGCTGTGCGGCAGCACCACGCCGCCGTGCGCGCGGGCGAGTGCGGCGATGCGCAGGCAGGCGCTGATGCCGCCTGCCTTGGTCACGCTGGGCTGGATGGAGTCCACGGCCTGCGCCTGCAGAGCCTGTTCGAACTGGAAGGCCGTGCACCAGTTCTCGCCCGCCGACAGCGGCACGCCCTGGCCGCGCAGGCTGCGCAGCGTGGCGAAGTCTTCGGGCGGAAAGATCGGCTCTTCCAGCCAGGCCAGGCCGAGGTCGCGCAGGGCGGGCAGCCAGTCGCGTGTGTCCTGCACGCGCCAGGCGCAGTTCACGTCGGTGGCCAGCGGGACGGCATCGCCCAGGGCGCGGCGGCAGTGCGCCACCTCGTCGACCGTGATTTCGTGCAGCTTGATGGTGTCGAAGCCGCGTGCGAGTGCCTGTTCGCAGACGGAGGCCGCCAGATGCCGGTCGGCGTAGCGCACCAGGCTGGCGTAGGCCGGAATCCGTTTGCGCACGGCGCTGCCCAGCACGCGGTGCAGCGGCAGGCCCTGGCGCCTGGCGTGCAGATCCCACAGCGCGATGTCGACACCCGAGATGGCGAACTGGGTGATGCCGTAGCGCCCGAACAGGTGCAGGCGCAGTTGGGTTGCGTGGTTCCAGGCGTCGATGTCGTCGACGGTGGTGCCGACCAGCGTGGGGGCGATCAGCCGGTCGATGCAGGCCTTGCTCGCGTCGGCGGTGAAGTAGCCGAAGGCCTCGCCCCAGCCCACATGGCCGTCCTCATCCTCGATGCGGACCAGCACGGTTTCCAGCGTGTGCCAGGTGGTGGGCGTGATGCCCCGGCCCTGGCCGCCGTCGTGGAAGGGGATCTCGACGATCAGGGTGTCGATGCGGCGGATTTTCATACGGGGTCGAACAGCGAAGTCAGGGCATGGCCGGCGTAGGCGCCGCCGACGAAGTCGCGGCCGCTGCCGGGCTGATCCATGGCGGCATGGTCGAGGTAGCCCGGCGCCAGATGGTCGGCGGCATTGTCCTGCGGCCGGTAGCCCAGCGCCCGCGCGCGGTGGTTGGAGAACATCGGATGGGGACTGTCGGAGACGCCGTAGACCACGTCGTGCCGCACGTCCGGGTGCGTCAGCCCGATGCGCACCAGCTGCGCCAGGTCCCGGGCGCTGACCCACATGCGCAGGCGCCGGGCGTCGGCCACCTGGGCATCGGCGTTGCCGATGCGGATCACCAGCGAGCGCGGTCCGCCGCGCCGGGCGTAGGCCGCGCAGGCGGCTTCGCCGAAGACCTTGCTCAGGCCTTAGTAGCTGTCGGGCGCCGCGGGCAAATCGTCGAAGCGTTCGACCTCGTCGCCACGGTACTGGCCCAGCACGTGGTGGCTGCTGGCGAACACGAAGCGCGAGACAGCGTGCCGCTGGGCGGCTTCGAGCAGGTACAGCGTGGCGTGGTAGTTGGGCTCGACTGTCTCGTCATAGCGGATCGCGGGGCCGTGGGCGCAGGCCAGATGCACGATGGCATCGGCCCCCGCGACGGCGGCCAGCACGGCGTTGCGGTCCGTCAGGTCGCAGGCGATGGCGTGCTCGTTTTCAACCGTCTCGGCAATGGGGTGGCGGTCCAGCAGCCGCAGTGTGTAGTGACGGCGCAGCAAGGGGCGCAGGGCGGAGCCGACCGAGCCGGCCGCTCCGGTGATCAACAGGGTTGGGGTCATGAGAAAAGAGGCTGAAAGCGTCAGATGGAGGCCAGATTCGCAAGCGGCGCGCGGCGGGCCGTGATGCCCAGGGCCACGACGAGCGCGCCGGCTGCGCCCAGAAGGCCTGCCAGCAGGAAGCCGCTGGTGTAGGTGCCCGAGGACTGGATGATGAAGCCGGTGACCGTGGGCGCGACGATGCCCGAGAGGTTGGCCAGTCCGTGCATGAAGCCGCCGGCCGTTCCCACGTGGTGGCTGGGGACGCTGTCCTGGATCAGCGACCAGTAGGCCGGGGCCGTGAGCATCAGAAAGCCGATGGCCACGGTCATGACGATGATCACCATGGTCACGCTCCGCATCTGCCCCGTCAGGGCGATGCACACGGCCGCCACCAGCAGGCAGCTTACCAGCACGATCTTGCGCGAGAACAACTGGCGCCCCGTGGCCTTGTAGATTGCATCGATCAGCCAGCCGCCGGCCATGAAACCCAGCGCGCCGACCATCCACGGCAGCGCCGTGACCAGGCTCATGGACTTGAGGTCGATGCCGCGCGCATCGATCAGGTAGCTGGGGAACCACGTCATGAAGAAATACAGCACGTAGTTGTAGCAAAACAGCGAAAGGCCCATGACCAGGACCGAGCGCTGGAAGATGACCTGGCGCAGCGGCGTGTGGACGGATGCGGCCGCGGCCTCGGCCGGCGCGTCGCGTCCTTCGTGGATGAGGTCCAGCTCCTGCACGCTGACGCGTGGGTGCGTGGCGGGCGTCGAGGTGGCCAGCCGCAGCCAGAAGGCCAGCCACAGAAGGCCGAGCGCGGCGATCACCACGAAGGCGACGCGCCAGCCCAGCCAGAGCGCAAGAAAGCCCACGATGGGGCCGCCCAGCGCGCCGCCCAGCGGGCCGCCGGCCTGGTTGATGCCGATGGCGCGGGCCCGCTCCTTGATCGGAAACCAGTTGTTGACGGTCTTGTTGGCGGTGGTGGAGACCGGTCCCTCGCCGACGCCGAACAGCGCACGCACGACCAGCAGCGACCAGAAGTTGAAGGCTGTGGCAGTCAGCCCGCACAGCACGGACCAGAAGCCCATGGCGCACGACATGACGTTCTTGGGCCCGAAGCGGTCGGCCAGGTAGCCGCCGACAAAGCAGAACAGCGCGTAGCCGAAGAAGAAGCTGCTGAAGATCAAGCCCTTCTCCGAGGGCGTGAGGTGGTATTCCTGGGTGATGAAGGGCATCGCGATGGACAGCGCGGCGCGGTCCACGTAGTTGATGATCATCGCCAGGAAAAGCAGGATCAGGATGATGCCCCGATAGCGTGAGGTGGCAGGTCGGCTCATGTTGTCTCCGGGCCGCCGGTGGCGGCGGCCATGTTGTTCGTTCATCGATGCCGGGCCGGGCGGCGCGGGCCCGTGCGGTGGCGGCTCAGGGCTGCTTGCCGAAGGTCTCGAACTCGGCGCGCCAGCGGATCGCCTGCCCGGACAGCGAGAAGCCCAGGCCCGGACGGTCGGACACGTGCATGCGGCCGTTCTGGAGGTGCATCTGCTCGTTGAACATCGGGCCCAGCCATTCGAAGTGCTCCAGCCAGGGCTCGATCGGGTAGGCGGCGGCCAGGTGGAGGTGGATCTCCATGGCGAAGTGCGGCGCGAGCTTGCGGCCCTTGAAGGCGCCCAGGGCCATGATCTCCAGGAAGGACGTGATGCCGCCGACGCGTGGCGCGTCGGGCTGGATGAAGTCGCTGCCCTCGGCCAGGATGAGCTGCGCGTGCTCGCCCGCGCTGGTGAGCATCTCGCCGGTGGCGATCGCGGTGTCGAAACGCGAGGCCAGTTGCGCGTGGCCCTCGAAATCGTAGGCGTCCAGGGGCTCTTCGATCCAGGTCAGGTCGAAATCCTCGAAGGCGCGGCAGGCGCGTGTGGCCTTCTGGCGGTCCCACTGCTGGTTGGCATCGACCATCAGGGGGAAATCGTCGCCCAGCAGTTTGCGCACTTCGCCCACGCGCTGGATGTCGATGGCCAGGTCGGGCTGGCCGACCTTGAGCTTGATGCCGCCGATGCCGCTCTCGCGCGAGATCTGCACGTTCCTGAGCACCTGCTCCAGCGGCGTGTGCAGGTAGCCGCCCGAGGTGTTGTAGCACTGCACCGAATCGCGGTGCGCGCCCAGCAGCTTGGCCAGCGGCAGGCCGGCACGCTTGGCCTTCAGATCCCACAGCGCGATGTCGAAGGGCGCGATGGCCTGCGTCGTCAGGCCGCTGCGCCCCATCGAAGCGCCGGCCCACAGCAGCTTGGTGAACAGGCGCGAGATGTCACTGGGGTCTTCGCCCAGCAGGTTGGGCGCGATCTCCTTGGCGCGCGCGTACATGCCGGGGCCGCCCGCGCGTTTGGAGTAGCCAAAGCCGATGCCTTCGTGGCCGTCGCGGGTGCGGATCTCGGCGAAGATGAAAGCAATCTCGGTCAGGGGCTTCTGGCGGCCCGTCAGCACCTTGGCGTCCGAGACCGGCGTGGCCAGCGGCAGGTAGATGAGCGAGACCTTCACCCAGTCGATGCGGTCGCCGGTATCGGCCGCGGTGCGGGCGTGGGCGGCGACCTTGGCGTAGGAGACGATGTTGGATTCAACAGCCATGAGGGAGTCCTTTGAGAGCGAGATGAAAAGCAGTGACGAGGGGCGGGCCTATTCGAACTTGATGCCCGCGGCCTGGATGACTTGCAGCCAGTGGTCGATTTCCTGGTGGACGAACTGGGTGTATTCCTGCGAGGTCGATGCCACGACCACGAAGCCCATGGCTTCGAGCCGGGCGCGGGCCTCGGGCTTCGCGAAGGCCTGGCGCATCGCGGCTTCGAGCTTGTCGATGATGGGGCGCGGCGTGCCCGCGGGCGCCGACAGGCCGGTCCAGGACACCGCCGAGAACCCCGGGTAGCCGGACTCGGCCACCGTGGGCACATCGGGGTAGAGCGGGTTGCGCTGCGGGCTGGTGATGACCAGTGCCCGCAGCTTGCCGGCCTTGACGTGCGGGTAGACCGCGTCGTGGTTGGTGAACATGCCCGGAATCTGGTTGGCCAGAACGTCGTTGACGGCGGGCGCGCCGCCCCGGTAGGGAATGCCGACGATGTCGATGTGCGCGGCCTGCTTGAGGTATTCGCTGGAGAGGTGGCCCGAGGAGGCATTGACCTGGCCGTAACTGAACTGGCCCGGGTGGGCCTTGGCGTAGGCGATGAACTCCTGGAAGGTGCGGGCAGGGAACGCGGGGTTGACCACCAGCACGTTGGCGCCAGCGGCCAGCTGCGAGATGTGGATGAAGTCTTTCTTGGAGTCGTAGCTGGGCTTGGGCGTGTAGCCGTGCGCGATCGCATTGCTGCCGATGCCCGACAGCAGCAGCGTGTAGCCGTCGGGCGTGGCGCGGGCCGCCTCCGCCGCGCCGATGCTGCCGCCGGCTCCGGCCTTGTTGTCGACCACGAAGGGCTGGTTGAGCTGCTTGCCCAGGGCCTCGGCGATGAGACGGCCCATGAGGTCGCTGGTGCCACCGGGCGGAAACGGCACGATGAGCCGCACCGGGCGGTTGGGGTAGGTGTCCGATTGGGCCAGGGCGGCCGGGCTTGCGGCCAGCGCGGCCATGGCGCAGCCCAGGCTGATCCCGGCGCAGGCCACGCGGCGAGTGAGGGTGAACATGCTTTTGTCTCCAGACGGGCGAGCGGAACACGGGGCTCGCGGTGTTGTGATGATGGAAGCGCTTTCATCATGATTCTGCGGCAGGCCGCAGACAAGCCGGCATCGTCGCCCGTCGCGCATCGGAAGGAGCTGTTGTCCCGCACGGTGGGACAAAAACGCAGGATCAGGCGCGGGCCGCCGGCACCCGGCCGTTCGGGCCCGTGGCCCGGAACGGGACCGCTATGATCCAGATCCCACTTGCTTGCGATGGAAGACCGTGCTGCGCGACCCCTTTGAGCCCGACACACCGCCCGGCAGCGCACGCATGGCCGACGTTGCCCAGGCCGCGGGCGTGTCGCTGGTGACGGTCTCGCGCGCGATCAACCAGCCCGACAAGGTCGCCCCCAAGACGCTGGCCGCCGTGCGCCAGGCGGTCGAAGCGCTGGGTTACGTGCCCAACCTGATGGCTGGCAGCCTGGCCTCGAACCGCTCCCGCATCATCGCGGCCATGGTGCCCACCATCTCCAACCTGGTGTTTGCCGAAACCATTGAAGCGCTGTCACAGGCGCTCAACGCGGGCGGCTACCAGCTGCTGCTGGCCCAGACCAATTACCAGCCAGACGACGAGCGGCATGTGCTCGAAGCCTTCCTCGGCCGCCGCGTCGACGGCGTTGTGCTGATGGGAACGGCAGGGGCGCCGGTTCATCGCCGCGCGGGGCAGACGTCGCCGGGGGGCTCGCTCGCGCAGCGGCTGCGGCGCGCGGGCGTTCCCGTGGTTCAGACCTGGGACCTGCTGGCCGATCCGATCGACATGCAGGTCGGCTTCTCCAACCTGGCGCTGGGCCGTGCGGCGGGCGCGTATCTGACCGAACGTGGCCATCGAACGGTGGGCTTCATTGGCGGCGACGAGGCGCGCACGCGGGCGCGGCTGCGGGGCTTGCGATCCGCCGTCGGGGCACAGGGCGGCCGCGTCGTGGCCGAACTGGCGCCAGCGCCAGCGGGCATCTAGGCCGCGGCACCGCTGTTCACCAGGCTGCTCGAAGAGGCCCCCGGCCTGGACGCCGTGTTCTGCAACAACGACCTGCTGGCCGCGGGCGTGCTGTTCGAATGCCGCGAGCGCGGCCTGAAGGTGCCCCGGCAGATGGCGGTCATGGGCCTGGGCGACATGCCCATCGCCGCCGCCGCGTCGCCCCGGCTGACCACCATTCGCGTGCACCGGCGCCGCATGGGCGAAATCGCGGCCCGCCTGCTGATGGAGCGGCTGGACGGCAAGCAGGCCGGCCCGATCACGATCGACATCGGCTTCGAGGTCGTGCGCCGGTCCAGTGCTTAGAACCTGTTCACGATCTTTTCATGGGGTGCGTTGCCCCGCCAAGGCAGCGGATGCAAGGCGCAAACCGCAGGCGGGCTGGTGGCCCGGCGAGGATTTGCAACGCCGCAGACGCTGCCTTGGTGGGGCAACCCGTAGGGCACGGCTCCAAAACGCGTGCGCTCCGCGTTGCACGCCTTGACGAGGCCACCGGCATCGCCTGCGGCCTGCGCCTTGATCGCACGCGTTTTGAAGCCATGCGCACCCCATGAAAAGATCGTGAACAGGTTCTTAGAACGGATTGCTGGAAACGCCTCAGTACAAACCAAAGATCTTGGCGCCAAAGACCAGGGTGAGCGCGAAGCTCAGGATCAGGACCCAGCGGGCGGAGCGGGCCGACTTGCGCTTCTCGGTCAGGTGGTGGCTGACGTCCAGCGCCAGGAAACGCAGCCCGGCGATGAGGTGATGCAGGAAGGCCCACAGCAGGGCGACGATGGCCAGCTTGAGCAGCCATCCGGGAATCCACCCGATCCCGTGTTCGAAGACGTTCTTGACCGTCGAGAACGTGGTTTCAGAAAAGAGCGAGGCGTCGAAAGCCCAGAGCACTGCGGGCAGCAGCAGGAACAGCAGAATGCCGCTGACGCGGTGCAGCAGCGAAACCCAGGCTGGCGCCGGAAAGCGTGCCATGTAGGGCAGCAGTTCCGTGAGCGCGATGTTGCGGTGTTCGCGGCGGGGTGGCTGGCTGGGCTTCATGGTGGGTCCGGAGGTGGGTTGAAGGTGAACTCACGGGTTCAATTTCGGATTGTAGTCCAGGCTCGCTTAAACTGAACTGGCAAGTAAAGGAAGAGCCGTGAAGTCGAAAAGTGAAACGCGCCGCCAGGCCATGCTGGATGCCGCCGCCGTGGCGTTCCAGGCTGGCGGTTTCGAGCGCACGTCCATGGAGGACATCGCCGCGCGCGCCCAGTGTTCGAAGGTCACGTTGTATGGCTATTTCGAGTCCAAGGAGCAGCTGTTCTACGAATCGATCGTGGCGGCGGTCGACCGGGAGTTCATCGCGCTTGCGGGCCTGCTGCAGGATCCCGTGGCGCCGGTCGAGGCCGTGCTGCTGGGTTTTGGCGAGCGTTTCATTTCGCTGATCGCCAGCCCCAGGGTACGGTCGCTGCGCGGCCTGGTGACGGCCGCGGCGACCCATGGCGCAACCGATCTGGGCCTGCGCTGCTACAAGGCCGGGCCGGAGCCGGTCAAGAAAGTCTGCACCCGCTATCTTGCGCAGGTTCATGCGCAAGGTCAGCTTCGGATTCCGGACCCGGAACTGGCGGGCCTGCAACTGCGCGCGCTGCTGGAGGCGGAGTGGCTTGATGCGCTTTTTTACGGAGCCCCCGCCCGGCCGACCCGCCGGCGGATTCACGAATCGACGCAGCGTGCCGTTCAGGCCTTTCTGGCCATTTATCAACCCGTCGAGCAGCGCACCGACGCAAGGTAGTTGCCGCGCGCGATGACCGCGCGGCCTGGGCTGGTTCTCCTGGGATCGGAACCTCAGCGCCGCTCGTCCCACCGTTCGAACTGCAGCGTCGATCCGCTGGCCTGAAGCCATTCGACAAAGACCTGGGCATGTTCGTATTGCAGGTGGACGTCGAAGGCGGCCTGGTCGCGGAATTTTTCATAGACCGCGAACCGGCTGGGGGTTTGGGGATGCTGGTGGACGGTGAACGACAGACAGCCCGGTTCCGCGCGGGTCGCTGACGCCAGGGTGTCCAGCCGTGCGGCCAGTTCGTTTTCGTGGCCGGCGGGGGCTGTCGGGAACGCGATGATGGTGATGGGGTGCATGGTTCTTGGCTCGTGGGGTGGGCGAGGGCGGGCCGGCGGTCAGGCCGCCTTGCCGGCCTTGGCCCTCGTCCTGCTTGGGGTTGCGGTTGCGATAGGGGCAGAAGTCTTGGCCCGGTAGTGGCCGAGAAAGATGGCCATGGCTTCGTCGATCACGGCCTGGCGCTGCGTGCGCGTGAATTTTTCCTCGCGGCCCAGCACGCGGATCCACAGCAGCGGCTCGTCGATCAGGCCGAGGAACTGACGCGTGGCGCGTTCGCTGTCCTTGATGGCCAGCGTGCCCAGCGCCGCCTGCTTTTCAAGGTAGGCGCGCACGGCGCTCATCGCGGGGGTCTTGCCATGCTTGAAGAAGCTGTCGGTGAGATCGGGGAAACGCGGGCCTTCGGCGATCACCATGCGCAGGAAGTCGATGGCCAGCGGCGGCTCCCAGAAGGCGGCGACGGCCGTGGCAATGCGCCGCAGCCCGATTTCAGGGTCGGCTTGCGACTCGGTCTCGGCCACGATGTCCAGGACGGGAAAGGCGCTCCAGACCCGTTCGACCACGGCGCGAAACAGCGCCTCCTTGCCAGCGGGAAACTGGTTGTAGAGCGTGCGCCGGGCAACGTCCGCCTCTTGCGCCACGAGGTCCATGCTGGCGCTTTCGTAGCCGTGGCGCAGGAAGGCACGCGTGGCTGCAGCCACGATCGCGTCACGTTTGGAGAGTGCCGCCGTGGGGCTTTCCACGGCTTCGAAGATCGAAACCGCCCCAGTGGGGCGGTCGGTGTTGCGCTTTCGGGATGGCATGGCGTTTCCTCTTGACTGCACTGTGCAGTGCAGTTCAGAATTGCACTATACAGTGCAGTCTATTTCCGTGCAAGTCGGCACGCTTACGCATCCTGGATACAACAAACATCATGGTTGAAACCCCCTCCAACAAAACGGCGCCAGTGCTGGGCAAGGGCGCGCTGGCCACGCTGGCGGCGGCCTGCGGCATCACGGTCGGCAACGTCTATCTGTGCCAGCCCCTGCTGGACCAGATCGCCGTCAACATGGGCGTGCCGGAGCAGACGGTCGGCCTGGTCGCGGTGGGCGCGCAGGTGGGTTATGCGCTGGGCATTCTGTTCGTGCTGCCGCTGGCCGACGCGGTGGCCACGCGCCGGCTGGTGCGTGTTCTGCTGATCCTGACCACGCTGTTCCTGCTGGTGGCCTGCCTGTCGCCAAGCACGCCGGTGCTGATCGCGGCCAGCACCGTGGTGCCGCAGGTGCTGATTCCGGTCGTCTCCGGCCTGGCCGCGCCCGAGCATCGGGGCCGCGTCATCGGCACGCTGCAGACGGTGCTGATCCTTGGCATTTTGCTGTCGCGCACGGTCTCGGGCGGCGTGGCGCAGGCGTTCGACTCGTGGCGCTCGCCCTATCTGCTGGCGGCCGTGCTCACGGCGGGCCTGACCTTCATCGTGCCGCGCCTGATGCCCGCGCCGCAGGCGCGCCCGGCGGCGGTGGGTTATCTGAACCTGCTGCGTTCGCTGCCGCCGCTGCTGCGGCATCGCCCGCTGCGCCTGTCGATGGCGCTGGGTTTTCTGGTGTTCGCAGCGTTCTCGGCCTTCTGGGCGACGCTGGCGTTTCATCTGGCCAGCCCGGCTTTCGGCCTGGGGCCGGCGGCGGCCGGGCTGTTCGGGCTGTATGGCGCGCTGGGGGCCTTGCTGGCGCCGACGGCCGGGCGGCTGTCCGACCGCATCGGGTCGGGCCGGGTCAATCTGTCGCTGGTGGCGGTTGCCGTGGCCTTTGCGCTGGGCGGCTGGCTGGGCGCTTGTTCGCTGCTGGCGCTGGTGCTGGCGGTCAACCTGCTCGACTTCGGGCTGCAGAGCGGGCAGATCGCCAACCAGACGCGCATCTTTGCGCTGGGCGGGGACATCCGCGCGCGCGTCAACACGCTCTACATGGTGGCCACTTTCGGCGGCGGCGCGGCCGGCTCGCTGGCGGGCACGGTCGCCTGGGGCGCGGGCGGATGGCACGGCGTGTGCCTGCTGGCGCTGCTGCTGGTGGCTGCCGCCGGGGTGGTGCTCATGCTGCAGCGGCGCGCGCAGGCGTGATGCTCTCCGGGGCGGCCATGCGTGTTGAGGTGGGCCGCGCGCGGGCGCGGCCGTTTTTTTTCAATGCGGCTCGATGCCCACGAAACCGGCATCAGGGTAGCGCGCACCGGCCACCCGCGTCGGGTCGAACAGGCGGTCCAGTTCGGCGGTCTCGTCGGCGGTCAGCGTGACGCTGGCCGCCTGCACATTGTTTTCCAGATAGGTGATGCGGCGCGTGCCCGGAATCGGGATCACGTGCGGGTGTTTGGCCAGCAGCCAGGCCAGCGCGACCTGCGCGCTGCCGAGGTTGCGGGCTGACGCGAAGGCGGCCAGCGCCGTCACCAGTTGCTGGTTTTGTGCGCCGGCCTGGCCCGTGAAGCGCGGGTTGTTCTTGCGGAAGTCGTTGGCAGCGAGCGTGCCGACGTCCAGGTTGCCGGCCAGAAAGGCGCGGCCCAGCGGGCTGTAGGCCACGAAGGCGGTGCCCAGCTCGGCGCAGGCGGCCAGCATGCCGGCCTCGGGCTCGCGGCTCCACAACGAATACTCGCTCTGCACCGCGGCGACGGGGTGCACGGCATGGGCGCGCCGCAGCGTGTCCGCCGACACTTCTGACAGCCCGATGGCGCCCACCTTGCCGGCGGCCACGAGGTCGCCCATGGCGCCGGCCACGTCCTCGATGGGCACGGCCGGGTCGCGCCGGTGGCAGTAGTACAGGTCGATCTGCTCCACCCCCAGGCGGCGCAGAGATGCTTCGCAGGCGGCGCGGATGTAGGCGGGCGAGTTGTCGATGCGCCGCTCGTACTGGCCGGCCGCGCGCACGATGCCGAACTTGGTGGCCAGCACCATCTGCCGCCGGCGTGCCGCGCCACCTTGCGCGAGGCAGCGGCCCAGCAGCGTTTCGTTGTGGCCCAGGCCGTAGGTGTCGGCCGTGTCGAACAGTGTCACGCCCAGCGCCAGCGCGTGCTCGAGCGTGCGCAGCGAATCGGCGTCGTTGCTGTCGCCGTAGAACTCGCTCATGCCCATGCAGCCCAGGCCGAGGGCGGAAACCAGGGGGCCGTTGGCGCCCAGCTTGCGTTGTTGCATCGAAGAAGACTCCGGTTCGTTGGAGAAAGATCGTGAACAGGTTCTCAGACCTCGCCGATCATGCCCGCGCGCACTTCCAGCAGATGCTGGCGGATGGCCGCGCTGGCCGCGCCGGCGTCGCGCTGGCGCAGGGCCAACACGATGGCGCGGTGCTGGGCGCGGTAGCGCGCCAGCCGCTCGGGCGTGAGGCTGCGCTGCTTGAGGGTTTCCCACTCGGGCTGCTTGCGCACGCCGTTGATGGCTTCGTACAAGTCGGTCAGCAGCGTGTTGTGCGCGGCGCTGAGGATGGCCTGGTGCAGCATGCCGTCCCAGTATTCGAAGTCGAGCACCGTCGCTGCCTTTTCGCTGGCGTCCAGGCAATGGGCGATCTGCTGCAGGTCGCGCCCGGACGCGCGCGTGGCGGCCAGCTCGACGAACTGCGGCTCGATCAGCAGGCGCAGTTCCATCACTTCGGCGGGGCTGGCGCCGTGGATGCGCTGCAGCAGCGTCTGCGCGGCGTCGTGCGCGGGCGCGAGGGTCTCGGCCACGAAGGTGCCACGCCCGACGTGGCGCGTGATGGCGCCGTCGGCTTCCAGCTGGTCCATGACCTTGCGCAGCGTGTTGCGTGCGATGCCGAACTGCTCGACCAGATCACGTTCGGCCGGCAACCGGTAGCCGGCGGGCCAGGTGCCGTCGGCCACGCGCTTGCGCACGTGCTGCATCAGCGCGGCGCTGCCGTGCTGGGCCTTGCTGCGCAGGCCGGGTTGGGCGCGGGGTTTTTCCATGACGGGTTTTCTTGATTAAATTGATCCAATCTTAATCCAATCGTGGCGAATAAAACTCGGAGTTTTTGCTGAAATTGCCTGATATCAGGTGATTTTTGGAAAAGCTTCCGGAATAATGGTTCATGTTTTGTTTAATTGGATCAAGATTGGATTAAATCATGAAGTTGCTTTCTTTTCGCAATGCCTCAGGCCAGATTCGCGTGGCGCAACTGGTGGGTGGCGACACGGTGCAGCCGCTGGCCGATGCCGATGGCCGTGCGGTCGACGACCTGGCCGCGTTGATTGCCAGCGGCGTGCCACTGGCCTCGGTCAAGCTGCTCGCGCCGATTCCGCGGCCCGCGCGCAATCTGTTCTGCGTGGGCAAGAACTACCGCAACCACGCGCAGGAGTTCACCAGGAGCGGCTTCGACGCGGGCCAGACCGCGGCCGATGCGATTCCCACCGATCCGATCATCTTCTCCAAGGTGCCGCAGACGGTGATCGCGCACGGCGAGCGCATCTGGGACGCCGCGGGCGTGAGCGACGCGCTCGACTACGAGGCCGAGCTGGCCGTCATCATCGGCAAGGGTGGGCGCGGCATTGCCAAGGCCGATGCGCTGGCGCATGTGTGGGGCTACACCATCCTCAACGACGTGACCGCGCGCGACTGGCAAAAACGCCACAAGCAGTGGCACCTGGGCAAGTCCTTCGACACCTTCGGGCCGCTCGGGCCCGTGGCGGTGACGGCTGACGAAATCGACGGCGGCAACCTCGACGTCAAGGCCTGGGTCAACGGCGAACTGCGGCAGGACGCCAACACGCGCGACCTGATCTTCGACATCCCGACCTTGATCGAGACGATCTCGGCCGGCATCACGCTGGTGCCCGGCGACATCATCGCCACTGGCACGCCCGAGGGCGTGGGCATTGGTTTTACGCCGCCGCGTTTTCTGCGCCGCGGCGACGTGGTGGCCATCGAGATCGCGGGCATCGGCCGGCTGGAAAACGAAGTCGGCGAAGTGGGCGAGGTCGGCTGACCCCGGCCTGGTGACCCCCAAAAAACAAAGGAGACAAGCAGCATGACCGACACGACAAGACGGCGGCTTTTGATGGGCGCGGCCGCCATGCCCTGGCTGGCGAGCCTGCCGGCCGGGGCCGAGGACCTCTATCCCGCCCGGGCCGTCACGATGGTGGTGCCCTTCCCGCCGGGCGGGGCGGCCGACATCGCGGCGCGCCCGGTTGGCGAGGCGATGGGCCGCTTCCTCAAGCAGCCCATCGTCATCGAGAACAAGCCCGGGGCGGGCGGCGGCATCGGCATGGCCCAGGTCGCCAAGGCCAGGCCGGACGGCTACAGCATCCTGATGGCCCTGTCGTCGGTCGTCGTGCTGCCCGAGGCCGACGCGGTCCTGCAGCGCCGGCCCATGTTCGGCCTGGCGCAACTGCTGCCGGTCGCGCGCTTCACGGCCGACCCGGTGGTGCTGGCCGTGCGGGCCGACAGCCCCTGGCAGGACTATGCGCAGTTCGTCGAAGCCCTGCGCGCCAAGCCCGGTGCCTATTCCTTCGGCTCGTCGGGCAACTACGGCACCATGCACATTCCCTTCGAGCAGTTGAACGCGGCCGTGGGCACCTCGATGCTGCACGTGCCCTTCACCGGCGCCGGCCCGGCGGTGGCCGCGCTGCTGGGCGGCCAGGTGGACGCGGTGGCGACCGGTCCGTCGACGGTGGCCAGCCACATCCAGGCCGGCAAGCTGCGCGCCCTGGCGCATTGGGGCGAGGGCCGCATCCCCACGCTGCCCGACGTGCCCAGCCTGAAAGAGCTGGGCGTGCAGGCCGTCTACCTGCAATGGACGGGCCTGTTCGCGCCCGCGGCCACGCCCGGCGCGGTGGTGGAGCGCCTGCGCGAGGCCGCCCGCTTCGTCGCGAACGACCCGCATGCGAACCAGTCGCTGAAAGCGGCCGGCACCTCCATGCAGTACCTCGACACGCCGGACTTCACGCCCTTCGTGGCGCAGGAGGCGCGGACGCTGGCGAAGGTGGTGCAGCGCATCGGCAAGGTCGAATAGCGCGTCGAAAAAGAAAACGGGGCACCAATCTGGATCGACCGGTGCCCCGCGATGGGGCCATGCCCCGTTGTTGATGTTCCGTGAAACGGATCAGGAGCCGAAGTAGCCCTTGATCTGCGCGACGGATGCGCCCTGCGCCAGCGCCAGCGTCAACAGCCAGCGCGCCTTGGAGGCGCTGTAGACGCCCGAGCCGATGCCTTCGGTCTTGGGCGTGACCACGCCGCTGTTGGTGCGGGTGGCGCGCACGACGGGGAAGCCCTGCTGGTCCAGTTCGGCAATGCGTTTCTTGACCGCAGAGTTGACCGAGCCATTGCCCGAGCCGTCGATCACGATGCCCTTGGCGCCGTCGCGGATCGCTGCATCGATCAGCGCCGCGTCCTGGTCCTGGTAGGCGTAGAGGATGACGACCTTGGGCAGCGTGGTGACGCGGCTCACGTCAAAGAACAGCTTGCCGGTGGGCGTGGCCGGGCTGTACCAGAACTTGGGCTGCGCGCCGATGAAGGCGCCCAGGTAACCTTGTTCTTCGGCCTTGAAGGTGTCGACCGTGGTGCTGTTGGTCTTGATGGTGTAGAAGGCCGAGCCGATGCGGTCGTTGAGCGTGATCAGCGTGCCGCGGCCCACGGCGTCCGGGCTGGCGGCCAGCGTGACGGCGTTGAGCAGGTTCATGGGGCCGTCGGCGCTGATGGCCGTGGCCGGGCGCATGGCGCCCACCACCACCACGGGCTTGGGGCTGTTGACCGTCATGTCCAGGAAGAAGGCCGATTCGGCCAGCGTGTCGGTGCCGTGGGTGACGACCACGCCTTGCGTGCCGGGCTCGGCCAGCTTGGCGTTGATGGCCTTGGACAGCTTGAGCAGGATCTCGCCGTTGATGTCGGAGCTGCCGACGTTGGCGATCTGCTCGCCCGTCACGCTGGCGACCTTCTTCATCTCGGGCACCGCGTCGATCAGCGTCTGGATGCCGATCGAGCCGGCCTTGTAGTTGGTGGTGTCGGTGTTGCTGGCCGAGCTGCCGGCGATCGTGCCGCCCGTGGCGTAGATGGTCACGCCCGGCAGTGCGGCGGGCGCGGTGGCGGCCACGGGTGTCTGGGCGTGAGCGGCGGTGGCCGTGGCGGCCAGCAGGGCGGCGGCCAGGAGAGTCGGTGCAAAGAGCTTCATGCGGATTCGAATTTCGAGAGACAGTGGTATGCAAGTCTGATCGACGTGCGCTTCGTGTCAAGCACCTTCCATGCCAAGGCGCAGGGCGTTTTGTCAGGCGCTGAAGTACTGGCGGATCTGCTCGCGCGTCGCCCCCGTCGCCAGCGCCAGCGCCAGCAGCCAGCGTGCCTTGGACGCGCTGTAGATGCCGGCGGCGATGCCTTCCTTCTTGGGTGTGACGAAGCCATTGGCCGCGCGGCTGGCGCGCACGACCACAAAGCCTTCGCCGTCCAGCTGTGCCACGCGCTGCTTGACGGGTTCGGGCAGCGTGCCATTGCCCGAGCCGGCAATGACCAGGCCACGCGCGCCGCCCGCGATGGCCGCGTCGATCAGGGCCGGGCCCATGTCCTGGTGGGCGTAGAGGATGGGCACCAGCGGCAGCGCCTCGATGCCGGCGATGTCGAAGAAAGGCCGGCCCAGCGGCGCGGCGGGCTCGTAATAGAAGCGCGGCTGGCCCGACAGGAACAGGCCCAGCGCGCCTTGTTCGTCGGCGCGGAAGGTGTCGAGCGCGGTGCTGTTGGTCTTTTGTGTGTAGAAGGCCGAGCCGATGCGGTCGTTGAGCGCGATCAGCGTGCCGCGCCCGGCCGCCGCGGGGCTGGCGGCCAGCGTGACGGCATTGAGCAGGTTCATCGGCCCGTCGGCGCTGATGGCCGTGGCCGGGCGCATGGCGCCGACAAAGACCACGGGCTTGGGGCTGCGCACGGTCAGCTCGATGAAGAAGGCCGACTCGGCCAGCATGTCGGTGCCGTGCGTGACCACGGCGCCGGCGATGGCCGGGTCGGCCAGTTTTTCGTGGAGGGCGCGTGCCAGGCGCAGCAGGATGGCCTGGTCCACGTCGGAGCTGGCCACGTTGGCGACCTGCTCGCCGCTGATGCGCGCCACGCCGGCCAGCTCAGGGACCGCTGCCAGCAGGTCGGCAATGCCGATGGCGCCGGGCAGGTAGTCGGTGGTGTCGGTCTTGCTGGCGGAACTGCCCGCGATGGTGCCGCCCGTGGCGAACAGGGCAACGCCGGGCAGGGCGCGGGAATCGGTGGGGGCGGCGCTGAGGGTCATGGCTAGGCGGCTTTGAAGTCCAGGGATGGCAATCGCCGCATTGTCGCCCGAGCGCGGCGGCTTCATTCCGCGCCGGTGCCACAATCACGCCCATGAGCCGCGCTTTCCAGATCCGCATCCAGCCCGAAGACTTCGACCTGAGCACCGAAGTCGCGCAACTGCGCGCGGACAACGGGCAGGTGGGCGCGGTGGTGAGCTTCGTCGGCACCGTGCGCGACCGCAACGACGGCAGCGCGGTCAGCAGCATGGCGCTGGAGCACTACCCGGGCATGACCGAGGCGTCGATCGCCGAGATGGTCGAGCGCGCGCGTGTGCGTTTCGGCCTGCTGGCCGTGCGCGTCATCCACCGCGTCGGGCTGCTGCAGCCGCACGAGCAGATCGTGCTGGTGGCCGCCGCCGCCGCGCACCGGGGCGAGGCCTTTGCGGGCTGCGAGTTCATCATGGACTACCTCAAGACCGACGCGCCCTTCTGGAAGAAGGAACAGACGCCCGAGGGCGCGCGCTGGGTCGACGCGCGCGAGAGCGACGAGACCGCGCGGCGCAAGTGGGAATGACCCCTGGCGCACAGCCCGAACCTGCCTGCGCACGCTTCCTACAATGAGCCCCGGCCGATGTTGCGGCCGATCATCATTCGAGGGATTTCATGAAAAAAATGGGCATGCGTGTCTTGGCGGTGTTGTTGTTGTCGTGTGCCGGACTGGGGGCTGCCGTGGCGGCGGATTACCCGATGCGGCCGCTGAAGATCGTCGTGCCCTTCGGCCCGGGCGGCGCCACCGACCTGGTTGCGCGTGTGCTGGCCGAAAACCTGCAGGCCCGGCTAGGCCAGCCTGCCGTCGTCGAGAACCGGCCAGGCGCGAGCACGGCCATCGGCGCCGCGGCCGTGGCGGGCGCGCCGGCCGACGGCTACACGCTGCTGGCCGTGCCCTACCGCGGCAGCGCGCCCGCGATGCTGGCGCTGATGGGCGGCGAGATCGACATGGCCGTCGACACCCTGTCGTCGGCACTGCCGCACATCCAGGCCGGCAAGCTGCGCGCCCTGGCCGTGTTCGGCAAGACCCGCGTGCCGCAACTGCCCAACGTGGCAACCGTGGCCGAGCAGGGCCTGCCCGGCGCCACCTTCAGCGGCTGGTATGCCGTGGCGCTGCCGGCCGGCACGCCCCAGCCCGTGCGGGATCGCCTGGCCGCGGCCATCCAGACCACCATGGCCACCGAGCCGGTCCGCACCACGTTCGACAAAAGCGCGCTGCAAGCCGTGTTCGTCGCCGAACCCGCCTTCCGCGCCCGCGTCGAGCAGGAGATCAAGACCTTCCGCGAAGTGGGGCAGCGCGCCCATATCGTGATGGAGTGATGGATTCAATCGCCCAACTGCCGCACCAGCCAGCGCGCGATGGCCTGGGTGCTGCGGAATTCGTCGGCGCTGCGGGCGGGCATGTCCGGGTAGCGCTGGTTCCACAGGCGGGCCAGGGCCTGGCCGGGGCCGATTTCCAGCACGCATGACACCTGGCGTTCGTACAGCTCCTGCATGCAGTCCTGCCACTGTACGGTGTGGCTGATCTGCCGTGCCAGGGCCTGACGGGCGTCCTGGGCGCTGGCGATGCGGCCACCTGCGTTGCTGGCCAGGTGCAGGCGTGGGGGCTGGCAGGGCGTGGCTTGCAGTTCAACGCTGAAAGCCTGCGCGGCATCGGCCAGGAGCGGGGTGTGCGAGGCGACTTCGACGGCCAGCGGTGTGCAGTGCGCGCCGGCGGCGCTGGCGCGGTCCTGCAGCGTGGCCAGGGCGGCGTGGGGGCCGCCGCAGATCCAGGCGTCGGGGGCGTTGACGATGGCCACGTGCGCGCCTGCGGCCTGCACCAGCGTGGCCAGCGCATTGCTGGCCAGGCCCGAGACGGCCAGCAGGCCGCCGGGCTGATGGCGCGCGCAGTCGTCCATGAGCTGGGCGCGGCGCGCGGCCAGTTGCAGCGCGGTGGTGTCGTCGTAGACGCCGGCGGCGGCATAGGCGGCCAGTTCGCCAACGCTGTAGCCCGCCACGGCGCTGGGCGGTGGCAGGTGCGTGCCCTGCGTGTTGAATTCTTCTTCCAACTGGGTCTTCAATTGCGCCCACGCCGCAAGGCCAGTGGCGGTCAGCAGCGGCTGCGCGTGGCGGTTGGTGCGTGCCCAGGCCGGGTCGGCCAGCGCGGCGCGCCAGTCGGTGCAGTCCAGTGTCTGCGCCATGGCCTGCAGCAGCGGCGTGTCGGCCAGCCACGGCAGCATGGCCGCGTGCTGTGTGCCTTGTCCCGAGAACACGAGGGCGTAGCGCATGGGCGGCCGACTCTCAGAGCGCCTGGACGCGATGCAGCCAGCAGGCGGCGGCCAGCGTGTCGGCCGAGCCGCCGGGCGAGAGGCGGCGCGCCACGAAGGCCTGGTGCAGCGCTTGCGCCCGTGCCAGGGCGCCGGGCGCGGCTGCGCCGCCTGCGGCCATGAAGGCTTGCACTGCGCCGCGCGCGTAGGCCAGACCTTCGGCACCGCCGCGATGCGCGAGGTTGCTGTCGTCCAGCGTGGCCATGATGGTCAGCAGCGTGTGCAGGCGCACGTGCTGCGTGTCCAGGCCCAGGCGGCGCGCGGCAATGCCGCCCGGCAGCGTCGGGGCGCGCTGGGCGCGGGCGGCCAGGGCATCGCCCCAATGCGTGGTCAGCGCGCGTTGCAGGTGAACGGCGTCCAGCGGCCAGCCATGGCGCGAAGCCGCACCGGCCGCCGCGCACAGCAGGCCCAGCATGAAGATGGCGCCGCGGTGCGTGTTGATGCCGCCCGTGGCCCGCAGCATGCGCGCCTCGGCCTGCTGGCCGCAGCGCTCCAGCGCGGCGAAGGGCGCCAGCGCCATGCCCAGCGCGGCGATCTGCGGGAAGTAGCGGCGCAGCGCGAACAGGCTGCGCATGAAGGTGTGGGCGTCCATGTCGTCATGGCTGCCGCTGTCGGCAAAAGACACCAGGCCGGGTTTGGGCGCAAGCGCCAGCTCGTCGTGCAGCGCCAGCGTGGCGGCGCGGCCGATGGCCTGGGCGCGGGCTGCGCGCAGGCCTTGCAGGGCCGCAGGCGACGGCTGCGGCGCGGGCGCCAGCGCGTGGCGGGCAAAAACAGCGGTCATGGTGTGGCCTCCAGCACAGGCAGATTGTTGGCCTGCGGCCGGGCGCCGAAGGGCGCGTCCGCCAGGCGGGCGTCGTGCAGGGTTTTGATCAGCACCTGGCGGGTCTCGCCCGTCAGCCAGCGCCGCCATTCGCGCCAGGTGACGGCCGCGCCGTCCGGGCCGGCAAGTTCGACGTCGAGCCGTACGTCCAGACGCTCCAGGCCGGGTGCGTGGCGGGCCAGCACCTGGTCGACTTGCGCGGTCTGCGCGGCGTCCAGCACGTGGATCCACAGGTCGATGTCGGACTGCGCGCGCACATGGGCCAGCCCGGTCAGCGTCTGCCAGCCGTGGCTGCCCTGGGCGCGCACGCGCACCTGCAGCGCGGCCAGGTCCTCGCACAGGCGTTGCCAGGCCGGCTGCGCGGCGGGCCGCAGCAGGGGCGCGATGCGCGCGGCGGTGGGGAATTCGTCGAAGTACAGCACCTCGTGCGCCGAGGCTTCCAGCGCGATGCGGCGTTTGCCCCAGCTCGGCGGCGCGGGCAGGCCCAGCGCAACGATCTGCGGACCGGGTGCCGTGGCCGCGCGCTGGCGTGTAACCACCAGCGGCAGGCCGTGGCTGGACCAGTGCGTCAGGCAGGCTTGTGCGTCCGCGTCCCAGGTGCGGCGCAGGATGCGGTGCCAGCCTTCCTCGCGCAGGTAGGCGAGCTGGTGCCGGTGAAGCGCGGGCAGCATGCGGGGGTCTTTCGTGGCGGACATCAGTCGGCGCGCAGCACGCGTTCGACCAGCGGCGCAGCCAGGCGCCGGCCCTGGCGTTCGAAGCCGTCCTGGGCGCGGGTGTCTTCGGCGGGCGTGTCGGCCAGCGCCGCGCGCAGGGCGGCGGGCAGGTCGCCGCGCCAGAGCGCACGCACGCCGCCCATGGCGACGTAGTTGTCGACACCGGGCGCGAACACCGGGTTGGTGGCCGAGAGCGCCGCCAGTTTTTCTTCAGGCAGCTTGGTCACGCGGGCCATGGCGGGCAGGCGCATGACGCGGATCTCGGCCTCGGGCAGGGCGTAGCAGGCGTCGGCGATCAGGCCCGAGGTGATGAAGCCGCCCGACAGCGCCTGGTCATAGACCAGCCCCAGCACCCGATGGCCCTGCCGGCGCGCCAGGTCGATGGCCATGCCCAGGTGCGCCATGGCGCGGTTGATGCCCAGCAGCTCGTCGCGCCGGCGCAGTTGCTGGCCCTGCGTGTCGATCAGCAGCAGGATGGGCCGGCCCGGGTGCTGCGCGATGGTGTCGAGCACGATGCGCGCCTGCGCCAGGGCCAGCGCCACGCCGATGGGCGCGTGGTCGGTGCTGCCGGCGATCGTCAGCGTCTGGCCGTCGAGTTCAGCCGTGCCGCGCAGCAGCGAACCGTCGGCGACGATGTGGTGTCGGGGGCCGAAAAGCTGGTCGGCCAGGGTTTTCCAATCCATCAGGCACCTCCGTGCGGTTGGCGGGGTGGGGCCGAAGCCAGCAGCTCGGCGACTTCGAGGTCGGGCACGCGTTCGGCGTGGACCACGCCCAGGCCGCGCCACAGGGCGATGGCTTCGTCGCCGTGCTGGCCCCAGTCGTCCTCGGGGCAGGCCTGCAGGCGTGCGGCCAGCAGGGCGTGTTCGGCCTCCAGCGTGTCCAGCGTGACGGGGCCGCGCGCGGGGGCGCGCAGGGCGTCGAGCGCGGCGTGGCGGAAGGCCGCGAGGTCGTCGTCGACCAGGGTGTCGCAGTCGCCCGTGAGCCAGCGGTGCTTGCCGCCGCTGGTGCGCCAGACCAGGGCGCGGTCGCGCGCGTCGTATTCGTCGACGCCGTGCGAGGCCTCGATCACTTCGGGACCGGACATGGCCAGCCGGCCGACGTCGCTCATCACGACATGGCTGGCGCAGCGCGCGACGATGCCCATGCCGCCAAAGCAGCCATTGGCCCCGCCAATGAGCACGATCACCGGCACGCCCGCGTTGCGCGCATCGAGCAGCGCACGCATGACTTCCGAGACCGCGATCAGCCCGGCGTTGGCCTCGTGCAGGCGCACGCCACCCGATTCGGCCAGGATCAGCACGGCGGCCGGGTGCTCGTGTTGCGCGCGCCGCAGCAGGCCGGTGAGCTTGGCGCCGTGCACTTCGCCCACGCCGCCGCCCATGAAGGCGCCTTCCTGCGTGGCCACCAGCACGGGCTGGCCGCCCAGCGTGGCACGGCCGATGGCGATGCCGTCGTCAAAAGCGGCCGGCACGCCCAGCGCGGCCAGGTGCGGGCTGGTCGCACGCTCGCCCGGGGCGATCCATTCATGGAAGCTGCCGGCGTCGACCAGCGCAGCCAGCCGCTCGCGGGCGCTGGATTCGGCGTAGCTGCTCATGGCGTGCCTTTCTGTCCGGCGCGGCCCAGCTCGGCCACGGCCTGGTCCAGCCGCAGGCTGACCACGGCGGGCGTGGCGCCCATGTCGTTGATCGACAGGCGCACGCCGGCCAGCGCGTGGCGTGTGTGGAAGTCGTCGACGACGGCCTGCCAGATGGTGCCGAAGCCGCGCGCCGAGGTGTCGACGTGGATGGCGCAGTCGGGGCTGTCGGCGGCTTCCAGCAGCACTTCGAGGTTGCCGGAGCCGACCACGCCCACCAGGACCGGGTCGAAGCGGCCGGCGGGGCGGCCGCCGGGGAGGCGAAAGTCCAGGGATTCGAGCCCTGCGGGGGTGTCACTCATGGGTGCAATCTCCAAAAACGGGGGGCCGTGGCTGGTGGTTACCAGTTGCGAAAACGCTTGGGCGGCTGGTAGCGCCCGCCCGAGGCGCGCACCAGGTCGCGCATGTTGCGCGCGGCCAGCAGGTTGCGCGTGGCCAGGCGCGGGTCGATGCCCAGGTCTTGCGGGCGGGGATGATGCCGCGGTCGCGCAGGTTCTCGACCATGCGGTGGTCGCGCGCCAGGCCCACGGGCGTGTAGCCGGCCACGCCGCGAATGGCCTGCTCGCGTTCCTCGTCGGTGCGGCACAGCAGCAGGTTGGCGATGCCTTCCTCGGTCAGCACGTGGGTCACGTCTTCGCCATAGACCATGATGGGCGGCAGGGCCATGCCGGCCTGCTCCTGCAGCGTCCAGGCGTCGAGCCGCTCGACAAAGGCCGGCTGCATGTGCTCGCGGAAGGTCTCGACCATCTGCACCACCAGTTTTTGCCCGCGCGGCGTGGCGGCCGCGCCGCTGCGGCCGGCGCGCGCCTGCTGGCCGGCCTTGAGCCAGGCCGGGCTGGCGTGGCGGCGCCCGCGCGCGTCGGCGCCCATGTTGGGCGCGCCGCCAAAGCCGGCAATGCGGCCCAGCGTGGCGGTCGAGCTGTTGCCGTCCAGGTCGATCTGCAGCGTCGAGCCGATGAACAGGTCGCACGCATAGTGGCCCGCGGCCTGGCAGAAGGCGCGGTTGCTGCGCAGGCTGCCGTCCGGGCCGGTGAAGAACACGTCCGAGCGGGCGCGGATGTAGTCCTCCATGCCCAGTTCCGAGCCGAAGGAGTGCACCGACTGGACCCAGCCCGCCTCGATCGCCGGGATCAGCGCCGGGTGCGGGTTGAGCGCCCAGTGCTGCGCGATCTTGCCCTTCAGGCCCAGCGACTCGCCGTAGGTGGGCAGCAGCAGCTCGATGGCGGCGGTGTCGAAGCCGATGCCGTGGTTCAGGCGCTGCACGCCGTACTCGGCGTAGATGCCCTTGATTGCCATCATGGCCATCAGCACCTGGATCTCGCTGATCTGCGCCGGGTCGCGCGTGAACAGCGGCTCGATGAAATGCGGGCGCGGCGCCGGCACCACGAAGCTCACCCAGTCGGCCGGGATGTCGATGCGCGGCAGGCGCGTGGTGCTGCCGTCGACCATCTCGTTGACCTGCGCGATCACGATGCCGCCCGAGAACGCCGTGGCCTCGACGATGGCGGGCGTGTCCTAGGTGTTGGGGCCGGTGTAGAGGTTGCCCTCGGCGTCGGCCGCCTGCGCGGCCACCAGCGCGACCTTGGGCGTGAGGTCGACGAAGTAGCGCGCGAACAGCTCCAGGTAGGTGTGGATGGCGCCGATGTTCAGGCGCCCGGCCGCCACCAGCTTGGCCAGCCGACCGCCTTGCGGGCCGGCGAAGCTGAAGTCCAGCCGGCTGGCGATGCCGCGCTCGAACACGTCCAGGTGCTCGGGCAGCGCCAGCACCGACTGCACCATGTGCAGGTCGTGCACCTGGGCCGGATCCAGGCCGACCAGCGCCTGGGCCAGAAAGTCGGCCTGCTTCTGGTTGTTGCCCTCCAGGCAGACGCGGTCGCCGGGCTCCAGCACGGCGGTCAGCAGCGTGCCCACGGCCTGGGTCGTCACGCATTTGCCGCGCAGCGCCGGGCCCAGGGCCTGCGCCGCACGCGCCAGGCGGCCTGCGCGGTTGCGTGCGCGGCCATTCCAGTCTTGAGAAGTCATGTCCATCGTTGTTCCAGAGAAATTCGGCAAAGCGGGCCGGCTGCCGTCACAGCACCACGAAGAGGAACCAGACCACCAGCGGCGCGATCAGCGTGACGGCCGCGCCATACGTCATGAGCTGGCGGAAGAAACGGTCGCGGTCCACGCCACGCGCGCTGGCCAGGACCAGGGCGCCGTTGGTCGAGAAGGGGCTGACGTCGACGATTGTGGACGAGACCGCCATGGCCGCGATGAAACCCACCGCGCCCACGCCCACGTCGCCCTGCAGCAGCGGCACCGCCAGCGGAATGAGCGAGCCCAGTACCGCGGTGGAGGACGCAAAGGCCGAGACCACGGCGCCCACGAACAGCAACAGCAGCGCGGCCACCAGCGGCGAGGTGAGCTCGGCCACGCTGTGGCCCACGAAGTCGATGGTGCCCATCTTCTGCATCACGCCCACATAGGTGCTCACGCCCAGGATCAGCATGATCTCGGGCCAGCAGACCTGGCCGAGGGCGCGCTTTTGCAGGTTGGGCGCCATGAGCGTGAGCACCAAGCCGATGGTGATCGAGACAAAGCCGATGTCCTGCTTGAAGAACAGCGTCAGCACCGCCAGCACGCCCAGGCCCAGCAGCGTCATCCACTGGTACCAGCGCTCGCCTTGCGGCTCGTCGGTGGACGCGGGGCCGGTGAGCGCGCCGGGCTTGCCCTGGGCGGTGGCGCGTTCTTCGCTGAAGGCCTCGGTTTCGGCGTCGCCATAGATCTGGGCGCCGCCCGGGCCGTGCACGGCACGGCCGGCCGCGGGCAGGTTCGCCGGCTGCCTGCCGTCGACGCCGACCGGCTGGCGCACGAGCTTGAGACCCCCCATGGCCACGAACAGCAGGACCGAGACGGCCAGGTTGATGGTGAAGCTGGCCATCATGGTCGCGGTTTCATTGAGCGGCAGCCCGGCATTGGCCACGATGCGGTTGGTGATGCCGCCGTAGATGCTGATGGGCGAAAAGCCCCCGCCTTGCGCGCCGTGGATCACCATCAGGCCCATCATCAGCGGGCTGATGCCGTAGCGGTGCGCAAAACCCAGCGCGATGGGCGCGATGATGGCCACCGCCGCGGGGCTGACCGCGCCGACCGAGGTCAGGCCCGCGGTGATCCCGAACATGATCCACGGAATGGCCGCAATGTGCCCGCGCACGGCCCGCACGGCCAGGTTGACCAGCCAGTTGATCGTGCCGTTGTTCTGCGCCAGCGCAAACAGGTAGGTGATGCCGGCCAGCGTCAGGAACAGGTCGGCGGGAAAGCCGCCCATGATGGTCTTGGCGTTCAGGCCCGCCACCAGCGTGCCGACCAGGAAGGCGCCGACGAAGGCGATCACGCCCATGTTGATGGGCAAGGCCGTAGCCAGCACGAACATCAGGCCCAGGATGGCGATCGAAATCCAATGGGGGTTCATCTCATGTGTCTCCGTTGTTGATTCGGGCCGGCCCCAGGGCGGGACCGGCGGCGGCGGTGCTTTGCCGCGCCACAGCCACGATAACGAGACGAAGACAGAAGGATCAATCAAGCGGGCCGCTCGATCGTTACGCTGACCGTAACGGTTGAGGGTTAACGCGGGTGGTTCAGCCGGCAGACGGTCTGCAGCGCCAGCAGATTGGGATCGCGCTCGCGGGCGCGCAGAAAACTCAGGCCGATGTGCTGGCGCATGCGCTGGGCGCCGTGCAAGGGCAGCAGATCGATCTGGTGGGCGAAGACGTCGCGCACCCGCCCGGGCAGCAGCGTGCAGCCCACGCCGCCGCGCACCAGGCTCATGAGCGAGAAGATGTCGTCCGTGTACATGGCCACCTCGGGCTCGAAGCCAGCCTGGCTGAAGGCTTCGCGAAAGCCCGCGTAGGTCGCAAAACCCTCGCCCAGGCTGACGAAGCGCTCGCCCTTGCACAGCCGCAGGTCGACCGTGTCCATGCCGCTGTAGCGCGAGCCCGAGGGCGCGGCAAAGAAGATCTCGTCGTCGAACAGCGCCAGCGATTCGAGCTGCGGCTGGTCAGGCGGGATCGCCATGAGCGCCGCGTCGATGTCACCCTGCTGCAGCTTGTCGAGCAGGTCGGCGTTGGAGCCCAGCACCAGCTCGGGCTGCAGTTGCGGACGGCGCACCTTGAGGTCGACCAGCAGCCGGGGCACGGTCTGCACGGTCAGCGAATACAGCGAGCCGATGCGCATGGTCTGCGACGAATAGCCGCCGGCCTTGCGCGTGGCGTCGATGCCGCGCGCCATGCGGCCCAGCACCTCGCGCGCGGTCTCGGCCAGCACCAGTGCGGCCTCCAGCGGCACCAGGTTGCGGCCCTCGGTGCGAAACAGCGCGCAGCGCATGGCCTCTTCGAGCGTGCGCAGCGCGCGGTGCACGCTGACGGCGCTGGTGTCCAGCCGCTCGGCCGCACGCGCAAGGCTGCCGACCTCGATGAAGGCCAGCAGCATTTCAAGCTTGCGGAAGGTGATCTGGTCGTCGATGCGGATGCTCATCTGAGGGGAGGGCTGCCACGCGGTCCCAGATGGTAGCGGCCGCCGCCCGCGCCGGGCGCCAAGGCGGTCTACAGGGAAACCCGCTGCGCGCGCAGCATCAGCAGGCCCGAGAGCAGGATCAGCGCGATGCCCGACCAGGCCAGCGTGTTGGGCACATGGCCCCAGATGGCGTAGCCCAGCGTCAGGGCGAAGATCAGCGAGCTGTAGCGTAAGGGGGCGGCCACCGACAGCTCGCCCGTGCGCAGCGACGTGATGATGCACTGGTAGGCCCCGCACAGAAAGACCGCGGCCAGCAGCAGCAACAGCCACTGCGGCGCGCTCAGCGGCAGCCAGCCGTGCTGCAGGCTCAGCCCTCCGCCCACCACGCCAATCGCCAGGGCCGACGCGACGCTGATCACGCGCGACGGAACCTGGGGCGGCACCTGGCGCGTGGAGAAGTCACGCAAGGCATGAAAGACCACGCCCGCCAGGCAGACCAGGGCCCAGCCGCCAAAGCCGCCCAGCCGGGGCTGCACGACCAGCAGCACACCCAGAAAGCCACTGGCCACCAGCAGCGCGCGCACCGGCCCAACCCGCTCGCCCAGCAGCAGCGCGGCCAGCGCCACCAGCATCAGCGGCAGCGACGCGCCGATGGCCGTGGCGTTGGCGATCGGCAGATGGACCAGGGCCGACAGGTACAGCAGCGTGCCGGTGGCATCGCACAGCGCGCGCAGCACGACCCAGCGGTTGCCCAGCAGCCGCCAGGGCATCGCCTCGCGCGGGCTCTGCCACAGCGGCGTCAGCGGCAGCGCCATCAGCAGCGCCACGACCATGACGCTGCGCAGCACCGTGAGCTGGCTGACGGGCAGCGACTCCCCCAGGTACTTGATGATCGTGTCGTTGCAGATGAAACAGGCCATGGCGCCCACCATGAAGGTGATGGCACGGCGATTGGACGAAGTGGGGGAGGCGGGCGTAACAGCGGTGGGGGACGGCATGAGGCCGCCATTGGAGCATGAACCCGCGCCGCGTGCAGGGAGGATCGATGCTGCTTTTAGAATGGCCCGACAGCAATGACCGGGCTGGCGCGGGAAACTAAATGTCGCCTTGCACACTCTCAGCCACCATTGCGTTTCCCCAGAACAGGAGTTTTTTCATCATGCCGACTACCTTGACCTCCCCCCTGCGCCCCTCCACCTGGCTGGTGGCGGGCCTGGCGGCCGTCACGCTCACCCTGGCCGGCTGCGCTTCCAGCCTCACGGGCGACACCTATTCCCGCTCCGACGCGCGCCAGGTCCAGTCGGTGCAGACCGGCTTGATCACCGAGCTGCGCCCGGTCCAGATCGAAGGCACCAAGACCCCGATCGGCACCATCGGCGGTGCGGCCATCGGCGGCGTGGCCGGCAGTGCCGTGGGCGGCGGCCGCGGCTCGGCGGTGGCGGCCATCATCGGCGCCATCGGCGGCGGCCTGCTGGGCTCGGCCACCGAAGAGGGCCTGACCCGCACCCAGGGCGTCGAAATCACCGTGCTCGACAGCTACGGCAACACCCGCGCCTACGTGCAGCAGGTCAGCCAGGGCGAAGTCTTCCGCGTCGGCGACCGCGTGCGCATCCTCACCGTCAACGGCAACAGCCGCGTGGCGCACTGATCCAGCATTCGCTCCCGTCCTGAGAACCCCGGTGCCGCAAGGCACTGGGGTTTTTTGTTTCACGATGACTCCAGTACCGCAATTCGCTGGACTACGCCAGGGCTCGATACAGCAGGTTTATCAATCAATTAGGCGAGTTCAATATATGCCTGTGCTTTCCGAAACTTGACCCGGCTTCCCCTCGCGTGGCTCCCATGCGGCTCTTGGAAACTGGGCTTTCCGAGGCGTCATCATGGCGAAGATCATTTGCGTGAGTTTGCGTCCGCAGCAAACGCCAGTCATTTTCAGCCAGGATTTGGCAGGGCATTTTCGGCCCGTCTCGTCGTGAATCAGTGTTTCACCAGGGTGATTTGTGTACAATGGTACACTTATTTCTCTGGAAGGCCTTGTGGTCCTACCGACGCTGGTCTTCGGTGCCGTTTGCAGCACCCTGGGCACCTTGGCGCTGAAAGGTTCGGCGCGATTCCGAAAACCTGTTCCCACGGCATTGGCATTGCTGTGCTATGCCGGTTCGACCGTGCTGTTAGCACGCGCGATGACGTTGATGCCAGTGGCGCTGGCGCATGCCGTGTGGACGGGGCTGGTCGCGCTAGCCTTGCTTGCCATCGACCGGTGGGTGTTCCGTCTGTCCTGTCCGCTAGCCGTATCGTGGGTTTCCTCTGTGTTTTGGCGGGCATCGCCGTGTTGGGAGTCTGGACATGACGCAGTCGCCTACGTTGCGGACATGGTTGCTGCTGTTGGCGACGGTGTTCGCCGAAGCGGGAGCGACCTCGCTGCTGAAATTCTCGGATGGCTTCCAGCGCATCGCACCCGGCTTGGTGTCGTTTGGCGTCTATGTGCTGGTGCTTTTCCTGTTCTCGCATGTGCTGGTCAGGATTCCCGCGAGCGTGGCCTATACCGTCTGGGCCGGCTTAGGCACATTGCTGCTGATCCTGTCTGGGTGGGTCTTCTTTGGCGAGGCCATGACGCTAGCCAATCTGGCCGGCATTAGTTTGATCGTCGTGGGCGTGATCCTGATCAACCGGACAGGAGCATCGTCCGCATGAGCAGGGCTCAAGGCAAGCGCGGGGCAGGCGATCCTGGGCGACGCGAACGCCTGGTGGATACTGCGCTGTCGATCATGTTGATCCAGGGCGTGCAAGGCGTGAGCCATCGGGCCGTGGCCGCCGAGGCGGATGTGCCGCTGGGATCGACCACCTACTATTTCCGCGATTTGGACGCGTTGTTGATGGCCTCTATTGAACGCCTCACACAACGACGACGAATGGAAATGGAGACTTGGAGCGCGGACATTGCATCGCTGGATGCGCTGATCACAGGGCTGGCCGAACTGATCATCACCCGCCTGACACGCGACCGGCAGGAAACCATGCTGTCGTACGAACTCTATTTCCTGGCGCTGCGCCGTCCGGCCTTCCGCTTTTACAGCGAGGCGTCCACGCAAGTGCTTAGGGATACTATTCGGCGCTTTGCGGATGAAGATACGACTCGGGCCTTGACGGCGCTGGTGGATGGGCTTGTGGTCCAAGGGCTGCTGTCCACGCACATCCCAACGCAGCATGACTTACTCGTCGCGATGCGTGCTATGGCAACAGTGTGAGTGATGGCGGAAGAGTGGATTTCGCTTTGAGGTCGGAATACTACGTACTCTACAAAACGGCGCTCAATGCTGTACGCCCCTCATAGGGCACGAAACAATGGGCTAAAACGACTAAACAAGCCTGCCGGTCCTTGGCAATCTCCATCGCTACAACGCGACCCGGCTTGTTTTCCCAAGGCTCTCATGTGGCTCCCAGCTCACAACGTCGCATCCGCTGCAAGCGGCACGAAACAGAGCCAACCTATTGCCCCGTATATGGTTTCAAGCCCCGCGTGATTTCCACGAAAGGCTTGACACCGGCCTTTTTTGTCGCCGGGCCACCCGTCATACAGGCATACCCCAAGACATGGATGTCATACGATGGCTAAAAATAAGCGAAGCCATAAGACATCCTATGACTTAAAGGGCTGCTGTACGACGGGCGGTTTGGTCCCGTCGGTTTTTCGACAAGGACAGGACACATGAGACGACATCTTTTTCCCGCCATCGCCTGGTTGTGCGGCCTGGCCGCGCCATTTGGGCCGGCCGCGCATGCGCAGGGCGCCGACCGCCTGGCGGTCGTCCAGCGCTATGCGGACACGGTGCTGGCCAAGGCCGGTGGCCAGGCCATTGGCGCGCCGGCCTCGCCACTGCTGGCCAGCGGGATCGACCCACGCACCGGACAGCCGCTGGTGTGGACGTTTCCGGACGGCCGCACGGCGGTGCTGTCCAACTTTTCGGCGCAGCAGAACTTCATGCGTGTGCTGGTCTGGCTTTCCAACCTGACGGGCGATGAGCGCTACCGGCAGCGTGCCCGGGAAACCGTGCGTTATTACTTCGACCACTACCAGGACCCCAGTGGCCTGCTGATCTGGGGTGGGCACCGCTTCATCGACCCGCGGACACTGGCGCCCGAGGGCCCGAGCGAAAAGGAGATGGTGCATGAACTCAAGAACGCCTATCCCTATTACGAGCTGATGTTCGAGGTGGACAAGCCCGCCACGGCGCGCTTCATCCGAGCTTTCTGGAATGCGCACGTGCACGACTGGAAGACGCTGGAGACCAGCCGCCACGGCGTTTACGGCAAGCCCATGGGGGCGTTGTGGAGCCAGCCCTTCGAGCAGCAGCCGCCGTTTTCCGCGACCAAGGGCCTGAGCTTTCTGAATGCGGGCAACGACCTGATCTATTCGGCGTCGTTGCTCTACAAGTACGACCAGGACGCGGGCGCGTTGACCTGGGCCAAGCGCCTGGCCCAGCAATACGTGCTGCCGCGCGACCCGAAGACCGGCCTGGGCGTCTACCAGTTCACCCAGGCGCTCCAGCGCGCGCACACCACGGACGACCGCGACACGCTGTCCAAATAAGGCGACCGCGCGCAACGCCAGCTCGGCCCCGAACTGGGGCCTGGCGCGCTGAAGGGCAACATGCTGCTCGAAGGCCGTACCAGCACGATCTATTCCCAGAACGCGCTGATGCAACTGCAACTGGCCCAGGACCTGGGCCCGGACGGCGCGGACCTGCGCCGGTGGACGCTGGACGGCCTGAAGGCCTTTGCCCGCTACGCCTACGACGAGACGGGCAACACCTTCCGCCCCATGCTGGCCAACGGCACCGATCTGTCCAACTATGCCTTGCGGCGCGACGGCTACTACGGCCCCAAGGGAACCGTCTTCAGGCCTTATGCGGCGGGCAGTGAATTCCTGCTGTCCTATGCGCGCGCTTTCACGCTGGAGCCGGACGCCGAACTCTGGCGGGCCGCGCGCGGCATCGCCCTGGGGCAGGGCCTGGGCGACATCGGCCAGGCGCCCGGCCGGGCGGTCCACGTCGACACGCACACCCGCAACAGCGACCCTTATGCCATCTTCGCGCTGATCGACCTCTGGCGGGCCACCCAGGACCGGCGTTACCTGGACGTGGCGCAGACGGTGGCCGACAACATCGTGCGCCAGCACCTGCATGGCGGCTTCTTCATGAAAGACGCCCGCCTGCAGTACGCCGCCATCGACGACATCGACCCCTACGCCCTGCTGGCGCTGGAGGCCACGCTCAGGAAGCAGCCGCAGGCGGTCGCGCCGTTTCTCAACGGCTCCGGCTTCACCGAGGGGGCTTACCGACTGCCGGACGGCCGCGTGCGGGTCTCCACGCGCGACGACGAACTGCTGGCGCTGAAACTGGGCCAGACGCTCGCGCCCCACGGCGAACCTAGTGATGCGCCTCCCGGTTGGCGCCGGGATGAGAACAGGGAGCGGGTTCGCTCCCTTTTTTCATCGACGCCCCGACCTTGAAAATCGCCCGCTCAGGCTTATGTTTTGAAACAATGAGTTGCCAGGACTGGCAGCTGCCTGAAAGGTTTTTTTCACCATGCGTTTCGACAAATTCACCACCAAATTCCAGGAAGCCCTGGGGGACGCGCAGTCCCTGGCACTGGCGGCGGACAACGCCTACATCGAGCCGGCCCACGTGGTGGCCGCGATGCTCAAGCAGGCCGATGGGCCCAAGTCGCTGCTGCAGCGTGCGGGCGTCAATGTGAACGGCTTGCTGAGCGCGGCCGAGGCTGTCATTGGGCGGCTGCCGCAGGTCCAGGGCCACGACCAGGTGCAGCCCGGCCCCGAGCTGATCCGCCTGCTGCAGGCGACCGAGAAAGAGGCGCTCAAGCGCGGCGACCAGTTCATTGCCAGCGAGCTGTTCCTGCTGGCCCTGGCCGATGCCAAGGGCGAGGCGGGGCGGCTGGCGCAGGCCGGCGGCCTGGCGCGCAAGTCGCTTGAAGCGGCGATCGAGGCCGTGCGCGGTGGGCAGGCCGTGGATTCGGCCGATGCCGAGGGCCAGCGCGAGGCGCTCAAGAAATACACGCTGGACCTGACCGAGCGTGCGCGCCTGGGCAAGCTCGACCCGGTCATCGGCCGCGACGAGGAAATCCGCCGCGCCATCCAGGTGCTGCAGCGCCGCAGCAAGAACAACCCGGTGCTGATCGGCGAGCCCGGCGTGGGCAAGACCGCCATCGTCGAGGGGCTGGCCCAGCGCATCATCGCGGGCGAGGTGCCCGATTCGCTCAAGGGCAAGCGGGTGCTGTCGCTGGACATGGCGTCGCTGCTGGCCGGCGCCAAGTACCGTGGCGAGTTCGAGGAACGGCTCAAATCCGTGCTGAGCGAACTGGCCAAGGACGAGGGCCAGTCCATCGTCTTCATCGACGAGATCCACACCATGGTCGGCGCCGGCAAGGCCGAAGGCGCGATGGACGCGGGCAACATGCTCAAACCCGCGCTGGCGCGTGGCGAGCTGCACTGCGTGGGCGCGACCACGCTGGACGAATACCGCAAGTACATCGAGAAGGACGCCGCGCTGGAGCGGCGCTTCCAGAAGATCATCGTGGGCGAGCCCAGCGTGGAAGACACCATCGCCATTCTGCGCGGGCTGCAGGAGAAGTACGAGGTCCACCACGGCGTGGAGATCACCGACTCAGCCATCGTGGCCGCCGCGCAGCTGTCCGACCGCTACATCACCGACCGTTTCCTGCCCGACAAGGCGATCGACCTGATCGACGAGGCCGCGGCCAAGATCAAGATCGAGATCGACTCCAAGCCCGAGGCGATGGACCGGCTCGCCCGCCGTCTGATCCAGCTCAAGATCGAGCGCGAGGCTGTCCGCAAGGAGACCGACGAGGCCTCCATCAAACGCCTGGAACTGATCGAGCAGGACATCGACAAGGTGCAGAAGGAGTATTCCGACCTCGAAGAGATCTGGAAGGCCGAGAAGGCCGCCGCGCAGGGCTCGGCCCAGGTCAAGGAAGACATCGAGAAGCTGCGTTTCCAGATCGAGGAGGCCACGCGCCAGGGCGACTTCAACAAGGTCGCCGAGCTGCAGTACGGCAAGCTGCCCGAGCTGGAGAAAAAGCTCAAGGAAGCCCAGGCCAAAGAGGCCAAGGGCGACGGCCAGCCGCAGGGCAACCGCCTGCTGCGCACGGAAGTGGGCGCCGAGGAAATCGCCGAGGTGGTCTCGCGCGCCACCGGCATTCCGGTGACCAAGATGCTGCAGGGCGAGCGCGACAAGCTGCTGCACATGGAGGGCCGGCTGCACGAGCGCGTGGTGGGGCAGGACGAGGCCATCGTGGCCGTCTCCAACGCCATCCGCCGCTCGCGCGCGGGCCTGTCGGACCCGAACCGGCCCTACGGCTCCTTCCTGTTCCTGGGCCCCACGGGCGTGGGCAAGACCGAGCTGTGCAAGGCGCTGGCCGAGTTTTTGTTCGACAGCACCGACCACCTGGTGCGCATCGACATGAGCGAGTTCATGGAAAAGCATTCCGTGAGCCGCCTGGTTGGCGCGCCGCCGGGCTACGTGGGCTATGACGAGGGCGGCTACCTGACCGAGGCCGTGCGCCGCAAGCCCTACAGCGTGGTGCTGCTCGACGAGGTCGAGAAAGCCCACCCCGACGTCTTCAACATCCTGCTGCAGGTGCTCGACGACGGGCGGCTGACCGACGGCCAGGGCCGCACGGTGGACTTCAAGAACACCGTCATCGTCATGACCAGCAACATCGGCTCGCCGCTGATCCAGGCCATGGCCGGGCGCGACCAGCAAGAGGTCAAGGATGCCGTGTGGGAAGAGCTCAAGGGGCATTTCCGCCCCGAGTTCCTCAACCGCATCGACGAAACCGTGGTCTTCCACGGCCTGGATGCGCAGCACATCGCCTCGATCGCGCAGATCCAGCTCAATGGCTTGACGAAACGGCTGGCGCAGATGGACCTGCATCTGGATGTTTCGCCCGCGGCCATCGAGGAACTGGCCAAGGTCGGGTTCGATCCGTTGTTCGGTGCGCGCCCGCTCAAGCGTGCGATCCAGCAGCGCATTGAAAATCCGCTCTCGCGCCTGCTGCTCGAAGGCAAGTTCCCGCCCAAGAGCACCATCGCGGTGAGCGTCGACCCGGTGCAGGCGCCGGGCGAGTTCCACTTCGCGGCAGGCGGCCAGCCGGTGGCCTGACCGTGTTCACGGGCATGGCCGGGTGTCCCGCGGGGTCGCCCGGCCTGCCTTCATGTCCACTTCAGCGAAGGCGGGCATGCTGTTGTCGTCAGGCATCACCCTGCCTGACGCTTTGATCCAAGGACTCTGTCTTGAACGACTTTTTTTCCACGCTGATCCGCTTCGTTTTTCGCGCCGTGCTGCTGGCCATGGGGCTGATCTTTGCGTTCAGCCTGCTGTGCGCGGGCGCGCTGCTGGCCCTGGTTTGGGGGCTGCGGCGCGTGTGGGCGCGCCTGACGGGGCGCCCGGTCCAGGCCTGGGTGTTCCGCGTCGACCCGCGCGCCGGCTGGAACCGCTTTTACCGGGCCGATCCCTGGGCCGCACGCCGGGGCAACGCCCAGGCCGCCGACACGCAGGCCGAAGCCGCGCGCCAGCAGGAACAGCGCCTGCAGGCCATGAACGGCGACTGGCGCGAGCGCCGTCCGAAGGACGTCACCGACGTCGATCCCAAGTAAAAAAAGAAAAGCCCCGCAAGGCGCATGGCCTTGCAGGGCTGGGGTTGGGGTTGGGGTTGGGGTTGGGTCTGGGCCCCGGCCGGGCGTCAGCCGCCGGCCTTGACTTCCAGGTTGTTGGTCACGCCCTTGACGCCGTCAACGCCCTTGGCCAGGCCTTCAGCGCGTTCCTTGGCCTGCGCAGTGGGGGCATGGCCCGTCAGTGTGACCTGGCCGCCGTTGGTTTCCACGGACACGTCCAGTGCGCTGAGGTCGGCGTCCTTGACCAGCTCGGCCTTGACCTTGGTTGTGATGCCCGTGTCGTCCAGCGCGGTGGCCGCGCTGCCGGCGGCATCGCGTGTGGCGTCGCCCACGCCGCCCATGGAGCCCTGGGCTTGCGGCGTGGTGCCGGCGTCACCCGCCGCGCCCGGCGTGGCGGAATTGCTGGCGGCAGGATCGGCGGCGCCCGTGCCCGCACCCGGTGCCGGCGTGGTCTGCGGGGCCTCGGCAGGTGCTGGCGTGGTGGTGGGCGCCTGCTGTTCCTCGCGGCCGCAGGCCGACAAGGCCAGCGCCAGTGCCAGCGCCGAGACGGCGGCCAGCGGCGCGCGTGATGCCGATGGGGTGCGGCGGATGTCGATGTTCATGGCGTAGCTGTCGCATCCCGGATGATTGCATAAGCGAGAATCGCTATCCACTCTTCATGGCCCGAGCGGTGATGCGAGGATTGATAGAGTCACTGCAATCACCTCCGGAGGTCCAAGCATGCTGATCGCCCTGCACAGGAACGCCCGCACCACGCCCGCCGTGCGT
>WNDQ01000035.1 GCA_009912175.1 Paracidovorax wautersii | reverse complement strand
GAAAGCGTTCTCCTCCTCCAGCCGCGCCACTTCACGTTTGAGCCGTGCATGTTCGGCCAACTCCAAGCGTTGTGCCTGATCGTCCTGGTCGTGCCGCCGCGCCTGGGCGCGCCAACTGTACAGCTGGGCAGGCTGCAACCCCAGATCACGAGCCACCGTGGTTACCCCTTCTGTGGCCGCTCGCAACAGTGCCTGCTGCCTGAACTCCAGGCTGAACTCCTGCCCCTTTCTGCCTGCCTTGCTCTTGGTCATCGTCCACCTCCTATTGCGATAGTTAATCGCTTATAGGGGTGTCCGTGAAACGGGGGCAAGATCAGTCCGACAGCATCCAGGTCGCGCTGATGCACTCGTGCAGGTGGCGCTGCAGGATGCCATGGCGGCCGTCGGCGTCGCGCGTGCACAGCAATTCCACGGGCCAGTCGCCGGGCTCGGGCAGCAGGGCGGCCAGCCGCCGTCCCGCTTCGCTGGGGCCGTGCGCCATCTCTGGCAGGGCCAGCTTCTCGATGCGACCGCGCAGGGTTTCGGTCACCCAGCCCAGCGAGCGCGGGTTGGTGCCGTCGACCACCAGCAGGTCCAGCATCGCGGCCAGGTCGCGCCGGTGCTGGTAGCGGCCGTTGAAGGTGATGATGCTGTCGAACAGCTTGAGCACCGCCGTGAAGCCCGCATGGTCGTCCAGCGTTCCGAGGTCGAGCGCGCATTCGAGCGCCTGGGCGTGGAAGTGCAGGCGCTCGAGCTGGCGGCCCACGGACAGCAGTCGCCAGCCGTCGTCGCGCACCATGCGGTCGATCTGCGCGCCGGTCATGGCCACGACGGCTTCGGAGGTGTCGGCCAGCAGCGCGAGCGCCTCGTCCACCGAGTAGCCGCCACGCCCGGCGTTACGCGCGGCCTTTTGCGCAAAACGCTCCTCGGTGCGAACGATCAGGCCCCAGTACTCCTGCGCCAGCCGCTCGCGCACGGCAAAGCCCGCATTCTTGAGCGCTTGCAGGTTGTGGCCGATGCCGGCCAGGTGCTCGCGGTCGGCCATGCCGGCGATCAGCGAGCGCTCGAAGACACGTGACGCCTGCGCGGCATCGGGCACGTCGGGCAGCACCAGCGCGTGGGTGGTGCACATGGCCGAGAGCCAGTGGCACAGCGGAGCCGACATCTCGTCGTCGCTGTTGAGCAGTTGCAGCGTGAGCTGGGCCAGTCGCACGGTGTTCTCGGCGCGCTCGGTGTAGCGGCCCAGCCAGAACAGGTTCTCGGCGGCGCGGCTGGTCACCAGCCGGGTGTGTTTGTCGTGACGCCGGCTGATGGGCTCGGCGCGCAGCAGCGTGGTCGGGTCGATGCGGTCGGCGGTGACGACCCAGGCGTCGGCACTGGAGCCGCCCTGCTGCATCGACGCGATGGCCTTGCCGCGCGGCGCCAGGCGCACCATGCCGCCGGGCAGCACGCGCCAGCGCGGCGCGCCCTGGTCGTCCTGGCCATCGGCCAGCGCGAAGACGCGCAGCATGAGCGAACGCGGCACGATGCGCCCGTTTTCCCAGGTCGGCATCTGCGACAGGGGCAGGTAGTCCTGGATGGTGTAGTCCTCGCCCTGGCGCAGGATGCGGCCGGCCCATTCGTCGCGCTGGGCCTGGCCGAGGCTGGGGCCGAGCACGGTGCCCGCGGTGCCGGCGGGCGTGGGGTAGGTCGCCTTGATGGCGCCGGTCGCCAGCTGCTGCAGGGCCTCGTCGAGCACCGCGCGCTCACCGCACCACCAGGTGTGCAGCGCTGGCAGCGCCAGCGTCTCGCCCAGCACCGATTCGGCCAGCGCGGGCATGAAGCCCAGCAGCGCCGAGGATTCGAGAAAGCCCGTGCCCGGCATGTTGGCCATGACGATGTTGCCCGCGCGCACGACCTGCAGCAGGCCGGGCACGCCCAGCGTGGAGTCGGCGCGCAGCTCCAGCGGATCGACGAAGTTGTCGTCGACCCGCTTGATCAGGCCATGCACCGGCTTGAGACCGTGCAGCGTCTTGAGGTAGAGGCGCTCTTCACGCACCGTCAGGTCATGGCCCTCGACCAGCGTGAGGCCGAGGTAGCGCGCGAGGTAGGCCTGCTCGAAGTAGGTCTCATTGAAGGGGCCGGGCGTGAGCAGCGCGATGTGGGCGTCGTCGCCGGCCGGGCTCAGGCGCCGGATGTTGTCGAGCAGCGCACGGTAGCTGCCCGCCAGGCGCTGCACGTGCATGTCGCGGAAGGTATCGGCGAACAGGCTGGTGGTGATCAGCCGGTTTTCCACCAGATAGCCCAGGCCGGACGGCGCCTGCGTGCGCTGCGAAACCACCCACCACTGGCCGTCCGGGCCGCGCGCGAGATCGAACGCCAGCACGTGCAGCCAGTTGCCGCCGGGCGGCACCACGCCGTGCAACTGGCGCAGGTAGTCGGGGTGTCCCTGGACCAGGGCGGCCGGCAGCATGCCGTCGCGCAGCAACTGCTGGGGGCCGTAGACGTCGGCCATGATGCCGTTGAGCAGGCGCGCGCGCTGGCTCACGCCGGTTTCGATCTGCTGCCAGCTCTCGGGCGTGATGACGAGCGGGAACAGCTCCAGCGACCACGGCCGGGTACCGGCCTCGGCCTGCTCGGCGTAGACGTTGTAGGTGATGCCGTTGTCGCGGATCTGGCGCTGCTGGGCCTGTGTCTTGCGGTCGAGGTCGGCCAGCCCCTCGCTGCCCAGGCTGGTGAAGAAGTCGCGCCAGGGTGGGGTGAGCACGTCGCCGGCGACGGGCTCGGGCTGGTCGGGCTGGGGAGCGGGAGCGATCTGGCCGTCGGTGCCCGTGGCCTGGCCCAGGGCCGCGAGCACAGCGGCGCGCGAGCCCGAACCGGCCGACTCGGCAGGCGCGAGGGCAGGCGAGGCACTGCTGCCACGCAATTCGTCGAAATGCCCGGGCGTGGCCGCAGGCGCCAGGCTTGCAGCCAGCGCGTGAGCGGGCTGGTCCAGCAGGTCCGGGGCGGACTCGCTGGCGGCTGGTTTGAAGGGCGGGGTGGTCAAAACCGGCTTGGAGCACCCGGATCAAGGCCAGGTGCCTGTTTGAAAAGCGTGCATTATGGCGCGAACGCCGTTGAACGGGTCATGCACGGAACGTGCCTGTTTTGGCCCAGGCCTGGCCCAGGTCGGTGTGGTTTGGCAAGCGATGCCCCAGTGCGATGCAGGCCGGGGCTTGAAGAAAACCTGGGTGTTGGAGGAGAATACCGGGTTTTGCTTTTCCGTACGTACAAGAAATTTATGCCTAGTTTCCAGGTCCGGCCCGCGACTTTGCGCGACGCGTCTGCCATCGCTCAAGTCCATACCACTGCGCTCAAGGCCGCCTACAAAGACATCCTTCCCGAAGAAAAGATCAGCCGCATGCCGGTCGAAAAGCGTCAGGCCATGTGGCGTGAAGCGATCGAGTACAGCGAACCCCAGGTCAAGGTCATTCTCGACGAGAACAACAAGATCATCGGTTTTGTGGGGTTCGACCGTTCGCGCGACCCAAAGACCAAGCCGACGTTTGGCGAGCTCTGGGCCCACTACGTGCTGCCCACCCATTGGGGCCAGGGCGCCGGCCTGCAACTGTGGGACGAGGCGCGCGAAGGCCTCGACGACGAAGGCTGCACCGAGGCATCGGTGTGGGTGCCGCTGCGCAACGAGCGCGTGCTGCGTTTTTATGAGCTAGCCGGGTTCAAGCGCGAGCTCAACACGGCCCGCACCACGCCCGTGGGCGACCTCAAGATCGAGGAAATCCGCCTCAAGCGCTCGATCTGACGCCCAGCGCCGGGCACGGTTGCCCGGCGCGCCGCTTCAGGTCGTTGTCTGGCAACATCGGCTGTCAGCCTTGCTGGCAGCTTTTTTTTTGTCCCATGAAAACCGCACAAGCTCCTTCATCCGCTTCCCCGGCCCCCCGGCCAGCCCGCGCCGCCGCGCGGCCGTTCATTCACGCGGTCGAGGCGGTGCCGGATGACGCCGGCCGCCAGCGGCTGCGTTGGCAGGATGCGGCCGGCAGCGCCCACGAGGTGCTGTGGCGCTCCGAAAGCGGCGCCCCGGCGCCGCGCCGCATGGTGCTGGCCGGCGACGAGGTCACGGCCGACCAGACCTACCGCTGGGCTTGCGAGGGCACGGCCCTGCTGTGGACGGGCGATTTTCACAACGCACGCCAGTTGCTGCAGGCCCTGGCGCGGCGGCAGGAGAGGGCGGCCAGCCGCCCCGCAGCCGCGGCCAAGGCGGGCGGCGCTGCGGCGCCGCTCTACCCGGACGCCTTTCACCTCTATCGCAAGAACCAGGCACAGCGCTCGCGCATCCTGGGCATGGTGCTGCTGCCGCTGTCGGCGGATTACCAACTGGCACTGCGGCGCGCGCCGGACGTGGCGGCGGCCTGTGCAGACGCCTACGGCCCGGCCAGCGCCGGCGCGTCCGATTCGTGGGTGAGCCTGCGTGAAATCCAGGGGCTGATCGGCGCCTACGAATGGCACCGCAAGGGCGTGCCCGTGGCGGCGCACGGCCTGGCCGCAGGGCCGCACGCCCGACGTGGCCTTCGACATCGGCACCGGCTCGGGCGTGATCGCCGCCGTGCTGGCCGGGCGGGGTGTGCGGCATGTGGTGGCGACTGACCTCAGCCCGCAGGCCGTGGTTTGCGCCCGTGACAACGCCGCCCGGCTGGGCCTGGCCCAGCGCGTCGAGGTGCTGGCCTGCGACCTGTTCCCGCCCGGGCGCGCCCCACTGGTGGTGTGCAACCCGCCATGGCTGCCGGGCAAGCCCGCCACGGCCATCGAGCAGGGCATCTACGACCCGCAAAACCGCATGCTGCGCGCCTTTCTGGCGGGGTTGCCCGCGCACCTGACGGCGGGCGGCGAAGGCTGGCTGATCCTGTCCGACCTGGCCGAACATCTGCGCCTGCGCAGCCGCGAGGAACTGCTGGGCTGGGTGGCCGAGGCCGGACTGGTCGTCGCCGGACGCGAGGACATCCGCCCCACGCATCCCAAGACCGCTGAACGCGACGACCCGCTGCATGCAGCGCGCCGCGCCGAGGTCACTTCCCTGTGGCGGCTGGTGGCGGCGTAGCCGTCGTATCGCCCGCGGGCAGCGGCTGCGAGGCCGCCAGCAGCCCGGTGTTGAGCCGCTCCAGGTCGGCCACCGTCAACCGGCCGGCCGCCTGGCGCAACTGCAGGTCGCCCAGCAGCACGTTGTAGCGCGCCTGGGCCAGGTCGCGCTTGGTCTGGTAGAGCTGGCTTTGCGCGTTGAGCACGTCGATGTTGATACGCACCCCCACCTCATAGCCGAGCTGGTTGGCTTCGAGCGCACTCTGGCTCGACGCTTCGGCCGCTTCCAGCGCGCGCACCGAACTGGCGTTGGAGAGCTGGTTGAGGTAAGCCGTGCGCACGTCCTGCTCGACCTGGCGGCGTACGCCGTCGAGTTCGATGGCGGCCTTGTCTTCCAGCGCCAGCGTTTCGCGAATGCGGTTCTGGATCGCGCCGCCGGCATACAGCGGCAGATTGAGGACCAGGCCGATCGATGCATCGTTGCGCCGATCTGGCGTGTTGAGCGTGCCGCCATTGCGGGCATGGGTGACCTGGTAGCCGGCCGTCGCGTCGATGGTAGGCAGGCGCGCGGCTTCGGCCTTGCGTGTCTCCAGCTCGGAGGTCTCGCGCGTCAGTTGCGCCTGGCGGATGCGGGGATGGTCCCGTTGGGCGTCCTGCACCAGCGGCGCGGGGTCGTGCCAGGGCAGTGCCGGCAGCTCGACCGGACGCGCCGTCGGTTGAGGCCGCGCCGTCGGATGGCCGGTGAGCTGGCCCAGCACGAGCTGGCGCACCCGCAGCTGGTTTTCGGCCGCGATCTCCTGCGCCAGCACGCGGTCGTACTGGGCCTGGGCTTCGCGGCTGTCGGTGATGGTCGTGGTGCCGACCTCGAAATTGCGTTTGGCCGCTTCGAGCTGTTCCGCCACGGCCGCTTTCTGGGCCCGCACGAAGTCCAGGCTGTCCTGGCTGGCGAGTACGTCGAAGTAGGCCTGGTTGACCCGCACGATCAGGTTCTGGTCGACCTGTTCCAGTTGCGCTTGCGCCGAGTCGGCCCGCCGCAGGCCCTGTTCGCGGTTGGCGACGTTGGCGGGCCGAAACAGCGGCTGGCGCGCCGTCACGCCGATGTTTTCGTTGCCGCCGTTGACGGACGTGCGTGGCCCGTACAGCTCGTTGCGCGCCCGCGAGGCGCCAGCGCCCAGGTCAACCTGCGGCAGCAGGCCCGCGCGGGTCTGGTCGGCGGCGGCCAGTTCGGCCTGGTACTGCGCCAGGGCCGCCTGGTAGGCGCTGTCATGGCTGCGCGCGGCCTGGTAGAACTCGAGCAGGCTTTGGGCCTGTGCCGCGTGGGCCCACGCCAGCGCCGCGCCGGCGACCAGCCAGCCTCGCCAGGGCCGGGCGCGGGCCAGGTTCAGCAGGTCGGTCCGGGAGGGTGGGCAAGGCATGGACTTCCTTGGGGAGCGAGCAGAAACGAGGGCAGCGGCACCAGCGCGGCGCCACGCCGGCGAATGTCAGTAGCGCGGGACCGAGGCGTCGACCTCGCGCGACCAGGCGTCGATGCCGCCCGCAATGTTGGCGACCTTGGCAAAGCCCTGCTGGGCTAGGTACATCGCCACGCGCTGGCTGCGCCCGCCGTGGTGGCACAAACAGGCCACCGGCAGCTCGGGGTCGAGTTCGCCCACGCGCGCGGCCAGCTGGCTCATCGGGATGTGCACGAAGGCGCCCTGGATGGCCGTGATGGCGGCCGGGGCGATGGCCGCGACCTGCAGCTCGTCGGCTTCGCGCACGTCCAGCACCTGGGCGGGCTGGCCGTCCTGGTGCGCGGCCTGGAGCCATTGGGGCAGTTGGGAGACGGTGACTTGTTCGATCATGGGACAAAAACGCGCAGCGCGCAGCGGGCAAAAAACGGCTCGTGCCACGGACTCAGAACTGGAAGCGAGGGGGCTGCGCAAAACCCAGCAGGCGGGGGGCCACGGTGTCCCAGGGCTGGCGCGTGGTGGCTTGCGCGCTGTCGGCGCTGCGCGTGACGAAGGTGGCGCGGCTGACGATCTCGTCGCCCACGATGGCGCCCAGGCGGCCACCGGGAGCGAGTTTTTCGATCAGCTCGAGCGGCACCTTCGAGACCGAGCCCGAGAGCAGGATCACATCGAACTCGCCTTCGATCTGGTTGGCCCTGGAGCCGTCGGCGCAGCGCACCTCGACGTTGTCGACGCCGTTGGCCAGCAGGTTGCGTTTGGCGAGGTCGGCCAGCGGCTGGTGGATCTCCAGCGTGAGCACGCTCTGGCCCAGGCGGGCCAGCAGCGCGGCCATGAAGCCGGTGCCGGCGCCAATTTCCAGAATGCGGTCGGTCGGCTGGATCTGCAGGTCCTGCAGCAGCCGGGCTTCCACACGCGGGGCCAGCATCACCTGGCCCTGGCCGATGGGCAGTTCCATGTCCACGAAGGCCAGGGCGCGGTGCTCGGGCGGCACGTAGTTCTCGCGCTGGATGGACAGCAGGACCTGGAGCACGTTGGAGGCGTGCACGTCCCAGGGGCGGATCTGCTGTTCGACCATGTAGTAGCGCGACTGTTCGAGGTCGGGCAGTTCTTGTGGCGTGGTCATGGGGTGATGGGTCTCCGGTACGACGAAAAGGCCACGGCGCAGCGCAGCCGCCGGGCGTAACCCATCGATTCTAGAACGTGTCGTAGTGGCGCCGGATTTCGACTGCCGCCCGCTTAGGCGGCGCGGGGGCCGGCTCGGCCGTGGGCTGGGGAGGTGGGCTGGCCTCAACCGGCTCTGCCGTCTCCGCAGGCTTGTCGTAGAGATAGCGGATCTGAACCGCCGCCCGCTTCTGCGGGGCGGCTGCCGGCTCGGCCGTGGACTGGAGAAGGCGGCCGGCGGCCGCTCGATCTTCTTCCTCCAGGATCCGGCCCTCGGCGTAGTAGGCATAGATGCCCGCCACGATGCCCGAGGCCAGGCTGACCGGGTTGGAGGCGCCGGCGATCAGCAGCAGGTTGTTGACGGCACCCAGCGTCCAGAAGCCGCTGGTGGCCTTGAGGATGGGTTTGCGTGTCTCCGGCGGTTGCTGGTCCGCGTAATAGACCAGACCCACCTTCAGGACGAACAGGCCGGCCAGACCCCAGTTCGAGGTGTTGATCAGGCTGTTGCCTTCCTTCAGCCCCGCCTGCTGCAGACCGACATAGGTGGACAGCACGTCGGCCGTGCCTGCAGCCAATGGCAAGCGCGCGCCCTTGGTGAACCCGAGGCTGCGCTCCAGCGTGAGCGGGGACTTTGCGGCGGCAGGCGCCGTCGAGGCGGTGGCGGCAGGGCTGGCGGAAGGGCCGACGTCAGCGCGAGGCGGCAGGTACTCCTGTTCCTGGGCGTGGCCGCTGGACAGGGTGCCCAGCGCGATGGAGAAGAACAGGGCCTGGATGCAAAAACGATGATCCATGGGAAACCCATCGACGGTGAAAAAAGGGGCGTAGAGCAGCCTGCTCGTCCTGTTGGAGCAATCGGCTTGGCAAAGAAAGGGAGGTGTCGTCGGCCGCGTGCGCGCAGCCGGAATCAGCAGGAAAGCCGTGCGCTGGGCACGTGTCGGGCTAGGCGCTGGTTTGCTTGGCTAGCATGGAAGGACTCCCCCCGGCTTTCGGGCTGTGATGTGTGGTGATTGGTGCTGACGAACGGGTCAGTCAGCGTGGTATTCAGACAAAAATTGTAAACTTAAATACTACTTTTCTACTCATTCCTGGGGAGGTGTCGTGCCCCGCAGACACCCCTACCTTTGGCCTGCAGCTGACCCGGAAAAAGAGGGGCGGGCACAATGACAAACATGTGTCCGGCGTGCGCCTGGCACCCCCATCTGAATGGTTCAATCGCGAGAGGCATGAAATGACGACAACACAGCAAATCGTGCTGGCCGGTGGCTGCTTCTGGTGCACAGAAGCGGTGTTCGATCGGGTCGAGGGCGTACTTGACGTGCAGTCGGGCTATGCCAACGGGCATGTCGACCATCCGAGCTACGAGCAGGTCTGCTCGGGACGGACCGGCCACGCCGAGGCGGTGCGGGTGAGTTTCGATCCCGCGCGCATCAGCCTGGACGATGTGCTGACGATCTTTTTCGCGACCCACGATCCGACCACGCTCAACCGCCAGGGACACGACGTGGGCACCCAGTACCGCAGCGGTGTGTACTGGACGGACGAGGCCCAGGCGGGCGTCGTGCGACGCGTCGTGGACGAACTGGCCGCCACGGCGGCCTTCGATGCCCCGATCGTGACGGAGTTGGCGCCGCTGTCGTCGTTCTGGCAGGCTGAGCCTGAGCACGATGCGTATTTCGAGCGCCACCCCTACCAGGGCTACTGCATGGCCGTCATCGGCCCCAAGGTCGACAAGTTCCAGCGCACGATGGCGCGCTACCTGCGCAAGTCCTAGATGCCCGGCACGGGGGCCTAAGATAGCGCCCCATGTCGAATCCGGTTTTCCATGCGCTCGTTCCCGTCGTTCTGCTGATTTTTGTAGGCTATCTGGCGGGGCGCTTGCGCTGGATCGCGGGGCCGTCGGTGCGGGATCTCTCCAACGTCGTTTTTCTGGTGCTGGCGCCCGCGCTGCTGTTTCGCACCATGAGCGGCGTGCACCTGCAGGCGCTGGACTTTCGTCCGGTGGTCATCTACATGGCCGCCATGGGCGTGGTCTTTCTGCTGGTCATGCTCAAGGCCGGCTTCAACCGGCGCGCGGCGGTGATGGGGCTGGCCTCCACGTTTTCCGACACCCTGATGATCGGCGTGCCGCTGATCGGCCTGGCTTTTGGCGAAGCGGGGCTGGTGACGCTGTTCGCGCTGATCTCGGTGCACGCCTTCATCATGCTCACGCTGGTGACAGTGGTGCTGGAGTTCGTGGTCGTGTCCGAGGAAAACCGGGCGCTGGCCGCGCAGGGCGAGCGGCCCTCGAAGGCGGTACGCATCCAGCGCATGGCGCTGACCGTGTTCAAGGCGGCCAGGGGCTCGGTGCTGCACCCGGTGCCGCTGCCCATCATCTGCGGCCTGCTGTATGCGCAGACGGGCTGGTCGCTGCCCGACGTCATCGACAAGCCGCTGCAACTGCTGGGCAATGCCTTCGCCTCGATGGCCCTGGTGCTGGTGGGCATCACGCTGGCGGCCAATCCGCTGGGCCGCCAGATCAAACCAGCGCTGCTGCTGGTGCTGATGAAGAACCTGGTGCACCCGGCCGTGCTGGTCGCGCTGGGGCTGGCACTGGGCCTGTCTGGCCTGTCGTTCGAGGTGATGGTGGTGGTGGCCTCGCTGCCCATCGGCGCCAATGTCTACCTGTTCGCCTTGCGCTACCAGGTGGCCGAGCAGGAGGTGACGGCGGCCGTGGCCCTGTCGACCATCCTGGGGCTGCTGACCATGGCCCTGGTCATGGGCCTGGTGCATTACCTGCCCGGCGTTGCCTGACCGGGCGCGCGGACTACAGCTTCTTCTTGGTATCGGCCGTCTTGGTGCCGACCGCTTTGGTCGCCTTGCTGTTGGCGGCCTTGGTATTGGCGGCTGCCTTCGTGCCGGACTTGGCGGCGGTGCTGGTGCGTGCGGCCTTGGCCTGGCTGGCGGTCCGCTTGGCGGGTGCTGCCTGGGCGGCGCGGGCCGTGCGTTTGCCGCTGGCCTGGCTTGCCGGGCGAGCCGCAGTGGCGGTCGCGGCGCGTGCCGGCGCGCTGCCGGACGGATAGATCACCAGGCTTTGCCAGGTGCGGACCGCCGACGAGGTCTTGAGCCGGTTCCAGCTGGCCAGGCTGGCCGCGCTCACGCCATGGCGCGCGGCGATGGCGCCCAGCGAGTCGCCGCGCCGAACGGTGTAGCGGATGCTGCTGGGCCGCTCGGGCGCGAAGGCGATCTGGCCGCTTTCGGCGACCTTGCTGGTGACGTCGCTCATGGCGGCGGTGCGCGTGACCAGCAGGGTCGAGCCTTCACGCACCCGCATGCGGGCCGGGATCTTGTTGGCCGTGCGCAGCGCTTCTTCGCTCATGCCCACGCGCTGGGCGGCTTCGCCCGTGCTCATGGTCGACGGCGCGACCCACACGGCCCAACTGGCCAGCGGACCCTTGTAGGTGCGCAGGCTGTTGGCGAAGGTGATGGCGTTGTCCCAGGGCAGCAGGATCTGCGGGGTGCCGGCGGCCATGATGAGCGGCTTGTTGGCCGAGGGGTTGAGCGACTTGAAGTCGTCGACCGAGACATTGGCGAGCTGCGCGGCGACGGTGACGTCGATGTCGCGGTCGATGTCCACGGTCTGGAAATACGGATGGTTGCCGATGTCGGGCAGTGTCACGCCATAGCGTTCGGGGTGGGCCACGATGTTCTTGAGCGCCTGCAGCTTGGGCACGTAGTTACGGGTTTCAGCCGGCATGCTCAGGTCGGTGTACTTCAGGCCCAGCCCCTGGCGTTCGTTGCGCGTCTGCGCACGCTGCACGCTGCCTTCGCCCCAGTTGTAGGCGGCCAGCGCGAGCTGCCAGTCGCCGAACATGCCATAGAGCCGGTTGAGGTAGTCCAGCGCCGCGCGCGTGGAGGCCAGCACGTCGCGCCGGTCGTCGCGGAAGGCGTTCTGGGTCAGCTCGAAATGGCGGCCGGTGCTGGGGATGAACTGCCACATGCCCGCGGCCTTGGCGCTGGAGACGGCCTGCGGGTTGAACGCGCTTTCGACGAAGGGCAGCAGCGCCAGCTCGGTGGGCATGTTGCGGCGCTCCAGTTCCTCGACGATGTGGAACAGGTATTTGTTGGAGCGCTCGGCCATGCGCGAGATGTACTCGGGCCGCTCGGCGTAGTACTGGGTGTTGCGCTCGACCAGTTCGTTGTCGAGGTCGGGCATGGCAAAGCCCTGGCGCATGCGGTCCCAGATGTCGGCTGGCGGCGTGAGCTCGGCCACGCCAGGGCCGCGCAGCGTGTTGCTGGACAGCGGCTGCAAAGGCCCCTGCGGGTAGCGGGACGAACCGGGGGTGCTGATGCCTGTGCCGCTGGTCGCGGCGGGGCTGCTGGGCAGGCTGGAGCAGGCGCTGAGCAAGGCCGCCATGCCGCAGGCCAGGGCGAAGACCGGGCGGCGCACCAGGGTGGAGAACAGGGCACGCGAAGGAGGGGGCTGGCTGGCGGGCGGTTCGTTGCGCGAAGAGCTGGGTGTCACTTGTAGTCGTTCTTCCACTGTCGCAGGGCGGCAAACACGGCAACGTCGTCAGGGGCGGCGGTGGCGTCATGCGCCCTGACGGTGTCTTTCACGGTCGGCAAGCGGCTGCGAAGAAAGGGGTTGATCAGCCGTTCCCGGCCCAGTTGCGAGGGCAGGGTGGGCTGATGGCTGGCGCGCAGGTGTGCGCAGGCTGCCTGGTACTGGATCAAGTCCGGGTTGCCAGGTTCCACGGCGCGGGCAAATGCCAGGTTGGAGAGGGTGTATTCGTGGGCCGCGCAAACCAGGGTGTCGTCCGGCAGCGCCGCGAGTTTGTCGAGCGAGTCCAGCATCTGGGCGGGCGTGCCTTCGAACAGCCGGCCGCAGCCGCCCGAAAACAGCGTGTCGCCGCAAAACAGCCAGGGCGCACGCGCCGGCAGGCCGCCGAAGTAGGCGATATGGCCCGCCGTATGGCCTGGCACGTCGAACACGCGCAGGCTCAGGCCCCGCCAGTGAACGACCGCGCCTTCCGCCAGCGGAATCGCCGGTTGCGGGATGGATTCGGTGGCCGGTCCGTAGACCAGGGCGCGGGTCTGCTCGCGCAGCGCGGCGACGCCGCCTGTGTGGTCGGCATGGTGGTGGGTGAGCAGGATGACTTCCAGCGTCAGCCCATGCTTCTGCAATACTTGCCGGACCGGCCCGGCTTCGCCAGGGTCGACCACCAGGGCGTGCTGGCCGTCGTGCAGCACCCAGATGTAGTTGTCCGAAAAGGCAGGAATGGCAAGCAAGTCCATGGAGCCGCAGATTATAGGGATGCGGGATTGGCTGGAAACCGCCCCCGGCGCCTACGCGCTGAACTGGATGCAAGGCCAGGCCGATGCCGCCGTTGCCGACGTTTTTGGCTACCACGCCATGCAGATCGGGCTGCCCGCGCTCCAGGGATTGCGCAGCAACCGCATGCCGGCGCAATGGCTGGCGGCGCTATCGGCCGGCGAGTTGCGTGCGGCCACCGGCGTGGGCCGGCCGCCTGCTTTGCTGTGTGACAGCACGGCCTTGCCGGTGGAGGCGGCCAGCATCGATTTGCTGGTGCTGCCGCTGACGCTGGACCTGAGCCTGGACCCGCACCAGACGCTGCGCGAGGTCGAACGTGTGCTGGTGCCCGAGGGCAAGGTGCTGATCCTGGGGCTCAACCCCGCCAGCCTGTGGGGCCTGCGGCAACAGCGTGCGCACCTGTACCGGCGCATGGGCATCGGGCAACTGTTCCTACCCGCCGAGGGCGACTTCATCGCCTACTGGCGGCTGCGCGACTGGTTGCGGCTGCTGGGCTTCGAGGTCGAATCCAGCGCCTTCGGCTGCTACCGCCCGGCGCTGCGCACGGCCCACTGGCTGCAGCGCTACGCCTGGCTGGACAAGCTGGGGGCGCGCTCGTGGCCGATCTTTGGCGCGGCCTATGCCGTCATGGCCGTCAAGCGCGTGCGTGGCATGCAACTGCTGGGACCGGTCTGGAAAAAGAAACGCGCCCTGGGCAAGAAAGGCGTGCCCGCCGTCAACCGCGCGCATTCCGAGGTGCAGGGCAAGGGCCATTGATTTTTGCCCGCGGACGGCCCGCGCAGCGTCTATAGTCGCCCGCCATGAACCATGTCGAGATCTACACCGATGGCGCCTGCAAGGGCAACCCCGGCCCGGGCGGCTGGGGCGCGCTGCTGCTGTCCGGGAGCGCCGAGAAAGAACTGTTCGGCGGCGAGGCCAACACCACCAACAACCGCATGGAGCTGCGCGCCGTGATCGAGGCGCTATCGGCCTTGAAGCGCCCCTGCCGCATCACGCTTCATCTGGACAGCGAATACGTGCGCAAGGGCATCACCGAATGGATCCATGGCTGGAAGTCGCGCGGCTGGCTCACGGCCGACAAGAAGCCGGTCAAGAACGCCGAGCTTTGGCGGCAGCTGGACGCCGTGCTGGCCCAGAGCGGGCACGACATCGAGTGGCGCTGGGTCAAGGGCCATGCGGGCAACCCCGGCAACGAACGCGCCGACGGCCTGGCCAACAAGGGCGTAGAGCAGGTACGCGGGCGCTGACACGACGTTGGCCCAGGGCTCGCGCCTGCTACATTGCGCATTGGCCGCCGCCATCGCGCGGCATCTGACCCGGGGGTTGGCGGCGCCGGTCCCGGCTTTTCTTTCGTTCGACTGACTCGTTCGTTTCCATGGCCTTGCGCGCATTGCATCTCACCATCGCCGTCGTCGGCATTGCCGCCGCGTCGGCGCTGGCCTACTGGTGGCAGCATGAACGCCTGCCGGCCAAGGGCGTGGCGCCAGCGGCGTCGGCGGGCTCGCCGGGCGCGGGCCGCGTCAGCCAGGCCGTGCCGGTCGAAGCCGGGCGCGTGAGCGTCATGCGCATGATGGACGAGGCCCAGGCCGTCGGCACCCTGCGCTCGCGCCAGACGGTGACGGTGCGGCCCGAGGTCAACGGCCGCATCACGCAACTCAACTTCCGCGACGGCGCGCCCGTCAAGCGCGGGCAGGTGCTGGTGCAGTTCGACAACCAGCTCGAACTGGCCCAGTTGCGGCAGGCTGAGGCGCAGTTGGCCATTGCCCGCACCAACCATCAACGCAACCAGGACCTGGCCGCGCGCAGCTTCATCAGCGCCAGCGCGGTCGACCAGAGCGCGGCGTCGCTGCAGGTGGCCCAGGCCCAGCATGCGCTGGCGCAGGCCACCGTGGCGCGCTTGCGTATCCTGGCGCCGTTCGATGGCATCACGGGCATCGCCAACGTGAGCGTGGGCGACTACCTGAGCGCGGGCCAGTCCATCGTCAATCTGGAAGACATGGCGGTGATGTTCGTCGACTACCGGCTGCCCGAGCGTTACCAGACACGGCTGCAGCCTGGGCAGATCGCCCGCGTGGGCTTTGACGCCTTGCCGGGCGAGACCTTTGAGGCGCGCGTGCTGGCGGTTGATCCGCGCATCGACGCCGAAGGCCGCTCGCTGTACGTGCGCGGCTGCATCGACAACGCGCGCGCGCGGCTGCGTCCCGGCATGTTCGCGCGGGTGAGCGCGGTGTTCGACGTGCGCGACGACGTGATCGTGGTGCCCGAAGAGGCCGTGGCGCTGCAGGGCGACAAGGCCCATGTGTTTCGCATCGTCACGCTGGCCGACGGGCGCGCGGTGGCCGAGCGGCTGGAGGTCCGGCTGGGCGCGCGCCGCCAGGGCCGGGTCGAGATCGTGAATGGCTCGCTGCAGGCGGGCGAGGCCATCGTGCTGGCGGGCCAGCAGCGGCTGGGCGCGGGCAACACGCCCGTGAGCGTGAGCAACAGCGGCGCGCTGTCGCCGCTGGACGGCAGCGCGGCCGCGGCCCTGGCGCCGGCGCTGCAACCCGCACGCGCCGTCGTGGTCGCCGACCGTGCGCCGACCGTGCGCCGGCTGGGGCGTCGGCTGGGGCGTCGGCCTGCGCGGCTTTCATCGGCGCCGCCCCCGCGCTGGCCGTGCCGCCGCCGCGCGGCACCGGCGTCTGATGGTGGAGGGCCCGCGATGAAGCTCGCAGAAATCTCCATCCGCCGCCCGGTCTTTGCCACCGTGCTGTCGCTGCTGGTGCTGCTGATCGGCATCGTGAGCTACTTCAGCCTGCCGGTGCGCGAATATCCACGCATCGACGAGCCCATCGTCACGGTCTCGGTCACCTACACCGGCGCCTCGGCCGAGGTCATGGAAACGCAGGTGAGCAAGGTGCTCAAAGACTCGATCGCCGGCATCGACGGGGTCGACATCCTGACCTCGATCAGCCGGGCCGAGCGCAGCCAGATCACGGCGCGTTTTCGGCTCGACAAGAACCCCGACTCGGCCGCGGCCGACGTGCGCGACCGCACCTCGCGCGTGCGCGGGCGCCTGCCCGACGACATCGACGACCCGATCATCAGCAAGGTCGAGGCCGATGCCTGGCCCATCATCTGGCTGACGTTTTCCAGCGACCGCATGTCGCGGCTGGTGCTCAGCGACGTCGTCAACCGCATCGCCAAGCCGCGCCTGCAGACGGCCACCGGCGTGGCCGAGGTCAACCTCTACGGCGAGCGCCAGTACGCCATGCGCATCTGGCTGGATGCCGAGCGCCTGGCGGCCTTTCAGCTCACAACGGCCGACGTGGAGGCGGCCATCCGCGCCAACAACCTGGAACTGCCGGCCGGCCGCATCGAAAGCTCGCAGCGCGAGTTCGGCGTGACGGCGCAGACCAACCTGGTCACGCCCGAGCAGTTCGCCAACATCGTCATCCGCACGGTCAACGGTTTTCCGGTGCGCATGCGCGACGTCGCGCGCGTGGAAGAAGGCGCGCTGGACGAGCGCAGCACCGCGCGCATCAATGGGCGCGACGCCGTCATGGTCGGCATCACGCGGCAGGCCACGGCCAACCCGCTCGATCTGTCGCGCGCGGTGCGGGCCATGCTGCCGCAGGTCGAGCAGGACCTGGGCGGCGGCGTGTCGATCCAGGTGGCCAACGACAGCTCGATTTTCATCGAGCGCTCGATCCATAACGTCTACCGCACCATTGCCGAGGCGGTGGTGCTGGTGACGCTGGTGATCTTTGTGTTCCTGCGCACGCTGCGTGCGTCCATCATCCCCATCGTGACCATTCCGGTCAGCCTGGTGGGCACGTTCGCGCTGATGTCGCTGGCGGGGTTTTCGATCAACACGCTCACGCTGCTGGCGCTGGTGCTGGCCATCGGGCTGGTGGTGGACGACGCCATCGTGGTGCTGGAGAACATCTACCGCCACATCGAAGAGGGCATGGCGCCGTTCCAGGCCGCGCTCAGGGGCTCGCGCGAGGTGGGTTTTGCCATCGTGGCGATGACGCTCACGCTGGCGGCGGCCCGCGGGCGCGGGCTGGCTGCGCACGCGGCTGTCGCAGCCGCGCTGGCTGGTGGTGGCGGGCATGCTGGGGGTGGCCATTGCCATCGCGCTGGTCTACCCACGCCTGCGCCAGGAACTGGCGCCGGTGGAAGACCAGGGCGTGATCAACGCGCGCATCACCGCGCCCGACGGCGCCACGCTGGACTACACCAACCGCTACACCGCCCAGGTCGAGAAGCTGGGTGAGGCCCACCCCGAGTTCGACCGCATCTTCACCAATGTGGGCCGGCCGGCGATCACCAATGGCAGCGTCACTTTCCGGGCCGTCGACTGGGAAGACCGCTCGCGCACCATGGCCGAGATCTTTGCGCAGATGCGGCCTGGCGCGGCCCGCGTGGCGGGCGCCGACATCATCCTGGGCATGCCCTTGCCGCTGGGGCAGGGCGCGCGCGAGCGGCCGGTCAACTACGTGATCACTACCTCGGGCAGCTACGAGGCGCTCAACGCCGTGGCGCAGGCCATGATGGCGGCCATGCGCGTCAACCCCGGGCTGATCGCGCCCGAGTCCGACCTGGAGCTCAACAAGCCCGAGCTGCGTGTGGAGGTCGACCGCGACCGCGCGGCCGACATGGGCGTGCAGGTTTCGGTGGTGGCCGCGGCCATCGAGACCATGCTGGGCGGGCGCACCGTCACGCGCTACAAGAAGAACGCCGAGCAGTACGACGTGATCGTGCAGACCGCGCCCACCGGCCGCACCACGCCCGAGGACATCGACCGCATCTACGTGCGCGGCGGGGCGGGCGAGATGATCCCGCTGTCGTCGCTGGTGCGTGTGCGCGAGGCCGCCACGCCGCGCGAACTCAACCACTTCGGGCAGCGCCGCGCGGTTTCGCTCAAGGCCAACCTGGCGCCCGACTATTCGCTGGGCGAGGCGCTGGTCTTCATGGACCGCACCGCGGCCCAGGTGCTGGGGCCCGGCGATTCGACCGACCTCAACGGCGCCTCGCGCGAGTTCCGCAGTTCGCAGGGCGCGCTGGGCATCGTGTTCCTGCTGGCGCTGGTGTTCATCTTCCTGGTGCTGGCCGCGCAGTTCGAGAGCTTTGTCGACCCCTTCGTCATCCTGCTGTCGGTGCCGCTGTCGATGATCGGGGCGCTGCTGGCGCTGCAGTGGACGGGCGGCTCGCTCAACGTGTATTCGCAGATCGGGCTGATCACGCTGGTGGGGCTGATCACCAAGCACGGCATCTTGATCGTGGAGTTTGCCAACCAGCTGCGCCAGCAGGGCAGGGACACGCTGGAGGCGGTGATCGAGTCGGCCAGCCTGCGGCTGCGGCCCATCCTGATGACGACCGGCGCCATGGTGCTGGGGGCCGTCCCGCTGGCGCTGGCCACGGGCGCCGGCGCGGAAAGCCGCCAGCAGATCGGCTGGGTAATCGTGGGCGGCATGTCGCTGGGCACGCTGCTGACGCTGTTCGTCGTGCCCGTGATCTACACGCTGCTGGCGCGCCGGCGCGTGCCGGGCGAACGGACCGAGGGCGAGACGCCCGCCGCCGGCAGCGTCGCGCATGGCTCGCCGGCCGATGCCGCGCCCGGTGCTTCTTCCTGATGACCCGCGCCGAAGCCTCCGCCGTGCGGTCCGCCATCGACGCCCGTGCCCCCGCGGTTCCGCACAGCCTGTTCGAGGACGCGATGGCGCTGCTCGTGGGCACCTTCATCATCGCCTTTGGCGCCATGCTGCTGCAGCAGACGCATGCGGTCACGGGTGGCACGGCGGGCCTGGCCTTTCTGCTGCACTACGCCACGGGCGTGCGGTTCGGCGTGGCGTTTTTTGTGCTTAACCTGCCGTTCTATTACCTGGCCTTCAAGCGCATGGGGCGGGCCTTCATGCTCAAGACCTTCTGCGCGGTGGCGCTGCTGTCGGCCTTCGTCGAGCTGCACCCGCACTTCATCGCCATCGGCCATTTGCAGCCTTTCTATGCGGCGCTGCTGGGCAACGTCCTGATGGGGCTGGGCTTCGTGGTGCTGTTTCGCCACAAGGCCAGCCTGGGAGGCATTAACATCCTGGCCCTGTACCTGCAGGAGCGGCACGGCGTGCGCGCGGGCAAGCTGCAGATGGGGATCGATGTGCTGATCGTCATCGCCTCGCTTGCCCTGGTGTCCTGGCCGGTGCTGCTGGCCTCGATCGCCGGTGCGCTGCTGGTCAATCTCATCATCGCCATGAACCACCGGCCGCATCGCTACCAGGCGTGAGCGGCCTGGCGCCGGTCCTGCCCCGCCCGAATTCGAACCCTCAAAACGGAGAATCCATGTTCCAGCACATCGAAGCCTATGCCGGCGACCCCATCCTGTCGCTGATGGAGGCCTTCAAGACCGACCCGCGCGCCGACAAGGTGAACCTGAGCATCGGCCTGTACTACGACGCCGAAGGCATCATCCCGCAGCTCGACTCGGTGCAGCACGCGCACGCTCGGCTGGAAGCCCAGCCGGTGGCGCCCAGCCTCTACCTGCCCATGGAGGGCCTGCAGCCTTACCGCGCCGCCGTGCAGTCGCTGCTGTTCGGTGCCGACAGCGGCGTGCTGCGCGAAGGCCGCATCGCCACCATCCAGACGCTGGGTGGCTCGGGCGCGCTCAAGGTCGGGGCCGATTTCCTGCGCCGCTACTTCCCGCAATCCGACGTGTGGGTGAGCGACCCGACCTGGGACAACCACGTCGCCATCTTCGAAGGCGCGGGCTTCAAGACCCACACCTATCCCTACTTCGACGCGGCCACGCGCGGCGTGGACTTCGCGGGCATGCTGGCGGCGCTGCAGCAACTGCCCAAGGACAGCATCGTGCTGCTGCACCCGTGCTGCCACAACCCGACCGGCTCGGACCTGACCGAGGCGCAGTGGGACCAGGTGGTCGGCGTGGTCAAGGCGCGCGGCCTGATCGCTTTCCTGGATATCGCCTACCAGGGCTTTGGCGGCGGCATGGATGCCGACGCCTACGCCATCCGGGCGCTGGCGGCGGCCGGCCTGACCTTCTTCGTGAGCAATTCGTTCTCCAAGATCTTTTCGCTTTATGGCGAGCGCGTGGGCGGCCTGTCGGTGGTCTGCGAGAGCGCGGAAGCCGCGCAGCGCGTGCTGGGGCAGCTCAAGGCCACGGTGCGCCGCAACTATTCGAGCCCGCCGACCAACGGCGCCCAGCTCGTGACCACGGTGCTGGGCGATGCCGCGCTGCGCACGGCGTGGCTGGCCGAGGTCGAGGCCATGCGCACACGCATCCTGGCCATGCGCCAGACGCTGGTGGGCGCCCTCAAGGAGGCGCTGCCCGGACGCGATTTCGACTACCTGGTCGAGCAGCGCGGCATGTTCAGCTACACCGGCCTGAGCGCCGAGCAGGTCGACCGCCTGCGCGAAGAGTTCGGCATCTACCTGGTGCGCAGCGGCCGCATCTGCGTGGCCGGTCTCAACCAGGGCAACGTGGCGCGCGTGGCGCAGGGCTTCGCGGCCGTGATGGCGTGAACGTTAACTAGGTGCAAACTCGGAAGTCGGCAGCCCTTCAACGGGCCTGAACTCGGTTAATCTGAGCACCGTTTGAGCGGTGCGGGCCATGTGGCGCCTGTTGCCGCGGTCACCGACACGCATGTCCGCTGCCCGTTTCCCGACCACGACGTCCCTGGCCCGCGGGGCCGAGAACACGCTGCGCCGCATCCTGCGCGTGGCGCTGGGCCACTTTGTGCTCAACGGCGTGGGCGTCGCCCTCGGGCTGCTGCTGATCTCGGGCCTGGCTCACCTGCTGCTGGGGCCGGCCGCAGGGACTGCCGTGGCAGTGGGCGTGCTCATCGCCACGCCGCCCGATCTGCCGGCGCCGCGCCACCACAAGTTCTGGCAGATGCTGCCCTCGGTGGTACTGGGGCTGCCCCTGTTCTTTGCCGTGCAACTGCTGCATGCGGCGCCGATCCGGCTGGGGCTGCTGCTGGTGCCGGCCACTTTCATCGCTTTTCTGTTCATGGCCTGGGGCAAGCGGGGCATTCCGCTGGCCATCTCGGTCAACCTGGCGCTGGTGTTCTCCTTGGCGACGCCGCCAAGCGGCGATTGGGACGAGGCGCTGGCGCTGACCACGCACGTGGCCCTCGGCGCCGGCTGCTACCTGGTCTATGCCACGCTTTTCAACATGGCGGTCAACGGCCGCTACCGCGTGGCGCTGCTGGCCGCGCTCATGCGCGCCCAGGCCCGCCGTTTCATGCCGGACGGATCGCCCCAGGCGCTGGGGGAGCTGCTGCGCCTGCAGGCCGCGCTGGCCGATCAGTTGCAGGACGCACGCAACCTGATCCTGGAATCGCCCAACACCTTGCGCCGCCAGCGACTGGCCGCGCTGCTCATGAATGTGCTGGAGGTGCGCGACCACGTGCTGGCCTGCGAGCTCGACCTGCAGGCGCTGGCACAGACGCGCGACCACGCCCACGCGATGCAGGCCCTGGGCCGGGTGATCGAACAACTGGCCGACCAGGTCGAGGCGCTGGCCGATGCCTTGCTGCTCGGGCGTGCCGGCACCTTCGCGGGCGACCAGCGGCCCTTGCTCGACGCGCTGGGCCTGCGCCCTAGCCAGCCGCGCGGCGAGCGCGCCACGCCCGAGGCTCTCGCGCAGGAGGCGGCGGCTCCCCTGGCCGATGCCGCGCCCGATCCGGCCCATGCGCTGGTGCGCAGCCTGGCCGACCGTGTCGGGCACATCAACGACGAGATCCTGCGCATGTCGGCCATCGCGCGGGGCGACCGCGCGCCCGATCTGCGCCTGGTGCGCGGCTACTGGCAGTTGTTCGTGAGCCCGACGTCGTGGTCACTGCAGCCGCTGCTCACGCTCTGGCACTGGGATGCGCCGCCGCTGCGCCATGCGGTGCGCGCCTCGCTGGCCGTGGCCTGCGGCTACGCGGTTGGGGCTGCGCTGCCCTGGGGCTCGCACGAATACTGGATCTTGCTGACCATCGTGGTCGTGCTGCGCGGCAGCCTTGCGCAGACCATCGAGCGGCGCAACAGCCGCGTGGCCGGCACGCTGATGGGCTGTGTGCTGGCGCTGGGCCTGCTGGCATTGCATCCGTCGCCTTTGGTGCTGCTGATGTGCCTGACGGTGGCGCAGGGCACGGCCCATGCCTTTGGCGTGCGCAAATACGTCGTGACGGCGGTAGCCGCCAGCGTGCTGGGCTTGGCGCAGGCGCACATGCTCAACCGGGGCGTGAGCCCGGCGTTTGCGCTGGTCGAGCGTGTGGCCGACACGCTGATCGGCGCGGGCATCGCGTGGATGTTCAGCTACGTTTTCCCGTCGTGGGAGCGCAGCCAGTTGCGCCGCGTGGTGCGGCGCGTGATGGCGGCGCAGGCCCGGCATGCCAAGACGGCACTGAGCCTGACGCCGCTCGAAGCGCCCGACAACGCACCCGAGCTGGCCTGGCGGCTGGCGCGGCGCGAGGTCTACGACAGCCTGTCGGCGCTGGTGCAAGTCACCCAGCGCGCCTTGTTCGAGCCGCGCGCGGTGCGCCCGCCCATCGAGCCGCTGGAGCAGTTGCAGATCCACAGCTACCAGTTGCTGGCCCAGCTCAGCGCCGTCAAGTCGCTGCTGCTGTTGCAGCGCGGCCAACTCTACGCCGAGCGCGCGGCCGTGCCCATGCGCTACACCAGCGAGTACCTGGCCCGCACGCTGTCGATGGCCGATCTGCTCGACCCCAACCACATTCCCGCGCCGCCCGACACCAAGGCGATCACACCCGACGACACGCTGGGTTCGACCACGCTGCCGTCGCCGCTGGAGCAGGACGTCACGCCCTGGTTGCTGCACCGGCTGGCCTCGTCCGTCTCGATCGCGCGCGACCTGCGGCAGGACGCCTACCAGGCGCTCACGGCCGACCAGGCCGCCATCGATGCGCGGGCCGTGCAGGACCAGGCGAGGGCGGCGCAGGCCGACTCGAAAGCCATCACATAAAGACCATCACATCAGCGCCGCCGCCGAGGGCAAGCAGCGCCTGCCGGTCGCTGACTTACTTGCCCCAGCTGTCGCGCAGCCCGGTGCTCTTGTTGAAGACGGGGCGTCCTTCGCGGTGATCCACACGGTCCGCGACAAAGTAGCCGTGGCGCTCGAACTGGAACTTCTCGTCGGGCTGGGCCTGGGCGAGGGCGGGTTCGAGGTAGGCGGTGACGACCTGCAGGCTGTTGGGATTCAGCGCTTCGAGGAAGTTCTTGCCGCCGGCATCCGGGTTCGGGTCGGCGAACAGGCGGTCGTAGAGGCGCACTTCAGCCTGGACCGCGTCGCTTGCGCCCACCCAGGTGATGACGCCCTTGACCTTGACCGCGTCGGCGCCGGGGGTGCCGCTCTTGGTGTCGGGCACCAGCTCGGCATGCACTTCGGCGATGCTGCCGTCGGCGTTCCTGAGCGCGCCGGTGCACTGGATGACGTGACCGTACTTCAGGCGCACGCGGTTGCCGGGCTTGACGGTGCCGTCGGGCAGCGTCTGTGGCGGGAAGAGGCGGAAAAAGCCCTTGGGCGGGGTTTCTTCGTAGTCGGTGCGCTCGATCCAGAGTTCGCGGCCGAACTGGAAGTGGCGCTGGCCGCGTTCGGGGTGGTGCGGGTGGACCGGGGCGGTGCAGGCGTCGAGCGTGCCCGCGCCGTGCAGCGCGTCCCAGTTGGTGATGACGAGCTTGACGGGGTCGAGCACCGCCATGGCGCGCGGGGCTTTTTCGTCGAGGTCTTCGCGCAGCGCGGCTTCCAGGTTGCTGTAGTCGATCCAGCCGCCCGACTTGCTCACGCCGCTGCGTTCGGCAAAAAGCTGCAGCGCCTCGGGCGTGTAGCCGCGGCGGCGCAGGCCGACGATGGTGGGCATGCGCGGGTCGTCCCAGCCGGCCACGTGGCCTTCGTCGACGAGCTGCTTGAGCTTGCGTTTGCTGGTGATCACGTAGGTGACGTTCAGGCGCGCAAATTCATACTGGCGCGGCGGCGGCGCGACCAGCAGGCCGCCTTCGGCCAGGCGCGCGAGCAGCCAGTCGTAGAAGGGGCGCTGGTCTTCGAATTCGAGCGTGCAGACGCTGTGGGTGATGTTCTCCAGCGCGTCTTCGATGGGGTGCGCGTAGGTGTACATCGGGTAGATGCACCACTGGTCGCCCGTGTTGTGGTGGGTGGCGCGGCGGATGCGGTAGATGGCCGGGTCACGCAGGTTGATGTTGGGGCTGGCCATGTCGATCCGGGCACGCAGCACGGCGGCGCCATCGGCCAGTTCGCCGTCGCGCATGGCGCGAAAACGCGCCAGGTTCTCGGCCGGTGTGCGGCTGCGGAAGGGGCTGTCGGTGCCGGGCGTGGTGAAGTCGCCGCGGTTGGCGCGCATCTGCTCGGGCGTCTGTTCGTCGACGTAGGCGTGGCCGGCCTCGATCAGGTACTCGGCCGCGCGGTACATGAAGTCGAAGTAGTTGCTGGCGTAGTACAGATGCTCCTGCGTCTGGCCGCCGAAGTCCGACTGCCAGCCGTAGCCCAGCCAGTGCACGGCGTCGAGGATGCTGTCGACGTACTCCTGCTCTTCCTTCTCGGGGTTGGTGTCGTCGAAGCGCATGTGGCAGACGCCACCGTAGTCGCGCGCCAAGCCGAAGTTCACGCAGATGCTCTTGGCGTGGCCGATGTGCAGGTAGCCGTTGGGCTCGGGCGGAAAACGCAGGCGCACCCGGGCCGGATCGAGCGGGCCCTGCTGCTGGTGCGGGCCGTCGCCGGGCGTGCCGGCCCAGTGGCGCGTCACATAGGTGCCAGCGGCCAGGTCGGCCTCGATGATCTGGCGCAGGAAGTTCGAAGCCTTGGCGGGCTCCGCGGGGTTGGTGGTGTCGGGGGGGGTGACGGGTGCGGTCATAAGCCTTCAATTTTAAGACCGGATTGCCAACGGGCGCGGTTGCACTGCTTGTGTGTCTTAGACTGCGCAGGCGTGCGGCCCCTGGCCGATCCCCCTCATTCCTTTTGATCCAACGCCTATGTCTTCGTCCCTCGCATCCTCCAAGCTGCCCCGCCGTCTGGTCGTGGGCCTGGCCGCCGCGGCCGCGTTCCTGGCCGTGGGCACGGCGCAGGGCCAGCAGCAGAAGTCGGTCGCGGTGCTGTCCATCGTCGAGCACCCGGCGCTCGACGCCGTGCGCGACGGCGTCAAGGACGCGCTGCAGCAAGCGGGCTTCGAGGCTGGCAAGAACCTCAAGTGGCAATACCAGAGCGCCCAGGGCAACGTGGGCACGGCCGGCCAGATCGCGCGCAAATACATCGGCGACAAGCCCGATGTGATCGTGGCGATTGCCACGCCGTCGGCCCAGGCCGTGGCGGCAGGCACCAAGTCCGTGCCTCTGGTGTTCTCGGCCGTGACCGACCCGGTGGCCGCGCAGCTCACGCCGTCGTGGGACGCCTCGGGCACCAACGTGACGGGCGTGTCGGACATGCTGGCGCTGGACAAACAGATCGACCTGCTCAAGAAGGTCGTGCCGCAGGCCAAGCGTGTGGGCATGGTCTACAACCCGGGCGAGGCCAATTCGGTGGTGGTTGTGCGCCAGCTCAAGGAACTGCTGCCCAAGCTGGGCCTGACGCTGGTCGAGGCGCCCGCGCCACGCTCGGTGGACGTGAGCTCGGCCGCGCGCAGCCTGGCCGGCAAGGTCGACGTGATCTACACCAACACCGACAACAACGTGGTCTCGGCCTACGAGGCGCTGGTCAAGGTCGGCAACGAGGCGCGTATTCCGCTGATCGCGGGCGACACCGACAGCGTCAAGCGCGGCGCCATTGCGGCACTGGGCATCGACTACCACGACCTGGGCCTACAGACCGGCCGCGTGGTCGTGCAGATCCTCCAGGGCACCAAGCCCGGCGACATCAAGCCGCAGACCAGCAGCAACCTGCGCCTGTTCATCAACCCGTCGGCCGCTGAAAAGCAGGGCGTGAAGCTCTCCGACGACCTGGTCAAGAGCGCGGCCGAAGTGGTCCGCTGATACGCCAGCCGCTGCCGTGCCCATGGGGGAAGCCCGGGCACGCGCGGCCGCCAGGACACGCTAGACTGCGCGCGCCTGCCTAGAGCGTACGCACCACGCTGCCAGATGCAGACCGATGACATCGCGTGACCGACGCGATGGCCCCTCATTTCTCGGCGAGCCACGAACTCGACGATTGTTCCGACCCATCCAGGAGGAGACCCCGGTGTTTTTCAAACCAGGCAAGACATGGATCGCCGCGGCCTGCGCGGCATTGACGGCCACGGCCATCAGCCTGCCGGCCGCGGCGCAGCAGCAGAAATCGGTGGCGGTGACCTCCATCGTCGAGCACCCGGCGCTCGACGCGGTGCGCGACGGCGTCAAGGAAGCGCTGGCCAAGGCCGGCTACGTCGACGGCCAGAACTTCCGCTGGCAATACCAGACCGCCCAGGGCAACGTGGGCACCGCCGGCCAGATCGCACGCAAGTTCGTGGGCGACCAGCCAGACGCCATCGTGGCGATCTCCACGCCCTCGGCCCAGGCGCTGCTGGCGGCCACCAAGACCATTCCCATCGTGTTCTCGGCCGTGACCGACCCGGTCGCGGGCCAGTTGACCGCCAGCTGGAATGCGAGCGGCACCAACGTGACGGGCGTGTCCAACGCGCTGGACCTCAACCGCCAGATCGACATGATCCAGCGCATCCTGCCACAGGCCAAGCGCGTGGGCATCGTCTACAACCCGGGCGAGGCCAACTCGGCCTCGGTCATCAAGCAGTTCCGCGAGCTGCTGCCCCAGCGCGGCATGACGCTGGTCGAAGCCGCCGCGCCGCGTTCGGTGGACGTGGCCACGTCCGCGCGCAGCCTGCTGGGCAAGGTCGACCTGTTCTACACGAACAACGACAACGCGGTGATGTCGGCCTACGAGTCCATCGTCAAGGTCGCCAACGACGCCAAGGTGCCGCTGCTGTCGGCCGACACCGACAGCGTCAAGCGCGGCGCGGTCGCGGCCTACGGCATCGACTACCACGAGCTGGGCCTGCAGACCGGCGAGATGGTCGTGCGCGTGCTCAAGGGCGACAAGCCCGGCGACATCAAGCCCGAGCTGGGCAGCCGGCTGCGCCTGTTCGTCAACACGGGCGCCGCGGCCAGACAAGGCGTGAAGCTGCCCGACGATCTGGTCAAGTCCGCGCAACTCGTCATTCCATGAGCGCGGCCCGATAGAATTCATGCCGGGGCCGGCAGGCCCTTGCTTTTTCAATGACCACGGGCTGTCTTACATGCAGCCCGTGGGCTTTTAGGACCCCGGGCCATCGCGCAGCGGTTGGCCCCGGGCCTTTTCTTTTCGACTTCCGCTTCCATGTCTTCGTTTGCTTTGTTCGGCGCACTGGAAATCGGGCTGATTTACAGCCTGGTGGCCCTTGGGGTGCTGATCTCCTTTCGCCTGCTGCGTTTTCCCGATCTGACCGTCGACGGCAGTTTCCCGCTGGGCGGGGCCGTCTGCGCCATCCTGATCTCGCACGGCCATGATCCCTATGTCGCCACCCTGGCGGCGACCTTGGCCGGCGCGCTGGCGGGCACCGTCACGGCCTGGCTCAACGTCAAGCTGCGCATCATGGACCTGCTGGCCAGCATCCTGATGATGATCGCGCTGTACTCGATCAACCTGCGCATCATGGGCGCGCCCAACGTGCCGCTGATCACCGAACCCACACTGTTCACCCACCTGCAGCCGGCCTGGCTCGACGACTACCTGGCGCGCCCGCTGGTGCTGCTGGTGATCGTCATCGCCGCCAAGCTGCTGCTCGACGCCTTCCTGGCCACGCAGACCGGCCTGGCGATCCGCGCGACCGGCTCCAACGGCCGTATGGCGCGGGCGCAGGGCGTCAACACGGGCGCGATGATCCTGCTGGGCATGGGCATTTCCAACGCGCTGGTCGCGCTGGCTGGTGCGCTGTTCGCGCAGACCCAGGGCGGCTCCGACATCTCCATGGGCATCGGCACCATCGTGATCGGCCTGGCGGCCGTCATCGTGGGCGAAAGCATCCTGCCGTCGCGCCGCCTGGTGCTGACGACGCTGGCCGTGATTCTGGGCGCGATCGCCTACCGCTTCTTCATCGCCCTGGCGCTCAACAGCGAGTTCATCGGCCTGAAGGCCCAGGACTTGAACCTGGTCACAGCCGTGCTGGTCGTCATCCCCCTGGTGCTGCCGCGCCTGCGCAAGAAGCGCATCAAGCCCGCCAGCAGCCGCACGCCGTCGCAACCGTAAAAACACCGCTCCGCCATGCTCAGCGCCCAGCACCTCGAAATCACCTTCAATCCCGGCACGCCCATCGAGACGCGCGCCTTGCGCGGCCTGTCGCTGGAGATTGCAGCCGGCCAGTTCGTGGCCGTCATCGGCTCCAACGGCGCGGGCAAGTCGACCTTGCTCAATGCCATCTCGGGCGATCTGTCGGTCGACCACGGCCGCATCGTGATCGACGGCGAAGACGTCACGCGCCAACCCGTGTGGGAGCGCGCCTCGCGCGTGGCGCGCGTGTTCCAGGACCCGATGGCCGGCACCTGCGAAGACCTGACCATCGAAGAAAACATGGCGCTGGCCCAGCAGCGCGGCCAGGGCAGGGGACTGCGTCTGGCGGTCCAGCCGTCGATGCGCGGCCTGTTCCGCGAGCATCTGGCCAAGCTCGGCCTGGGGCTGGAAAACCGCCTGGCGGACCGCATCGGCCTGCTCTCGGGCGGGCAACGCCAGGCCGTGAGCCTGCTGATGGCGGCGCTGCAGCCGTCGCGCATTTTGCTGCTCGACGAACACACGGCCGCGCTCGACCCGCGCACGGCCGCCTTCGTGCTGCGCCTGACCGAGCGCATCGTGGCCGAAAAAAAACTCACCACCATGATGGTCACCCACAGCATGCGCCAGGCGTTGGACGTGGGCGAGCGCACCGTCATGCTGCACCAGGGACAGGTGGTGCTGGACGTCTCGGGCGAGGAGCGCCGCAATCTGGACGTGCCGGACTTGCTGCGCATGTTCGAGAAGGTGCGCGGCGAGACCGTGTCCGATGACGCCTTGCTGCTGGGCTGATGGCCCGTTTGATGGCGGCGGGCCGCTGTCTCGCCGGCCCGCCCCGCTGATTTAAAACGGCCTGCATCAGCGGCCAGCATAAAAAATGACCCCTCGGTCCATCGCTGCGCGATGACCCGATCCCCCAGGGGGATGTTTTTATCTTGGGGCGGCCCGGCGATAAAAAAAGCCCCAGCAGTTTCTGCTGGGGCTTCGTTTTGTGCGCGAGGCAATCGGCTGCTCAGTGCAGCATGTTGGCGTTCATGTTGTGCATCACCCAGACCGAGCCGCCGATCACGATGATCAGCACCATGGCGGTAAAGACAAAGCTCAGGATGTTCCAGCGCTGCTCGGACGAGCGGTCCATGTGCAGGAAGAACACCAGTTGCACGACGACCTGAATCGCCGCCAGCACCATGATGGCGATGATGGTGGTGCCGTGGGGCAGCACGCCTTCCATGACCAGCCAGAAGGGGATGATGGTCAGGACGGCCGAGATGATGAAGCCGACGATGTAGGACTTGACGGTACCGTGGCTGGAGCCGCCGGCGCCGGTTTCGTGGTGTGCGTGTGCGGTCATTTACAGGGCTCCGAGCAGGTAGACGATGGTGAACACGCCGATCCAGACGATGTCCAGGAAGTGCCAGAACAGGCTCAGGCTGGCCAGGCGGGTCGTGTTGGCGGGGTTCAGGCCGCGCCGGTAGATGTGGATGCCGAGCACGATCATCCACAGCAGGCCGCTGCTCACGTGCAGGCCGTGGGTGCCGACCAGCAGGAAGAAGGCCGACCAGTAGGCGCTCACGCCGGGGCCCGCGCCTTCGTGGATCAGGTGGTTGAACTCATAGAGTTCCATGCCGACGAAGCCGGCGCCCAGCAGCCAGGTCACCACCATCCAGCCCAGCAGGCCTTTGACGTTGCCCTCGTGCGAGGCCAGCATGCCGAAGCCAAAGCTCAGCGAGCTCAGCAGCAGCAGGCCGGTTTCGACCGCGACGAAGTTCAGGGAGAACAGCTCCTTGCCCAGCGGCGCGTCGGCGACGGCGCCGGAGAGCACTGCGAAGGTGGCGAAGAGCGATCCGAAGAGGACCAGATCGCTCATCAGGTAGATCCAGAAACCGAAGACGTTGTTGCCGCCGTGGTCGTGGTGGTGGTCGTCGTGATGCGCGTCGTGCGCCGCGTGCGCGGCGTGATGGTCTAGTGTGGAACTGGACATGGTGGTGCCGATGACAAATTTAGGATTGACGGGTCACGAGGTGCGGGGCGGCCTTTTCCAGGCGGTCCCAATGGGCGTTTTCGATGCGGCGGACTTCCTCGACCGGCACGTAGTAGTCGATGTCTTCATCGAAGGTGCGCACGATGAAGGTCACGATCATGCCCAGCAGGCCGATGATGGCCATCCACCAGATGTGGAAGGTCAGGCCAAAGCCCAGCAGGATGCTCAGCAGGCCCATGATCACGCCCACGCCGGTGTTGCGCGGCATGTGGATGGGTTCGTAGGCGCTGTCGGCCGGGCGCACGTAGGCGGTGCCGTCTTCCTTGCGGGCCCAGAACTCGTCGATTTCGTGGATCTTGGGCACCAGCGCGAAGTTGTAGAAGGGCACGGGCGAACTCGTGGACCATTCCAGGGTGCGGCCGGACCCCCAGGAGTCACCCGTCTCGTCGATGGTCTTGCGGCGCTTGGCCACGCCCACGACGATGCTCATGAGCAGGCAGGCGATGCCGGCGGCAACCACCAGCGCGCCCGCCGCGGCGATGATCAGCCAGATCTGCCAGTCGGGGTTGTCATAGCGGTTGACGCGGCGCGTCATGCCCATGAAGCCCAGCACGTACAGCGGCATGAAGGCCAGGTAGAAGCCGACCAGCCAGCACCAGAACGAGCGGCGGTTCCAGGTCTCGTCGAGCTTGAAGCCGAAGGCCTTGGGGAACCAGTAGACCATGCCCGCGATGCAGCCGAACACCACGCCGCCGATGATGACGTTGTGGAAGTGGGCGATCAGGAACAGGCTGTTGTGCAGCACGAAGTCGACGGCCGGGATCGCCAGCATCACGCCGGTCATGCCGCCGATGGTGAAGGTGACCATGAAGCCCACGGTCCAGTACATCGGTCCGCTGAAGTTGATGCGACCCTTGTACATGGTGAACAACCAGTTGAAGATCTTCGCCCCGGTCGGGATCGAGATGATCATGGTCGCAATGCCGAAGAAGGCGTTGACGTTGGCGCCCGCACCCATCGTGAAGAAGTGGTGCAGCCAGACGACGAAGGACAGCACGCCGATGGCCGACGTTGCATACACCATGGAGGTGTAGCCGAACAGCTTCTTGCGGCTGAAGGTGGCCACGACTTCGGAGAACACACCGAACACGGGCAGGATCAGGATGTAGACCTCCGGGTGGCCCCAGATCCAGATCAGGTTGATGTACATCATGGCGTTGCCGCCGCCGTCGTTGGTGAAGAAGTGGGTGCCGATGTAGCGGTCGGCGCCCAGCAGGGCCAGCGTGACGGTCAGCACGGGGAAGGCGGCGATGATCAGGATGTTGGTGATCAGCGCGGTCCAGCAGAACACGGGCATGCGCATGAGCGTCATGCCGGGGGCGCGCATCTTCATGATGGTCACGAAGAAGTTCACGCCGCTGAGCAGCGTTCCCAGGCCCGATATCTGCAGCGCCCAGATGTAGTAGTCGACCCCCACGCCTGGACTGAACTCCAGGCTGGAGAGCGGCGGGAAGGCCAGCCAGCCGGTCGCGGCGAACTCGCCCACGAACAGCGACAGCATCATCAGCACCACGCCCGAGGTGAACAGCCAGAAGCTCAGCGAGTTCAGGAAGGGGAAGGCCACGTCGCGCGCGCCGATCTGCAGCGGCACGGCGAAGTTCATGAGGCCGGTGATGAAGGGCATGGCCACGAAGAAGATCATGATCACGCCGTGGGCGGTGAAGATCTGGTCGTAGTGGTGCGGGGGCAGGTAGCCTTCGGCGCCGTTGGCGGCCACGGCCTGCTGGGCACGCATCATGAGGGCGTCGGCAAAGCCGCGCAGCAGCATGACCAGGGCGATGATGTAGTACATCACGCCGATCTTCTTGTGGTCGACGGTGGTCAGCCACTCATGCCAGAGGTAGCTCCACTTCTTGAAGTAGGTGATGGCACCGAGGACCGCGATGCCCCCGATGATGACTGCGATCAGCGTTGCCAGCAGGATGGGCTCGTGCAGGAACAGCATTTGGTCCAGGTTGAGTTTTCCCAGCATTGTTTATTCTCCGGCGCGGCAGATGGTGTTCATCGCCAGCGCGACTTCGCGGTCCTTGGCGGTCGGGTTCATGTACTTGTGGATGACGTGCTTGAACAGATCGGGCGTGACCGACGAGAAGTAGGTCACCGGTGCCTTCTTGTCATTGCGCAGCAGCGACAGGTCGCGGTATTGCGCGGGGTCGAGCTGCAGCGGCGAGGCCTTGGCCTTGGCCAGCCAGGCCTGGTAGTCGTCGCCCGTCACGGCCTTGGCGGTGAAGGTCATGCCGGCGTAGCCGGCGCCGCTGTAGTGCGAGGACAGGCCGAAGTAGTCGCCGGTCTCGTGCGCGTCGAGGTGCAGCTTGGTTTCCATGCCGGCCATGGAGTAGATCATCGAGCCGAGCTGCGGGATGAAGAAGGCGTTCATCACGGTGTCGGAAGTCAGCTCGAAGTTGACCGGGGTGTTGATCGGGAAGGCCACTTCGTTGATGGTGGCAACGCCTTCGTCGGGGTAGATGAAGAGCCATTTCCAGTCCATCGAGATGGCCTGGATGGTCACCGGCTTGACGTTGGATTCCAGCGGGCGATAGGGGTCGAGCGAGTGCGACGAGCGCCAGGTCAGCACCGCCAGGATGGCGACGATGACCAGGGGCACGCCCCACACGAAGGTTTCGATCTTGTTGGAGTGCGACCAGTTGGGCAGGTACTCGGCGCTGGTGTTGGACTCGCGGTATTTCCACGCGAAAACGATGGTCAGGACGATCACCGGGATGACGACGATCAGCATCAGCAGGGTGCAGATGATCAGCAGCTCTTTCTGGGCGATGCCAACTTGGCCCTTGGGGTCCAGAACCCCCCAGTTGCAGCCGCTCAGCAGGGCGACCAGGCCCAGGGACAGCAGTCCGCGGGCGAGTCCTGACGTTTTCGATGAATTCATGGCTCGATCGATGTAATGGAGAGAAAAGAAACGGTGTCTTGAGCGTGGTTGCGGGCGCAGGGCAAGCGTGACCCGCAAACGAAAGCAGCCGTCGTGCGGGCCGACAGGCTACTTTCACACATTACGCAAAACTCTGAAAACCGAGATGGTACATGGTCTCGGTGACGGGTTTGTCTCGCACGTGCATCAAAGTAGAGTGAATTACTTCAGAAATGATAGGTGCCGCTCAAGGAGAGCAGCCAGCTGCGGCCGGCCGCGGGCTCGTAGTAGCGGTTGCTGGTGTCATTGACGATGACCGAGCCGACGTAGCGGCGATCGAACAGGTTGTCCACCCGCGCGATGGCCGTCCAGTCCCACTGGCGCCAGGCCAGCTTGTAGCCGCCGTACAGGCCGGTGACCGCGTAGCCCGGTGCCGAGACGGTATTGGCCGAGTTGGCGTAGAGCTTGTCGAGGTAGCGCCAGTCGACGCCCGCGCGCCAGCCCTGCGCCGGCGCCCAGTCGAGCGAGGCGTAGAGGGCCTGGCGGGCCACGCCGGGGATGTACTTGCCCGTGGTGCCGCTGCGGTAGGCTGGGCGCACGACGGCGTCGACCCAGGTGTAGGCGGTCTGGACCTTCAGGTCGTGCCCCAGTTCGGCGCTCCAGCCCACCTCCAGGCCCTGGCGACGGGTCTTGCCCAGGTTCTGGAAGGTCGAGCGCCCGTCGATGCTGGCCGCGCTGACGATCTCGTCGGCCGTGTTTGCCTGGAACAAGGCTGCCGCGAGCAGGCCGCCCGTCAATTGCGTCTTGGCGCCAATCTCGTATTGGGTGCTCGTCGAGGGGCGCAGCGCGAAATTCAGGCCGGCGGTGCCGTCCGGGCGGTATGAAATCTCGTTGAAGGTCGGCGTCTCGAAACCACGCCCCGCCGAGGCGTAGAGCAGGGTCGAAGGCGTGAGCGCATGGCTGATCGAGGCCATTGGCAGCCAACGGCGGTAGGCGGCGCTGCCACTGTCGTCACCGTTGGCCAGGAAGTGGTCGGTCGACTTGAAATGCACGCTGCTGTGGCGCAGACCGGCGTCCAGTGTCCAGCGCTCGGCAAATTGCCACGAGGCCTGGACATAGGGATCGAGATTCCAGAGATCGTTGCGCTCGTCGCGCTTGAGGTCGCCGCGCACGCCCAAGGCTTGTGGCGTGGCTGCGCTGCCCAGGTAATTGTTGTAGCCCTTGCGGTCCTCGCGCATCTGGTCGTAGGAGAGGCCGGCGATCAGGGTCAGCGGGCGAGCGGCCAGCGTGCGCTGATGCGTCCATCGCAGGTCGGCGCCGCCGTAGGTGCGGCTCAGGTCGATCACGCCGCCATTGGCGCGTTGCGCAGCCGCCAATGGCGCGATGGATTGGTATTGCACCGTATCGCGCTGGCCGCCATACACCATCAGGCGCAGGTCGTTATCGGCATTGATCTTCTTGTCCCAGACGGCGCCCACCTGTGTCTGGCGTACGGTCTTGCGGGTGTTGAATTGCCGGGCGACGAAGGCCGTGTCATGCCAGTTCTGGGCGTACTGGCTGGGCGTGAGCCCCAGCGGGTCCTGGGCTGTCAGGTCCACGCTGTTGGCGACCAGCGTCAACTGGCTGTCTTCGGCCAGCGTGATGCCCAGACGGGCGTTGGCGAGGTTCTTGCGCGCCGCGCTTTGTTCGCGGAATCCGTGGGTGGTGAAGCGGCTGGCACTGACGTTGTAGTCGGTCACGCCCGTGTCCTGGCCGGTCGCGCCGCTGGCCTGCAGGCCGTAGCGGAAGGTGTGGTCGCTGCCGGCGGCCGCGCTGGCGGTGACTTGCGGACGGCCTTCGCCCGGCGCGGTGAACGCCTGGATCACGCCGCCCGAGGAATTGCCGTAGAGCGCCGAGAACGGGCCGCGCAGCACCTCCACGCGTTCGAGCGAGGCGATGTCGATGTTGGACGTCTGGCCCTGGCCGTCGGGCATGGTGGCTGGAATGCCGTCCACGTAGAGGCGCAGGCCGCGCACGCCAAAGCTCGAGCGCGCACCGAAGCCGCGGATCGACAACTGCAGGTCCTGCGCGTAGTTGTTGCGGTTGAGCACCTGCAGGCCGGGCACGCCACCCAGGCCTTCGCTCAGGTTGATCTGGGCCCGGCCCTCGCGCATGGCGCTGCCTTCGACCAGGCTGACCGAGGCGGGCGTGCGGTCGATGGGCTGTTGTGTGCGCGTGCTGGTGATCACCACGGCCGGCAAGGTGGGCGTGGCCGGGGTGTCCGCCTGTGGCTGCGTGGCCTGGGCCTGCACGCCGCTGGCCGTGCACAAGGCCAGGACGGCCAGGGCCAGTGAATGGGGCGGATGACGCTGTGAAATGGGGTTCATGACAATCGGGAAAAACGGCTGGCAACGGATGCAGCCACGGTGGCCGGCGCAAGGCTGCTTCAGGACGTGGCGTTGACGAACGCACGCCGCGACACGCGGACCTGGTTGGGAGAGCGCTTACCTTAACGTGTTTTGCCATGCCCGGCGGGGCTGCGCCTCCTCCCCGGCGGCTGGCCTGTCTGTCTGCATAGGCCGACAGCCTCTATCCGCTGTCTTTTCATACAGGATGGGTCGCCAAACCTGTCTACAATCGCGCCCCATGGCGACCAAAGCATCTTCTTCATCATCCGTGGCCACCGAGTACGGCGAGAGCTCGATCCGCGTGCTCAAGGGGCTGGAGCCCGTCAAGCAACGGCCCGGCATGTACACCCGCACCGACAACCCGCTGCACATCATCCAGGAGGTGCTGGACAACGCGGCCGACGAGGCGCTGGCGGGCTTCGGCAAAAAGATCAAGGTCACGCTGCACACCGACGGCTCGGTCAGCGTGGAAGACGACGGCCGGGGCATTCCCTTCGGCCTGCACCCCGAGGAAAAGGCGCCAGTGATCGAACTGGTCTTCACCCGGCTGCACGCGGGCGGCAAGTTCGACAAGGGCAAGGGCGGTGCCTACAGCTTCTCGGGCGGCCTGCACGGCGTGGGCGTGAGCGTGACCAACGCGCTGGCCAAGCGGCTGGAGGCGAGCAGCCACCGCGAAGGCAAGGTGGCGACGCTGGCCTTTGCCGGCGGTGACGTGGTCGAGCCCCTCAAGCAGCGCGCCCAGGCCAGCGGCGACCGCAAGCAGGGCACGACGGTGCGCGTGTGGCCCGATGCCAAGTATTTCGAGTCGCAGGTCTTGCCGCTGGGCGAGCTGACGCATCTGCTGCGCAGCAAGGCCGTGCTCATGCCCGGCGTGAGCGTGACGCTGGTCAACGAAAAGAACAAGGACAGCCAGACCTGGCAGTACAAGGGCGGCCTGGTCGACTACCTGGGCCAGACGTTGTCGGCCGACCCGGTGATACCGGTGTTCGAGGGCGAAGGCTACGCCGACCGCAACCACGACAGCTTTGCCGAAGGCGAGGGCGCGGCCTGGGCCGTGGCCTTCACCGAGGAAGGCGCGCCGGTGCGCGAGAGCTACGTCAACCTGATCCCGACCAGCGCCGGCGGTACGCACGACAGCGGCCTGCGCGAAGGGCTGTTCCTGGCGGTCAAGAGCTTCATCGAACTGCATTCGCTGCTGCCCAAGGGCGTCAAGCTGATGGCCGAAGACGTGTTCGCACGCGCGTCCTTCGTGCTCTCGGCCAAGGTGCTGGACCCGCAGTTCCAGGGCCAGATCAAGGAAAAGCTCAACTCGCGCGACGCCGTGCGGCTGGTCTCCAGCTACGTGCGACCAGCGCTGGAGCTGTGGCTCAACGAGCGCGTCGAGTTCGGCAAGAAGCTGGCCGAACTGGCGATCAAGGCCGCGCAGACACGCCAGCGCGCGGGCCAGAAGATCGAAAAACGCAAGGGCTCGGGCGTGGCCGTGCTGCCGGGCAAGCTGACCGACTGCGAAAGCCGCGACACCGCCTACAACGAAGTCTTCCTGGTCGAGGGCGACTCGGCCGGTGGCAGCGCCAAGATGGGCCGCGACAAGGAGAACCAGGCCGTGCTGCCGCTGCGCGGCAAGGTGCTCAACACCTGGGAAGTCGAGCGCGACCTGCTGTTCAAGAACAACGAGATCCACGACATCTCGGTGGCCATCGGTGTCGACCCGCACGGGCCGGCCGACAGCCCCGACCTGTCGGGCCTGCGCTACGGCAAGATCTGCATCCTGTCGGACGCCGACGTTGACGGCTCGCACATCCAGGTGCTGCTGCTGACGCTGTTCTTCCGCCATTTCCCCAAGCTGATCGAGGCCGGCCATATCTACGTGGCGCGCCCGCCGCTGTTTCGCATCGACGCACCGGCGCGTGGCAAGAAGCCGGCCGCCAAGCTCTATGTGCTCGACGAGGCCGAACTGCACGCCGCGCTCGACAAGCTGCGCAAGGACGGTGTGCGCGAAAACGCCTGGAGCATCAGCCGATTCAAGGGCCTGGGCGAGATGAGCGCGGGACAGTTGTGGGAAACCACGCTCAACCCCGACACGCGCCGCCTGCTGCCGATCACGCTGGGCGCGCTGGACTTTCTGCAGACCCAGGCCGAGATCACCAAGCTCATGGGCAAGGGCGAAGCCGCCTCGCGCCGCGAGCTGATGGAGTTGCACGGCAACGACATCGAGATCGACATCTGACGCCGCCCCGTGGCTTCTTCCCCCCGACAACGCAATGACGACTTTCGCGCCCGCGGCCACCTGGCTGCGGGTGCGCTCCGAGCCGAGTGGCCAACACGACGATGAGCACCGATCCCCAATCCAGCCTGTTTTCCAATGACGCCAGCGACGAGGCGCCGTCAGCCGTGGCCGCGTCGCCCGACGTGCCGGCCCAGCCGCCCGAGCCGCCTTCGCCACCGTCCCCGCCCGCGCCGCCGTCGCTGCTCGACGGCAGCGGCGGCGAGGGCGACGACAGCCTGACGCTGGCCGCCTACGCCCAGCGCGCCTACCTCGAATACGCGCTGAGCGTGGTCAAGGGCCGCGCGTTGCCCGACGTGGCCGACGGCCAGAAGCCCGTGCAGCGCCGCATCCTCTACGCCATGGAGCGCATGGGCCTGGCCTTCACGGGCACGGGCGGCGCCCGGCCGGTCAAGAGCGCCCGCGTGGTGGGCGACGTGCTGGGCCGTTTTCACCCGCACGGCGATCAGGCCGCATACGACGCGCTGGTGCGCATGGCGCAGGATTTCTCGCTGCGCTACCCGGTGATCGACGGCCAGGGCAACTTCGGCAGCCGCGACGGCGACGGCGCTGCGGCCATGCGCTACACCGAGGCCCGCCTGGCCCCGATCGCGCGTCTGCTGCTCGACGAAATCGACATGGGCACCGTGGACTTCGTGCCCAACTATGACGGCTCGACGCAGGAGCCCAGCCAGTTGCCGGCGCGGCTTCCGTTCTCGCTGCTCAACGGCGCCTCGGGCATTGCGGTTGGCCTGGCCACCGAGATTCCCAGCCACAACCTGCGCGAGGTCGCCACCGCCTGCGTGGCACTGATCAAAACACCCAAGCTGTCCGACGCCGAGCTCTATGCGCTGCTGCCCGGCCCCGACTACCCGGGCGGCGGCCAGATCATCAGCCCGGCCAAGGACATTGCCGATGCCTACGCCAGCGGACGCGGCAGCCTGAAGGTGCGTGCGCGCTGGAAGATCGAAGACCTGGCGCGCGGTCAGTGGCAGCTCGTCATCCACGAATTGCCGCCGAACGTGAGCAGCCAGCGTGTGCTCGAAGAGATCGAGGAGTTGACCAACCCCAAGGTCAAGGCCAACAAGAAGGCGCTGACGGCCGAGCAGCAGCAGCTCAAAGCCAGTGTGCTGGCCGTGCTCGACGGCGTGCGCGACGAGTCGAGCAAGGACGCCGCCGTGCGCCTGGTGTTCGAGCCCAAGAGCAGCCGCACCGAGCAGCAGGAGCTGATCACCACGCTGCTGGCCCACACCAGCCTCGAATCGTCGGCGTCGATCAACCTGACCTCGATCGGGCTGGACGGCAAGCCGGTGCAGAAGTCGGTGCGGCAGATGCTGCTCGAGTGGGTGCAGTTCCGCCAGGACACCATCCTGCGCCGCACGCGGCACCGGCTGGACAAGGTGCTGGACCGCATCCACATCCTCGAAGGGCGGCAGCTGGTGCTGCTCAACATCGACGAGGTGATCCACCTCATCCGCAACGCCGACGAGCCCAAGGCGGCGCTGATCGAGCGTTTCAAGCTCAGCGACCGGCAGGCCGAAGACATTCTTGAAATCCGCCTGCGCCAGCTCGCTCGGCTGGAAGGCATCAAGATCGAGCAGGAACTGTCGGCTCTGCGCGACGAGCAGAAGAAGCTGCAGGACGTGATCGACAACCCGGCGTCGCTGCGCCGCCTGATGGTCAAGGAGATCGAGGCCGACGCCAAGCAGTTCGGCGACGAGCGCCGCACGTTGATCCAGGCAGAAAAGAAAGCGGTTGCCGAGATCCGGGTGGTCGACGAGCCGGTGACGGTCATCGTCTCGCAAAAGGGCTGGGTCAAGACCCAGAAGGGCTGGGCCAGCGAACGCGCGGCGGCCAATGGCAACGGCGGCGCACCGGAATACAGCTTCAAGTCGGGCGACGGCCTGTATGGCGCCTTCGAATGCCGCAGCGTCGACGTGCTGCTGGTCTTTGGCAGCAACGGCCGCGTGTACTCGGTGCCGGTGGCCGCGCTGCCGGGCGGGCGTGGTGACGGCCAGCCGGTGACCACACTCATCGAACTGGGGGCGGGCTCGCAGCTCGCGCATTACTTCGCCGGCCCGCTGGGTGCCAGCCTGCTGCTGGCGGGCTCGGGCGGCTATGGCTTCATCGCCCAGGTCGAACACATGGTCTCGCGCCACAAGGCGGGCAAGGCCTTCGTCAACCTGGGTGAGGGCGGTGAGACGCTGTGCCAACCGTCCATCGTCGGCGGCGCGCCGGGTGCGTTGTTCGAAGGCCAGCCGCTGCCGGACGCCACGCACATTGCCTGCGCCTCCACGGGCGGCCGCATCCTGACCTTCGAGATCGGCGAGCTGAAAGTGCAGCCCAAGGGCGGACGCGGTCTGCTGCTGCTCGACCTCGAACCCAAGGACAGCCTGGCGGGCACGGCCGCCTACACACGCAGCGTGCGCATCGAAGGCGTGGGGCGCGGCGGCAAGGCGCGCGAGGAAACGCTGGAGATCCGCTCGCTCAACAACGCCCGCGGCAACCGGGCGCGCAAAGGCAAGGCGGCCGACCTGGGCTTCAAGCCGCAGGCCGTGCGGCGCGTGCTCTGACTTTCAGATTGTCTTGATATGGTCGACTCCATCCGCCTCTCGAAACGCGTCGCCGAAACCGTTGCCTGCTCCCGCCGCGAAGCCGAGCAATACATTGAAGGGGGCTGGGTCACGGTAGACGGCGTCGTGATCGAAGAATCTGGTTATCGGGTGACGCAGCAACAATCCGTTCTACTGTCTCCCGATGCGACATTGGTCGCGGTCGATCCTGTCACCATTCTTCTGCACAAACCGGCTGGTATCGATGTCGCCACTGCTTTGCAGCGTGTGACCCCCGAAAATTTGTATGCCGAAGACCGCTCTGGTGTTCGTTTCCTGAAAAAACACACGGTCGATCTGAAGCTGGTAGCGACGCTGGAACCCGACGCCAGCGGCCTGGTTGTCTACACGCAGAATTGGTATATCGCGCGCAAATTGATCGAAGACGCAGCCATCCTGGAGCATGAATACATCGTTGAAGTCAGTGGCGATCTCATCCCCGATGGACTGGCTTTGCTGAACCACGGCTTGACCTTCAACCGCCAGGCTTTACCGCCGATCAAGGTGAGCTGGCAAAACGAAACGCGATTGCGCTTTGCCTTGAAGGGCGTACAGCCTGGCCAGATTGCACACATGTGTGAAATGGTCGGCTTGAAAATCGTGGGTTTGAAACGGATTCGCATCGCGCGCATGCCGATGGCGAGTTTGCCTGTCGGGCAATGGCGCTATCTGAAGGGACATGAGCGCTTTTGATTTCTTCGAAAGCGCGGCATTGCCAACACGTTCTGAGAGGTTCTCAGTGATCTTGCCCCTGATTTACGGACACCTATCTAAGCGACATTGGCCAGCTCGTACTGCTCTGGGCTGAGGTAGCCCAGGGTCGAGTGCAGCCGGATCCGATTGTAGTCAACCTCAATGTAGTCAAACACATGAGCCTTGGCCTGCTCCCGTGTGGCGAGGTGTTCACCATGGATGGCCTCGACCTTCAGACTGTGGTTCCAACTCTCCATTGCTGCGTTGTCGTAGCAGTTGCCTCTGGCACTCATGCTGGCGATCAAAGCGTATTGCTCCAACAGGGCGCGGTGCTCGCGCGAGCAGTATTGGCTACCACGGTCA
>WNDQ01000034.1 GCA_009912175.1 Paracidovorax wautersii | reverse complement strand
CGGCGCGATCGACTTCAGCGGCACCTCCAAAGCCAAAGACGGGCTCGGCGATCTCGGCGTTGGTGGCGGGGTTGAAGGCGCGCTGGCTGCCGGCGCTGCCGCGCACGCTGGCGTGGCCGATCAGCATGTCGCCCGTGAGGGCGGTTGGGGAAAGAGGCATCAAAAGCTCCGGGGAAAAATCGGGACGAATCAGCCGTAGAGCCGGCTGGCCAGCGCGACGTCTGCACGCCTTGTGATGGACGTGTGCGTGGCGTTTTTATCTTGGGGGATCGGGTCATCGCGCAGCGATGGGCCGAGGGGCCATTTTTTATCGCCGGGCCGCCCCAAGATAAAAAGCATCCCCCTGGGGGATCGGGTCATCGCGCAGCGATGGACCGAGGGGCCATTTCTATCGCGCCCAGCGCAGCACCAGCGGGTCGAGCCGGCGTGCGATGTCGATGAGCTGGCGGCGCACTTCGGGGTGCAGGGGCGGCCAGGGCGAGCGCGGTGCGTCGCAGTCGATCACGCCGCCTTGCTTCATCAGGGCCTTGGCGGCCAGAAAGCCGGCCTGGCGGTTTTCGTGGTTGATCAGCGGCAGCCAGCGTTGGTACTGCGCGAAGACCTGGTCCTTGTCGCCCTTGCGGAAGGCTTCGATGATGGGGCGGATCCCATCGGCAAAACCACCGCCCGTCATCGAACCGGTGGCGCCGGCTTCGAGGTCGGCCAGCAGGGTGATGGCTTCCTCGCCGTCCCACGGGCCTTCGATGGCCTCGCCGCCCAGCACGATCAGCTCGCGCAGCTTGCCCGCCGCGCCAGTGGTTTCCATCTTGAAGTAGCGGACCTGCTCGATTTCGCGCGCCATGCTGGCCAGGAAGGCCGGCGACAGCGGCGTGCCGGCCGCAGGCGCGTCCTGAATCATGATGGGGATGTCGATGGCGTCCGAGACACCCTGAAAGAAGTTGTGGATCTGTGTCTCGCCAAAACGGAAGGTGGCGCCGTGGTAGGGCGGCATGACCATCACCATGGCCGCGCCCATGGCCTGCGCGCGGTGGCTGCGTTCGGCGCAGATGCGTGTGCTGGTGTGCGTGGTGGTCACGATCACGGGCACGCGGCCGGCCACGTGTTCGAGCGCCGTGCGTGTGAGGATTTCGCGCTCGTCGTCGGCGATCAGGAACTGCTCGGAGAAGTTGGCCAGGATGCACAGGCCATCGACGCCGGAGTCGATCATGAAATCCAGGCGACGTTTCTGGCTGGCCAGGTCCAGCGTGCCGTCGGGGTGGAAGGTGGTGGGAACCACCGGGAAGATGCCGCGGTAGCGTGGTGAGGTGGCAGTGGTCATGGTCAGGCTCGGGTGATGGGGCGTTGCGATGTTCGGTTTTCAATGGGGCGCACAGGCTTGCGGGGCTTATTTGCCCCAGATGGCCTTGTAGTGCGTGCGGTAGCCGTTGTCGGGATCAAAGATGTTTTTCGGCCCGCCGTCCTTGCCGACGTTGTCGGGGGTGACCAGGTGCACCTTGGCCGAGTAGCCCGACCAGGGCGCCTTGGCAAAGGCGCGGTTCAGTTCGTCGACCAGTTGCCAGCCCTGCATGTTCAGCGGCTCGGGCACGGTGCCGGCCTGGTAGCGTTTGGCGCGGATGCGCTGGTAGGCGGCTTCCGAGCCGTCGCCGGCCGACACGGCCTTGGGCTCGCCGTCGCCCTTCTTGCCGGCCGCGCGCAGCGTGAGGCCCATGAAGTCGAAGTACAGGTCGTTGATGGCCAGCGAGTGGGTCCACTTGTCGCCAAAACGCTGCAGCAGCGAGGTGGTCAGCTGGGGCATGCGGGTCGAGCTTTCGGAGATGGGGCTGTCTTCAAAGCTCAGCACCGTGCAGCCGCCGCACTTCTTGATGACGGCCTCCATGGCGCGCGCCTTGAACATGGCGATCTCGTACTGCGAGTCGGTGAAGATCACCACGCCGGCCTTGCCGTTGGAGTCGGCCACGGCCCACGAGGCGGCGGTTTCCGACACGTCGATGGGCAGCGTGGTCACGTTGGCGAACAGGCCGGCGGCCGGGTTCGGGCCGGGTTGCTCGCCCGAATGCCAGCCCACCAGCGGGATGCTGGCCTTGGTGGCGGCGGCAAACGCCACCTTCTGTTCCGAGGTGTCAAAACCACCCACGACGATGCCGTCCGGCTTGAGCGCCAGTGCCTGGTTCAGCGCGGCGGTGCGGCCGCTGACGGAGCCCTGGCCGTCGATCACACGCATGTTCCAGCCGATGGCCTTGCCGGCCTCCTGCACGCCTTGCCAGGTGCCGAGGTGGCCGCCGTTCTTCATGTCGCCGGCCACATAGACCACGGTTTTGCCCACCGCCGCTTTGGGACCGGAGGTCGGGCCGTCCCATTGGTCGACCGGCGCCGTGGCGGCGGTGACGCGCTGTTTGGCGGCTTCCAGAAAATCATCGGCCAGGGCGTGGCCGGCCAGGCCCAGGGCCGCAGTGGCCAGCACGATGGCGCGCAGGGAAAAAGTCAGGGTCTTCATGGTTGTCTCCGTTTGTTGTTCAAATCGCTCGAATTTGCGGGGCAAGGTGTGATGACGCGCCTTGCTTACAGAACAGGCCCTAGTGCGGATGGACGCGGGCCGGTGCAGCGTCGGTGGACGGTGCGTTGGGGGTCGTCGCCATGTGCAGCTCGGCAATCCGGCGTTTGATGGACAGTCCGCGCTTGCGCTGCGCGTAGCCGGCGATACCGATGGAGACCAGCAGCGTCAGCCCGTTGAACAGTGGCTCGACAAAAAAGGCGCCGCCAAACTGCTGGATGCCCGAGATGCCGATGGCCAGGATCGCCACGCCGACCAGGGTGCCCCAGACGTTGACGCGCCCGGGCCGGATGGTGGTGGAGCCCAGAAAGGCGCCCACCAGAGCCGGCAGCAAAAACTCCAGCCCCACACCGGCCTGGCCGATCTGCAGGCGCGAGGCCAGCACCACGCCGGCAAAGGCCGACAAGGTGCCCGAGGCCACGAAGGCACCCATCACGCATTTCTGCAGCGGGATGCCGTTGAGCACGGCGGCCTTGGGGTTGGAGCCGATCACGTACAGCGCACGGCCGATGGGCGTGTGTTCGCTGACCAGCCACAGCGCCACCGCGATTCCCAAAACGTAGAAGGCGGTGATGGGAAGACCGAGGAAGTCGGCCCCGGCCAGGTTCAGGAAGCCGTCGGGCAGATCCCCCAGCACCTGGCGGCCGCCGCTGTGCCACAGCGCCACGGCATACAGCACGGTGCCGGTGCCCAGCGTGGCGATGAAGGAGTCGATCTGCGCCTGCTCCACCAGGATGCCGTTGAGCAGGCCGAACAGCGCGCCGCACAGCAGCACGACGACCACCGCCGCCGGCCAGGACAGGCCGAACTGGGTCTGCAGGCTGATCGCCAGGATGTGCCACAGCACGATGCCGTAGCCCACCGTCAGGTCGATCTTGCCGGTCATCATCGGGATGGTGGCGGCCAGTGCCAATATGGCGATCACCGACTTGTCGCTGAGGATGGAGCGCAGGTTGAACAGCGTGGGAAAGCTGTCGGGCAGCAGCACCGAAAACAGCAGGATCAGCGCCAGCGCCAGGACGGGCAGGCCGTAGACCGGGATCAGCTGGCTGACGCTGGCCAGCAAACCCTGGCGCTGGCTGTCGAAGGACGGGTCCGGCTCCAGCGCCGTGGCTTTGATGGAACTGCTCATGATGGATGGGTCTCCGTTGATGTTGTCGTTGTGTTTTGTTGGCCCGACGCCGCGACCAGCAGGCCGGCCACGCTGAGTGCGTCGCCCGTCAGTTCGTTGGCCACGTGGCCGTCGCGAAAAACCAGGGCGCGCGTGCAGACGTTGGCGACTTCTTCAAAGTCGGTGGACACCACCAGCACGCAGACGCCGGCATTCGCCTGCTCGCGCAGGATGTCGTAGATCTGGCGTTTGGCGCCCACGTCCACGCCGGCCGTGGGTTCTTCCAGAATCAGCAGCGGCAGCTGCAGGTTGATCCAGCGCGCCAGCACCACTTTTTGCTGATTGCCGCCACTGAGGTTCTGCACATCGGCCTGGGGCGCGGGCGGGTTCACGTCGAACTGTTGGATCAGCTTGCGGCTTTGCGCCGCTTCAGTTTTGCGGCGCAGGCGCGCCAGCAAGGAGCCGAGCACCAGCTTGGGGTTGGGGAACAGGTTCTCCTGCACGCTCATATTGGCGCCCAGGTTTTCTTCCAGCCGGTCGGCGGCCACCAGACCCACGCCCAGTGCAATGGCGTGCGCGGGGTTGCGCGGGGCGATGGCTTTGCCGCCCAGCTGCATGCCACCCTGCGACACCTCCGCCAGCCCGAACAGCGCGCGGCTGATGGCCTCGTGGCCCGCGCCGCGCAGGCCGATCAGGCCCAGCACCTCGCCCTTGCGGGCCTGAAAGCTGACCGGGCCGGCATTCGCCGCATACACCTGGTCCAGCGACAGCACCACTTCCTGGTTGCGTGCATCGGCCTTGGCCAGGTGGCCCTCGAACTTGCGGCCCACGATCAGCTCCACCAGCTCGGTGTCGGTGGTCTGCGCGGTGGTGCGGGTGCCGACCAGCTTGCCGTCGCGCATCACGGCGGCGCGGTCGGAGATGGCCATGATCTCGTCCAGCCGGTGCGACACATAGATCATCGCCACGCCCTCGCTTTTCAGCTGGCGCAGCAGCTCGAACATACGCTGCACATCGGCCATGGGCAGGCTGGCCGTGGGCTCGTCCAGCACCAGCACCTTGGCCTGTGTGTCCAGCGCGCGGCCGATGGCCAGCAGCGATTTTTCGGCACGGGTCAGGGTGAAGACGCGGCGGCGCGGGTCGATGTCGCAACCCACATGGCCCAGCACACGCGCGGCGTTGACCTCGGCCTGTTTCCAGTCGATAAAGCCGCGCCGTTCTCGCCGAGCAGCGCCAGGATTTCGCCCCGGTGCAGGTCCAGCGACACACCATCGACCGCCTGGGTGCCGCCGAAACGTTTGCCCAGGTTCTGGATACGAACGACGGGCGTGCTCATAAGGTGATGACCCGCGACACGTCGGGCTCGCGTTGGGTGGCGATGAAGCGGTCGAACTTCAGCGTCTCCATGTTGAAGTAACCCAGCTTGTCGTTGTCCTGGCTCACCAGGGCCAGCGGTTTGGTGGGGTGGTAGCTCAGCGCAATCGCGCGGGCTTCCATGGGGATGTGGGCCAGCTCGCGCAGCGTGACCGGGTCGACGATGCTCAGGCTGCGTTCGCCGTAGTTGGTGACGACCAGGCGGCCGTCGCGGTACAGATACAAGCGGGTGGCGTCGTCCCGGCTGGGGGCGCTGCGGGTGACCTGCATGGTGGCCGTGTCGATGGCGCACAGCGTGTTGCTCCAGCGGCAGGTCACGTACAGCGTTTTTTCGTCCTCGCTCAGGGCATAACCCTCGGGTTTTTCGCCGGGCGCGCAGGCCACCGGAGTGAAGGTGGCGTCGTAGGGCTTGAACTGGGTCACGGTGTGCGACAGCAGGTTCATCGCATAAGCCGTCTGGCCGTCGCGCGTGAGCGCGAACAGGTGCGACTTGATGCCGCCCGTGGGCACGGCGCGGCGGGGTGCGGTGTCGGTGGCGGGGTGGTCCAGCACCACCAGCTGGGCGCGGTCCTCGCTCAACGCGTAGAGCCGGCCCTGCGTGTCCATCTGCATGCCGTGCAGGCGGTTGAAGGGCGCGATGTCGATGGTGCGGGCCAGTCTTTTCTCGGCAATGTCGATCTGCAGGATGCTCGTGCCGCCCGCGCCCAGGTGGCCGGACGTCTCCACGCCGTAGTGGCCGACGTAGGCGTAGCGCTGCGCGGCGTCCACCACAAATTCATGCGGGAAGTCGGGCAGGGCAATGCTGTGCAGGCGCACGCCGCTGTCCATGTCGTAATAACTCATGCAGTGACTGCATTTTTCGACCAGCAGCAAGATGTCTTGGGACATGGGTTTCAGTTCCCTTGGGTGTGGAGGGTGATGCGGTACAGCGAGGTGCTGGCGGCGATGAACAACTGGTTGCGCCGAGGGCCGCCAAAGCACAGGTTGCCGATTTTTTCGGGCACCGGAATCTTGCCCAGCAGCGTGCCGTCGGGGTGGTAGATCTGCACGCTGTCTTCGCTGCTGGTGTAGATCCAGCCCTGCACGTCCAGACGAAAACCATCCGACAGGCCGGGGCTGACTTCGGCGAAGACGCGGGGGTTGTGCAGGCGGTTGTCGGCTGCCACGTCGAACACGGCGATGTGGTGGTGGCCCTGGCCTGCGGGCGCCAAGGCGGCCGAGGTATCGGACACGTACAACAGCGATTCATCCGGCGAGAAGGCCAGGCCGTTCGGTTCCTGCACCCAGTCGCTGGCAGCGGTCAGCACACCGGTGGCGGGGTTGGAGCAGAACACGTGGTTGGCAGCCTGTTCCGCCGGCGCCTGGTGGCCTTCGCGGTTGCTCAAGATGCCGTAGGGCGGATCGGTGAACCAGATGCTGCCATCGCGTTTGACCACGATGTCGTTCGGTGAATTCAGGCGTTTGCCCAGGTAGCGGTCCACCACCACCGCGTCGGCCGTGGCGGCGTCGATTCGGCCGTTGCGCAGCGGCGTGCGCACAATCGCGCGCTGGCCGTGCGAGCAGTGCAGCAGGTCGCCATTCAGATCACGGGTGTGGCCGTTGGTGAACTCCACGCCATTGCGCCACACGCTCATGCCGTCGGCCTGCGACCAGCGCAGCATGCGGTTGTTGGGAATGTCGCTCCACAGCACGGAATCGTCTTCGTGCAGCCACACCGGGCCTTCGCTCCAGATGGCGCCGGTGCACAGGCGCTCCAGCTGGGCGTCTTGCAGCACGGGCTGCAGGCGGGCATCAAAAATTAGGTTCATGACAAAAGGCTCCCGGGCAGACGGTAGAAGCGCAGCGCATTGCCGGCCATGACGGCCTGCTGCTGCGCCAGGGTGAGATGCGCCAGCGCGGCCAGTACGCCTTGGACCAGCTCCTGAAAACCAACGCGCAGGCCCGCGACGGGGAAGTTGCTGGCGAACATGCAGCGCTGCCAGCCAAAGATCGCCACGGTTTCACGCAGGATGCGGCGGTTGTCGGGCCAGCTCCAGGGCTGGTCTCGCAGGCCAAACTCGGACAGCTTGACGTGCACATTCGGCTGGCGCGCCAGAACCTCCATGCCGGTGCGCCAGCGTTGCAGGCCCTCGGGGCTGCGGTCCCAGGCGAAGCCGTGGTGGTTCAGCACGATCGGCAGGGCCGGAAATTGGGCTGCGACCTCGGCGGCCTCGGCCAGGTGCCAGCAGGGCACACGCAAGTCCCAGCTCAGCCCATGCTTTTCCAACAGCGACAGGCCACGCAGCCAGGCCGGGTCTTGCATGCTGCCGGGTTGGCCACGCACGGACTGCTGGGGCGAGCCGGACGTGACCGGTTTGCTGCGAATGCCGCGCACCATCGGGTATTGCAGGTGCTGCAGCAGGCGCTCTTCGGTGTCGGGGCGGTCCAGCCAGACATGGGCGACCACGGCGTTGGGCAGGCCATGCCGGCCGTTTAACCCGGACAGCCAGGCGGTTTCGGCGACCTGCTCGTGGCGGTCGCGTTCGGCCTCCACATGCACCGTGGCAATCACGTTGCAGCCGGCGCTGGCCGCGCGGTAGTCCGCCGGCATGAAGTCCTGGCGCAAGGCCTGGTAGTCGCCCAGGAAGAAGGCCTGGGGGTCGTAGTCCTGCTGCAGCCAGGGGTAGCGGCCGCGCGTCAGGTCCCACAGATGGTGGTGGGCGTCCACGATGGGCATGGCGTGCGGCAGTGCGTGCGGGGCGGCCATGGGTTTCAGTGCTGCCAGACGTAGGACGAGTCGGGTTCGCGCAAGGTCTTGAGCGTCTGGGTGAATTCGAAGCGGTCCAGGTCCAGGCGGCGCACGGTGTCATCCTGGAAGGAGATGAACGCGGCGCGTTCGCTCGGGTGCAGGGACAGCGCCAGCGGGTTGCTGGGCAAGGCCAGACAGCGCTGCTCCTGCAGATCGGTGTTGAACACCGACAAGGAATGCTCGCCGGAGTTGGTGGTGAGCAGCAGGTCCTGGCCCCGCGCGTCCTGGATGCGGTAGACGCGGTTCGGGTCGCGCCGGGTCTTGCCCCTGGCCACCACCTGCATGCTGGCCGTGTCGACGGCGACCAGGGTGTCGTCGCCCCGGTTGGCCACGTAGAGCAGGGATTCGTCGGCCGACAGCACGTTGCCCTCGGGCACCGGCCCGGGCACCATGGCGACCGGTGTGAAAGTCGGGTCGTGCGGGCGGATCTTGGTGACCGTGTTGGACAGCAGGTTCAGCGCATAGGCGGTCTGGGCGTCGCGGGTCAGGGCGAACAAATGGGTTTTGTAGCCGCCGGAGGGAATCGCCAGATCGGGCACTTGCCGCTGCATCGGATCGGAGAAACGCAGCAGGACGTTGTGGGCCTCCGACATCACATACAGCCGGCCTTGTGCATCGACGCTCAAGCCATGGGGGCGGTAGAACGGCCAGATGTTCAGGGTGCGCACATGGGCGCGTTGTTCCAGGTCGATCACGAACACCGAGTGCCCGCCCACATCGCCCAGATGGCTGGCGGTTTCGATGCCGTAGTGGCCCACGTAGGCCAGCTTGCGCACCGGGTCCACGGTGAACTCATGGGGGAAGTTGGGCAGCACGATGTGTTTGTCGGCCTGGCCGTTGGCCAGGTTGTAGAAGCTGAAGGTGTGCGCGCATTTCTGCACCAGCAGCAAGGTTTCGGGTGTCGTCATTCAATACTCCATTCAGTGCACATCGGCATTCAAAAACTGCCGCATTTCCGGCGTCTGGGGGTGGGCGAAAAGTTCTTGCGAGGGACCGGATTCCCAGATCCGGCCCTGGTGCATGAAGACGGTGATGTCGGCGACCTTGCGCGCAAAGCCCATTTCATGCGTGACCAGCACCATGGTCATGCCCTTGCGGGCCAGGGTTTCCATCACGGTCAGCACTTCTTGTGTGAGTTCCGGGTCCAGCGCCGAGGTCACTTCGTCAAACAGCATGACGCGCGGCTTCATGGCCAGCGAGCGGGCAATGGCCACCCGTTGCTGCTGCCCGCCCGAGAGCATGTCGGGGTAGGCGTTGAACTTGTCGGCCAGGCCCACCAGGTTGAGGGCTTCTTCCGCCGCCTCGCGCGCCTGGCCGGGCTTGACCTTCTTGACCACCGTGGGCGCCAGCATGATGTTTTCGCCCACCGTGAGGTGCGGAAACAGGTTGTAGCTCTGGAACACGATGCCCACGTCGGCACGCAGTGCACGCAGTTGTTTGGGGTTGGTGCTCAGCTGATGGCCCGCGACCGTGATGCTGCCGGCGTCTATCGTTTCCAGCCCGTTGATACAACGCAGCATGGTGCTCTTGCCGGAGCCGCTGCGGCCGATGAGGGCAACGACCTGGCCGGTCTCGACATGGATGGATGTGCCTTGCAGAACCTTGACGGCGCCAAAGCTCTTGTGGATGTTGTCGACCACGATTTCAGGCATGGGATTTCCTTTCCAGCTTGCGGCTGAAGTGTGAAAGCGGATAGCAGACGCAGAAGTACAGGGCCGCGACGATGAGGAACACCGCAAATGGCTGGAACGTGACGTTGTTGATCAGCTGGCCGGCCTTGGCCAGCTCCACGAAGCCGATGATGGAGGCGATGGAGGAGTTCTTCACCACCTGCACCATGAAGCCCACGGTGGGCGGCAGCGAGATCTTGATGGCCTGCGGCAGGATGACGTGGCGGTACTGCTGCGTCCGTGTCATGCCCAGGCTTTCCGAGGCTTCCCATTGCTGCTTGGCGACCGACTGAATGGAGCCACGCCAGATGTCCCCCAGGTAGCCGCTGACGTAGATGCTCATGGACACACTGGCCGCCACCATGGGCGGCAGGTCAAAACCCAGCAGGCTCAGCCCGTAGTAGGACAGGAACAGCAGCATCAGCACCGGCGTGCCTTGCACGATCTGGATGTAGGTGCTGGCCAGCGCACGAACCGTCTGCGAGCGCGCCACGCGGGCCAGCGCCACCCCGAGTCCCAGCACGCCGCCGCACAGGCAGGCGATGCTGGCCAGCAGCACCGTCCAGTTCAAGGCGCTCAGAAAGAACAGCAGGTCGTTCCAGCTCAGTGATCGGATCATGGTGTGACCTCCCGGGTGGCGATGGCGGCAGGGCGGGCACCAACCGGCACCTGGCGGCGCCGCGCAAACACCCATTTGGCGATCAGCGCCAGCACGCCTTTGAACAGCAGTGCCAGCCCGAGGTAGAGCAAGGTCACCAGGATGTAGACCTCGAAGCTGCGGTAGGTTTCGGAGTCGATCTGCGCGGCAATCGACGACAGCTCCTGCGTGGAGATGGCCGAGGTCACGCTGGACGCCAGCATCATCAACACGAACTGGCTGGACAGCGCGGGGTAGACCTTGGCGATGGCGGGTTTGAGGACGATGTGCCGAAAGATCTGCAGCGGGGTCATGCCCAGAGAGGCGCCGGCTTCGATCTGCGAGCGGTGGGTGGCGTCGATGCCCGCGCGCAGGATCTCGGTGGAGTACGCCCCCAGGTTGATGACCATGCCGATCAGCGCGGCCTCGGTTGCCGTCACCCGGATGTGCAGGGCCGGCAAGCCGAAGAACAGGATGAAGAGCTGCACCAGGAACGGGGTGTTGCGCACCACTTCCACGTAGATGTCGATCAGCGTTCGGACACGCCCGCCCAGGATCCAGCGCGCGGCAGAGGCCGCGATGCCGATGGCGGTGCCCAGGACGATGGCGCCGGCTGAGAGTTCGATGGTCAGGAGCGCGCCCTCGACCAACGGGCCGGTGTGCGCCAGGACCGGTGCGAACTGGAATTGGTAAGCCACAGCGGGTCTCCTATCCCGGTGTGCCAGCCGCCTTGTCGGGCAGGCCAGCGGACCGGGCTTCTTGTTTCATGAAGCGCGAACGGGGGCGTTTGCGGTTGGAGTCGGTGTCGGTGTCAGGGCGCGCTCAGGTCGGCCAGCGGGTTGCCGGTCCACTTGAGCGAAATCTGGTTCAACTCGCCGGAGGCCGTCATCTTGGCAATCGCCTGGTTCAGCCAGTCGCGCATCTCGCTGTCTTCCAGCCGCACGGCCATGGCATTGGGTTGGTGGAAGAAGGCGAACTTGATGCCCATGTCGGCATTGGGTTGTTGTTTGATGACGTCCTTGGCGACGCCATCGGGAATGGCTGCGGTATCGATCTGCCGTGCCAGCAGCGCCTGCACCACGGTGGCGTCGTCCTGGAACCGGATCACCTGCATGCCCGGCACATTGGCGCGCAGCAAGGCGGTTTTCTGGCTGGAGCCGCGGTTGACGCCCACCCGTTTGCCATTGAGTTCGTCCAGCTTGTCCAGCGAGGCTGCCTTGCCCGCGACGATCACCATCTGGAAGGCGCTGTAAGGAGCGGTGAACATCACGGCCTTGGCGCGTTCGGGTGTGGCCGCCAGGGTGGCGACCAGAAAGTCGATCTTGTTGGCCTGCAGCGCAGGAATACGGGCCGGGGGCACCAGCGGCACCAGCTCGGCCTTGACCCCCAGGTAGCTTGCCAGCAGTTGGGCCACGTCGATGTCATAGCCGGCGGGGTTGCCATTGGCATCGACCGTGCCGTAGATGGGCACACCGGACAGCACGCCAATCTTGACGCTGCCACGCTTGATGAGGTCGTCGGCCGTGACAGCGCCGACCTGCGTGGCGGCCAGGGCGGCGCCCAAGGTGGCCACCGAGAACGTGAGCCGGCGCAGCACGCGGGCGAAGGTGCGGGAAAGGGTCATGCTTGTCTCCTGATTGTTGTGGGGGCTGTCGGTGCTGTCGATGCGGGCGTGCGCGACCGGCTTGCAGATCGCGCACGCCGTGCGGGTCTATTCGACGATGTGGAACTGATCCAGATACTCGGTCTTGAGCGACAGGCCCAGGCCCGGCACGTCGTCGCGCAGCTGCAGGAAGCCGTTCTCGGCAATCGGCTCGCCGTCGAAGATGTACCAGAACAGTTCGTTGCCCACTTCCACGTCGAAGATGGGGAAGTACTTGGCCATGGGCGAAGCCAGGGTGCTCATGGTCAGGTGGTAGTTGTGCATCTGGCCGGCGTGCGGGATGACGGGCACGGAATAGGCTTCGCACAGGGCGTTGATCTTGTGCGCGGCGGTGATGCCGCCCACGCGGTTGGTGTCGTACTGCACGACGCTCACGGCCTTTTTGTCGAGCAGTTGTTTGAAGCCGTAGAGGCTGAATTCATGTTCGCCGCCCGAGATCGGGATGATGTTCATGGCGTTGAGTTCGGCGTAGCCGTCGATGTCGTCGGCGATCACCGGCTCTTCCAGCCAGCGCGGCTGGAATTTTTCGAGCTTGGGCAGCATGCGTTTGGCGTATTCGAGGTTCCAGCCCATGTAGCACTCGAGCATCAGGTCGGTGTCGTAGCCGATGACTTCGCGCACCGCTTCGACCGACTTCAGGTTCTCTTGCACGCCTTCTTGCAGATGGGCCGGGCCGTAGCCGAAACGCATCTTGAAGGCCTTGAAGCCCTGGTCCAGAAACTTCTGGGCCTCGTCCTGCATGGCCTTCAGGTCGGTGCGGTAGAGCTTGCTGTAGTAGCAGGGGATCTTTTCCTTGGTGCGCCCGCCCAGCAGCTTGAACACGGGCTTGTTCACCGACTTGCCCAGGATGTCCCAGATCGCCAGATCCACCGCCGAGATGGCCGCCATGGTCACGCCCTTGCGGCCCCAGGCGTGGGTGGCGCGGTACATGCGCTGCCACAGGTATTCGTAGTCCCAGGGGTCCTGGCCCAGCACCAGCGGCGCCAGGTATTCGTCGATGATGGCCTTGGCGATCTTGGGGGCCAGGGCCACGTTGCCCAGGCCGACGATGCCGTCGTCGGTTTCGATCTCGACCACGGTCCACGAATGGAAGCGGAAGGTGCTCATGGTTTCGGTCTTGGAATAGACCAGGTCCATGGCGTTGGAGCAGAAATTGCCTTGCGGCGGAACGGTCTTGCCCTTCCATTCAAAGACACGGGCGCGGACGGACTTGATCTTCATACAGAGACCTCGGGAAGTGGGACGAAAGAAAGAATGGACGGCACCAAGGCCGCCGTGGTGGAAACCGGCGTCAGGCCGCCACGCCACTGGTGGCGCGGTGCGCGGCGCCCATGCGGCAGGCAATCTGGAAGGCCTGCCACGTGGCTTCCACGTTGGCACGGCCCTGGCCGGCGATGTCATAGGCCGTGCCGTGGGCCGGCGTGGTGATGGGAATCGGCAGGCCGCCCTGCACCGTCACGCCGCGGCTGAAGCCCAGCAGCTTGATAGCGATCTGGCCCTGGTCGTGGTACATGGTCACGATGGCCTGGTAGTCGCCCGCCTGGGCTTTCAGGAAGATGGTGTCGGCCGGGAAGGAGCCGTGGAAGGGACTGGGCGTGGGCCAGTCGCGGGTCTGCAGCGCACGCACGGCCGGCTCGATGATGTCGATCTCTTCACGGCCGCAGGTGCCGCCGTCGCCGTTGTGCGGGTTGAAGCCCGCCACCGCCACCTTGGGCTCGGCGATGCCGTTGGCCAGCAGCGAGCGGTAGATCAGTTCAGACGCCTGCTGGATACGCTCGACGCTGAGGTAGCCGGCCACGTCATTGAGCGGCACGTGCGACGAGATGCGCGAGGTCCACAGATTGCCCAGTGTGTTGAACTCGCAGAAGTAGCCCGTCACGCCCAGGTGTTCGGCGAAGTGGTGCAGTTCGTCCTCGTGGCGCAGGCCGCCGAGCTTCATGGCCTGTTTGTTGAGCGGCGCAAAACAGATGGCGTCGATCTCGCCAGCCTGGGCGGCGTCCATGCACAGGTCCAGCACCTGTAGCACCGAGCGCCCGCCGGCCGCTTCGGCGCGGCCAATGTGCACCACCTCGGGCGTGACGGTGTCCAGCGCCAGAAAGGCGGGCTGGCGGGTGTCGGCGCGATCACGCACGGCGGCCAGGCTGCCCACCGCCTGGGTGGCGATGCCGGTGCCGGCCACGCGCTGGCCGGCCTGCCACAGCCACGGATCGCCCACCAGCACGACGTTGGCGCGCTGCGTGGTTTCGGGTTTGGCCAGCAGGCGGGCGATCAGCTCGGGGCCGATGCCGGCCGGGTCGCCCAGCACCAGGGCGACGACGGGCAGCGAAGAAGAGGAATGCGAGGTCATGGGTGGGTCAATCCGGTTTGATCTGGTTTTTCTGGATGAGGGCGGCGTAGCGCTGTGATTCGTTGCGCTGGAAGTCGGCGAACTGGGGCTGCGTCATCGGCCGCGTCTCGGCGCCGATGGCGGCCAGACGCTGTTTGGTTTCGGGCATGGCCAGCACCTGCTGGACGGCGTCGTGCACGCGGTTCTGCACGGTCACGGGCGTGGTGGCGGGCATGTAGACGCCGTACCAGGCGTGCGGGTAGCCGGCCTCGGCCATGGTGGGCACGTCGGGCAGCAGCGGGCTGCGCTGCGGCGTGGTCACGGCCAGCGCGCGCATCTTGCCGCTGCGGATGTGGCCGATCACCGAGGGCATGGTGTCAAAGCTGAACTGCACCTGCCCACCCATCACGTCGATCAGCGCGGGTGCGCTGCCGCGATAGGGCACGTGCACGATGTCGATCTGGGCCGCGTCGCGCAGCACCTCGGCGGCGATGTGCTGGGTGCTGCCCGAGCCGCTGCTGGCGAAGTTGACCGAGCCCGGCTTGGAACGGGCCAGTTGCACCAGTTGCGCCACCGAATGGATGTTCTGGCTGCCGCCGACCACCAGCACATTGGGCACGGCGCCGGCGAAGGCGACCGCGACCAGATCACGGTCGTTGTCATAGCCCAGCTTGATCAGGTGCGGCGCAATCGCATGCGCGGTCGAGACGCCCATCACCATGGTGTGGCCGTCGGTGGACTTGACGGTGAAATCCACCGCCAGCGTGTTGGACACGCCCGGGCGGTTCTCGACGATCACCGGCTGGCCCAGCAGGGGCCCGAGCCGGTCGGCCACGGCGCGTGCCATGGCGTCGGTGCCGCCGCCAGGGGCCGAGCCCACCAGCATACGAACGGGCCGCGTCGGCCAGTTGGCCTCGCCATTTTTTTTGCCCGCGTCGCTCTGGGCAAAGGCGCTGCAGGACAGGGCGGCCGCCAGGGCGGCCAGCATCCACTTCTTCATGCTTGTCTCCATCTTTTTTGTAGGTAGGCATGCCGATAGTAGGAAGAGCATTGATTCCCGTATATTGAAATGTTTTTATAGTTTGATTACCTGGGGATATCGATCATGAGGCCCAATCAGGGAGAACCCGAGTCGGCGGACACCACGCCGCAATTGCTCAACCGCCTGCGCATGCGGCAGATCGCGCTGCTGCTGGCCATCGAGGAACAGGGCACGCTGCGTGCGGCGGCGGGCGCGCTCGGGCTGACACAGCCGGCGGCCACCAAGATGCTGCGCGAGCTGGAAAACGCGCTGGGCCTGCCGCTGTTCGACCGCGTCGGGCGCGGCCTGCAGCTCACGGCGGCGGGCCACTGCGCGTTGGGTTATTTCAAGGGGCTGCGTGGGACCATGGCCTCGCTCAACGAGGAGCTGCGCCAGCTACGCCAGGGCGGCGTGGGCAAGCTGCGCATCGGCGCCATCATGGCCGCCTCGCCCGTGCACCTGGCCGAGGCACTGATCGCGCTCAAGCAGCGCTGGCCGCAATTGGATGTGGAGATCGACACCGACACCAGCGACCGCCTGCTCGAACACCTGGACGAAGGGCTGCTCGACCTGGTCATCGGCCGCCTGCCGCGCCGAGCCGAGGCCGGTTATGTCTACCGGCCGCTGGCCAATGAATCACTGTCCGTGATCGCCGCGACCGACCACCCGCTGGCCGGCCGACGCCAGCTGCAGTTTGCCGACCTGCAGGCCTATCCGTGGATCCTGCAGTCGGCCGGCAGCCCCATGCGGCAGGTGATCGAGCAGGAGTTCCTGCGCCGCAACACGCCGCTGCCACGCGGGCTGATCGAGACGGCCTCCATCCTGACGACCACCAACCTGATCGCGCGCACGCAGATGATCGCGGTCATCCCGCAGTCGGTGGCCAGCCTGTACGAGCGGCACGGCCTGCTGTGCACCCTGGCCTACCGCATCCGCCAACAACTGGCGGCCTACGGCAGCATCACGCGGCGCGACCGCCCGCTGCACGCCACGGCGCGCCAGTTCCTGGCGCTGCTGCATGACGAAGCGAGTGGGTTGTCCGCGTCCGCTCAGTCATGACTCAGTAGTGAATCACCGTGCGGATCGACTTGCCTTCGTGCATCAGGTCGAAGGCTTCGTTGATGCCGTCGAGCGGGCGGGTGTGGGTGACGAAGGGGGCCAGTTCGATCTTGCCGGCCATCGCGTCCTCGACCATGCCGGGCAGCTGGCTGCGGCCCTTGACGCCGCCGAAAGCTGTGCCCAGCCACTTGCGGCCGGTCACGAGCTGGAAGGGGCGGGTCGAGATTTCCTGGCCCGCGCCGGCCACGCCGATGATCACCGACTGGCCCCAGCCGCGGTGCGTGCATTCCAGCGCGGCGCGCATGACGTTGACGTTGCCGATGCACTCGAAGGAGTGGTCCACGCCCCAGCCCGTCATCTCGACGATGACCTGCTGGATGGGCTTGTCGTGGTCCTTGGGGTTGACGAAGTCGGTCGCGCCAAAGGTCTTGGCCAGCTCGAACTTGGACGGGTTGGTGTCGACGGCGATGATGCGCCCGGCCTTGGCCTGGCGTGCGCCCTGGATCACGGCCAGGCCGATGCCGCCCAGGCCGAACACGGCCACGCTGTCGCCTTCCTGGACCTTGGCGGTGTTGTGCACCGCGCCGATGCCGGTGGTCACGCCGCAGCCCAGCAGGCAGACCTGTTCGGGGTCGGCCTCGGGGTTGACCTTGGCCAGCGAGACCTCGGCCACCACGGTGTATTCGCTGAAGGTCGAGCAGCCCATGTAGTGGTAGACCGGCTGGCCGTTGTAGGAAAAGCGCGTGGTGCCGTCGGGCATCACGCCCTTGCCCTGGGTGGCGCGCACGGCCACGCACAGGTTGGTCTTGCCGCTCTTGCAGAACAGGCATTCGCGGCATTCGGCGGTGTAGAGCGGGATCACGTGGTCGCCCGGCTGGACACTGGTCACGCCTTCGCCAACCTCGACCACGATGCCCGCGCCCTCGTGGCCGAGCACCACGGGGAACAGGCCTTCCGGGTCGTCGCCCGAGAGCGTGAAGGCGTCGGTGTGGCACACGCCCGTGTGGGTGATCTTGATGAGCACTTCGCCCTTGCGGGGCGGCTCGACGTCGAGCTCGACGATCTGCAGGGGCTGGCCTGCGGCAAAGGCGACGGCGGCGCGGGATTTCATGGCGGGTTCTCCGGGTTGGGCGCGGCGCGGGGCCGCGCGGTTCTGGTTCTGGCGACTACTTGAGATAGGTCCGCACGAGCTGGGTCATGTCGCGCACGCGGGCGTCGTGGCGCGCGTCGCCCGAGGCGGCGGCACCAAATTCCTCGCGAATGTGCGACTCCAGGATTTCCGACATCAGGCCGTTGATGGCGCCCCGGATGGCCGCGAGCTGCTGCAGCACCGGGCCGCAGTCGGCACCGGCTTCGAGCGCACGTTCAAGCGCATCGGCCTGGCCACGGATGCGGCGCAGGCGTGTGAGCGCTTTCTTCTTTTCCTCGGGCGTGTGGGGCATGGCGGATCGGCGGATTGGATACTCCATGGGAGTATAGGCTGGCCCGTGTTCGCCGAGCGCCGCGAGGGGAAATGCTCAGGCCAGCACGATCTCGCAGCCGGCCTGCCGCAGCTGCGCCAGCGCGGGCAGCGCCTTGGCGCGGGTGTCGGTGACCACGGTGGCGATCTCGCTGGTGGCGGCGTAGCTCAGGCGGCTGTGCTGGCCGATCTTGGCGTGGTCGGCCAGGATGATGCAGCGCTGGGCGCAGGCGGCCATGGCGCGGGCGACGGCGGCTTAGTGACGCTCGAAGCTGCTGGCGCCGTGCTGCGCGCTCACGCCCACGGGCGAGAGCAGCGCCAGGTCGGCGCGGTAGCGGTGGATCTCGGCCACGGTGAGGTCGCCGTAGGTGGCGGGCAGGTCGGCGCCGACGCTGCCGCCCAGCAGGATCACGTCGTTGGCGCTGCGGCTGGCTTGCGGGCCGGCCAGCTTGCGCGCCACGTCCAGGCCGTTGGTGACGATGGTCAGCCCGCTCATGGACGACAGCTCCTCGGCCAGCAGCGCGGTGGTGCTGCCGGCATCGATCAGCAAGGTCTGCCCGGGCTGGATCAGTTGCACGGCGGCCCGCGCAATGGCGCGTTTTTCCTTGGCGCGCACGGTCTGGCGCACGGCCAGCGGCGGCTCGCGGCCGCTGTCGCCCGCCAGCACCACGCCGCCGTGCACACGCCGCAGAACGCCGTCGGCCTCCAGTTCGAGCACGTCGCGCCGCACGGTCTCGCGCGAGACGCCGAGGTCTTGCGCGATGCGTTCGGTGCTGACCTGGCTGAAGGTCGTCAGCAGGGCCTTGATGCGGTGGAGCCGGGCTTCCTGGAGCATGGGTCGGGGTGCGTGGGGGTCGTGTGGGCGAAGGGCGCTCAGCGGCGCGGGCGGACCAGCGCGTGCAGCAGCGCCGCCATGGTAGCAACGATGGCCATGATGCAGGTCGAGAACGCCGCCGCCTGCGAGGTGAAGCCGGCCTCGTCCAGGCGCATCACCGTCACGGCGGCCAGCGGCACGTCGGGCGTGACCAGGAAGATCACGGCCGACAGCGTCACCATCGAGCGCATGAACAGGAACAGGCCGACGGCCACCAGCGTGGTGCGCACCGCCGGCAGGTAGACGTCGCTCAGCGTGCGGCCCACGCCGCCGCCCAGCACCGTCACCGCGTCTTCGAGCGCGCCGGGCACGTTGCGCATGCCGGTCATCATGGTGGCGTAGCCCTGCGTGTGGTAGTGCATGTAGTTGCACAGCGCGATCAGCAGGGCCGACCCGTAGAGCGCGCCCCAGGGCCAGTCGGCCGTGTTGAAGGCAAACACATAAGACAGCCCCAGCACCAGGCCGGGCACGGCCACCGGCATGGCCGACAGCCAGACCGACGTCCACAGCGAGGCATAGCCGCCGGCCAGATCAATGTTGTAGTGGCGCAGCGTGAAGTCCAGCCGGTAAGGCCACAGCCGGATGAAGCTGGCCATGACCACGGTGAAGATCACCAGCGCGATGCTGACGGCCACCGTCAGCGACAGCAGAAACACCGGGATGTCGCGCGCGGGCAGGTGGCGCGGCACCGGCGGCAGCGCGCCTTCGCCGCCGGCCATGGCCTGGCGGCGTGCGGCCACACGCTCGATCCACACCGACAGCGCGGCCGGCAGCAGCAGCACGATGCCCACCACCGCGCCCATGCCGAATTTCATCTGGCCGCTGACCTGGTTGTAGATCTCGGTGGCCAGCACCGAGAAGTTGCCGCCGATCACCACCGCGTTGCCGAAGTCGGTGATGGTGACGGTGAACACCACGAAGGCCGCGCTCAGCAGCCCGTAGCGCACGCCCGGCAGCGTGATGTCGAAGAACTGGCGCCAGCCGCCCGCGCCCAGCATCTCGGCAGCCTCGTACTGGCGCGCGTCGCCGTAGCGCAAGGCCGCGCGGATGATGAGCACGGCCTGCGGCAGCGCGTAAAGCACGTCGGCGATCAGCAGGCCCCAGAAGCCGTAGATGTCGGGCCGCATGTCCAGCATCTTGCCGACCACGCCATTGCGCCCGAGCAGAAAGATCAGCCCCAGGCCGAGCACCAGCGAAGGCGCGAGCACCGGCAGCGACAGCGTCATGCCGATCAGCCGTTTGCCCGGCATGGCCGTGCGCTCGATGCCGTAGGCAATCACAAAGCCCAGCAGCACGGTGATGGCCGTGGTGGAGCCGCCCAGCAGCAGGCTGTTGGCCACGGCACGCCAGATGCCGGGCGTGTGCAGCAGCGCCTGGTAGTTGCCCAGGCCGATGGCGCCGGTGCTGTCGTTGGTCAGGCTGCGCCAAGCCACGCTGAGCATGGGCAGCGCAAAGAACAGCAGCAGTGCGATCAGCGGCAGCCACAGGCAGGCGCGCAGCAGCCAGCGGTCGAGCGTGGCGCCGTTCCAGCGCGGCGCGCGGGTTGCGAAAGAAGGGGTGGGGACGTGCGAAGCAGCCATGGTCTTACCTCCGCGCCGCAGCAGCGGGAATCCAGGCGCAGTCGGCGGCGTCGGCCAGGCTCACGTCGACCGTGTCGCCCGTGGCCAGCGCGGTGCCGCTGCCGAGCTCGGCCAGCAGGCTGCGGCCCTGCCACTCGACCTGGATGCGCTGGATGCTGCCCAGGAAGTTGATGGCGCTGACGCGGCCCGCGCCGTCGGGCGCGCGGTCCAGCCGCAGGCGCTCGGGGCGCACGCACAGCGCCATGCCGTCGGCCGGCGGCGCCAGCGCGGGGCCCTGCGCGAGCGCGCTGACGGCCTCGGGGGGCAGCAGGTTGCTGTGGCCCATGAAGTCGGCCACAAAACGGGTGCGCGGGCGCAGGTACAGCTCGCGCGGGGTGCCGACCTGCTCGATGCGGCCGGCGTTCATGCAGACGATGGTGTCGGCCATGCTCATGGCTTCTTCCTGGTCGTGCGTGACCATGATGGTCGGGATGCCCAGGCGCTGCTGCACTTCGCGCAGTTCCTGGCGCAGGCCGGCGCGCACACGCGCGTCCAGCGCCGACAGCGGCTCGTCGAGCAGCAGCAGCGCGGGGTTGACCGCCAGCGCCCGCGCGATCGCCACGCGCTGCTGCTGGCCGCCCGAAAGCTGGCCCGGGTAGCGCTCGCCAAAGCCGGGCAGGCGAACCGTTTCCAGCAGCGCCTGCACACGGCGCTGGATGTCGGCGGCCGGGGTCTTGCGGATCTTCAGGCCGTAGCCGATGTTCTCGGCGACGGTCATGTGCGGGAACAGCGAGTACGACTGGAACACGATGCCAAAGCCCCGGTCGCGCGCGGGCAGCGCGGCCAGGTCGCGCCCGCCCAGCGTGATGCGGCCGCTGTCGGCCTCCAGCAGGCCGGCGACGATGCGCAGCAGCGTGGTCTTGCCGCAGCCGCTGGGCCCGAGCAGGCAGACGAATTCGGACGGGCCGATCGACAGGTCGATGCGGTCCAGCGCGAGCTGGCCGTTGAAGGTCTTGTTGATGTTCTGGATCGCAAGTGACATGGTAGTTTGAGTGATGACGAAAGCGATAGCGTGGCTAGAGGTCGCCCAGCGCCATGGCCGGATCGCTCAGGCCGTGGCTGCCGGTTTCGACGCGGCCGGCAAAGCGCCGGCTGTAGCGTGGCAGTTCGGCGCAGGCGACGGTGAAGTCGTACCAGCGCGCGCTGCCGGAAAGATCCCAGTGCAGGTCCACGCTCTGGCCGGCTTCGACCGTGGCGCTCCACGGCCCGTCGGCGCGGTAGGCCTTGGCCCGCACGTTGAAGGTGGCCTTGGCGGTGCCGGTGTTCATGAGCGTGAGATAGACGTTGCCGTTGGCGATGTCGTAGCAGACCCGGACCTCGGGCGCGGGCACGGCGCGGCTGCGCTGGCCGGTCAGGTCGTCCACGAAGCCGCGGTGAAAACCGTTGGGGCCGAGCACCCACAGGTCGTAGCGGCCAGCGTCCAGCAGGCCGGCATCCCAGGTGTCGTCGAGCTGGCGGCCGGCTTCGACCACGTAGCGCCGGGGCGCGCGCTCCAGGTGCAGCCGGTCATACACATGGAAGACGGCGGCCTGCTGGCCGGTGTTGGAAAAGATCAGCCGGACCTGGCTGGTGGTGGCGTCGGCGCGCGCGCTCACGTGCAGCTCGTAGGGCAGGGCGCGGGAGGGGCGGGTGCCGCTGGCCTGCTGCGGCAGCGACTGGGGCGAGGGCAGTTGCACCTGGGCCAGCGCTTCCTGGGCGTTGCGCAGGGCGTCGGCGGCTTCGCGGGTCTTGCGGCCGGCCAGCACGGGCAGCGCGTCGTCGTTGGGCGTGGCGAAGTCGAAGGCCGAGGTGAGGTCGCCGAACACGGCGCGCCGGTAAGGGCTGATGTTGGACTCGGCCACGCCGAAGCGGGCTTCGAGGAAGCGCAGGATGGAGGTGTGGTCGAAGTGCTGCGAGTCGACCCAGCCGCCGCGGCTCCAGGGCGAGATCACGTACATGGGCACACGCGGGCCGGGGCCGTAGCAGTCGGCGTCCGACGGCGGCATGCCGGTGCCGGCGATGGGCGGGTGGGTGTAATACTCGGTGGCCATGTCGCTGGCCGACAGCGTGGACTTGCCCTGGGCTTCAGCCGGGTTGCCCGCCACCAGCGACGGCGGGCACGAGGGCGGGTAGTGGTCGAAGAAGCCGTCGTTCTCGTCGAAGTTGACGATCAGCACGGTCTTGCTCCAGACCTCGGGGTCGGCGGTCAGCGCGTCCAGCACTTCCTGCACGTACCAGCCGCCCTGCACCGGACTGGACGGGCCAGGGTGCTCGGAGTAGGCCGCGGGCGCGATGATCCACGAGACCTGCGGCAGGCGGCCGCCCAGGATGTCGGACTTGAAGCTGCTCAGGAAACCGCCGTCGGGCATGGTGTTGGCGATGCCCTTGTACAGCGGGTTGCCGGTGTTGTCACTGGCCGCGTCGTAGGCCGGGTTGCTGTCACGGTCGTGGTAGACCGGCTTGCCCGAGGCGACGTTGGCCTGGCGGTACTGCTTGAAGCCGAACAGGGGGTTGTCGGTGAAGTCGTCGGGCATGTTCTGGTAGACCATCCAGCTCACGCCGGCCTGCTCCAGGCGCTCGGGGTAGGTGGTCCAGGAAAAGCCGCCCTGCGTGATGTCGGTGGTGCTGTCGAGCTCGTCCCACACGTTGTTGACGACCACGCTGCCGTCGCCCACGGTGGCGCCGTTGGTGCCTGTCCAGTGGAACAGCCGGTTGGTGTTGGTGCCGCCGTGCAGCGAGCAGAAGTAGGCGTCGCACACGGTGAAGGCATTGGCCAGGGCGAACTGGAAGGGCGCTTCCTGCTCGGTGAAGTAGCCCATGGACTGCTGCTTCTTGTAGCGCGGCCACTGGTACATGCGGCCCTGGTCCCAGGCGTCGCGGGCGTCGGTCCAGCTGTGGGGCGTGCCGCTCACGCGCTGTGCGTTGCCTTGCGATTGGTCGAGGTGGTAGGGCAGGATGGCCTTGCCGGTGGCGTCGAGCTGCTGCAGCACGTTCAGGCCGTTGGGCACGGGAATGGTGAAGCGGTCGCCAAAGCCGCGCACGCCGGCCAGGGTGCCGAAGTAGTTGTCGAAGGAGCGGTTTTCCTGCATGAGGATGACCACGTGCTCGACGTCGCGGATGGTGCCGGTCTGGTTGTTGGCGGGAATGGCCAGGGCCCGGCGAATGCTGGGCGGAAACAGATTGAGTGCACTGGCGGCCGCAACGGTCCCCAGGCCTGCGCGTAGCAGTTTGCGTTTGGAAGTGTCGATCATGGTTTTTGGTGTTGTAGGAATGAAGGAACGATCGGTGTTACGGCGCGCAGCGCATTTGCGCGGCAGTCTCGGTCGGCGTGGGCGACGAGGACGACGACGTGTTGTCCTGGTCGCCGCCGCAGGCCGACAGGACGCTGGCCAGCGCGGCGCCGGCCAGCGCCGCCATCAGCGCGCGGCACAGGCCATGGAGAAATCGTGGAGCCATGACAGGGCTTTCTCGGGAGGTACGGAAAGGGCGAGGGGCACGCCATGTGCCGGCCGCGCCCACGCAAGCCGGCGCCGCTGCGTTGAGCGGCACTGGTGGTGCGGCCAGGTTCAGCGGCCGATGGTTTTCTGCCAGGTGGCGAGCGTGGCCTCGCGCTCCTGCGCCGACTTGGCGAAGTCCATGGGGTAGAGCACCTTGGACAGGTCGGCCGGCAGGCCCGCGGCCTTGGCAGCCTTGGACTGCGGTGCGCCGGGAATCGTCACGATTTCCTTGTACTGGGTGTAGATGGCCGCCGCGTTGGGCGACAGCGTCCAGTCCAGGAACCGTTTGGCGTCGGCCTTGTTCTTGGAGGCGGCCATCAGGCCCGAGGCTTCCAGCTCGTAGCCGGCGCCGTCGCTGGGGATGACCATCTGGATCGGGTAGCCCTCTTCGATCGACTTCATGGCCGCAAAGGCCAGCGAGGTGCCGATGCCGAACTCGCCCGCGCGCGGCCTTGCACGGGCGCGAGCCCGACTTGATGTACTGCGCCACGTTGCCGTCCAGCGTCTTGAGGTACTGCCAGCCCTGGGCGTCGCCGTTCTTTTGCAGCAGCGCGGCGATCTGCAGATAGCCCGTGCCCGACGAGACCGGGTTGGGCATGACGACCTCGCCCTTGTACTTGGGATCGGCCAGTTCCTTCCAACTGGTGGGCACCGGCAGGTTCTTGGCCTTGAGCACTTCCGTGTTGACGCAGAACGCGGCCATGTAGCCGGTGGCGGCAAACCACTTGCCGTCGGCGGCGCGGTAGCGGGCGTCGAGTTTGTCGCTGCCCTTGGCGGCGTAGGGCTCGAGCAGCGCGCTCACGCGCGGGTCGAGCATGTTGGTCACGGCCCAGCCCCAGACCACGTCGTGGCGCGGGTTGCTGGCCTCGGCCAGGATGCGCGGGCCCAGGTCGCCAGTCGACAGGCGCAGCACCTTGACGTCCAGGTCGGGCAGGTCCTTCTTGGCGGCGGCCACGTAGTCCTTGATCTCGTCCTCTTCAAGGGCCGTGTAGACCGTGATCGTGCCGGCGTGGGCGACGGCGGCACCAGCGGCCAGCGCGGCCACGATCCAGCGCAGGCCGGCGGGGTGGCGGAAGTGAAAACGGCGGGTCATAACGAACCCCATTCAAGTGCAGGCAACGGGGCGCCCGGCGGGCACCAATTCGGTTCCTGGGGTGACCCAGGTTTGTGCATAAAAGTGTGTTTGCGTTTATTTGAGCAAATGCACTAGAATCCACAAGCACTTAATATGCCAACGCTGTGTGACAGTCGAATGACCTTGTTTGACGAGGTTGCGGCGGCGGTTTTGACCGGGTCCGCCGCTGTCCCTGCGTGGCCCACCCACCTTTTCTTGCCCTTCAGGAACCACCATGGCCACCCGCTCCACCATCATGGACACCAACAGCTTTCGCGCCGAGCACGCCGACGGGCTCGACGCCGACGCCCGCCAGCTCACGCAAAAACGAGGCCGGCTGCTGGGCGATTCGTACCGGCTCTTCTATCGCAAGCCCGTGCACCTGGTGCGTGGCCAGGGCCAGTACCTGTGGGACGCGGATGGCACGCAGTACCTGGACGTCTACAACAACGTCGCCAGCATCGGCCACTGCCACCCGGCCGTGATTGCCGCCGTGCATGCGCAGATGCAGCAGCTCAACACCCACACGCGCTACCTGCACGAGGGCATCCTCAACTACACCGAAGACCTGCTGACCACGCTGCCCACCGAGATCAGCAAAGCCATGTACATGTGCACCGGCTCGGAGGCCAACGACCTGGCCATCCGCGTGGCGCGCGCCTACAGCGGCGGCACCGGCATCATCGTCAGCCGCGAGGCCTACCACGGCACCAGCGAGCTGACCTCGGGCGCCTCGCCCGCGCTGGGCAGCGGCCAGCCGCTGGCGGCCACCACACGCCTGGTGGACGCGCCCGACCGCTACCGCGTGGACGCGCCCGACCTGGGCGCCTGGTTCGCCGCCGAGATCCAGAAACAGATCGACGACATGGCCGCGCACGGCATCCGGTTCGCCGGTTTCCTGGCCGACTCGATCTTCTCGTCGGACGGCGTGCTGCCTGGCCCGGCCGGCTACCTGAAGGCGGCGGTCGACGTGGTGCACCGCAACGGCGGCATCTTCATCGCCGACGAGGTGCAGCCCGGTTTTGCGCGCACAGGCGACGCGTTCTGGGGTTTTGCACGCCACGGCGTGGTGCCTGACGTGGTGACCACCGGCAAGCCCATGGGCAACGGCATCCCGGTCTCGGGCCTGCTGGCGCGGCCCGAAGTGCTGGCCGCCTTCAGCGACGAGATTCCCTACTTCAACACCTTTGGCGGCAACCCAGTGTCGATGGCGGCGGCGCAGGCGGTGCTGAAGGTCATCCGCGAGGAAGAACTGCAGGCGCACAGCCAGCGCGTGGGCGCCCAGTTGCTGACCGAACTGGCCCGGCTGGCCGAACGTCACGACTGCGTGGGCGACGTGCGCGGCGCGGGCTTGTTCATCGGCTTCGAGCTGGTGGCCGACCGCGACAGCAAGACGCCTGACAAGGCGCGTGCGCTCGACGTCGTCGAACAACTGCGCGAACGCCGCGTGCTGACCTCGGTCGCCGGCCCGCATGGCAACGTGCTCAAGCTGCGCCCGCCGCTGGCCTTCCAGGCGCGCGACATCGACTGGCTGGTGGGCGCGCTGGACGAGGCGCTGGCGGCCACCGCGCGCTGATTGGTCTTGATGGGGCGGGGAGGGGGCGCGTGACTGAGCGTGCCGGGGCTTAAAATCACCGGTTTGGCGCCTGCGAGCGGATCCGGGCGCCCCTCCTCGATTCTGGGCGCGGCACCCCGCCGCGCTGCCCCAAGCACATGTTGACCTTCCAGCAAATCATCCTGAAATTGCAGTCCTACTGGGCCGACCAGGGCTGCGCGCTCCTGCAGCCCTACGACATGGAAGTGGGCGCCGGCACCTCGCACACGGCCACCTTCCTGCGCGCCCTGGGCCCCGAGCCGTGGAAGGCCGCCTACGTGCAGCCCAGCCGCCGCCCCAAGGACGGCCGCTACGGCGACAACCCCAACCGCGGCCAGCATTACTACCAATACCAGGTGGTGCTCAAGCCCGCGCCGGCCAACATCCTGGAGCTCTACCTGGGCAGCCTGGAGGCGCTGGGTTTTGACCTGAAGAAAAACGACATCCGCTTCGTCGAAGACGACTGGGAAAACCCCACGCTGGGCGCCTGGGGCCTGGGCTGGGAAGTCTGGCTCAACGGCATGGAGGTGACGCAGTTCACCTACTTCCAGCAGGTCGGCGGCATCGACTGCAAGCCCGCCACGGGCGAGATCACCTACGGCCTGGAGCGCCTGGCCATGTACCTGCAGGGCGTGGAGAACATGTACGACCTGAAGTGGACCGACGGTCTGAGCTACGGTGACGTGTACCACCAGAACGAGGTCGAGCAGTCGGCTTACAACTTTGAACACTCGGACGCCGACTTCCTGTTCGTCGCCTTTGGCGCGCACGAAAAGCAGGCGCTGCACCTGATCGGGGAACAACTGGCGCTGCCGGCCTATGAGCAGGTGCTCAAGGCCGCTCACACCTTCAACCTGCTCGACGCGCGCGGCGCCATCAGCGTGACCGAGCGCGCCGCCTACATCGGCCGCATCCGCAACCTCGCGCGCAGCGTGGCGCGCAGCTACCTCGACAGCCGCGCGCGCCTGGGCTTCCCCATGGCGCCGCGCGCCCACGCCGACGAAGTGCTGGCCGAACTGGCGCGCGCCGCCGAACAGCAGCAGAAAAAGGCCGCCTGAGGGCAGCCGAGTAACAAGGTCCACCGGCCGGCGCACCGCACCAGAGGCGGGCGCGGCCCCACAAGATTCATCATGACGCATCCCAATCTGCTGGTTGAACTGTTTGTCGAGGAACTGCCGCCCAAGGCGCTGCGCAAGCTGGGCGACGCCTTTGCCGGCGTGCTGTTCGAGCAACTCAAGGCGCAGGGCCTGACCGCCGCCGACTCGCGCCCCACCGCCTACGCCTCGCCGCGCCGCTTGGCCGCGCACATCACCGAAGTGCTGCCGCGCGCCGCCGACAAGGCCGCCTCGGTCAAGCTCATGCCCGCCAGCGTCGGCCTGGACGCGGCCGGCAACGCCACGCCCGCGCTGCTCAAGAAGCTGGCCGCCGTGGGCGCCGATGCGGCTGCCGTGGCCACCTTGCGCCGCGAAGGCGAGGGCAAGGCCGAGGCGCTGTTCCACGACCACACGGTTCCCGGCGCCACCCTGGCCGACGGCCTGCAGAAAGCGCTGGACGAAGCCATCGCCAAGCTGCCCATCCCCAAGGTCATGAACTACCAGTTGGCCGACGGCTGGACCAGCGTGAACTTCGTGCGCCCCGCGCACAACCTGGTCGCGCTGCATGGCCGTGAAGTGCTGCTGAGCGTGGGCGCGCTGGGCCTGACGGCCAACAACCACACGCACGGCCACCGCTTCGAGGCCCTGGCCGACCCGGTCGTGCTGAACGATGCCGACAGCTATGCGCAGCAGCTGCGCGACGAAGGCGCCGTGATCGCCAGCTTCGCCGAGCGCCGCGCCGAGATCGAGCGCCAGCTCCAGGCCGCGGCCGCGCGCGTGGGCGGCGGCGTGCAGCCGATCCGCGACGAGGCGCTGCTCGACGAGGTCACCGCGCTGGTCGAGCGCCCCAACGTGCTGGTCTGCCAGTTCGAGAAGGAATTCCTCGACGTGCCGCAGGAATGCCTGATCCTGACCATGAAGGCCAACCAGAAGTACTTCCCGCTGCTCGACGCGCAGGGCCGGCTCACGCACCAGTTCCTGGTGGTCAGCAACATCAGCCCCGACGACCCGAGCGCCGTGGTCGGCGGCAACGAGCGTGTGGTGCGCCCGCGCCTGGCCGACGCCAAGTTCTTCTTCGACCAGGACCGCAAGAAGACCCTGGCCGACCGTGTGCCGGGCCTGGCCAAGGTGGTCTATCACAACAAGCTGGGCACGCAGGGCGACCGCATCGAACGCGTGCGCGCCATTGCGCGCGCCATCGGCACGCAGCTCGACAATGACGCGCTGGCTTCCGCCGCCGATTTGGCCTGCCAGCTCGCCAAGGCTGACCTGCTGACCGACATGGTGGGCGAATTCCCCGAGCTGCAGGGCGTGATGGGCGGCTACTACGCGCGCCACGACGGCCTGCCCGTCGAGGTGGCCGAGGCCATCGAGGACCACTACAAGCCGCGCTTCGCGGGCGACACGCTGCCGCGCAACGACGTCGGTGCCGTGGCCGCGCTGGCCGACAAGCTCGAAACCCTGGCCGGCATGTTCGGCATCGGCAACCTGCCCACCGGCGACAAGGACCCGTTCGCGCTGCGCCGCCATGCGCTGGGCGTGATCCGCATCCTGTCCGAGCAGCGCTCGCCACTGGCGCTGGACTGGCTGCTGGCCACCGCCTTTGCCGCCTTCGAGTCGCGCATTCCGGCCGGCACCGCCTTCACCGACGCGGGTGCGGCCCTGGCCGACTTCATCGACGACCGCCTGGCCGGCAGCCTGCGCGAGCAGGGCTACCGCGCGCAAGAGGTCGACGCTGTGCTCGCGCTGCGCCCGCAGCGCCTGGCCGAAGTGCAGCAGCGCCTGGACGCCGTGCGCGCCTTCGCCGCACTGCCCGAGGCCGCCGCGCTGGCCGAGGCCAACAAACGTGTCACCAACATCCTCAAGAAGAACGCCGCCGAGATCCAGGCCGGCACGCAGCCCACGCGCAGCCTGCTGCAGGCCCCGGCCGAGATCGCGCTGTTCGACGCCATGACGGCGCTGCGCCCGCAGGTCGAGCAGCGCCTGGCCGCCGGCGACTACAACGGCCAGCTCAAGCTGGTGGCCACGCTGCACCAGGCGGTCGATGCCTTCTTCAAGGACGTGATGGTGATGGCCGATGACGCCGTGCTGCGCCAGCAGCGCCTGGCCCTGCTGACGGGCCTGCAGTGGCACATGAGCCAGGTCGCCGACCTGTCCCGCCTGGCCTGACATGATCCCCCCCGAAGCGCCTGCGGCGCCTCCCCCCCAAGGGGGCGATAGCCCCGACCGGGCCAAGCCCGGCCACGCTGTCACCGGGATGGGCCGTGGGTGTTTCACGCGCGGCGCAGGGCGTGCCGTTCCGTGGATCATCGATACTGGGCGAGCGCGGGCGCTGAAGTAGCGCAGGCGCCAGCCGTTTCCGGGAGATCCGCCATGTCTGTTGCCCCCAAGCTCGTCATCGTGTCCAGTGACGGCACCCTCAATGTCGACGTGGAAAACGGCGTGCAGTCGCCTGACGAATGGCAGCCGCTGCCGGGCGCCATGGCGGCCGTGGCGCGGCTGAACCAGGCAGGCTGGCGGGTGGTGGTGACCACCAACCAGCCGGGCCTGGGGCGCGGGCTGTTCGGCGTGGACACGCTGCACGCCATCCACAGCCGCATGCACGCCTGCGTGGGCGAGGCCGGCGGCCGCATCGAGGCGGTGTTCTTCTGCCCGCACAGTCCGGCCGAGAACTGCCGCTGCCGCAAGCCGAGCCCGGGCCTGGCGCAGTGCGTGGCCCAGCGCTACGGCATCGCCTCGCTCAAGGACGTGCCCGCGGTCGGCGATTCGCTCGAAGACATCCAGGCCGCGATCGCCGCGGGCTGCGCGCCGCACCTGGTGCTCAGCGGCATCGCCGGCAGTCAGACCGGCCCCGACGGCCAGTTGCCCGCGCACTGGCCCGTTGGCGTGACCGTGCACCGCGACCTGGCGGCCTTCGTGCAGGCCCTGCTGGACCAGGAGGGCGCGGCGGCGCCGGGCCCGCTCGCTTCTTCTTCAACCGCTTCCACAGCCCTGCCGGCCTGACGGCACGGTTTCTTTTTTCTCGAACCGGCTTCGCGCCCGACTCTCGACCATGGCATTTTTCCGCTCCGTCCTGCATTTCCTCTGGCTCGTCGTGACCGTCATTCCGTGGGCCATCGTGGTGATGATCGCCTCGATCTTCCTGCGCGGCGAGCCGCTCTACCGCCTGACCATCGTCTGGAACGCGCTGGTGCGCTGGGGCACCGAGGTGATCCTGGGCGTGCGCATCCGCGTGCACGGCCTGGAGAACCTGCCGGCCGCGCCCGCGCCGGCCATCCTGCTGGCCAAGCACCAGTCGGCCTATGAAACCATCGTGCTGCCGGTGATCCAGTCGCGCACCGTGGCCTATGTGTTCAAGCGCGAGCTGCTGCGCATTCCCTTCTTCGGCTGGGCGCTGGGCCGGCTCGACATGGTGCACATCGACCGCCAGCAGGGCGCGCAAGCCTTTCTGAAGGTCGCCAAGCAGGGCAAGCAGTTGCTCGACAAAGGGCTGATCGTCATCATGTTCCCCGAGGGAACGCGTGTGGCGCGCGGCCAGAAGGGCCGCTACAAAAGCGGCGGCACACGCCTGGCGATCCAGACCAACACGCCCATCTACCCCATGGCCCTGACCACCGGCCGCTGCTGGCCGGCACGCGGTTTCGTCAAGCACGCGGGCACGGTCGAGTTCTCGATCGGCCCGGCGATCCTGCCGGCCGGCCGCCAGCCCGACGAGCTGATGGACGAAGTCGAAGCCTGGATCGAGGCCGAAACCCGCCGCCTCGACCCCGAGGCCTATCGCTGAGGCGCCGCGCGCCCCGGTCTTCGCCCATGGCCCATCGCCGCCTCCAGCCGCCCGGCGCCTCGGCGCTGCAGATGGTGCTCGACCTGTTCGATCGCCGTGCGCCCGCCGCGCCCGATCCGGCCATTGCCGATCAGGCGCCCACGGCGTCTGTCACGCCGGCCACGTTCCCCCCGACACCCACCGCCAGCGTGCCGCCCCCCGCCGCACCGCCCGCGGCGGCGCCGTACCCGGTCCACCCGCAGGCCAACCGCCGCATCGCGCTGGACGGCCAGCCGGTGGCCTACGCCTTTGTGCGCGCGCGCCGGCGCACCATCGGTTTCCTGGTCGATGCCCAGGGACCGTGCGCGCGCCGCGCTGGGCCGTGATCGCCGACGTCGAAAGCGCCCTGCGCGAGAAGGCCGACTGGATCCTGCGCAAGCTCGGCGAAGCCGGCCAGCGTCAGGCCAGCCAGGCGGCCGCGCGCATCGTCTGGGCCGACGGCGCCGAGCTGCCCTACCTGGGCCGGCGCCTGGGCGCGGGCCCGCTGGCCGCGCCCGTGGTCATCTTCCGGCTCGGGCGCGACCGCATCGGCGTGCGGCTGCAGGAGCCGGCGAGCGAGTCCGATGAGGCCGACGCCGCCACGCTCTGGGTCGGCCTGCCGCCCAGCGCCCACGCCGACGATCTGTGCAAGCTCGTCGCGGCCTGGCTGCAGCACCAGGCGCGCAGCCTGTTCGAGCAGCGCCTGGCCGTCTACGCCAGCCCGCTGGGCGTGCGCTGGACGCGCCTGGCGCTGACCAACGCGCGCACCCGCTGGGGCAGCGCCACCAGCGACGGCCACATCCGGCTGAACTGGCGCCTGCTGCACTTTCGCCTGCCCGTCATCGACTACGTGGTGGCGCACGAGCTGAGCCACCTGCGCGTGATGGACCACAGCCCACGCTTCTGGCAAACCGTGGCCTCGGTCATGCCTGACTACGACGCGCTGCGTGCCGAGCTCAAGCAGACGGTGTTGCCGGCCTGGGCCTGACCATTCACATCAACCCCAGGCCAGCGCGCTCAGGTCGTTGGCGAAGATCGGCGCGTCCTTCCACAGGCCGCGCAGCCCGCGCGCGGCGACGGTGACGAACTGCGGCTGGTACAGGAAACCGTTGGCCGCGTCGTCGGCCAGCAGGCGCTGGGCATCGGCCAGGGCGCGCAGGCGTTCGGCATCGGTGGGTGCGCTGCGGGTGCGTTCGTAGAGCGCATCAAAACGCGCGGAGCGGTAGCCCCAGTAGTAGTCCGGCTTGGCGTAGTTGCCCAGGTCGAAGGGCTCGACGTGCAGGATCATCGTCAGGTCGTAGTTGCGCGCGCCGCCGTAGACGTTGCCGATCCACTGCGCCCACTCCACGTTCTGCAGTTGCGCCCGGATGCCGACCTGGGCCAGTTGGGCCGCGATCACCTCGCCGCCCTGGCGCGCATAGGCCGGAGGCGGCAGCACCAGCGACAGCGCCAGCGGCGTTTTCACACCCGCTTCGGCCAGCAGCTGGCGCGCCTTGGCCGGGTCGTAGGGGTTCAGGCCCGTGGTGTCCACGTAGCCGGGCAGGCCGGGCACGTAGTGGCTGCCGATCGGCACGCCATGGCCTTCGGAGGCCGCTTCGATGACGGCCTTGCGGTCGATCGCCGCCTGGATCGCGCGGCGCACACGCACGTCGCCCAGCGGCTGGCGGCGCTGGTTGATCGCCAGGATGGTCTTGCCCAGCGACGCGTTGAAGACCACCTGGAAACGGCCGTCGCCCTGGAACTGCGACAGCGCCCGCCAGACCGAGGCGTGCGGGAACAGATCGATGTCGCCGGCCAGCAGCGCCGCCGTCTGTGCGGCCGGGTCCGAGATGATGCGGAAGGTCACACGGCGCAGCGCCACGCGGCCCGCCTCGCGCCAGCCGTCCCACTTGGCCAGCACCACCGAGGCGCCCTTGTTCCAGGCCTGCAATTGGTAAGGGCCGGTGCCCACGGGCGCCGTGGCGTTGCCCGCGGCGCTGGCCGGTTCGACGACGATGGCCGAGGCCTGGCCCAGCAGAAAGGGCAGGTTGGGCTCGGGCGTCTGGCTCGTCACGGTGACCGTGTAATCGCCGGCCACTTCGGTGCTCAGTTGTGCAAAAAGCGGCCGGTCCTTGTTGGTGCTGTCCTCGGCCTTGGCGCGGTCGAAAGAGAACTTCACGGCCTGCGCGTTGAAGGGCTGGCCATTGTGAAAACGCGCGTCGCGGCGCAGGTGGAAGGTGTAGGTCCGGCGGTCGGGCGAGACCTCCCAGCGCTCGGCCAGCAGCGGCGCGACGCTGCCGTCGGACTGGATCTTGGTGAGCGTCTCGAACACGTTGTAGAGCACGACCTCGGCAATCTCCGCACCGGCCTTGGCAGTCGGGTCCAGGCCCGCCGGCTCCAGCACCAGCCCGACGACGAGCGTGTCCTTGCCGCGCGGCTGGGCCTGCAGCGCCGGCGTGAAGGGAAGGGCAGTCGCCGCGGCGGCGCTGGCAAGAAGGTGGCGTCGGTTGAGCACGGAAATCCAGTCGAAGTTGAGCGGCTGGATTCTGGTCAAGAAGCAGGGGTTGGGCAATCAGATGCTTATGACGGAATGTTCTGATCTACCGGAGTCGCCCGCTGCATAGACTGGCCGCTCCAGTGGAGTGCAAGCCATATGCCTGTGGATGTCTTGTTGGCGCGATGGGGCGACCGACACATCATTGCCGCGTTGTTGCCATCCTATTTGAACGAGTTGGGGGTGGACGGGCCCTATCCCTATTTGCAACGGTACTGGGACGAGCCCTCCCGGTATCCCTACCTTCTTTGGCATGCGGACGAGCCCATTGGGTTCGCTTTGGTCAGAGAGCCGGGTACTGTCCATGACTTCGAATTGGCAGAGTTCTATGTCGTTCCGGGTGTGAGGGGGCGTGGTTGGGCGCGCGATGCGGTCCATGCTCTTTTGCGCAAGCACCCCGGCCGTTGGGGCGTCCGGGTTCGCCTCGACAATGTGGGCGGACTGTCTTTCTGGGCGCGTGTGTTGGGGGTGTACGCTGGAGCGATCGCGACATCGGGCCAGGTGCCCAACACCGTCCTCTATACCGTTTGCTCCATGTCTCAAGCCCTCCTCGTCATCGATGTCCAGCACGGCCTGTTCGACGTGGCACCGCGCCCGCACGAGGCCGACGCCACGCTCGAGCGCATCAATGCGCTGGCCGCCCGCGCGCGGCTTGCGAGGGTGCCGGTGGTGCTCATCCAGCATGAAAGCGCCAGCGGCGCGCTGGTCCATGGCTCGCCGGGCTGGCAACTGGCGCCGCGGCTGGAGGCCGCCGATACCGATCGCCGCGTGCGCAAGACCACACCCGACTCGTTCCTGCGCACGAATCTGCAGGCGCTGCTTGACGGCTGGGGCACGCAGGAGGTGGTGGTCTGCGGCTATGCCAGCGAGTTCTGCGTGGACACCACGGTGCGCCGCGCGGCAGCCCTGGGCTTGCGTGTGGTGTTGGCTGCCGATGCGCATACCACGCACGACAAGGCGCATGCCAGTGGGGCGCAGATTCGTGGTCACCACAATGCGACGTTGCCGGATATCACGAGTTTTGGGCCGGTCATTTTGGCGGTGGCCAGCGCGGAGGTTGTCTTTGACGGCACTGCGCTGCGCACGGCCGGCTGAGCGCTAGGCGTTGCGTGGCATCTTGGGGGCGGTCGTGCGATGAAAGTGCTGGCAATCAGATGTTGATGGCTGGAGCTTCAGGCGACTTTTGTGGAGGCCGTGCCGGTTTTTGTTGAGGCTGTGCCAGCGCTTGTGTTGTTGGTGCTGGCGCACGCCGTAGGCCGGGAAGTGCGCCCGGCAGCGCACTTCCTTTTCTTGTCTTGCCAAGAAAAGGAAGCAAAAGAAGGCGCGCCGCAGTCGCAGCCTGGGCCTGCGGCCCAGGTCCCCTGCGCTCCTCGCGTCGGATGGGGTCACGCGCAAACTCGCTTCGCGTGACCACCAGCGGTGGGCTTGCAGGCTGCCGCGTTCCTCGGCTGTCCAGCCGGCGGACGAGGGCGTGATCTCGTGCGGCAGGCGCACGACGAAGTAGCGTTCTTCGGCGCGCACCGGTTCGCCGTCGGGCATGAGCATGGTGAAGTCGCGCTGGGCCACTTCGGCGCCGAGTGTGTAGTCGCCCGGGCCGATTTCCTCGGCCAGTTCGCGCAGCGCGGCCTGCTCGAAGGTTTCGCCGGCTTCCAGGCCGCCGCCGGGCGTGACCCAGAAGTCGCGGCCCAGGTAGGGGCCCTGGCGGAAGGAGAAATGGAACAGCAGAACGCGCTGCGCGGGCGAGAGCACCAGCAGCCGCGCGGCGGGGCGGTGGCGTGGCCCTGGCGCGGTCGTCATGGCGGGTGCTGAAGCGGTCATGCGGTGAAGCGGTAGACGCCGTCGGCGTCCAGCGTGCGGCGCACCTGGCCCTGGTGCAGCAGCCAGTTCAGGTGGGCGATGGATTCGCCCATGGCGAAGGTGATCTGGTGCATGTCGAGCTTGCGGTGGAACAGCACCTTGAGCACGTCGGCCGCGCTTTGGGGTGCCGCCTGGCAGGCCGCGCGCACGTCGGCCAGGCGCAGGCGGTGGTGCTCGTGCAACTGGTCGATGCGGGTGTGCAGGCCCTTGAAGGGTTTGCCGTGCGAGGGCAGCACCAGCGTGTCGGCGGGCAGCGCGCGGAATTTGTCGATGGAGGCCAGGAACAGGCGCAGCGCGTCGGCCTCGGGCTCGGTGTCGTAGACGCTGATGTTGGTCGAGATGCGCGGCAGCACCATGTCGCCGGCGATCAGCACGCCGCGCGTGGCGCTGTAGAGCGCGATGTGTTCGGGCGCGTGGCCGTAGCCGCTGATGAGCTGCCAGCCGTCGCGCTGCGCGCCGTGGCCCATCGCCAGCGTGGCGCCGTCGAGCAGGCGGTGGTAGCCGGGCGGCATGGCGGGCACGAGCTGGCGGTAGTAGTTGGTGCGCGCGGTGATCTGAGCCACGGCCTCGGGGTCGGTCAGACCGTGCTTGGCGAAGAAGTCGGCGGCCGGCTTGCCGCCCGCGCCGCTGGTGGCCTGCAGTGTGCCCAGGCGGGCCGCGCCGTAGTCGGTTGCGCTCATGAACAGCGGGGCCTTCCAGCGCTCGCACAGCCAGTGCGCCAGGCCGACGTGGTCCGGGTGCATGTGCGTGACCAGCACCCGCACGATGGGCAGGCCTTCGAGTTCGCGCACGAACAGCGTCTGCCACTGGGCGCGTGTGGTGGGCGTGTCGATGCAGCAGTCGATCACCGTCCAGCCCTGCACGGGCTGGCCCTGCTCGTCGGGGTATTCGTCGCGCACCAGCCAGAGGTTGACGTGGTCGAGCGCGAAGGGCAGGCCCATGCGCAGCCACTTGATGCCGGGGGCAACGGTGATGGCGCGGCCCGGTTCGGGCAGGGCGTCGGCCAAAACGTAGTGCAGGGCTTTTTCTTGGTCGTTCATGGCAGGGGGCCGGGCGGTGTTGCGCGGGCCGGTCTTACTTTTAGAATGCGGGGGAAGGTGACGTTTACGTCAACGTCATGTCTCGGCCTATTGTAGGCACGGCGGTGCGATCGCGCTGTCGCGTCCGATGGCACTGGCGGGACGGCGAAGCGCACCGCGCACAAGAAAGAGGAGCACCGTGGCCACGAATCCAACCTACACGATCAGCGAACTGGCGCGCGAGTTCGACCTGACCACGCGCGCCATCCGTTTCTACGAGGACATGGGCCTGCTGACGCCTGAGCGCGAGGGCTCGGGCGGGCGCAGCCGTGTTTACTCGGGCATGGACCGCGCGCGCCTGCGCCTGACGTTGCGCGCCAAGCGCCTGGGCCTGAGCCTGACCGAGGCCAAGGAAATCCTCGACATGTACGACAGCCCGCGCGACACCGTGCCGCAGCTGCGCAAGTTCATCGACGTGCTGTCGCACCATCGCAGCAAGCTGGAGCTGCAACTGGGCGAGCTGCAGGCGACCATCGGCGAGGTGCGCGCGCAGGAGGACGACGCGCGTGCCGCCCTGGCGCGGGCCGAGGCGCGCACCGGCACGGCCTGAACCGCGCGCCGCGGATCAGCGGCAGGTGAAGTTCTCGGCCTTCTCGCTGTCGCCGCTGCCGCTGTAGCGCGCGATCTGCGGGTAGGGGCACAGCGGCCGTGTGCGGTTGGCCGACCAGTCGGCGGGCAGTTCGGCGTTGGCGCCGCCCGCGTTGCCGGCGCCGCGCGCGCTGGCGACGATGCGGTCCGGTGCCTCGCCGTATTCCACCCAGCGCACCAGCGATTCCAGCGCATCGAACTGGTCGGTGGCGATGCCGCCGCGGCTGTGGTTCATGCCGGGCACACGGAAAAAGCGCACGAATTCCTGCGTCTGGCCTTGGTAGCGGGCCAGCAGCCGGTCGTACCAGGCCTGGGTGTCATCGGCCGAGAACACGCCGTCGGCCGTGCCCTGCACCACCAGCATCTTGGCGCCGCGGTCGCGCAGGGCGTCGAGCTGCAGCTCGTTGGGCGGCAGCATGAAGGACAGGGCGCTTTCGGTGTAGGTGGCGTTGGTGGCCGACAGCTTGGGGTAGTCGGTGTCGAAGTTGTAGTCGAAGGTGAACTGGCGCGAGCGGTCCTTGACCGTGGCGTCGGGCGGCACCTGGAAGATGATGCCCACGGCCACCGGGTCGCGTTCGCCGCCCACGGATGACACGAACTTCCAGCTCGCCCAGTTGCTGCCGACCAGGCCCGGATCAAAGGGTTGGGTGGCGTACAGCGCCTCGCCCCGGCTGTTGACCGGACCGCGGTAGAGATTGGCCAGCGCGTCGACTTGGGTGGCGCTCAGGCAGGTGCCGTCGCGCGCGCCGCTGCACACGGGCACGTCGCGCCGGATGTCGAAGGCCGTGCGGCAGGCTTCCACGTCCTGCACCAGGCCGTCGGCCACGCCGTCGAGCGTGTCGCACTTGGACAGGATGGCCCGGGCCACCAGCTGGCGCTCCGGGACGGTGAAGGCGGTGCTCAGGTCGTTCTCGTCAGTGGCGGCGCGGCGCAGTTGCTGGGCGGTGTAGAGCTGCGCGGCGGCCGCGCGCGGCAGGTGGAAACCGGGCGTGCTGGCCAGGATGCCGTCGTAGTCGGTGGGCAGGCGCGTGCCGGCCACCATGGCGTGGCGCCCGCCGTTGGAGGTGCCGCCCGCGTACGAGCGGTCCGGGCCCTTGCCGTAGGCCTGCTTGACCAGCGCCTTGGCCATGGGCGTGAGCGCGACGACGGCGCCGTAGCCATAGTCGATGCGGGCCTGCGGGTCCAGGCCGAACAGCGGGTTCTGCGCGGCGCTGTGGCCGGCGTCCGACGAGATCACGGCAAACCCCTGCTGCAGCGCGTGGGTGAGCGGCCCGCCGCTGCCCACGCTGCCCACGGCCTGCGCCACGTTGCCGTCGGTGCCGCCGTTGCCCTGGTAGAGGAAACGCCCGTTCCAGTCCAGCGGCAGGCGCATCTCGAAGCCGATGGCGTAAGTCTGGCCGTCGACCGCGCTGACACGCGGGTTCATGGCGCCGGTGACCACGCAGTGCGCACGCACGGGCTGGCCGGCCACCGTGAGTGTGCCGGCCGCCGCCGTCGTGGCCGTGGCGATGGTGGTCTGGCCGAACTGGAAGCCTGCCAGGGCTTCGCACGTGCCTTGCAGCGGCGCACCCACGGCGGCGGCCAGCCGCGGCAGCGCGGTGTCGGTGCCGCCGGTGTTGGCGCTGGTGTCGGCGTCGCTGTCGCCGCCGCAGGCCGGCAGGGCCGCCACGAGCGCGGCCAGGATCAAGGTGCCCGGCACGACGGCCCGGCGCAGAACGGATGAACGGGACACGGCATTTCCTTTTGTTATGAATCGGAGTCGTTATTCTTCATAAGTAATTGAGGGCGGCCATCCGCACAAAACCGGATGCCGTTTCCCCTGGGCTTCTGGAATGCCTGATTGACGTTGACGTAAACGTCAATACAATGGATCGCAACCGGCCGATGCGTTCGCCCCCGCCTGTGCGGACCGGCCTGTGAGGAGACAAACACCATGAATCTGCCCGGACTCGACTTCCAATTGGGTGACGACATCAACGCCCTGCGCGAGGCCGTGCGCGACTTTGCGCAGGCCGAGATCGCGCCGCGCGCCGCCGAGATCGACCGCAGCGACCAGTTCCCCATGGACCTGTGGCGCAAGATGGGCGAGCTGGGCGTGCTCGGCATCACCGTGTCCGAGGCCTACGGCGGCGCCGACATGGGCTATGTCGCGCACATGGTGGCGATGGAAGAGATCAGCCGCGCCAGCGCCAGCGTGGGCCTGTCCTACGGCGCGCACAGCAACCTGTGCGTCAACCAGATCAAACGCAACGGGACCGAGGCGCAAAAGCAGAAATACCTGCCGCGGCTCATCAGCGGCGAGCACGTGGGCGCGCTGGCCATGAGCGAGCCCGGTGCCGGCTCGGACGTGGTCAGCATGAAGCTGCGCGCCGAGGACCAGGGCGGCCACTACCTGCTCAACGGCACCAAGATGTGGATCACCAACGGCCCCGACGCCGACACGCTGGTGGTCTACGCCAAGACCGATCCCGCGCGGGGCGCCAAGGGCATGACGGCCTTTCTGATCGAAAAAGGCATGAAGGGCTTTTCGATCGCGCAGAAGCTCGACAAGCTGGGCATGCGCGGCAGCCACACGGGCGAGCTGGTGTTCCAGAACGTCGAAGTGCCGGCCGAGAACGTGCTGGGCGAGGTCGGCGGCGGCGCCAAGGTGCTCATGAGCGGGCTGGACTACGAACGCGCCGTGCTGGCGGCGGGGCCCATCGGCATCATGCAGTCCGTCATGGACAACGTGGTGCCCTACATCCACGAGCGCCGGCAGTTCGGCCAGAGCATCGGCGAGTTCCAGCTCATCCAGGGCAAGGTGGCCGACATGTACACCGTGCTGCAGGCCGCACGCGCCTTTGCCTACACCGTGGGCAAAAACCTCGACAGCCTGGGCAGCGGCCATGTGCGCCAGATCCGCAAGGACTGCGCCAGCGTCATCCTGTGGTGCGCCGAGAAAGCGACCTGGATGGCCGGCGAGGGCATCCAGATTTTCGGCGGCAACGGCTACATCAACGACTACCCGTTGGGCCGGCTGTGGCGCGATGCCAAGCTTTACGAGATCGGCGCGGGCACCTCCGAGATCCGTCGCATGCTGATCGGGCGCGAGTTGTTTGCCGAGACGGCCTGAAGCGCGGGGGCTGGGCCGTTACCTTCAGTCGCTACCATTACGCCCCATGACGACTCCAAAACCTATCGACACCCTGGACAGCTTGTTCCAACACAACCGCGACTGGGCCGCGCAGGTCGAACACGACCGTCCGGGCTTCTTCACCCGTCTGGTCAAGCAGCAGACCCCGCGCTACATGTGGATTGGCTGCTCCGACAGCCGCGTGCCGGCCAACCTGCTGACCGGCCTGGACCCGGGCGAGGTGTTCGTGCACCGCAACGTGGCCAACATCGTGGTGCCGTCGGACCTCAATGCGCTGTCGACCATCCAGTTCGCGGTCGAGCGGCTCAAGGTCAAACACATCATGGTGGTCGGCCACTACGGCTGCTCGGGCGTGCAGGCGGCCATGGAAGGCGCGCGCGTCGGCCTGGCCGACAACTGGCTGCGCCACGTCCAGGCCGTGCGTGACCGCCACGCCGGCTGGCTGGCCAACGTGCCCGAGGACCGCCAGGCCGCCGCGCTGTGCGAGCTCAACGTGATCGAGCAGGTCGGCAACGTCTGCACCAGCACCGTGATCGAGGACGCCTGGCGCCACGGCCAGGACGTCACCATCCACGGCTGGGTGTTCGGCGTGCACGACGGCCTGCTGCAGGACCTCAAGCTGACGGTGGCCAACCCCGAGCAACTCAAGACCCGCCACGCCGAGGCGCTGGCGCTGGTCAAGGCCAAGTACATCCAGGTGGCCTGATCCGCCGGGTGAGGGCCAGCACAGTCCCATGTTCATTTCATCAGGAGACTCACCATGACTGCCTCACCCGCTTCGTTTTCGGACACCGACATCGTCATCACCGGCGCCGCGCGCACGCCCATGGGCGCGTTCAATGGCGACTTCGCCAGCCTGTCCGCGCATGACCTGGGCGGCGTCGCCATCCGCGCCGCCGTCGAGCGCGCGGGCATCGCGCCCGAGGCCGTGGGTGAGCTGTTCATGGGCAACTGCCTGATGGCGGGGCAGGGCCAGGCGCCCGCGCGCCAGGCCGGCTTCAAGGGCGGGCTGCCGAAAGGCACGGGCGCGGTCACGCTCTCCAAGATGTGCGGCTCGGGCATGAAGGCGGCGATGCTGGCCCACGACCTGCTGGCCGTGGGCAGCCACGACGTGATCGTGGCCGGCGGCATGGAGAGCATGACCAACGCCCCCTACCTGCTCAACAAAGGCCGCAACGGCTACCGCATGGGCCACGACAAGGTCTACGACCACATGATGCTCGACGGCCCGGAAGATGCCTACGAGCCCGGCCGCGCCATGGGCACCTTTGGCGAAGATTGCGCGGCCCATTACAGCTTCACGCGCGCGCAGCAGGACGCCTTTGCGATTGCCAGCGTGCAGCGTGCGCAGGCGGCGACCGAGTCCGGCGCCTTCCGCGCCGAGATCGCGCCGGTGACGGTCAAGACGCGCGCGGGCGAGGTCGTCGTCGAGCGTGACGAGGGACCGGCCAAGGCGCGCCTGGACAAGATCGCCCAGCTCAAGCCCGCCTTCAAGAAGGACGGCACCATCACCGCCGCGTCCAGCTCGTCCATCAACGACGGCGCCGCCGCGCTGGTGCTCATGCGCGCGGCCACGGCGCGCACGCCCCCCACGCCCAGGCGCCCGAGTGGTTCACCACCGCGCCGGTCACGGCCGCACGCCGGGTGCTGGACAAGGCCGGCTGGTCGGTCGCCGACGTCGACCTGTGGGAAGTCAACGAGGCCTTCGCCGTCGTGCCCATGGCCCTGATGCACGAGCTCGACGTGTCGCACGACAAGGTCAACGTCAACGGCGGCGCCTGCGCGCTGGGCCACCCGATCGGCGCCAGCGGCGCGCGTGTCATCGTCACGCTGCTGCACGCCTTGCAGGCGCGGGGCGGGCGGCGCGGCGTCGCTACACTGTGCATCGGCGGTGGCGAGGCCGTCGCCATGGCGTTTGAAATGCTTTGACACGGCCCTCATGATCACCACACTCGACCAGCTCCGCACGCTCTACGCCCAGCCCGGTGAACGCGCCCTGCGCAAACAGATTCCCGGCCTGGACCGCCACGCGCGGCGCTTCGTCGAGCTCTCGCCCTTCTGCCTGGTGGCCAGCGCGGGCGGGGCGGGTAGCCTGCTCGACGTCTCGCCGCGTGGCGGCGAGCCCGGCTTCGTCAAGGTGGCCGACGAGCGCACGCTGCTGCTGCCCGATTCGGGCGGCAACAACCGCCTGGACACGCTGGAGAACCTGCTGCGCGACTCGCGCCTGTCGCTCATCTTCCTCATCCCCAACGTGGACGAGACCTTGCGCGTCAACGGCACGGCGCGTCTGCGCGAAGAAGCCGACTTCACCGAACGTTTTTTGCACGAGCGCCAGCGCCCCAAGCTGGTGGTCGAGGTGGCCGTGCACGAATGTTTCCTGCACTGCGCCAAGGCCTTCATGCGTTCGCGCCTGTGGCAGCCGGCCGCCTGGCCGGCGCGCGAGACGCTGCCGACCATGAACCAGATGATCCACGACCAGATCGGCCTGCAGGCCGAGCCGGAGTCGCAGGCCGACATGCTGGCGCGCTACCGCCAGCAGCTCGACGCCGAGCGCCAGGCGGCCGGCTGATCGCCGCCCTGGCCGTGCATGGCCGGGCGCGCCCGGCTGCTCAATCAAGACAAGGATGACGCGATGGCGCTGACATTGGTGATGGGAGCTTCGCGCGGGCTCGGCCTGGCCTTGGTGCAGGCTGATCTTGCCCCTGATTTACGGACACCTATCTAAGCGACATTGGCCAGCTCGTACTGCTCTGGGCTGAGGTAGCCCAGGGTCGAGTGCAGCCGGATCCGATTGTAGTCAACCTCAATGTAGTCAAACACATGAGCCTTGGCCTGCTCCCGTGTGGCGAGGTGTTCACCATGGATGGCCTCGACCTTCAGACTGTGGTTCCAACTCTCCATTGCTGCGTTGTCGTAGCAGTTGCCTCTGGCACTCATGCTGGCGATCAAAGCGTATTGCTCCAACAGGGCGCGGTGCTCGCGC
>WNDQ01000033.1 GCA_009912175.1 Paracidovorax wautersii | reverse complement strand
CGTTTGAGCCGTGCATGTTCGGCCAACTCCAAGCGTTGTGCCTGATCGTCCTGGTCGTGCCGCCGCGCCTGGGCGCGCCAACTGTACAGCTGGGCAGGCTGCAACCCCAGATCACGAGCCACCGTGGTTACCCCTTCTGTGGCCGCTCGCAACAGTGCCTGCTGCCTGAACTCCAGGCTGAACTCCTGCCCCTTTCTGCCTGCCTTGCTCTTGGTCATCGTCCACCTCCTATTGCGATAGTTAATCGCTTATAGGGGTGTCCGTAAATCAGGGGCAAGATCAGGCCTTCCCCGGCATGCCCAGCGAGCGGGTCGAGACGCTGCTGGCCCGCCCGGTCGAGGAAAGCCTGCGCGAGGTGGCGGGCCTTAAGACGCTGACCACCACCGTGCGGCCGGGCAGCGCCATCCTGCAGCTCACGGCCCATGACGACGTCAAGGACCTGCCGGCGCTGTGGCAGCGTGTGCGCAGCAAGGCGGCCGAGGCCAGTGCGGCGCTGCCCGCCGGCACGCTGGGCCCCTTCGTCGACGACGACTTCGGCCGCGTCACGGTCGCCTCGATCGCGGTCACCGCCCCAGGCTTCGGCATGAACGAGATGCGCGAGCCGCTGCGCCGGCTGCGCGAGCAGCTCTACACCGTTGCGGGCACCGAGCAGGTCAGCCTGTATGGCTTGCAGGAGGACCGGGTCTACATCGCCTGGAACCGCCCCCGGCTCGCCGCCGCGGGCGTGTCGCCAGCGGCGATTGCCGCCCAGTTGCGCGCGCAGAACGTCGTCGAACCCGGCGGCCTGATTTCCGCTTACGGCCTGGCGCTGACCGCCACCGCCAGCGGCGAGATCCGCAGCGCAGGCGAACTGCAGCGGCTGCTCGTGTCGGTGCCCGACCCCGCCGGCGGCACCCGCGAAGTGCCCCTGGCGCAACTGGCCCAGGTCCAGGTGCTGCCGGCCGATCCGCCGCAAAGCGCGGCGATCTACCAGGGCCAGCCCGCAGTGGTGGTCGCCGTCTCGATGAAGTCCGGGCAAAGCATCGAGCAGTACGGCCAGGCCCTGCGCGCCAAGCTCGCGCAAACCGCCCAGATGCTGCCGGCCGGTTTCGAGCAGCACGTGGTCACCTTCCAGGCCGACGTGGTGGACCGCCAGATGGCGCGCATGCACCACGTGATGGGCGAGACGGTGCTCATCGTCATGGCCGTGGTGATGCTGTTCCTGGGCTGGCGCACGGGCCTGATCGTCGGGGCGATCGTGCCGCTGACCATCCTGGGCGCGCTCATTGCCATGCGGGCGATGGGCGTGGAGCTGCAGACCGTCTCGATCGCCGCGATCATCCTGGCGCTGGGCCTGCTGGTGGACAACGGCATCGTGATCGCCGAGGACATCGAACGCCGCCTGGCTGCCGGCCAGGAACGCGGCGCCGCCTGCGAGGCCGCCGGGCGCACGCTGGCGATTCCGCTGCTGACCTCCTCGCTGGTCATCGTGCTGGCCTTCTCCCCGTTTTTCTTCGGCCAGACCAGCACCAACGAGTACCTGCGTTCGCTGGCCATCGTGCTGGCGACCACGCTGCTCGGCTCGTGGCTGCTGAGCGTGACCGTGACGCCGCTGCTGTGCCTGTACTTCGCGCGCCCGCATGCCGACACCACGCACGGCGACAGCCGCTTTTACCGCGGCTATCGCGCGGCCATCGGCTGGCTGCTCGACCACAAGACGCCCTACCTGGCCGCCATGGCGACGCTGCTGGCCGCCGCGGTCGCCGTGCTGGCGCACTTGCCTTATGACTTCCTGCCCCGGTCCGACCGCCTGCAACTGCAGATGCCCGTGACGCTGCAGCCCGGCAGCGATGCGCGCCAGACGCTGCAGACGGTCACCGCCATCAGCCGCTGGCTCGCCGACCGCCAGGCCAACCCGGACGTGGTCGACAGCATCGGCTACGTCGCCGAGGGCGGCCCGCGCATCGTGCTCGGCCTGAACCCGCCGCTGCCCGGCCCCAACACCGCCTACTTCACGATCAGCGTGCGCCCCGGCACGGACCTCGACGCCGTGGCCGCCTGCATCCAGGCGCATCTGCTGGCCACCTACCCGGGCGTGCGCGCCGAGCCCAAACGTTTTTCGATGGGCTCGAACGACGCCGGCGTGGCCGTCTACCGCGTGGTCGGCCCCGACGAGGCGGTGCTGCGCCAGACAGCCGCCACCCTGGCCGACCTGCTGCGCAGCGTGCCGGGCACCGTCGACGTGCAGGACAACTGGCAGGCGCGCGTGCCGCGCTACCTGATCGACGTCGACCAGCTCAAGGCGCGGCGCGCCGGCGTGTCCAGCGACGACGTGGCCCAGGCGCTGCGGCTGCGCTACAGCGGTGTCGACATCTCGCTGGTCCGCGACGACGGCACCGCGGTGCCGGTCGTGCTGCGCGGCGATGCCACCGAACGCGCGCCCGGCAGCGACCCGGCCGACACCCTGGTCTACCCGTCCTCCGGGGCCGCACCGGTGCCGCTGGCCGCCATCGCCAGCGTGCGGCGCGACAGCGAACCGGCCAAGATCGTGCGCCGCAATCTGGTGCGCGCCATCAGCGTCAGCGGACACAACCCGTACCTGACGGCCAACGAGATCGTGGACCAGCTGGCGCCAGCGGTCGGCGCGCTGACGCTGCCGCCGGGCTACCGCATCGAACTGGGCGGAGAAATCGAGGAGACCGCCGCCGCCAACGACGCGCTGCTGCGCTACATGCCGCACGCGCTGGTGGCGATCCTGCTGCTGTTCATCTGGCAGTTCGACTCGTTTCGCAAGCTGCTCATCATCGTCGGCAGCGTCCCCTTCGTGCTGATCGGCGCGGCCCTGGCGCTGGTGCTCACCGAGCATCCCTTCGGCTTCATGCCGACCTTCGGCTTGCTGGCGCTGGCCGGCATCATCGTCAACAACGCGGTGCTGCTGCTCGAACGGATCGAGGCGGAGCTGGCAACCGGCCTGCCGCGCCGCCAGGCCGTGATCTCGGCGGCGGTGATGCGCCTGCGCCCCATCGTCATGACCAAGCTGACCTGCATCGTCGGGCTGGTGCCCCTGATGCTGTTCGGCGGCCCCTTGTGGACGGGCATGGCGATCACCATGATCGGCGGACTGGCCCTGGGCACCCTGGTCACGCTGGGCCTGATCCCCGTTCTGTACGACCTGCTGTTTGCATGGCGGCCAGCGCCCGCCACGCCGCCAGCGGCCGACACCATCAGCGCCTGACCCCGCAGATCACACCGCCTGGACAGGCATCGGCGCCGCCGCCACCTCCCGCAGGAAGGACTGAAAACGCAGCAGCCCCGGCGCCAGCACCTTGTCGCGGTGCACGACCAGGCCCAGCGGGCGCGAGAGCGGCGGCAGCGGCGTCTGCAGTTCGACCAGGTGGCCGGCCGTCAGCGCGTCGGCCACCACCCAGCGCGAGAGACAGCTGATGCCCAGCCCCTCGGCCACGGCATGTTTGATGGCTTCGGAGTTGGCGAACTGGATGCCCTCGCGCAGCCCTTGCAGATGCGGCGCGAGCGCTTGCAGGATGGCCTCGCGCGTGCCCGAGCCGCTTTCGCGCAACAGCCACGGGGCTGCCTGCAGGGCCTCGATCGAAACCACCGGTCCCAGCCAGCCCGCCGCCCGCGCCGCACGCGCACCCGCGACGATGACCAGCTCGTCCTGCAACCAGGGCAGCACCTGCAGCCCGGCTTCGTGGCAAGGCCCTTCGATCAGGCCGATGTCCAGCGCGAAGTCGGCCACCTGGCGCGCCACGTCCTGGGTGTTGGCGATGCGCACGTGGGCCGTCCAGGCCGTCTGCCAGGCGGGCGGCAGCGCAGCCCGGTAGCTGGCCAGCAGGCGCGGCAGCAGGTAGTTGCCGATGGTGGTGCTAGCGCCGATGCGCAGGTCGGTCGCGCCGGCCAGGGCTTCCTCGCTCCAGTGCTCGATGGCGCGGGCGCCGTCGAGCAGCACACGCACACGCGGCAGCAGTTCGTGGCCCAGCCCGCCCAGCCGCAGGCGCCGGCCCACGCGGTCGAACAGCGGCCCGCCCAGGGCGGCTTCCAGCTCGTTGAGCGCGGCACTGGTGGCCGACTGCGACAGCCCCACGGCCTGGGCTGCCGCGCCGGTGCTGCCGGCGGCGGCCACGGCCGCGAACACTTCCATCTGGCGCAAGGTGATCTTCAGCATCTTCAATAACCTGTTTTTCAGGTCATTCTCACATGAATTATTCGTTTTTATTGTTTATGCATTTTCTGTATATTCATATCCATTGAATAAATAAGCCACTGCACCATGTCCACGCCCCTGCCATCGCCCTCATTCGCCCTGCCCCGGCTGCGCGCCGGGCGTGCGTTGCCCAGCGTTGCGCTGGCGCTGATCCTGGGCCTGCTGGCCACCGAGCTGGCCCGCCTGCCCTGGCTGGCCGAGCACGGGCTGGGCGCACTGGTGCTGGCCATGCTGCTGGGCATGGCGCTGGGCAACACGCGCTACCCGGCCTGGCAGCCCGCGTGCGACAGCGGTGTGGCCTGGTCGCGGCAGACGCTGCTGCGCGCGGGCATCGTGCTCTACGGCCTGCGGCTGACGCTGCAGGACATCGGCCACATGGGCTGGGCCGGCGTGGCGGCCGACGCGGCCGTGCTGTGCAGCACCTTCGCGCTGGCGGTCTGGATCGGCACCCGCTGGCTGGGGCTGGAGCGCGGCACGGCCATCCTGATCGGCGCGGGCAGTTCGATCTGCGGCGCCGCCGCCGTGCTGGCCACCGCCCCGGTGGCCCGCGCGCGTGCCGACCAGGTGGCCGTGGCGGTCGCCACCGTGGTGGTGTTCGGCACGCTGGCGGTCTTTATCTACCCGCTGCTGTATACGCTGGCGCTGCAGGCCACGGGCGATGCCGCCGCCGTCGCCCGTTTCTTCGGCCTGTATGTGGGCGCCACGGTGCACGAGGTGGCGCAGGTCGTGGCCACCGGCCGCAGCCTGGGTGCCGAGACGGCGGGCGACGCCGTGGTGGCCAAGCTGGTGCGCGTGCTGATGCTCGCCCCCTTCCTGGCCACGCTGGCCTGGTGGCTGGGACGCGGCGGCCGGCGTGCGGCCGGCACCGCGCCCGCCGCGAGCCTGGCCCAGTCCATGCCCTGGTTCGCCGTGGCCTTCATGGCGGTGGTGGCGCTGAACTCGGCCATCGCCGTGCCGCCCGCGCTGGCGCAGGCGCTGCGCGCGCTGGACGACCTGCTGCTGGCCTCGGCCATGGCGGCGCTGGGCCTGGGCATCCAGCACTCGGCCCTGCGGCGCGCGGGCTTCAAGCCGCTGCTGCTGGCCGGCCTGCTGTTCGTCTGGCTGATGGCCGGCGGCGCGCTGTTCACCGGCCTGGCCATGGCGACGCGCTGATCATTCACGGCTGAAACCAGGCCATTTGCTTCGGGATTGCCCGGCCGCCCTCTGGCAATCCGCGCATTCGCCCCGACAATAGCGCCATGCGCGCCCCCACGACGACGCCGCGCCGCGTCATCCCTCTGGTCGACCAGCGACTGGCCCTGCCGCCGGCCGCCGGCCCGGCCGTGGGCGCCGGTGGCGAGTTGCTGGACACGCGCCAGCGCCCGCTGCGCGACCTGCGCATCAGCGTGATCGACCGCTGCAACTTCCGCTGCAGCTACTGCATGCCCAAGGAAGTGTTCGGCAAGGACTACCGCTACCTGCCGCACGAGGCGTTGCTGAGCTTTGAAGAAATCACGCGGCTGGCGCAGCTCTTTGCCGCGCAGGGCACCCGCAATATCCGCCTGACCGGGGGCGAGCCGCTGCTGCGCAAGAACATCGAGGAGCTGGTGCGCCAGCTCGCGCAGGTGCGCACCGCCGACGGCCAGCCGCTGGACCTGACGCTGACCACCAACGGCTCCTTGCTCGCGCGCAAGGCCCGCGCGCTGCGCGAAGCCGGCCTGGCGCGCGTGACGGTCAGCCTGGACGCGCTGGACGACGCCACCTTCCGCCGCATGAACGACGTGGACTTCCCGGTCGCCGACGTGCTGGACGGCATTGCCGCCGCGCAGGCCGCGGGCCTGGGGCCGATCAAGGTCAACATGGTGGTCAAACGCGGCGTCAACGACCACGAGGCCGTCGCCCTGGCGCGCCACTTCCGGGGCACGGGCGTGGTGCTGCGCTTCATCGAATTCATGGACGTGGGCAGCACCAACGGCTGGCGCATGGACGACGTGGTGCCCAGCCAGGAACTGCTCGCGCGCCTGCGCGCCCACTGGGAACTGGTGCCGCTGCAAGCCAGCGCGCCCGGCGAGACCGCCCAGCGCTGGGCCTACGCCGACGGCGGCGGCGAGGTCGGCTTCATCAGCAGCGTCAGCCATGCCTTCTGCGGCGACTGCAACCGCGCCCGCCTGTCGACCGAGGGGCGGCTGTACCTGTGCCTGTTCGCCAGCCAGGGCCACGACCTGCGTTCGCTGCTGCGCGACGGCGCCAGCGACGCGCGCATCGTCCAGGCCATCGCCGGCATCTGGGGCAACCGTGCCGACCGCTACTCCGAGCTGCGCGGCCAGGCCGCCCCGGCTGCGCGCCCGCGTGTGGAGATGAGCTACATCGGCGGCTGACCACCCCGCCGTCGCGGAACTATCGTCCGTGGCCCTCATCTATAGTGACCAATCGTTCATTAGTGGATATTCCCACCCGTTCCGAGCGAATGGCTTTCACTGCCCCTTCAGGAGTTCTCATGCACTCGATGTACCGTCTCGCCTGCGTCTGCGCCGCCGCGAGTTTTGCCTTCCAGGCCCACGCGGCCAGCTTTGCCTCGTCGGCGTCGACGGCCGGCTCGGCCTCCAGCGGCAGCGTGTCCGACTCGCTCAAGGGATCGAGCAACAGCTCGCGCGGCGACGACGACAAGGTGGCCGACGGCGACTACCGCATCACCCACATCGCGCAGGCGGGCGACCGCGCCGACCACGTGCAGCTCACGCTGGCGCAGGATGGCGGGGCGCAGCGGCAAGTGGTCCTTGAGCTGCCCGCTACCACGCTGGCCGCGCAGAAGCTGGGCGTGGGCGACACGGTGCACGCGCAAAACCGCGTCTACGGCTATGAGTTCGCCCGCGCCGACACCCGCGAAACCTTCTACCTGGTGCTGACCGACGACTGGCAGGCCGACATGGCCTCGCGTCCCGTTACCGCGCTGTGATCCCCCACCGCTGGGCCGGCGCGCTGCTGGCGCTGGCCCTGGCTGCCGCCGCCGCACCGGCGCTGGCCAGTGGCGGCGGCGCGTCGGCCGCCTCCAACTACTGCGACCGCTCGCACCTGCTCAACGCCAGCGAACAAAGCCGCCTGCTGCGTTTTGCCGCCGTGGTGCGCGAAGAACTGGCGGCCACGGGCGACGACCGCGCCGTGTTGATCAGCCGCACGGGCTACGACCTGTCGCGCTTTCACATCCGCTACTCGCACGCGGCCATCACCTGGCCGGGCGAGAACGGCGCATGGTCGCTGCGCCAGCTCTACTACGCCTGCGACGAAAAGCGCCCACGCATCTACGACCAGGGCCTGGCCGGCTTCACGCTGGGCATCGGCAACGACCCGGTCGGCTACATCGCCATCGTCAAGCCGCCGCGCGAGGCCGGGCTGGACCTGCTGGCGGCGCGCTACAGCGCCAACGCCTATGCCTTTGGCCTGCGCTACCAGAACTGCAACCAGTGGGTGGTCGAGATGATGGCCGCGGCCTGGGGCGATCTGCCCGCGGGGCCGGACCTGCGCGAACGCGCCCAGGACTGGCTGCGCACGGCCGGCTACGCGCCCGAGCCGGTGAACGTCGGCTCGCACTGGCTGATGTTCCTGGGCGGCTTCGTGCCCATGCTGAACCTGGAAGACCACCCCGAGGACGAGCGCTACACGCTCCAGCTGCAGATCAGCCTGCCCGCGACCCTGGAGACCTTTGTGCGTCAGCGCTACCCCGAGAGCGAACGTGTGGAGATCTGCCACGACAGCCGACAGGTCGTGGTGCACCGGGGCTGGGAGCCCATGGCCGACGGCTGCAAGCCGGGGCCGGGCGACCGCGTCGTCTCGCTGGAGTAACCGCTACGGTTGCGGCGGGCCGTCCTTGACGCGCCGCGCCGCCAGCCAGCGGCGCAGCAGCACGGCCAGGCCCACCAGCACCAACGCGCCCAGCACACCCAGCAGCAGCACGTGGTGCAGCGCGTGGATGCCTCCGAACAGGCGCTCGATCGCCCGGCCAAAGTTGTAGCCGACCGCCACGAACACGGCGCCCCAGACCCAGGCTGCCGCCAGATTGGCCCAGAAAAACAGGCGCGGCCCGATGCTGCCGCTGGCGCCAATCGCGATCGGGCCGATCGTGCGCAGGCCGTACAGAAAACGAAAGGCGAACACCGTCGCCACCGGATAGGCCGCACACCAGCGCGACACCCGCTGGAACGCCACGGTTTCGCGCAGGCGCTGCGCGCTGCGCAAGCGCCCCAGACCCCGGCGTCCCACCCAGAACAACAACTGGTCGGCCAGGAACGATCCCAGGGCCGCGGCGGCAATGGCAGCCGGCCACCCGATCACCCCGCGGTGCGCCAGCAGCCCGCCCAGGATCACCACGGTTTCACCCTCCAGCGCCGCGCCGGCAAACAGCGCCAGCGCGCCGTAGTGGGTCAGGAGTTGCTCAAGCGCCATGGTGGGAACGTGGCCGCTTCGTGCGCCGCAGCGTTCAGCGCCGGTCCACCAGCGCGTGCGCGATGGTGCCCAGGTCGACGTATTCGAGTTCGCTGCCCACGGGCACGCCACGCGCCAGGCGGGTCACGGTCAGGCCGCGTGCCTTCAGGCGTTCGGCGATGACGTGCGCGGTGGCTTCGCCCTCGCCCGTGAAGTTGGTGGCCAGGATGACTTCCTGCACCACGCCGTCGCCCGCGCGCTCGAACAGGCGCACCAGGCCGATGTCCTTGGGGCCGATGCCGTCGAGCGGACTGAGCTTGCCCATGAGCACGAAGTACAGGCCCTTGTAGGCGCCGGTGCGCTCGAGCGCCGCTTCGTCGGCCGGCGTCTCGATCACGCACAGCTTGCTGCGGTCGCGCGCGGGGTCGCGGCAGACGCTGCAGACCTCGTCCTCGGTCAGCGTGTTGCACAGGCGGCAGTGGCGCACCTGGGCCACGGCCTGCTGCAGCGCGCGGGCGATGGCTTCGGCGCCTTCGCGGTCGTGCTGCAGCAAGTGGTAGGCCATGCGCGAGGCCGAACGCGCACCCACGCCGGGCAGGCGGCGCAGGGCTTCGGTCAGGGCCTGGAGGGACGCGCTGGTGGCCATGCGGTCGGCGCGATCAGAACGGCAGCTTCATGCCGGCGGGCAGGCCGGCGGACAGCTTGCCCATCTTTTCCTGCTCGACATCGGCCGCGCGGCGCACGGCGGCGTTGAAGGCGGCGGCCACCAGGTCTTCGAGCATGTCCTTGTCGTCGGTCAGCAGGCTGGGGTCGATCTCCACACGCTTGACGTCGTGCTTGCAGGTCATGGTCACCTTGACCAGGCCGGCGCCGGACTCGCCCTGCACCTCGATCAGGGCCAGCTCTTCCTGGGCCTTCTTGAGGTTGTCCTGCATGGCCTGGGCCTGTTTCATGAGGCCGGCAAGTTGTCCTTTGTTGAACATGGTCGTTTTCCTTTAGCGTAAGGCGGAGACAAAAAGAGAAAGCAGGCGGCGCCACGCGCCACCCGCATGGGGCGATTGTGGCATCAGGGTGCGTCGACCGGCGCGATGCTGCCGGGCACCACGCGCGCGTCGAAGTCGCGGATCATGGCCTGCACGAAGGGGTCGGCCATGATGCGCTGGCGCGCGGCTTCCAGGCGCTCGGCCTGGGCCAGCGCCTGGCGCTTGGCGGGGCTGTCCTTGACGGTGCCGACCTCGACCTGCAGCTTGACGGCGTGGCCGGCCTCGGCCAGCACGTTCTGCAGGCGCTCGCGCAGCGCGGCCGAGGCCAGCGATTCGCTTTCCACACGCAGATGCCACAGGCCCTCGTCGCGCGCGATCAGCTGCGACTGGATGGCAAGCTGGCGCACCATGGCCGTCACGGCCTTAGACTGGCACAGCGACTCGATCAGGCCGAACCAGAACTCGCCCTCGGGCGTGGGCACGAGCTCAGGCGGCGAGACGTCGGCCTGCGGCGCGCGGGCGACACGCTGCTCGGTGCGCGCGCCGGGCGGCGGCTGCTCGCGCACGGGGATGCGCAGCACGCGCGGCTCGGGCGCTTCAGGCTCGGCGGGCGGCGGCTCGGGCAGGTCGGGCTCGACGGCCGCACCGTCGGCGGGCCAGCCATCGGCCATGTTTTGCCAGGATGCGGCTTCGGCATCTTCCCAGGGTGGCACGTCCTGCGGCGCGCGGCGCGCGGCGGCCGGGGCAGCGGGCGCTGGGCGAACGGGTGCCGCCACAGGCGCTGCGGCTACGGCGGGGCGCACGGGCGGCCGGGCCGCTGGCGGCGGGACAGGAACGGGCGCGGGCGCGGCAACAGGAGAAGGAGGAGGCACTGGCGCCGGCGCGGCCACGACGGGCGCCGGGACCGGCGCTGGTGGCACAGGCACAGGCGCGGGCGCCTGGACGACCGGCGGGCGCACGGGCACCGCCGTGGTGGCGGGCGTGGGCGACGGGGTGCGGACCAGGGCAGCCGCCGGTGCGGCGGCCGGGGCCTCAGGTTTCAGCAGTGTTTTTTTTTCAGCCGAGGCCGTGGCGGCTGGGTTGCCCGCGGGCTTGAACGCGAGCAGGCGCAGCAGCGTCATGGTCAGCGCGGCGTATTCGTCGGGCGCCAGGCCCAGCTCGCCGCGGCCGTGCAGGCACAGGCTGTAGAGCAATTGGGTTTCGTCGGCGGGCATGACGCCGGCCAGACGCTGGATCTCGGCGGCCTCGGGGTCGGCGGCGTCGGGCTGCAAGTCGGGCACGGCCTGGTGCACGGCCATGCGCTGCAGCACGCTGCTCATTTCTTCCAGCGTGGAAGCGGCCGACAGGCCATTCAGGCGCAGCGCGTCCGAGGTCTCGACCACGGTGCGGCCGTCGCCCGCGGCCAGCGCCTCGATCAGGCGCAGCACGTAGGTGCGGTCGACCGCGCCCAGCATCTGGCGCACCGGGCCTTCGTGCAACTGGCCGCTGCCAAAGGCGATCGCCTGGTCGGTCAGGCTCAGCGCGTCGCGCATGGAGCCGCGCGCCGCGCGCGAGATCAGGCGCAGCGCCTGCGGCTCGGCCGGCACCTGCTCGGCTTCGAGCACACGCACCAGGTGCGACAGCACCGTGTCGGGCATCATGGGCCGCAGGTTGAACTGCAGGCAGCGCGAGAGCACCGTCACCGGCACCTTCTGCGGGTCGGTCGTGGCCAGCACGAACTTGAGGTACTCGGGCGGCTCCTCCAGCGTCTTGAGCATGGCGTTGAAGGCGTGGTTGGTCATCATGTGCACTTCGTCGATCATGAAGACCTTGAAGCGGCCCTGCACGGGCTTGTAGACCGCCTGCTCCAGCAGCGACTGGATCTCGTCGACGCCGCGGTTGGAGGCCGCGTCCAGCTCGGTGTAATCGGGGAAGCGTCCGCTGTCGATGTCGCGGCAGGCCGGGCACACGCCGCAGGGCTCGGCCGTGATGCCACCCTGCCCGTCCGCGCCGGTGCAGTTGAGCGACTTGGCCAGGATGCGCGAGACCGTGGTCTTGCCCACGCCGCGCGTGCCGGTGAACAGGTAGGCATGGTGCAGCCGCTGCTGCGTCAGCGCGTTCGCCAGCGCCTGCACGACGTGCTCCTGCCCCACGAGTTCGGCGAAGGTCTTGGGGCGGTATTTGCGGGCGAGCACGAGATAGGACATGGGCGGCATTCTAAAGTGATGGCAACCCCGGCCCGGGCTCAGACGTGGCGGTGCGCCGGCCCGCGCGGCTCGGCTTCGGGCACGGGCTCGTCGGCGCGCGCATGCAGCGCTTCCATGATCCCGCAGTGCGGCCCCTGGCCGTCGCAGCAGGCGCGCAGCGACTGCAGGTCGCGCTCGAGCGCGCGCAGCTCGGCCATGCGTTCGTGCACGTGGCGCAGGTGTTCGTCCAGCGTCTGCTGGGCGCGCTCGCAATCGGCGTGGTCGCGCAGGTCCAGCGCCAGCAGCGTGCGCACTTCGTCCAGCGACATGTCGAGCGCGCGGCACAGCCGGATGAAACGCAGGCGGTGCACGTCCTCGTCGCTGTAAAGGCGATAGCTGGCTTCACTGCGCGTGCCCGGCCCGAGCAGCCCTTCCTTTTCATAGAAACGGATGCTGGCCGCGCTCAAGCCGGCGGCCTGCGCCGCCTGGCCGATACGGTAGGAGGGGTTTTCACGGTCCATGGCTTGACCTTGAAGTGGCTTTAAGGTTTTCAATGATGCCATGAACACCGGAACCCACACGGCGACCACGGGCTCGCCCACCTTCAAAGGCCATGCGCCGCACCCGGCGCATGAGGGCCACGCTCATGGCCACGCCCACGATCACGCGCATGGCCCGGCGCACGACCACGACCACGACCACGGCGACGCCTGCTGCGGCGCGCCCGCAGCCATCGCCCAGGCCCGCGCGCCGCTGGCCGGCGGCCACCGGCTGCGCCTGCCCGACATGGACTGCGCGGTCGAGGCCAACGAGATCCGCGGCATCGTCGAGCCCGTGGCCGGCATTCGTGACCTGCACTTCGACCTGGCCGCGCGCGTGCTGACCGTGGACGCCGACGCGCCGGTGGCAGCACAAGCCTTCGAACGCATCCGCCGCGCCGGCTTTCGGGCCGAGGCCATTGCGCAGGACGCGCCCACGCCCGCCCAGGCCGATGATCACGGCGGCGCACCGGGCCTGCCGCGCCTGGCCGGCGCGCTGGCCCTGGGCGCCATCGTGCTGTCGGGCTTCGAGGTCTACCGCAAGGGGCTGGTGGCGCTGCGCCACGGGCGGCTGAACATCAACGCGCTGATGACGGTGGCCGTGACCGGCGCGGTGCTGATCGGCCAGTGGCCCGAGGCCGCCATGGTGATGGCGCTGTACGCGACTGCCGAGCTGATCGAGGCCCGCGCCGCCGAACGCGCACGCGGCGCCATCCGCGACCTGCTCGACACCGGTCCGCAGCAGGCCCAGGTGCGGCAGGCCGACGACAGCTGGCAGTTGCAGGACACCGCCACCATCGCCGTGGGCGCCGCCATCATCCGCACCCGCCCGGGCGAGCGCATCGCGCTCGACGGCGCGGTGCAGGCCGGCACCAGCACCGTCAACCAGGCGCCCATCACGGGCGAGAGCCTGCCGGTGGACAAGGCCGTGGGCGACGCGGTCTACGCCGGCTCGATCAACGAGACGGGCATGCTCGACATCCGCGTGACGTCGGCCACCGGCCACAACCTGATCGACCGCATCATCGCGGCCGTCGAGCAGGCGCAGCAGTCGCGCGCGCCCACGCAGCGCTTCGTCGACCAGTTCGCCCGCATCTACACGCCCGCCGTGTTCGGGGTGGCCCTGGCCGTGGCCGTGCTGCTGCCGCTGCTGGCCGGCTGGACCTGGCTGGACGCGGCCTACAAGGCGCTGGTGCTGCTGGTCATTGCCTGTCCGTGCGCGCTGGTGATCTCCACACCCGTCACCGTGGTCAGCGGGCTGACGGTGGCCGCGCGCCGGGGCATCTTGCTCAAGGGCGGCAACTACCTGGAAGGCCTGCGCCGGCTGCGCGCCGTGGCGCTGGACAAGACCGGCACGCTGACCACCGGCAAGCCATCGCTGGTGGCCTGGGAGCGCGTCGATGAGGATGATCAGGACGCGCCGGACGCCAGCGTCCGCGACGTGGCGCGCGCGCTGGCCGCGCAGTCCGACCACCCCGTCTCCATCGCCATCGCCGCCGGCCTGGCCGCCGAACCGGACGCGGACCGCCCGACGCGGGCCGTGGAGGCCTTCCAGGCCCTGCCCGGCCGGGGCGTTCAGGGCCAGGTGAACGGCGCCCGATACCACCTGGGCAACCACCGGCTGATCGAGGAACTGGGCCTGTGCGGCCCCGCGCTCGAAGCCCGGCTGGCCGCGCACGAGCGCCAGGGCCGCACCGTCACGCTGCTGGCCGGCCCGTCCGGCGTGCTGGCGCTGTTCGCGGTGGCCGACACCCTCAAGCCCACCAGCGCCGCCGCTGTTGCGCAACTGCAGGCGCTGGGCGTGGTGCCCGTCATGCTCAGCGGCGACAACCAGACCACGGCCAGCACCATCGCGGCGCAGGCCGGCATCACCGAAGCGCGCGGCGACCTGCTGCCCGATCACAAGCAGGAAGCCATCGCCGCCCTGCAGCGCCAGTACGGCCCCACGGCCATGACGGGCGACGGCATCAACGACGCGCCCGCGCTGGCCCAGGCCGACATCGGCCTGGCCATGGGCGGGGCCGGCACCGACACCGCCATCGAAACGGCCGACGTGGTCATCATGAACGACGACCTGCGCCACATCCCCGAGGCGATCCGGCTGTCGCGCCGCACCCATGCCGTGCTGTGGCAGAACATCACGCTGGCGCTGGGCATCAAGGCGGTGTTCTTCGTGCTGGCGCTGACGGGCAATGCCAGCATGTGGATGGCGGTGTTCGCCGACATGGGCGCAAGCCTGCTGGTGGTGGCCAACGGCCTGCGGCTGCTGCGGGACCGCCGGGCATAGCCCGGCCCAGGGCGGAACCTGCGCACCGCCCGGGTGCTCCAAGCGGACATGACTGTTGCGGCACCCTTTTCTTTTTCGCCCGGCGCCCCCTCGGGCCCGGCGCTCACGCGGCGCCAGTGGCTGGCGCGCGGCCTGCAGGGCGGCGCGGGGCTGGCGGCCCTGGCGCTGGCACGGCCGGCACAGGCGCAGGCGGGCTACAACTTCTGGCTGAGCGAATACACCATCGACAAACCCGAGCTGGACACCCAGCTCGCGCGCCGTTTTCCGCTACAGATGCGTTATGCCGAACTGTTCACGGTGCTGCTCAGCCACCCGCGCCTGGCGCTGGACGGGGGCGGCAACCGCGCCAGCATCACCAGCGACATGCAGATCGAAAATTCGCTGTTACTGCCGCGCCCCGTCACCGGCGTGCTGGCGCTGAGCAGCGGCCTGCGTTTTGATGCCCCCACACGCGCCCTGCGGCTGCGCGATCCCCGGGCCGACCGCATCGAACTGGCCGGCGTCACCGGCAACGCCGCGCGCCAGCTGCAGTCCGTGGGCGCGGCCGTCGCCGCCGAGGCGCTGCGCGACTACGCGCTCTACACCTTCCGGCCCGAGGATCTGATGTTCAACGGCCAGAAGCTCACGCCCGGCGACATCACCATCCAGGACCAGGCCGTCAAGGTGAAGGTGAACCTGGGTTGAGCGCCGCGCGCGCCGGCGCGGCAAACACGATGCGCTCGACCGTGAAGCCGCGCGCGGCCAGCAAGGCGGGCACGCCGTGCGGCCCCGCCATGTGGGCCGCCCCGACCGCCGCGAACACGCGCTGGCCGCCCGCGTGCAGGCGCTCGATGCTGCGCGCCAGCGACGGGTTGCGGTCGTCGAGCAGGCGGCGTGTCCAGGCGCGCTCGGCTGGCGAACTGCTGGCGTCGTGCTGCCGCAGGTAGCGCTGCAGGCCGTCCAGATCGCCCGTGTTCCAGATCGAAGCCAGCCGGCTCACGTCGCCGCGCGCCTGGCCCGAGGCCAGGCTCTTGAGTTGTTGGTCGATCATGGCGTCGGTCTCGGCCGGGTTGCGGCCGCTGAGCGCCGCGACCTGGTCCTCGGCGCGCTCCAGGCCGACCAGCGGCTTGGGCAGGCCGGCCAGCACCAGGTCGACGCCAAAATCAGGGTAGTAGCCGTCGGCACGCCCCGCGCCAGCCAGCAGCGTTGCCGCCTGCATGGCCGGTGGCAAGACCGACAGCGCCTGCACCGGCAGGCAGGCCTGCGCCATCTCGCGCGCCAGCGCGGCCTGGCGCGCGGGCGTCAGGCCGGGGCCACGCGCCGTGGCGGCGCTGGCCTGGCTCAACACCTGCCTCGTGGCCGGGTCGCGCAGATCGAGCTCCAGCGCGATCACGTCGCTGGCCCGCAAGGCCTGGCGAACCTGCGGCCCCTGCACCAGCCATTCAGCCCGGCCCACATGCAGCGTGCCGTACAGCCACGAACTGCGGCCGTCGCGGCTGATGCGCCAGAGAAAACCGCGGTCGGGCGCGTCGCGCCGCTGGGCCTGCAGCGCGTCGGCCGACGGCACCACGGGCGGCGGCGGGCAGGTCTGGACGGATTCGACGACGCTGGACTGAGGCGCCGCCCACACGCCGCTCAGGCCGGCTGCGCAAGCCCAGGCCGCGACTGCGGCGGCGACCGCGCGGCGGACTTGGCGGCGCACGGCGGGATCAGCCCTCGAAGCCGAAACGGCCTTCGGCCGCGATGGCCTTGACCGGCAGGCGCGGGCTGGGCACGTCGCGCGACTGCAGGCCTTCGGGCAGGAAGCTCTTGTCCTCGCTGTGGCGGCCGATGGCCACTGCCGCCTGCACCGTGTAGTTGGCCGGGATGCCCAGGCTGCTGCGGGCCAGATCCTTGTCGAAACCGGCCATGGCGTGGGCGTGCCAGCCCAGCAGCGTGGTCTGCAGCGCGATGTAGCCCCAGGCCGCGCCCGCGTCGAATTCATACGAGGGGTTGGGCTTGGCTTCGGTCGAGCCGGGCGAGACCGACTCGTTGGCCGAGGTCACGATGATCAGCGCCGAGGCGCGCTGGGCCCAGCTCTGGTTGAAGGCGTTGAGCGTGGCAAACAGCGGTCCCCAGGCCGGCGTGCCCGCGCGGGCGTAGATGAAGCGCCAGGGCTGCACGTTGTAGGCCGAAGGCGCCCAGCGGCCGGCTTCGAGAATGGTCAGCAGATCCTGCTCGCCGATGGCCTCGCCCGTGAAGGCGCGCGGCGACCAGCGGTCGATGAAGAGAGGGTTGACGTTGTGCTCGGGTTGGCGTGCGGATGCAGACACAAAAACTCCTTGGTGAACCTTGGGGTGAGCCCAGGCGGACGCTGTGGACGCCACGCGCCCGGGGCCGAGCCGCGATGGTAGCGGTAAACCCGGCCGTGCGCTGACGGTGTCAAACCTGCGCAGTCTGCGGCCCCAGTTCCTGCCCCAGGAAATCGAGGAAGGCGCGCACCGCCGGCACCAAGCCGCGGCGCGAGGGAAACACTGCGTGCACGATGCCGAGCGGCGGTGCCCAGCCCGGCAGCACCGAGACCAGCCGCCCTTCGGCCATGTCCTGACTGCACATGTAGTCGGGCAGGTAGCCCACGCCGATGCCTTCGAGCATCGCGGACTTCAGGGTCAGCATGTCGTCGGCCAGCAGAAGCGGCTCGTGTTCAAACGCGAATACCGCGCCGTCGGGCCCCTCTAGCTGCCAGCTCGTGCGCCCCTCGACACCGGACATGGTCACCGTGGGCAGCCGCGCCAGGTCCTGCGGCCGCACCACGCGCTCGTGGCGTGCCAGCAGCCGGGGGCTGGCCACCAGTTCGGTCTTGCTCAGGCCCAGGCGCTTGATGACTAGGCTGCCCGACTCCTCCAGCGTGGTGCGCACGCGCAGGGCCACGTCCACGCCCTCGTCCACCAGATCGACCACGCGGTTGGTCACCTCCATGTCGATGCGCACCTGCGGGTGCGCCTGCATGAAACGCGGCAGCACCGGCGCCAGCACCACCTGCGCCACCGTCACCGGACAGGTCACACGGACCCGGCCGCGCGGCTCGGACTGCAGGCGCGCAATGGCCTCGGTCGCGGCCAGCGCCTCGGCCTTCATGGCGGCGCAGTGCCGGTAGAAAACCTGGCCCGCCGCCGTCAGCGACAGCTTGCGCGTGGTGCGCTGCAGCAGCCGCACGCCCAGGCAAGCCTCCAGCTCGGCCACGCGGCGCGACAGGCGCGACTTGGGCACGCCCAGCGCCCGGCCCGCGGCCGCGAAACCGCCCTGGTCTACGACCGACCTCGCAGAAAAACATCAGGCTATTCAGGTCTTGCATGGAACGATTCCTCTGATAATCACGGCCAATTCGCCGTCAGAACCCCTGAATTTTGTCGCATTGAACTCATGGGTGGAACAATTTGGTTCAAAAACGGTGGCTTATCAAAACTTGGTGGTAACCCTAAATTCGAGTCACGCGGACACTCCAGGCCCGAGCCATCCCGACCCAGGCCCCGTCCATGCACGCATTCATCGCAAAGGATCCGACATGACCAAGCTGCTGCACATCGACTCGAGCCCGCTGGGCCCCAACTCCGTTTCGCGCCAACTCACGGCGCAGATCGTCCAGACCTGGAAGGCCGCCCGGCCCGACACCCAGGTCGACTATCTGGATTTGGTGGCCAACGCCCCCAGCCACCTCGACATCAACTCCCTGGGCTTTCGCCTGGGCCTGGACGACGCCAGCCTGACCGACGCCCAGCGCAAGGAAAACGCGATCTCCGAAGCCCTGGTCAGCCAGTTCCTGGCCGCTGACGTGGTGGTCGTGGGCGCGCCCATGTACAACTTCTCGGTGCCCAGCCAGCTGCGCGCCTGGATCGACCGCGTAGCCCAGGCCGGCCGCACCTTCAAGTACACCGAAACCGGCCCGCAAGGCCTGGCCGGCGGCAAGAAGGTGATCGTTGCCTCGGCCCGCGGCGGTGCCTACTTCGGCAACGAAGCGCTGGCCTTCCTGGAACACCAGGAGAGCTACCTGAAGGCCGTGTTCGGCTTCTTCGGCATCACCGACGTGAGCTTCATCCGCGCCGAGCGCATCGGCTTCGGCCCCGAAGTCAAGGCCGCCGCACTGGCACAAGCCGGCAAGGACATCGACGCCCTGCTCGCCGCCTGATTCCCGCGCCCCCTGCGCCCGGCTCCCCAGCCGGGCGCACGATGAACCGGCCACGCTGCTGCAGCGTGGCCGGTTTTTCTTTGGCCGTTGGGGCCAGCAACCTGCCCGCGGACGCACGCACCCCGACAGGGCGCGGCACGCCTCATGCCGGCCCACGGCGCACCACAAGCGCACAAAACAGGTCCATCAGCACCGTTTTTTCTGCTTGTATACCAATCTGCGAGGCATGGCACGCTTCGTGCGTTCGATGGCCTCGACATGACCACCACCTCGACCGCCATCGCCCAGCGCATCCTCGAAGCCGTGCTCGCGCGCAAGCTCGAACCCGGCCAGCGCCTGGGCGAGCAGCCGCTGGCCCTGCTGTTCGACTGCAGCCGCACGCTGGTGCGCGAGGCGCTGATGCAACTGGCCACGCGCGGCATCGTCACCGTCAGCGCGCGGCGCGGCTGGTATGTGGTCGAACCCACCCCCGAAGAAGCGCGCGAGGCGTTTGATGCCCGCCAGGTGATCGAGCGCGGGCTGATCCGCCAGCACACCCACCTGGCCCCGCAGGCCATCGCCAAGCTCAAGGCCCACGTCAGCGAAGAACGCGCGGCGCTGGCTGGCGACGACGTGGGCACGCGCAGCTACCTGCTGGGCGACTTCCACGTCTGCCTGGCCGAATGCCTGGGCAACCGGCTGCTGGCCAACACGCTGCGCGACCTGACGGCGCGCACCACGCTGGTGGCCATGCGCTACCAGTCGCTGCACGACGCGGCGCAGTCGTGCGAGGACCACGTGCACATCGTCGCCGCCCTCGAAGCCGGCGACATGGCGCGCGCCGAGGCGCTGATGGCCGAGCACATCGGCACCATCAGCGACACGCTGCGCAAGCCGGCCGACCACGACCCGCTGGCGCAACTGCGCACCGCGCTGCAACCCATTCCCACGCCGCCCGCGCTGCAGCCGCGCCCGCGCGGCCGCGCTGCCCGTTCCCAACCGAAACCCGACGACGACTCGTCCTACCTTGGAGCCTTGCTATGACCCGCCTCGGCAAACGCCACTTCTCGCTCGCCCTGATCGCCGCCGCCCTGTTCGGCGCCAGCGCCGTCGCCCACGCGCAGAACGCGCTGGCCGACATCCAGAAGAGCAAGACCATCAAGATCGCCGTGCCCACGGACTTCCCGCCCTACGGCTTCGCGGGCCTCGATTTGCAGCCCCAGGGCCTGGACGTGGACATGGCCAAACTGATCGCCGACAAGCTCGGCGCCAAGGTCGAGCTGGTGCCGGTGACCAGCGCCAACCGCATCCCCTACCTGCAGACCAAGAAGGCCGACCTGGTGATCTCCACGCTGGGCAAGAATCCCGAGCGCGAGAAGGTGATCGACTTCACCCACGCCTACGCGCCCTTCTACCAGGGCGTGTTCGCGCCCAAGACGCTGACGGTCAAGTCCTTCGCCGACCTCTCGGGCAAGACCATCGCCGTCACGCGCGGCGCCATGGAGGACGAGGAACTGACCAAGGTCGGCCCGGCCGACATGACGGTCAAGCGCTTCGAGGACCAGGCCGCCACCACCGCCGCCTTCGCCGCCGGCCAGACCCCAGGTCATCGCCACCAGCGTCTCCAACGTCGCCACGCTGATCCAGAAGAACCCGCGCCTGGACGCCGAATACAAGCTGCTGCTCAAGGAAAGTCCCAACTTCATCGGCGTGGCCAAGGGCGAGGACGCGCTGCGCGCCAAGGTCAACGAGATCATCTTGGCAGCCAAGGCCGACGGCTCGCTCGAAAAACTCTCGCAGAAGTGGCTCAAGCGCGAGACCGGCAACCTGCCGCTGTAACCCTGCATGACGCGAAGGCCGCGGCCTTCGCCATCCTCCCCAACCTTCCCTCCTGCCCATGTCCATTGAACTTGATTTCCCGGCCGTGCTCAGCCAATGGCCGATGCTGCTCACGGGCGTGGCCTGGACGCTGGGGCTGACGGCCATTGCCACCGTGCTGGGCACGCTGCTGGGCGTGGCCTGCGCCTGGGCGCGCTCGCAAGGCCCGGCCTGGCTGGGCTGGACGGCCGGCGCCTATGTCGAGCTGATCCGCAACACGCCCTTCATCGTGCAGCTTTTCTTCCTGTTCTTCGGCCTGCCTGCGCTGGGCATCAAGCTCTCGCCCGTAGCCGCCTCCATCCTGGCGATGGTGATCAACCTGGGCGCCTACGCCACCGAGATCATCCGCGCCGGCATCGAGGCCACGCCGCGCGGCCAGATCGAGGCCGCGCAGAGCCTGGCGCTGAGCCGCCTGCAGATCTTTGCGCGCGTGGTCATGCCGCCGGCGCTGCGCAAGGTCTGGCCCGCGCTGGTCAGCCAGATCATCATCGTGATGCTGGGCTCGGCCGTGTGCAGCCAGATCTCGACCGAAGAGCTGAGCTACGCGGCCAACCTGATCCAGAGCCGCAACTTCCGCGCCTTTGAAGCCTACATCGTGGCCACGCTGACCTACCTGGCGCTGGCCGTGGCCGTGCGCCGCCTGCTCAACTGGGCCGGCCCGCGCTTCGTGTTCGGCCGCTGAACCCCGAGGACTTTCACCATGGTTGACTTCACCCTCTGGGACATCGTGCGCAACCTGCTGCTGGCCGCGCGCTGGACGGTGGCGCTTTCGCTCATCGCCTTCGTCGGCGACGGCCTGGTCGGGCTGGCGCTGCTGGTCGCCCGCCTGGGCGGCAACCGCGTGGTTGGCCGCCTGGTCGGCGGCTACGTGCAGCTCTTTCAGGGCACGCCGCTGCTCATGCAATTGTTTCTGGCCTACTTCGGCCTGGCGCTGCTGGGCGTGCAGACCTCGGCCTGGGTGTCAGCGGCGCTGGCGCTCACGCTCTACACCAGCGCCTTCCTGGCCGAGATCTGGCGCGGCTGCGTGGCCGCCATTCCCAAGGGCCAGTGGGAGGCCGCGCACAGCCTGGCGCTGAGCTTTGGCGAGCTGCTGCGCCACGTCGTGCTGCCGCAGGCACTCAAGATCGCCGTGCCGCCGACCGTGGGCTTTCTGGTGCAGGTGATCAAGGGCACCGCACTGGCCTCGGTCATCGGCTTCATCGAGCTGACCAAGGCCGGCGGCATGGTCGCCAATGTCACTTACGAGCCGCTGCTGGTCTTTGCCGTGGTCGCGCTCATCTACTTCGTGCTGTGCTTCCCCGTGAGCCTGTACGCCAAGACGCTTGAAAGGAAACTCCATGCCGGCCGTCGTTGAATCCACGCCTTCCTCTGCGGCCACCTTGGCCGAGCCGCACACCCAGCTGGGCGCGCCCATCGGGCGCATCACCGCGCTGCGCAAGTCCTATGGCAGCAACGAGGTGCTCAAGGGGATCGATCTGGACGTGCAGCGCGGCGAGGTGATCGCCATCATCGGCAAGAGCGGCTCGGGCAAGAGCACGCTGCTGCGCTGCATCAACGGCCTGGAGGCTTTCCAGGAAGGTGCGCTCACGGTGGACGGCAAGCCGCTGCTGTACGAGAGCGCCATGGCCATGCGCGCGCTGCGCCAGCGCGTGGGCATGATCTTCCAGAACTTCAACCTGTTTCCGCACCTGACGGTGGGCAAGAACGTGATGCTCGCGCCCATGCTGGTCAAGAAGAAGGCCGAACGCGAGAACGCCGAGCGGGCGCGCCAGTTGCTCGCCCGCGTGGGCCTGGCCGAAAAATTCGACGCCATGCCCGACCAGCTCTCGGGCGGGCAGCAGCAGCGCGTGGCCATTGCGCGCGCACTGGCCATGGACCCGGCCGTGCTGCTGTGCGACGAGATCACCAGCGCGCTCGACCCGGAACTGGTCGGCGAGGTGCTGCGCGTGGTCGAGTCGCTGGCCGCCGAGGGCATGACGTTGCTGATGGTCACGCACGAGATGAACTTCGCGCGCAAGGTCGCCGACCGCGTGATCTTCATGCACCAGGGCCGCGTGCACGAGATGGGCGCGCCCGCCGAGCTGTTCGGCAACCCGCAGACGCCGGAGCTGCGGCAGTTTCTGGCGTCGCTGCACGACTGAACTAGAACGGGCTCGCGACCACCTCGTGCGGCGCCCCGGCATGCTCGGGCGCCGACGCCTGGGCCAGGGGCCGCAGCGCGGCCACTGCGTCGGCCATGTCGTGGCGTGCCTGAAGGGACGAGGGGCCGGGGTCGAGCCCGATGGCCGACAGGCCCACGGCCAGCAAGGCCGCGGCGGCCCAGCGATCGATGCAGGTGATCATGATTCCTCCCTGAAACAAACCGGGCGGTGCCGCGATGCGCGGCCCGCTTTTTTCTTTGCCGCCATCCTACCCCGATGGCGGCCTGCGCCGCGCCTTACTGCGCCGGCCTTGCCGCGACACGCGGTGCGGCGAAAAACCCACGAAAAAAGAGGAGCAAAAACCGCCAGTGACAAGCCGTTTGCCCGGCCATGGCGGTCTGTCGCCAGGCCCGCGGAAATCCGACCAGACCGGCCAACGATCCGGGACGTGCTTGCGAAGCGCCAGGAAATTCCCTAGAGTCGGCAACCTTGTGCGATGCAACAAAAGGTCTAATCCCTAGGTCCTATCCCAACACGGAGTGGAGCTAGCCTTTGCGCCATGCTAAAACGAGTCTGCCAATCCGAATTCGCTGACGAGGACACCGTCCTCGACCTGGAGTGCATCCGCACGGCCGGCCTGGTCCGCGCATTGGACGGTTGTATGCACCCGCGCGTGGGCCGCCTGCTGCGCCAGCTCAGCCAGGCCCGCTGCACCGAAGACTTCGAACGCCTGACCGGCGAGGTCAAATACCTTTTGACACTGACCTTTGGCGAGGCCGAGGCCCAACGTCGCCTACAATAGCGACCTGACGGGCCTTCCCGCATGGTTAAACAGCCAACCGGGTCAGGTGGGGAACCAAGCAGCCCTAACTGCGGCGCCAGTGCCGGGGTCAAGGCTCGTCACCTTCTTCTTTTCATCGCTGCCGCCTGACACCAGGCCCACTTCGCAGCCGCTCCCCCTTTCGAGACACCGACGCCGCTCCCCTGATGGGCGCGGCGCTCTTGCGTGTGCAATCCGGGCCGTGCCGCATCACCCGATCGTCGTGTTTTGCACGCCCAACCAGGCTCGCCCGGCGTCATCGCTCCCAAAATAATTGCCCATACAATAAGCGGTTGCGGCTTGCCCTGATGGCGCCGCTTTTTTTCATCGAAAGCCCAAGGACCTGCTCCCATGACCACCACGCCCTCCGGCCTGCAATACGAAGACACCGTCGTCGGCACTGGCGATGCCGCCAAGCCCGGCCAGTACGTGACCGTGCACTACACCGGCTGGCTCTACCAGGACGGCCAGCAGGGCGCGAAGTTCGACTCCAGCCGCGACCGCAACGACCCCTTCGTGTTCCCGCTGGGCGCCGGCCACGTGATCAAGGGCTGGGACGAAGGCGTCGCCGGCATGCAGGTGGGCGGCCAGCGCACCCTGATCATCCCGGCCCAGCTGGGCTACGGCGCCCGTGGCGCCGGTGGCGTGATTCCGCCCAACGCCACGCTCAAGTTCGACGTTGAACTGATCGCCGTCCAGGGCTAAGCCCCCCTTCGCGCCGGCCTGCCACGGCCGCGCGCGAACGACACCGGACCGAGCCTTCGTACCGGCGGCCCGGCGGCCACGCCGCCTTGCGGATTTCACTCTTGAAATCATTGCGGCCACCCCTAGGTTGAAGGCTGTCCTTTTTTCCTTTTGCTTCCAACACCATGTCAGATCTCGAGAAAAACCCGCCCGAGGCCGCCCCTGCCGAGGGCAGCGCCCCCATCGATGCGCCTTTTTCCCCCGAGGAAGCGGAGGCCGCTCTGGCTGCCAACCAGCAGGATCTGGCAGCGCTGACGGCGGAACTGGAGACCCTCAAGGCCCAGAACGCCGAGCTGGCCGACCAGTACCTGCGCGCCCAGGCCGACGTGCAGAACGTTCGCCGCCGCGCCGAGGACGAGGTTGCCAAGGCCCGCAAGTTCGGTGTCGAGAGCTTCGCCGAAAGCCTGCTGCCCGTGGTGGACAGCCTGGAGGCGGGCCTGGCCATCGACAACGCGAGCCAGGAGCAGTTGCGCGAAGGCTCGCAGGTCACGCTCAGCCAGCTCAAGCAGGCGCTGGAGCGCAACAAGGTGCTGGCCATCGACCCGGCCGCCGGCACGAAGTTCGACCCGCACCAGCACCAGGCGATCTCCGTCGTGCCCGCCGAGCAGGACCCCAACACGGTGGTTGCCGTGCTGCAAAAAGGCTACCTGATCGCCGACCGCGTGCTGCGCCCGGCCCTGGTGACGGTGACCGCGGCCGGCTGAGCCCGCCCGCTGCCTCTTTTTTGAACAACGCCGACGGCGCCCCGTCTTGAAAAAAGTTCCACGGGCCGCAGATCGGATTCAGACGAAATTTTCAGATACAGGAGTCCAACAACATGGGAAAAATCATCGGTATTGACCTGGGCACGACCAACTCGTGCGTGGCCGTTCTTGAAGGCAACACCCCCAAGGTCATCGAAAACGCCGAAGGCGCGCGCACCACGCCTTCCATCATTGCCTACCAGGAAGACGGCGAAGTGCTGGTCGGCGCCTCGGCCAAGCGCCAGGCGGTCACCAACCCGCGCAACACGCTGTACGCGATCAAGCGCCTGATCGGCCGCAAGTTCACCGAAAAAGAAGTGCAGAAGGACATCGACCTGATGCCCTACACCATCGCGGCGGCCGACAACGGCGACGCCTGGGTGGAAGTGCGCGGCAAGAAGATGGCGCCGCAGCAAGTCTCGGCCGACGTGCTGCGCAAGATGAAGAAGACCGCCGAGGACTACCTGGGCGAGCCCGTGACCGAAGCCGTGATCACGGTGCCGGCCTACTTCAACGACGCCCAGCGCCAGGCCACCAAGGAAGCCGGCCGCATCGCCGGCCTGGAAGTCAAGCGCATCATCAACGAACCCACCGCGGCGGCCCTGGCCTTCGGCCTGGACAAGCAGGACAAGGGCGACCGCAAGATCGCCGTGTATGACCTGGGCGGCGGCACCTTCGACGTGTCGATCATCGAGATCGCCGACGTGGACGGCGAAAAGCAGTTCGAAGTGCTGTCGACCAACGGCGACACCTTCCTGGGCGGCGAAGACTTCGACCAGCGCATCATCGACTACATCATCGGCGAGTTCAAGAAAGAGCAAGGCGTTGACCTGTCCAAGGACGTGCTGGCCCTGCAGCGCCTGAAGGAAGCTGCCGAGAAGGCCAAGATCGAGCTGTCCACCAGCGCGCAGACCGACATCAACCTGCCCTACATCACGGCCGACGCCTCGGGCCCGAAGCACCTGAACCTCAAGCTCACGCGTGCCAAGCTCGAGTCGCTGGTCGACGACCTGATCGCCCGCTCGATCGCGCCCTGCCGCACCGCCATCAAGGACGCCGGCGTGAAAGTCAGCGACATCAACGACGTGATCCTGGTCGGCGGCCAGACCCGCATGCCCAAGGTGCAGGAAGCGGTCAAGGAGTTCTTCGGCAAGGAGCCGCGCCGCGACATCAACCCCGACGAAGCCGTGGCCGTGGGCGCCGCCATTCAAGGCCAGGTGCTCTCGGGCGACCGTACGGACGTGCTGCTGCTGGACGTGACCCCGCTGTCGCTGGGCATCGAGACGCTGGGCGGCGTGATGACCAAGATGATCGCCAAGAACACGACCATCCCGACCAAGTTCGCGCAGACCTTCTCGACCGCCGACGACAACCAGCCGGCCGTGACGATCAAGGTGTTCCAGGGCGAGCGTGAAATCGCCGCGGCCAACAAGGCGCTGGGCGAGTTCAACCTCGAAGGCATTGCCCCGGCCGCGCGCGGCACGCCGCAGATCGAGGTGTCGTTCGACATCGACGCCAACGGCATCCTCAACGTGAGCGCCAAGGACAAGGGCACGGGCAAGCAGAACAAGATCACCATCAAGGCCAACTCGGGTCTGTCGGAAGACGAGATCCAGGCCATGGTCAAAGACGCCGAGCTCAACGCCGCCGAGGACAAGAAGAAGCTCGACCTGGTGCAGGCGCGCAACCAGGGCGAAGCGCTGGTGCACAGCACCCGCAAGGCGCTGGGCGAGCATGGCGACAAGCTTGACGCGGGCGAGAAGGACAAGATCGAGGCCGCCATCAAGGACGTGGAAGAAGCGCTCAAGGGCGAGGACAAGGACGCCATCGAGGCCAAGACCACCACCCTGATCGAAGCCAGCCAGAAGCTGGGCGAGAAGGTCTACGCCGACGCGCAGGCCGCCGCCGCTGCGGCCGGCCCCGAAGCCTCGGCCAAGCCGGCCGACGACAATGTCGTCGACGCCGAAGTCAAGGAAGTGAAGAAGGACTGATCCTTCATGCACGGCGCCAAGGCTGGACGGGCCCTTCGGGGGGCCCTCCAGCCTTGCGCATTTGGCGAGCGGCCCGCACCACGCCGGCCGGCACCCGCCGCCGGCATGAAACCTGCAGCTTGACCCACCACCCGACACGCAGCACGCACACCATCCATGGCCACGAAACGCGACTACTACGAGGTTCTGGGCGTTGCCAAGAACGCCAGCGAAGACGACATCAAGAAGGCTTATCGCAAGCTGGCGATGAAGCACCACCCCGACCGCAACCAGGGCGACGCCGCCAAGAAGGCCGAAGAGCAGTTCAAGGAGGTCAAAGAGGCCTACGAGATGCTCTCGGACGCGCAAAAGCGCGCGGCCTATGACAGCTACGGCCACGCCGGCGTGGACCCCAACATGCGCGGCGGCATGGGCGGCGGCGAGGGCTTCGGCGGCTTTGCCGAGGCCTTCGGCGACATCTTCGGCGACGTCTTCGGACAGCGCGGCGGCCAGCGCGGCGGGCGCCAGATGTACCGTGGCAGCGACCTGAGCTACGCCATGGAGATCACGCTGGAGGAAGCGGCAGCCGGCAAGGAAACGCAGATCCGCATCCCGAGCTGGGACGACTGCGAGACCTGCCACGGCTCGGGCGCCAAGCCCGGCACCAGCCCCATCACCTGCACCACCTGCCACGGCAGCGGCTCGGTGCAGATGCGCCAGGGCTTCTTTGCCGTGCAGCAGACCTGCCCGCAGTGCCACGGCAGCGGCAAGATCATCCCCGAGCCCTGCACGTCCTGCCACGGCCAGGGCAAGCTCAAGAGCCACAAGACGCTGGAGATCAAGATCCCCGGCGGCATCGACGACGGCATGCGCATCCGCAGCGTGGGCAATGGCGAGCCCGGCACCAACGGCGGCCCACCCGGCGACCTCTTCATCGAGGTCCACATCAAGAAGCACGAGGTGTTCGAGCGCGACGGCGACGACCTGCACTGCCAGGTCGCCGTGAGCGTGACCACCGCGGCGCTGGGCGGCGAGATCGAGGTGCCCACGCTGGGCGGCGCGGCCGGCATCGACATCGCCGAAGGCACGCAGAACGGCAAGACCTACCGCCTGCGCGGCAAGGGCATCAAGGGCGTGCGCTCGAGCTACCCGGGCGACCTGTACTGCCACGTGCTGGTGGAAACGCCGGTCAAGCTCACCGAGCACCAGCGCAAGCTGATCAAGGAGCTCGACGAGTCCTTCAAGAAGGGCGGCGCCAAGCACAGCCCGTCGGACAAGAGCTGGTTCGACAAGGCCAAGAACCTGTTCAGCTGAGCCCCTGCCCCACCACGCCCATCCCGCCGGCCCCCGTGGCTGGCGGGATTTTTTTTCAAGGCCCGCCGCCCCTTCGTTAAGATGCGGCCAGCCGTCTCTCGACGAACCATTCAAGAGGTATCCAATTGATCATCCACCCCAAGGTCCGCGGTTTCATCTGCACCACCACGCACCCGGTCGGCTGCGAACGCAACGTGTTTGAGCAGATCGAGGCCACGCGCGCACGCGGCGTGCGCAACGACGGTCCCAAGAAGGTGCTGGTCATCGGCGCCTCCAGCGGCTACGGCCTGGCCGCACGCGTCACGGCGGCCTTCGGTTTTGGCGCCGACACGCTGGGCGTGTTCTTCGAAAAACCCAGCAGCGAAACCAAGCCCGGCACCGCCGGCTGGTACAACGCCGCGGCCTTCGACAAGTTCGCCAAGGCCGACGGGCTCTACAGCAAGTCGATCAACGGCGACGCCTTCTCCGACGAAGCGCGTGCCAAGGTGATCGAGTTGATCAAGAACGAGATGGGCGGCCAGGTCGATCTGGTCATCTACTCGCTGGCCTCGCCCGTGCGCAAGCTGCCCGCCACGGGCGAGCTCAAGCGCTCGGCGCTCAAGCCCATCGGCCAGACCTACACGGCCACCGCCATCGACACCAACAAGGACAGCATCATCGAAGCCTCGGTGCCACCCGCGACCGAGGAAGAGATCGCCGACACCGTGACCGTCATGGGCGGCCAGGACTGGCAGCTGTGGATCGACGCGCTGGGCGCCGCCGGCGTGCTGGCCCCTGCCGCGCGCACGGTGGCCTTCAGCTACATCGGCACCGAGATCACCTGGCCCATCTACTGGCACGGCGCGCTCGGCCGCGCCAAGGCCGACCTCGACGCCACCGCGCGCCGCCTGGACGCCAGCCTGCAGGCATCGGTGCAAGGCGGCGCGGCCGTGGCCGTGCTCAAGTCCGTGGTGACGCAGGCCAGCGCCGCCATCCCCGTGATGCCGCTGTACATCGCCATGGTCTACAAGATCATGAAGGAAAAGAAGCTGCACGAAGGCACGCAGGACCAGCTCGACCGCCTGTTCCGCGACCGCCTCTACCGCACCGACGGCCAGGCGCCCCAGACCGATGCCGAGCACCGCCTGCGCCTGGACGACTGGGAACTGCGCGACGACGTGCAGAACGCCTGCCAGGCCCTGTGGCCGCAGGTCACGACCGAGAACCTGTTCGCGCTGACCGACTACGCCGGCTACAAGCACGACTTCCTCAAGCTGTTCGGCTTCGGCCGCAGCGATGTGGACTACGACGCCGACGTGAACCCGGACGTGCGTTTCGACTGCGTCGAGCTGTAAGAACGCATGGGCGAGACCGTGCCGGGACAGGCCGGCCGGGTCCTCGCCCCGGCACCGTCCCGGCGGAACCGCCGGCCTCGGGATTGCCATGCCCGCGCATAGACTCTTTCATTGTTCGTAAGCCGCCATGCCTCCTCGCCGGACCTCGGAATCGGAAGATGTTCGCCGCGCGCCACAAGACTCGGGTGCGCTCGCGCGCGGTCTGGCCATCCTGGACTGTCTGCTGCAAGCGGCCCGGCCACTGACCCTGGCCGAGATTTCGGAATCGACGCAGTTGCCGTCCAGCACGGTCCATCGGCAGCTCCAGACACTCGAGCAGCTCGGCAGGACCTATCGCGACATGAGCGGCCGCCACTGCGTGGGCATCCCCGCCGTGGCGCCGCTGCCGCTGGACCACCCGCTCAACATGCTGCGGCGGGACGCGATCGACGTGCTGCGGCAGTTGCAGGCCCAGTTCTCGGCGACCGCCTTGCTCACGGTATTCCTCGGCACGCAACGGCTGGTCCTCGAGGCCGTCACGGGCAGCCACGCCATTGCGCCCTATATCGACACGCAGGTCCAGGCACCGCTGCACTGCTCGGTCTCGGGCAAGCTGTTGCTGAGCACGCTCGATGAGGCGGCCCGGGAACATCTGCTCGGCCCCGCCCCTTATGCCGCGCGCACGGCCAGCACCATCACGAAGCGCCGCGCGCTGTTCGAGCAACTGGACCGCATCGCCCAGGAAGGGCTGGCCACCAACCTCGAAGAAAACGTCGAAGGGATCTCCGCGCAAGGCGTGCTGGTGTCGACCGCCGCGTCCCACGTCATCGGGGCCCTCACCTTGACCGGCCCCACACCGGCCTTCACCGAAGACCAGCGCGATGCCATGCGCCCGATGCTCGTGCGCGGCGCGAACATGCTGGGCTCATCGGTATCGGCCCGCGCCGTCGCGCGTTTCTCGGCCGCCTGACCGGCCTTCCGTCCCTGGCGGACGGCTCCCCGCCTGCCTCTGTCTCTGCCTTGGCCAGCGCCCGGGCCTTTGCGGCATCGCGGGCCCTCGCCGCGCGCGTGTGTGCTCATCGCCCGACCGCACACCCCCGCGCCCCTGCGCGTGACCCGGCGCCTGCGCGGCTCCGGGCAGTTATGCAGGTGGCCGCTATCCATATTTGCTTTGGTTCGTTCTCCCGGCGTGCGTCCGTACGCAGAATTCCGGAAACAACATCCCAATTTTTCCATGTTTTTATAAAAATAATGGAAAACGAAGAGGTTCCCTGACACCAGACCGCAGCCGCCGTCGCCCTGGACCCGACCATGAGCAAATTCTCCCGACGCCAACTCCTGGCCCGCGCGGCCGCCTTGGCTGCCGCAACTGCCGCCTCGGATGCCGTGCTGGCGCAGGCGGGCTATCCGTCGCGCCCCATCCACTACGTCTGCCCCTATCCGCCCGGCGGTACCAATGACCTGGTCTCGCGCGTCGTCAGCAAGCGACTGCAGGCGCTGCTGGGCCAGCCTCTTGTGGTCGACAACAAGGGAGGCGCGGGCGGCACGCTGGGCACCGATCACGTCGCGCGCGCCCCGGCCGATGGCTACACGCTGCTCAACGCTTCCAGCGGCAACCTGACTTCGGCGCCCCAGATCATCGGGGCGCCCTACTCGCCCTTCCAGGACTTCGTGCCGGTGGGCTTCCTGGGCCACGTGCGGTTCGTCTTTGCGGCGCATCCCTCGCTGGGCGTGAACACCCTGGACGAACTCATCGCGCTGGCCAGGCGCCAGCCAGGCCGGATCAACTACGGCACGGCGGGCAACGGCACCGGCGGGCACATCGCAGGCGAGTACCTCAAGCTGCGCACGGGCATCGACCTGGTGCACGTGCCTTATCGCGGCTCGGCCCTGGCGCTGCAGGACGCCGTGGGCGGCCACGTGCAGCTCGTGCTCGACCCGCTGGCCGCAAGCTACGTCAGGTCGGGCGCGCTCAAGGGCCTGGCCTACAGCGGCGCCACCTCGGCCCCCGACCTGCCGGGCGTGCCGCAGATCGATCAAACCTCGGTCCCCCATTGGGAAGCCACCAACTTCTTCCTGGCGGCCGTGCGCGCCTCCACGCCAGGCGACGTCGTGGAAAAACTGCACCAGGCCTTCCTGGCGCTGGCCCGGGACCCCGAAGTCACCGGCGAACTGCAGGCGTTGGGCGTGGAGATCAAGCCGCTGTCCCGCGACGAGATCAGCCGGCTGCTTCGAACCGAGACCACCGTCAACGACCGCGTCATCAAGGCCGCGGGCATCCCCCTGGCCCAGGCCTGAGCAGGAGTACACGAACATGAGCCTCGAGCTTTACGGCACGCTTTACCCGCGCCTCTTCTCGGAAACCATCGCCGCCACCGGACCGGGCTTCGATATCGCGCACATCGAGCAAACGGCTCGCGCGCACGAAGCCGCGGGCTTCGACGGTGTGCTGCTGCCACACAATGCCGGCTGGGCCGACAACTTCCTGACGGTGGCGCGCGCCGCCGGCGTCACGCGCACGCTCAGGTTCCTGCTGGCGCACCGCCCGGGCTTCATCTCGCCCACCCTCGCCGCGCGCAAGCTCGCCACGCTGGATCACTACACGCAGGGCCGGCTGCTGCTGCACGTGATCACGGGTGGACGCGAGCAGGAACAGCGCCGTGACGGCGATTACCTCGCCCACGACGAGCGCTATGCGCGCACCGACGAGTACCTGCACATCCTGCGCACGCTCTGGGCCAGCACGGGTCCGGTCGACCATGCGGGCACGCATTACCGGTTCGAGCAAGGCTCTCACGAACCCAAGCCGCTGCAGCCAGGCGGCATTTCGATCTCCTTCGGGGGCGCTTCGGCGGCGGCTCTGGAAGTGGCCGCGCGCCACGCCGACCACTATGCGCTGTGGGGCGAATCGCTGGACGGCACGCGCGAGCTGATCGGGCGCGTGCACGAGGCCTCGGCCCGCCACGGCCGCAAGCCCGGCTTCAGCGTGTCCATCCGCGTCGTGCTTGGGGACACCGAGGCGCAGGCCTGGGCACGAGCCCGAGGCATCGCGGACGAGACGCGCCAGAGCGGCCTCTGGGGCCGCGACTCCAAGGTCTTCGGCGGCATCGTGCCCTCGGACCAACCGGAGAACGAGGGCTCGCGGCGGCTGCTGGCCCAGATCGCCCGTGGCGACGTGCTGGACGAGCGTCTCTATACCGGCGTGGCGCGCGCCACCAACGCGCCAGGCAATACCACGGCCATCGTCGGCCCCGCGGAGCAGGTTGCCCAGGCGCTCCTGAAATACGTCAATGCCGGCGTGACCCGTTTTCTGTTTCGTGGCTTCGATCCACGCACGGACGCGGCCGACTTCGGCCGCGCGCTGATTCCGCTGCTGCGCGCCGGCGCGGCCCGCCGCAGCCCTGCGGATCTGGCTGCGGCCTGACGTGACGGCACGCGCTCATTCCCTCCCCCCTCGACCTGGACCCCACGCATGACCGTCTCGACCCGGCCCCGTCTCGACATCCGCCCCCTGTCGGTATTCACCGGCGCGGAAATCCACGGCATCGACCTGCGCGAACCGCTGAGCGAGGATGAGGTCCAGCAGATCCGCGCGGCACTCCACCAATGGAAAGTCGTGTTCTTTCGCGATCAGCACATCGGGCATGCGGAGCACCTGGCCTTTGCCCAGCGCTTCGGCAACCCGATGGCGGCGATACCCTCTTCACCAATCTGGTAGCCGCCTACGCGCACCTGTCGGAGCCCGTCAGGAAACTGGCCGACGGCCTGTGGGCGCGCCACCAGTTCGGCGGCTACAACAACGACTTCGACAATGCGACGGTCTACGCCGCCAAGGTCAAGGCCAACCCCAATGCCTCGGATCATCCCGTGGTCCGCGTGCACCCGGAGACCGGCGAACGCATCCTGTTCGTCAACCCCGGCTTCACCCGGCGCATCAACGGCGTGAGTGAGGAAGAAAGCCGCCACATCCTGGAGTTGCTGTTCACCGAGATCACGCGTCCCGAATACACCGTGCGCTTTCGCTGGGCACCCGGCAGCATCGCCTTCTGGGACAACCGCGCGACGGCGCACCAAGGGCCTGGAGATTTCGCCTACCTCGACGTGAAGTGCATCCTTTTCCGCATCACGCTCGAAGGCGACGTCCCGGTCGGTCTCGACGGCCAGGCATCCAGGCTCGTCGTCGGCCAACCCTTCGCGGCCCACGCCTGATCCCCAACGACATTCCTTCGACCGATCCTCCCCATGAAACGCCGTTCCTTCCTCCAGGCCGCCACGGCCATCGCGCCGGCCGCAGCGGCCCTGGCCTTCGGAGCCCCTCGCGCCTTTGCGCAGAGCGGCAGCTTCCCCTCCAAGTCCGTGCGCATCGTGGTGCCGGTGTCCGCAGGCGGCAGCGCCGACAAGCTGGCCCGCGTGCTGGCGCAGCGGCTGGGCGACACCTGGAAGCAGACCGTGGTGGTCGAGAACCTTCCCGGCGCCAGCAGCAGTATCGGCACCTCGCAAGTCGTGCGCGCCCCGGCCGACGGCTACACCCTGCTGCTCGGCGGCGACCAGTTGGCCGTCAGCCCCGCCATCGGGACCACCCTGCCCTACAACGCCAGCACAGACCTCAAGGGCATCACCAAGGCCGTCGTCAACCCGCAGCTGCTGGTGGTCCGGCCCGGCCTGGGCGTCAAGAATTTCGGCGAATACGTGGCCCTGCTCAAACAACGCAGCCAGCCCATCACGCTGGCCCTGCCCGGCGGCAACGGCAGCCTTCAGCACCTGGCCGTCGAGATGCTCAACGCCAAGCTGGGCGTCAAGACCAACAACATTCCCTACCCGGGCGGCGGTCCCGCCACGCTGGACGTGCTTGGCGGCCATATCGATGCCATGCTGATCACCCTCGCGGCGGCCACCGAGAACGTGCGGGCGGGCAAGCTGGTCGCGCTGGCGGTGACCACCCAGGAGCGCTCCAAGGCCCTGCCCGATGTCCCCACGCTGCAGGAGTTGGGCGTGAAGGACTACGTGGTCGAGAGTTGGCAGGGCCTGCTGGTGCCCAGCAAGACGCCGCCTGCCGTGATCGAGCAGATCCATCGCGACACGGTGGCGGTGCTGCGCGACCCGTCCATCAGCCGGCAACTGGAAGACCTGGGGTTCAACATCGCGGCGTCCACGCCGGGCGAGGTCGACGCGACGATCACACGCGACATCGACACCTACCGGCGGGCCGCACAGGCAGCCCAGATCAAAGCCTCCTGAGATGGCCAGGCAGGTGCATCTGGCCAACCGCGACACCGTCCTGGGCTCAGCCTATGTGGTCCTGGGGCTGGCCTTCGGCTGGGCGTCGGCGGACTACCCCATCGGCACCGCGCTGGCCATGGGCTCGGGCTACTTCCCGCTCGGCCTGAGCGGCGTGCTGGTCCTGCTGGGACTCGTGGTGCTGGCGCGCGGCATTCGGCAAAGACGCGCCGCCGCCGCACTGGCGCCCTGGGACTGGCGCGGGCTGGCCTGGATCACCGGCTCGACGCTGGCCTTCGCGCTGGCGCTGGCCCCGCTGGGCCTGCCCGCGGCCATCGTGCTGCTGGTGTTGCTGGCCAGTCGGGCCAGCCATGAATTCAACGGGCGCACCGCGATCCTCAACGGACTGGTGCTGGCCGCGCTCAACGTTGCCATTTTTGTCTGGCTGCTTGGCCTGCCGCTGCCGCTGTGGCCTGCGTGACGGGCGACACGACCCTATGGAATTACTCGACAACCTCATGCTGGGGGCCTCCGTCGCGGCGACGCCCCAGAACCTGCTGTATGCGCTGGCCGGATGCCTGGTGGGCACGCTCATCGGCATGCTGCCGGGCCTGGGGCCGGTGGCGACCATCGCCATGCTGCTGCCCGTCACCTACAACCTGCCCCCCACCGCCGCGCTCATCATGCTGGCCAGCATCTACTACGGCGCGCAGTATGGGGGCTCGACCACGGCCATCCTGCTCAAGCTGCCCGGCGAATCGTCGTCGGCCGTCACGGTGATCGACGGCCACCAGATGGCCCGCCAGGGCCGTGCGGGCCCGGCCTTGAGCGCGGCGGCCATCGGTTCGTTCATCGCGGGCAGCATCGGCGTGCTCATCGTGGCCGCCTTGGCCGTGCCGCTGACCCAGGTCGCCTTCCAGTTCGGACCGGCCGAGTATTTCTCGCTCATGCTGCTGGGACTCGTCGGCGCCATCGCCCTGTCTCCCGACCGAATCGAGAAATCGCTCGGGCTGGTGGTGCTGGGGCTGTTGCTGAGCCTGGCCGGCACCGACGTCAACTCGGGAACCGTGCGTTTTTCGGCAGGCCTGCCCGAGCTCATGGACGGACTGGAGTTCACGGCGCTGGCCATGGGGGTCTTCGGCCTGGCCGAGATTGTCGAGAACCTGGCGCAGCAGAGGCGCGAGCCCACCGCCGTGCAGATCGCGCCGGTGACCGGGCTGCTGCCCACCCGCGAAGACCTGCGCCGCATGGCGCCGTCCATCCTGCGCGGCACGGCGGTCGGCGCCCTCCTTGGCGTGCTGCCGGGGGCCGGCGTGACCCTTGCCTCGTTCGCGGGCTACACCGTCGAAAAGAAGCTCTCGCGCCATCGCCACGACATGGGCGGCGGCGCCATCGAAGGCGTGGCCGGCCCCGAATCGGCCAACAACGCCGCCGCCCAGACCAACTTCATCCCGCTGCTGACCCTGGGCGTGCCGGGCAGTGCGGTCATGGCACTGCTGCTGGGCGCCATGGTCATCCAGAACATCCAACCCTGTCCGCAGGTCATCACCAGCCATCCCGACATCTTCTGGGGATTGATCGTGTCGATGTGGATCGGCAACCTCATGCTGGTCGTGCTCAACCTGCCGCTGATCGGCCTGTGGGTGCGCCTGCTGCGCATTCCCTACCGCGTGCTCTACCCCGCCATTCTGGTGTTCTGTGCCGTGGGTGCCTACGGTGTACGGACCTCCACGGCCGACGTGCTGCTGCTGGCGGGATTTGGCGTGGCCGGCTATGCCCTCATCAAGCTCGAGCTTTCGCCCGTGCCGCTGCTGCTGGGCTTTGTGCTGGGCCCGATGCTGGAGTCGAGCTTTCGGCGCACGCTGATGATTTCGCAAGGGGATTACACCGTGTTCCTGCAGCGTCCGCTGTCGCTGGGCCTGCTGCTGGCCGCCAGCGCGCTGTGCATCCTGGCTCTGCTGCCCCGAGGCGGCAAGCCCATGACGGTCGCGCTCGGCGAACCGCTGCGCTGAGCCGTGGCGCCGATGCCCCGTCCACGCCCCCGTATTTCCACCACCCCTCCTCGCAAAAAAGACATGGCCGATCGCCTTCCTCCCCCTTCTTTCCCTTCCGAGCGCGCGGCCAGCCTGACCGCCGACGAACTGCGGCGGACTCTCGACGATGGCGGCGAGCTCGCCCTGCTGGATGTGCGCGACCATGGCGTGTATGCCCGAGGGCATTTGCTGCTGGCCAGTTCCGCGCCGTTCTGGCGGCTGGAGCTCGACATCCATGCCCTGGTGCCGCGCCCCGCCACGCGCATCGTGGTGCTCGCCGACGACGCCCTGGCGGAACAGGCCGCGCACAAGCTCGGGCGCCTGGGCTACAGCGACGTGCGTGTGCTCGAAGGCGGCAACGCGGCCTGGACCGCCGCGGGCGGCCATTTGTTCTCGGGCACGAATGTCCTGGGCAAGGCTTTCGGTGAAATCATCGAACACGACCTTGGCACCCCTTACATCGACGCCGCCGAACTCAAGCGCAGGCTGGACCGGCAGGACAAGCTGGTGGTCATCGACAGCCGCACCACCGAGGAATTCCAGGCCTTCAGCCTCGACGGCGCCCACAGCCTGCCCGGCGCGGAAATCGTCTACCGCATCAGCCAGGTGGTGCCGGACGACCAGACACCGATCATCGTCAACTGCGCGGGCCGCACGCGCAGCATCGTGGGGGCGCAGACCCTGATCAACGCCGGCATTCCCAATCCCGTGCTATCGCTCAAGGACGGCACCATGGCCTGGCTGATGAATGGCGACACCCTGCGCCATGGCGCCAGGCAGGCGATCGCGGCCCCCCGGGGCCAGGCGCTGGCACTGGCGCAGGCGCGCGCCGCCCGCGTGGCCGAACGCGCGGGCGTGCGGGCCATCGACGCCACCACGCTGGCCCGCCTGGAAGCCCGCCAGGACCGCAGCCTGTTTCGTTTCGACATCCGCCATCGCACCGAATACCTCGCAGGCCATCTGCCCGGCTGGCGCTGGGCACCGGGTGGACAACTGGTTCAGGCCAGCGACGAATACATCGGCGTGCGCAACGCGGAAGTGGTGCTCGCCGACTGGGATGGTGTCCGTGCCCAGACCACGGCGGCCTGGCTGGCCCAACTGGGCTGGACCGTCTATACCTACGCGCCAGGCCAGCTGGCGCAACTGGAAACCGGCCCCGAGCCGCGCACCCTGGGCAACGCCTATCGCAGTGCCACGCCCTGGGTCTCTCCGGACCAGGCCCGCCAGTGGCAGGCGGATCACGAGACCCTGCTGATCGACATCGAGGACAGCATCGCGCACGCCAGGCAGCACGTCGCCGGCGCACGCTTCGTGGCACCGAGCCGGCTGCGGGCCTATCTCGATGCGCACGCCAGCGGGCGGCGCGTCATTCTTGTCTCGGCGGACGGCATCCTGGCCGCCAGCGCGGCGCGCGAGCTTGGCTGGCAGGGGCTGGACGACATCCATGCGCTGCAGGGTGGCACAGCGCAATGGGTCGCCCTGGATCTGCCCACCGCCGCCGGCAAATCCGACATCCTGACAGGGGACGACGACACCTGGCACGGCCCCTATGTCTTCGACACGCTGGAGCAGCGCAACGCCAAGTTCAACGACTACCTTCAGTGGGAAGTGGAACTCGCGCCACGCCTGGCGCAGGAGCCTGGGCTTGCGATATCCCTGAAGGCCTCGGTCTCGAGCCGCGCGACGGCCCGGCCGGCTTGACGTCCGCCTAACGCATAGCGCAAAACGAGGACGTACCCGCTGCCGGCGCCGGACGCCGCCGTTCACACCTCCCGGTGTTCGAGCTTGTCCACGAACTCCCGGTGCCGGGCGCGTTGCCGCCAGATGGCCTCTTCGATCTCTTGGGGCCGAACCAGCATCCGGTGGCCCGTGGCGGTGCACTGGAACAGCAGGCGGTCGGAGAAAAACAGCTTGGCCCACAGCGGGCGCTTGAGGCGCACGTAGTCGCCCTCGGGGCAGTCGCAGACCTTGAGCGCGATCATGGCGTGGCCCTCGTCAAACCCGCGCCGACACGGTGGCGGTGCCTGCGTGCAAAGATGGCCCATCCGGGGCCGTCGATCTGAAATTCCATGGCCTCCTCGCCGCTTGCTCGTCGAGTCAGTCTAGGGAGCAAGAGCCTTCGGAACAATCCCCAATTCCGGCGGTTGATGCGCCAGCCGCCGCATGACGCCGGCGTGACAGCCCCTTGCGGGCAGGGGCCCGGGCGTGTGCCGGTGAAGCGGGGGTCCATTCAAGGCTCCGTGGCGTGAGGCGGCAGGTGCATCACGATCTCCAGGCCGCCGCCCTGCCGGTTGTGCGCGGCCATGTGCCCGCCGTGCGCGGCCATCGCTCGCTGCGCAATGGCCAGACCCAGGCCCGTGCCGCCGACCGAATTGGCCCCGCCGACACGAAAGAAGGGCTCGAAGATCTGCGCCAGCAATTCGGCCGGCACGCCCGGGCCGCGATCGGCGACGGACAGTCGCAGCGTTTGCTGTTCATCGACGAAGGCCCGGACCTCGACCGCGCCGCCCAGCGGGCTGTACTTGACCGCGTTGCGGATGACGTTCTCGAAAGCGCGGCAGATCAGTTCGCCCTGCACCTGCGCCACAAAGGCCTGCGGCGCCTGGAGCGTCACCTTGCGGCCGCTGGCCCGGGCCTCGAAGTCGGCGTCCTCGGCAATGGCCTGCAGCAGCTCGATCAGGTCGACACGGTCGCGCCTGACCATCGATGCGCCCGCGTTCAGGCGACGCAGCATCAGCAGCTCTTCGATCAAGGCGTCCAGCCGCGCGCTCTCGACTTCAATGCGCAACAGCATTTCCTGCGCGGACGCGGGATCCTGGTGCAACAGGCCGATGGCCGCCTGCATGCGGGCCAGCGGCGAGCGCAGTTCATGCGAGACGTCGTGCAGCAGCACACGCCGCGATCCGAGCGCCTTCTGCAACTGCTCGGCCATGCGGTCGAAGTCCTGCCCCAGATCGGCGATTTCATCGCGCCAGCCGGTCATCAAGGGCGCCACCCGCGTGTCGAGATGGCCGTCCGCGATGCGGCGCAGCGCCCAGCGCAAACGCCGGATGGGGCGCGAGATGTACCAGGCCAGAATCAGCCCGACCATCAAGATGGCCAGGGTTCCCGAAACCAGCGGGACCATGGGCACCGGCCCAATGGCGAGCGCGCCTTCCGGCAAGACCGGCGGCGGCGCGTTGACCAGCGCGATGTAAGCCAGCGCCCCCACGACCGACAGCGCCATGCTCGAAAACAACGCCAGCAGCAGTTTCCAGAACAGCCGACCCATTGAAGTAGCCCCTTTTTTTCAGTCCTTCAGGAACTGGTAGCCACGGCCCCGGACGTTCTGAATCCAGGACTGCCCATCGGCTCTGCTGCCGAGTTTCTGGCGAATCGCGCTGACATGCACATCGATGCGGCGATCGAATCGCGCCAGCGGTTTGTTGAACGCTTCCATGGAAATCTCATCCTTGCTGACGAGGTGGCCGGCATGGCGCACCAGCACCTCCAGCAACCGGAACTCGGCGCCCGTCAGCTCCAGCGCCTGGCCTTGCCATTGAACGCTGCGGTTGCCTGGCGACAGGGTCAGCGGGCCGGCTTTCAACTCGCGCGTGGACGCGTCGGCAGCGACGGCCGCCCCGGCCTGCGTGCGCCGCAGGATGGCCCGGATGCGCGCCACCAGTTCGGCCGGAGGGCATGGTTTGGCGACATAGTCGTCCGCCCCGAAATTCAAGCCCGCGACCTTGTCCACATGATCGCCGCGCGCCGTCAGCTCAGCACCGGAACGGCGCTGCTTTCGCGAATGCGCTGAAGCACGTCGATCCCCGAGAGCCGCGGCATCATGATGTCGAGAACCACGATGGCATAGCCGCCACCCACACCTTCCTCGACACCCGATTGGCCGTCATGAACGGCATGCACCTGGAACCCTTCCCGGGCCAGGTACTGCGCCAACATCGTGGTCAGCTCGGTATCGTCATCAATCAAGAGCACATTGAACATTGCCATCTCACGCTCTAGTCTGGCACCGAATTCCACAGCCCCCGCACAGGGGCTTAGCGTTTTACCCATCTTGACACAGTAAGATACGAATTAACCGACCTGCCACCTACCATCGGCAGCATGCCAGACCTCCAAGCTCACTCCATTGCGTGCCTTCAATCTTTCGATTAGCGCTCTGTGCTTTCTCGTCCTGTCAGCCTGCTCCGCAACGCCCCCCCCCCCATTCCACAGACCCCGCCCGGCAATCGTCGGTGTCGGATCAGTGGCAGGCACCGCTGCCGCACGGCGGCAATAACGCCGCCCTGGCGCAGTGGTGGGCCGGTTTCGGCGACCCCACGCTCGTCACGCTGATCCAGGCCGCGGAGGCCGACAGCCCCAGCCTGGCCAGGGCCTGGGCCCGCATCGAAAGCGCGCGAGCCAGCCTGGCCTCGACCGAATCGGCGGCGGCGCCCTCGCTCAACGCATCGGGCAGCCTGACGCGCTCGCGCCAGCAACTGCTGGGAAGCCAGACATCAACACAGACCAGCCGCTCCGCCGGCCTGGACGCCAGCTGGGAGCTGGACCTGTTCGGCAAGGTCAGGCGCAATGCCGAGGCGGCCCAGGCGCGGCTCGATGCGCGCGTCGACGACTGGCACGACGCCCGCGTCTCGCTGGCCGCCGAGGTGGCCGACACCTACGTCCAATACCGCGCCTGCCATCTGCTGGCGCAGACCTACGAACAAGAAGCGGCGTCCATGACGCAGACGGCCACGGCGACGCGGCTGGCCGTGGAGGCGGGTTTCAAGGCGCCGGCCGACGGTGCGCTGGCCCGGGCCAGCCTGGCCAATACGCAGTCGTCGCTGCAGGCCCAGCGTGTGCAATGCAGCCTGCTGCTCAAGTCGCTGGTGAACCTGACGGGCAGCCCCGAGCCGTCGCTTCAAGCGCGCCTGGCCAGCGGCCCCGCAGCGCTGCCCCGGCCCGAAGGCTTCCAGATCACCGCCGTGCCGGCCCAGACGCTGCGCCAGCGCCCGGACATCGCCTCGCTTGAACGCGAGGTGGCCGCCACCAGCGCCGAGATCGGCGCCGCCCGGGCCGATCTCTACCCCAGCCTGTCGCTGGGCGGCTCGGTTGCGCTGTCCGCGTCGAACCTGACCTCGGGCATCACCACCTGGTCGTTCGGCCCGGCCCTGTCGATTCCCTTGTTCGACGGCGGCCGGCGCCGCGCGGCCGTGGCCAGCGCCCAGGCCAGCTACCAGTCGGCCATCGCGCAATGGCGCCAGGGCGTTCGCTCCGCCGTCAAAGAGGTCGAGCAGGCGCTGGTCAACCTCGACGGTGCATCCTCGCGCGCCATCCTGACCGCGCAGGCGGCGCAGGACTACCGCACCTACCTGACGGCCACCGAGGTGAGCTGGCGCGCCGGCAACGTGAGCCTGCTCACGCTGGAGGAGGCGCGCCGCTCGGCCCTGTCGGCCGAGCTCCAGTCCACCGAGCAGGTGCGCAACCAGCTTCAGTACTGGATCGCCCTCTACAAGGCGGTGGGCGGCGGCTGGGACCCCAGCCTGCCCGCCACGGCCCCCGGCGGTCCCTCCCTTCCCTGATTCCGAGCTGCCTCGCGCAGACAAGAAAGCGGTTTGATGAAACCCGAGCACCCCTTTGTCGCCCTCGCCCTGGCAGCCACTCTTTTCGGCCTGGCCGCCTGCCGCGGCGGATCGTCGGATGGCGCCTCGCAAGAGCAACAGGCTCAGGCCAGTGTGCTGACGGTCGAGACGGTGCAGCCGCAGTCGCGCAACTGGCCCGAACGCATCCAGGCCAATGGCCCGATCGAGGCTTGGCAAGAGATCATCGTCAGCCCCGAAACCGGCGGCCTGCGCATTGCCGAGCTGGCGGTCGACGTGGGCGCGCAGGTGCAGCGCGGCCAGTTGCTGGCCAGACTGTCCGACGACAGCGTGCGGGCCGAACTGCGCCAGCGCCAGGCGTCGGTGGCGCAGGCTCGCGCCTCGCTGGAGCAGGCCCGCGCCAACCAGCGGCGCGCCCAGGCCGCCGCGCACAGCGGTGCGCTCTCCGAGCAGCAGATCGACGACTACCGCATCAACCAGGCCACCGCCCAGGCGTCGCTGGACGCGGCCATCGCCGAGCTCGACAGCACCCAACTGAAGCTGACGCAGACCCGCATCACCGCCGTTGACGACGCGGTGGTCGCCGCCAAGTCCGGGGTGCTGGGCAATGTGGTGGCGACGGGCGCCGAACTCTATCGCCTGATTCGCCAGGGCAAGCTCGAATGGAAGCCCGAACTGGACGCGCGCCAGCTGGCGTCGGTCCGTGTGGGCCAGCGCGTCAGCCTGACCCTGCCTGATGGCCGCAGTGCCGATGGCACCGTGCGGCTGGTGGGACCGGCCGTCAATGCCAGCACCGGCCGCGCCACCGTCTACGTGAGCCTGCAGCCGGGCACCTCCGCGCGCACCGGCATGTTTGCCAGCGGCAGCATCGCGCTGGGCGAACGCCCCGCCCTGACGCTGCCGCAGAAAGCCATCGTGCTGCGCGACGGGCGCGCCTACGCGTGGGTGCTTGACGCGCAGGACCGCGCCTTCAGCCGGGTCGTGTCGACCGGCCTGCGCGTGGACGGCCGCATCGAGGTGGCCTCGGGCCTGAGCCCCGAGGACCGCGTGGTCGCCGATGGCGGCGCCTTCCTGTCCGAAGGCGCCAAGGTGACCGTCAAGGCCGCCACCAGCCAGGAGACGCCGCGATGAACGTCTCGTCCTGGTCGATCCGCAATCCCGTGCCGGCGGTGCTGGTCTTCATCCTGCTCACCGTCTTCGGCCTGATCGGCTTCAGCAAACTCCAGATCCAGAACTTTCCCGACACCGATCTGCCCACCGTGCAGATCGACGCCATCCTGGAAGGCGCAGCCCCCGCGCAGCTCGAAACCGAGGTCGCACGCAAGTGATCTTGCCCCCGTTTCACGGACACCCCTATAAGCGATTAACTATCGCAATAGGAGGTGGACGATGACCAAGAGCAAGGCAGGCAGAAAGGGGCAGGAGTTCAGCCTGGAGTTCAGGCAGCAGGCACTGTTGCGAGCGGCCACAGAAGGGGTAACCACGGTGGCTCGTGATCTGGGGTTGCAGCCTGCCCAGCTGTACAGTTGGCGCGCCCAGGCGCGGCGGCACGACCAGGACGATCAGGCACAACGCTTGGAGTTGGCCGAACATGCACGGCTCAAACGTGAAGTGGCGCGGCTGGAGGAGGAGAACGCTTTCCTAAAAAAAGCGGCGGCGTACTTCGCCAAACAGCCCAAGTGAAGTGCGCAACGATGAAAGCGCACGAAGGCACATTCAGGGTGCGTCTGATGTGCCGAGTGCTGTCGGTGTCTCCAAGCGGCTACTATGCTTGGCGCAAGCGTATACCGTCCAAACGGACCCAGGCTCGGACG
>WNDQ01000032.1 GCA_009912175.1 Paracidovorax wautersii | reverse complement strand
ACTTCACTTGGGCTGTTTGGCGAAGTACGCCGCCGCTTTTTGGCGAAGTACGCCGCCGCTTTTTTTAGGAAAGCGTTCTCCTCCTCCAGCCGCGCCACTTCACGTTTGAGCCGTGCATGTTCGGCCAACTCCAAGCGTTGTGCCTGATCGTCCTGGTCGTGCCGCCGCGCCTGGGCGCGCCAACTGTACAGCTGGGCAGGCTGCAACCCCAGATCACGAGCCACCGTGGTTACCCCTTCTGTGGCCGCTCGCAACAGTGCCTGCTGCCTGAACTCCAGGCTGAACTCCTGCCCCTTTCTGCCTGCCTTGCTCTTGGTCATCGTCCACCTCCTATTGCGATAGTTAATCGCTTATAGGGGTGTCCGTGAAACGGGGGCAAGATCACTTCGCCTGGCCTACGCGCTGTCGGACGAGCGCCTGCGCCAGGCTTGCGAAAACATCGTGGCGGCCTGCAGCAGGCTGCGCCGCGCCGACGCACCGGCGCAGGGCTGACATGGCGGCCCTCGACGTGCTGCGCGGCCGTGCCGCCCGGCTCCAGCCCACCTGGCAGATCGAGCCCGTGGGCGAGCGCTGCCTGATCGTGCGGCTGGGCCAGCAGGCCGGCCCCGAGACCAGCCGCGTGGTGCATGCCGTGGCGGCGGCGTTGATGAGCCGTCTGCCCGCAGGCGTGACGGACGTGGTGCCGGCCTTCACCTCGGTGGCCGTGCATTTCCAGCCCCTGGCCTACGCGCGTGGCCGCGGCCTGCCCAGCGCCCAGCTGGCGCGGCGCATCGACCGCGTGCTGGCCGGCGGCGTCGCGCCCTTGTGCGAGGGCGGCCGCGAGATCGAGATCCCGGCCTGCTACGGCGGCGAGTTCGGTCCCGACCTGGAGGACGTGGCGCGCCAGTGCAGCCTGACGCCCGACGAGGTGATCGCACTGCATGCCGGCCGCGCGCTGACCCTCTATGCCTTCTTCTTCTCGCCGGGCAACCCCTTCGCCGGTCCGCTCGACGCGCGGCTGCAGGTGCCGCGCCGGCCCACGCCCCGCACGCGGGTGGAGGCCGGCTCGGTCGCCATCGCCAACGGCATCTCGTCGATCTACCAGACCGCCTCGCCGGGCGGCTGGAACGTGATCGCGCGCACCCCCTGGAACCTGTTCGACGTGCGCCGCATGCCGCCCACGCGGCTGCAGCTGGGCGACCGCATCCGTTTTCGGCCGGTCACACCGGACGAATACCACGACCTGCTGGAGCACCGGGCATGAACCTGATGATTGTCGAGAAGCCCGGCATGTTCTCGCTGCTGCAGGACCTGGGGCGCACTGGCTGGCAGCGCTACGGCGTGCCTGTCAACGGCCCGATGACCGAATGGTCGCACCGCGTGGCCAATGCGGTGCTCGGCAACCCCGAGGACGCGGCCGTGCTCGAATGCACGCTGACCGGCCCGGTCGTGCGTTTCACGCAGGACACGCTGCTGGCGCTCAGCGGCGCCGACATGCGCGTGACGGGGGCGGGCCGGCGCCTGCCGTTCGACTGCGCCGTGCTGCTGCGGCGCGGCGTGGCGCTCGAATTCGGCGAACGCCTGCGCGGCGCCAGGACTTACCTGGCGGTGCGCGGGGGCTTTGCCAGCGAGCCGGTGCTGGGCAGCCGCAGCACCTATGTGCGCGGGGCCTTCGGCGGCCACCAGGGCCGCGCCCTGCGCCGGAACGACCGCGTCGAAGTCACACCGACCGCGCGCGACGTGCCCACGCTGGCGCTGGAGCGGCGCCTGATCCAGAGCGGCCTGCCCTGGGTCTGCGCGCAGCCCGTGGCGCCAGCGCACGCGCCGGCGCCGGCCGACCGGCTGCGCCTGATTCCGGGCCCGCAGTGGAAGGCTTTCAGCGCCGAGGCGCAGCGCCGCCTGCTCGGCCAGCCTTACCTGCTGTCGGCCCAGTCGGACCGCATGGGCTACCGCCTGCAAGGGGCGGCGCTGGCCTTGCGCCGGCCGCTCGAGATGGTGTCCGAGGCCACCAGCTTCGGCACCGTGCAGGTGCCGCCCGACGGCCAGCCCATCGTGCTGATGGCCGACCGCCAGAGCGCCGGGGGCTATCCCAAGATCGGCTACGTCGCCGCCTGTGACCTGCCCGCGCTGGCGCAGGCGCTGCCGGGCGACGCGCTGCGCTTCGAGGCCATCGCGCAGGACGCGGCCGAGCGCCTGCTGCTGGACCGGGAAGCGCGGCTGGGCCGGGTGCGCGACGCGGCCGTCCAGGCCCTGGGACTTCCACTTCAAGCCCTTCACGAATGAAAGGAAACGCCATGCCAACCCTGGATCTCAACTGCGACATGGGCGAGAGCTTCGGGCCCTGGAACATGGGCAACGACCTCGCCATCCTCCAGCATGTCACCTCGGCCAACATCGCCTGCGGTTTCCACGCGGGCGACCCGGACGTCATGCTGCGCACGGTGCAGGCCGCGCTGGCCGCCGGCGTCGCGCTGGGCGCGCATCCCGGCCTGCCGGACCTGCAGGGTTTCGGCCGCCGCGCGATGGCGCTGTCACCGGCCGAGGTCTATGCGCTGGTGGTCTACCAGGTGGGGGCGCTGCAGGCCTTCGCGCAGACGCAGGGCGCGATGCTGCACCACGTCAAAACCCATGGCGCGCTCTACACCATGACGGCCAGGGACGCGGCGCTGGCGCGCGCCGTCGCCCGGGCCGTGCACGGCATCGACGCCGGCCTGCTGGTCTACGTCGCCAACCCCAACATGGCCCGGGCCGCGCAGGAGATCGGCCTGCCGGTGGCCTTCGAGGTCTACGCGGACTGCACCTACCAGGACGACGGCACCCTCACGCCGAGGTCGCTGCCCAACGCCATGATCGAGGACGTCGACCAGTCCATCGCGCAGGTCAAGCGCATGGTGCACGACGGCGTGGTGCGCGCGCTCTCCGGCAAGGAGGTCGCGCTGACCGCCGACACGCTCTGCATCCATGGCGACCAGCCGGGCGCCGCGCTGTTCGCCGAGCGCATCCGCGCCGCGCTCGAAGCCGATGGCATCGCCATCCAGGCCCTGTAGGCCGCCCCACCCCCGTTTTCCCCCGCCTCCAGCCTTCCTTCTTTCCTCCCTTCGAAAGCGTTCTCCATGTCGACCAGGATCCATATTCCCCGCCTTCCTTTCCTCACCCGCATGGCCGGCGCGCTGGCGCTCGCGCTGGGCCTGCTGGGCCCGGCCGCCGCGCTGGCGCAGACGCCGGGCGGCACCCTGCGCACCATCGTGCAGCCCGAGCCTCCCATGCTGATGCTGGGCCTGAACCAGCAGTCGCCCACCCAGCTGGTGGCCGGCAAGATCTACGAGAGCCTGCTGCGCTGGTCGCCCGACATGCAGCCGCTGCCCGGTCTGGCCAAGTCGTGGACCCTCTCGCCCGACGGCAAGGTCTACACCTTCGAGCTGCAAAGCGGGGTGAAGTGGCACGACGGCAAGCCGTTCTCGGCCGATGACGTGGTGTTCTCGATCGACAAGTTCCTGCGCTCGGAGCACCCCCGCGCCCGCGTGGTCATCAACCAGTTCGTCGAGTCGGTCAAGGCGCTGTCGCCGGGCAAGGTGGAAATCCGCCTCAAGGAGCCCTTCGCGCCCTTCCTGAAGTCCTTCGTCAGCGACAACATGCCGATGGTGCCCAAGCACATCTACGACGGCACCGACTACAAGAGCAACCCCGCCAACCAGACGCCGATCGGCACCGGCCCGTTCAAGCTCAAGGAGTGGAAGAAGGGCGCCTACATCCTGCTCACGCGCAACCCCGACTACTGGCAAAAGGGCAAGCCCTACCTCGACGAGATCGTCTTCAACGTGATTCCGGACGCGGCCTCGCGCGCGGTCGCCTTCGAGCGCGGCGACGTGCAGGTGGTCAGCGCCAACGACATCGACGGCGTGGACGTGGCGCGCCTGCGCAAGGTGCCGGGCGCGCAGTACACCACCCAGGGCTGGGAGATGTTCTCCAAGCTGGCCTACGTCCAGATGAACTACGCGCGCCCGCCGTTCGACAACATCCAGGTGCGCCAGGCCGTGATGATGGCGCTCAACCGCAAGTTCGTGGTGGACAACATCTTCTTCGGGCTGGGCAAGGTGGCCACCGGCCCGATCTCCTCGACCACGCCGTTCTACGACGGCAACGTGCCGGCCTATCCCTTCGACCTCAAGAAGGCCCGGGCGCTGATCCAGGCGTCCGGCGTGGACCTGTCCAGGACGCCGGTCAAGATCCTGTCCTATCCCTACGGCTCGGCCTGGGACCGACTGGGCGAGTACACGCGCCAGAGCCTGGAGCAGCTGGGCTTCAAGGTCGAGATCGAGTCGGCCGACGCCGGCACCTGGGCCAAGCGCGTGGCCGACTTCGACTTCGACCTGACCTTCAGCTACACCTCGCAGTACGGCGACCCGGCGCTGGGCGTGGCGCGCCTCTACCTGGCGCGCAACATCGTCAAGGGCTCGGCCTTCGTGAACAACCAGGGCTACCGCAACGCCGGCATGGGCACGCTGTGGGATCAGGCCGCCTCGTCGACCTCGGTGGACGAGCGCCAGAAGCTCTACAGCACGATCCAGAAGCAGCTCGTCGAGGACGTCGCCAACGGCTACCTGTTCGAGATGGTGATTCCCACGCTCTACAGCAGCAAGGTGCACAACCTGATCCAGAGCGCGATCGGCATCAACGACACCTTCGCCGACGTCTACCTCGACAAGTAAATCCATCCCCAACCCTGGAGCCGACTGCATGAAGACCCTGTCTTTCCTGGTCGCCCGCCTGGGCAAGGCGGTCTTTGTCGTGCTGGGCGTGGTCATCATCAACTTCATGTTGATCCGCCTGGCCCCGGGCGATCCGGCCGCCGTGCTGGCCGGCGAGTCCGGCTCGTCCGACCCGGCCTACGTCGAGCAGCTGCGCCAGCAGTTCGGGCTGGACCAGCCGGTCTACGTCCAGCTCGCGACCTACCTCAAGGGCATTGCCCAGTTCGACCTGGGCTACTCGTACCGCGAGCGCCTGCCGGTGTTCGACCTCATCCTCGACCGCCTGCCGGCCACGCTGCTGCTGATGGGCTGCGCCTTCGTCTTCGCGCTGGCGCTGGGCGTGCTGTTCGGCATCATTGCCTCGCGTGCGCGCTACCAGGGCCGCCACCCCTGGCTCGACAGCGTCATCATGAGCGGCGCGCTGCTGATCTACGCCACGCCGCAGTTCTGGCTGGCGCTGCTGGCCATTATCTTCTTCTCGCTGCAACTGGGCTGGCTGCCGCCCTTCGGCATGGAGACGGTGGCCAGCGGACTGCACGGCTGGGCGCGCACCCAGGACATCGCGCTGCACCTGGTGCTGCCCACGGTCTCGCTGGGCTGCTTCTTCATGGCGATCTACGCGCGGCTGACGCGCGCCTCGATGCTCGAGGTGCTGGGCATGGACTTCATCAAGACCGCGCGCGCCAAGGGCGTGCCGGTCGGCGAGATCATCCGCCACCACGCGCTGCGCAACGCGCTGCTGCCGGTGGTGACCTTCGCCGGCATCCAGCTCGGCCAGATGGCCGGCGGCGCGGTGCTCACCGAGACCGTGTTCGGCTGGCCCGGCATCGGGCGCCTGATGTTCGATGCCCTCATCCAGCGCGACTACCAGCTGCTGCTGGGCGTCTTTCTGGTCACCTCGACCCTGGTGGTGGTCTTCAACCTGATCACCGACCTGGTCTACCGCTTCATCGATCCGCGCATCCAGGAAGGCTGAACGCGATGAAAAAATTCCTGCTTCGTTTCCTGGGCAATCGCGGCGCCGCCGCGGGCCTGGTCCTGCTGCTGCTGGTGATCGCCACCGGCCTGCTGGCGCCGCTGCTCTACGGCGACTCGCCGTGGATGATGGTGGCGCAGCCGCTGCTCGCACCTTTCTCGGACGCGGCCTATCCGCTGGGCACCGACATGCTGGGGCGCGACATCGCGGCCGGGCTGGTGCACGGCGCGCGCGTGTCGCTGATGATCGGCGTGATCTCCACGCTGGTGGCGGTGGTCGTGGGCATCGTGGTGGGCGCGCTCGCGGGCTTCTACGGCGGCTGGATCGACGATGCGCTCATGCGCGGCACCGAGTTCTTCCAGACCATCCCGCAGCTGGCCATGGCGATGGTGCTGGTGGCGATCTTCAAGCCCTCGCTGCTGTCCATCGTGGGCGCGATCTCGATGGTGTCGTGGCCGCCGGTGGCGCGGCTGGTGCGCTCGGAGTTCATGACGCTCAAGCAGCGCGAGTTCGTGCAGGCGGCCATCGTGATCGGCCAGTCGCCCGCGCGCATCATCCTCACGCAGATCCTGCCCAACGCGGCCTAGCCCATCATCGTGACGGCCTCGCTGATGACGGCCACCGCCATCCTGACCGAGTCCGCGCTGTCCTTCCTGGGGCTGGGCGACCGCAACCTGATGAGCTGGGGCTTCATGATCGGCGCCTCGCGCACCATGCTGCGCGAAGCGCCCTGGATGAGCCTGTGGCCGGGCCTGTGCATCATGTTCACGGTGCTGGCCATCAACCTGATCGGCGAGGGACTCAACGACGCCCTCAATCCGCAACTGCGCAAGCGCGGCGCGTGACACGAAAGGCCTGCCACCCATGACATCCCCCCGCCAGACGGCGCCCGGTGCGCCACTGCTGTCCATCCGCAACCTCAGCATCGCCCTGCCCCCGGGCGGCGACCGGCGCCATGCCGTGCACGACATTTCCTACGACATCCACGCGGGCGAGATCCTGTGCATCGTGGGCGAGTCGGGCTCGGGCAAGTCCATGAGCGCCAACGCCATCATGGGACTGCTTCCGCACTACCTCCAGCCCGAGCGCGGCCAGATCCTGCTCGGCGGCGTCGACCTGCTGACCCAGCGCGAGGACGCCCTGCGCGCCCTGCGCGGGCGCGAGATGGCCATGATCTTCCAGGAGCCGCTGTCGGCGCTCAATCCGCTGCTGACGGTGGGCGAGCAGATCGCCGAGGTGATGCGCGTGCACCAGGCCCATCCCGGCCCGGCGCGCGAGCAGCGCGTGCTGGAGCTGCTGGCCTTCGTCGGCCTGCCCGATCCGGCCAGCCTGCGCCATGCCTTCCCGTTTCGCCTGTCCGGTGGTCAGCGCCAGCGCGTGATGATCGCCATGGCGCTGGCGCTCGAGCCCAAGCTGCTGATCGCCGACGAGCCGACCACCGCGCTGGACGTGACCACGCAGGCGCAGATCCTGGCGCTGATCGCGCGCATCCAGCGCGACAAAGGCATGGGCGTGATGTTCGTCACGCACGACTTCGGCGTGGTGGCCGAGATCGCCGACCGTGTGGCCGTCATGGAAAAGGGCGTGCTGGTGGAACAGGGCCCGGCCAGCGAGGTGCTCAACCGGCCGCAGCATCCCTATACGCGGCGGCTGATCGGCGCGGTGCCGCACCAGCGGTCGCAGCGCGCGCCGCGCGCCAGCACCGAGCCGCCCGTGCTGCAGGTCGACAAGCTCAACAAGGTCTACGCCGGCGGCGGTGGCTGGTTCGCCCCCCGGCGCACGGTGCACGCGGTCAACGACGTCAGCTTCTCGGTGCACCGCGGCCAGACGCTGGGCATCGTGGGCGAGTCGGGCTCGGGCAAGTCGACCATCGGCAAATGCCTGCTCAAGCTCACCGGCATCGACAGCGGCCGCATGCTGTTCGCCGGCCAGGACATCGCGCCCCTGGCCGAGTCGCAGTTCCGGCCCTTGCGCCCGAGCATCCAGATGATCTTCCAGGACCCGTTCGCCTCGCTCAACCCACGCCACACCGTGGGCCGCATCCTGTGCGACGGGCCGGTCGCGGCGGGCGTCTCGCGCCCGCAGGCCCAGGCGCGGGCGCGCGAGCTGCTGGCGCTGGTGGAACTGGACGCCTCGGCCTTCGACCGCTATCCCGGCGAGTTCTCGGGCGGCCAGCGCCAGCGCATCGGCATCGCGCGGGCGCTGGCCATGGAGCCCCAGCTCATCGTGGCCGACGAATCGGTGTCGGCGCTTGACGTGTCGGTGCAGGCGCAGGTGCTCAAGCTGCTGCGCACGCTGCAGCAGCGCCTGCAGATCGCGCTGATCTTCATCACCCACGACCTGCGCGTGGCCGCGCAGATCTGCGATCACCTGCTGGTCATGCACCGCGGCCAGGTGGTGGAGCAGGGGCCGCCCGCACAGATCTTCGATCAGCCCCGGCACGACTACACGCGCCGTCTGATCGCGGCCATGCCCGGCAAGGACTGGGACCCGGCCGCCGCCGTGCTGGCCTGAGTGCCAGCGTTTTTCCCGCAGGACGATGTTTTCCATGATTGAACCCGATCTGGCGCTGGGCGCGCGCCTGTTCGACGAACTGAAGGCGCTGGGCGCCGACGCTGGTGGCGGCATCACACGCGACACCTACGGGCCGGGCGAGCAGGCCGCGCACGACCTGATGGCCCGCACCGCGCACGCGCTGGGCCTGGCGGTGCGTGTGGATGCCGCGCTCAATCTCTACCTGACGCTGCCCGGTCTGGACCGCGCGGCGCCCGCCGTGATGACCGGCTCGCACCTCGACTCGGTGCCGCGCGGCGGCAACTACGACGGCGCGGCGGGGGTGGTGGCCGGCCTGTGCGTGCTGGCCGGCTGGCGCGCGGCGGGTGCGCAACCCCGCTGCGACGTCACGGTCATGGGCATCCGCGCCGAGGAGAGCGCGTGGTTCCCGGTGTCCTACATCGGCAGCAAGGCGGCCTTCGGCCTGCTCGGCGCGGCCGACCTGCAGGCGCCCCGCTTCGACACCGCGCGGCCCCTGGCCGCGCACCTGCAGGACTGGGGCGGCCAGCCCGGGCTGCTGCGCGCGGGCGCGGCCGCGCTGCAGGCCAGCCGCGTGGCGGCCTTTGTGGAGCTGCATATCGAGCAAGGCCCGGTGCTGCTGGAGGCCGGCCTGCAAGCCGGCGTGGTCAGCGGCATCTGCGGCAGCCTGCACTACCGCCAGGCACGCGCCACCGGGCGCTACGCGCATTCCGGCGCCACCCCGCGCGCCCACCGGCAGGACGCGGTGGTCGCCGTGGCCGAGCTGATCGCCGGGTTGCAACAGGCCTGGATCGAGATGGAGCAGCAGGGCCATGAACTCACGCTGACCTTCGGCCAGCTCAACACCGACAGCCGGCAGGCCGATTTCAGCAAGGTCTGCGGCCGGGTCGATTTCTGCATCGACATACGCTCGCGCCATCCCGAGACCCTGCGCCACATGGACGGCCGGGTGCGGCAGGCCGTGGCCGCGATCGGCGCGGCGCGCGGCGTGTCGTTCGACCTCGGGCCGCAGACCGGCAGTCAGCCGGCCGCCATGGACGTGTCGCTGCGGCGCGCGCTCAAGGCCGCGGCGGACGCGGCTGGCGTGGCCTGCGGCGAGATGCCCAGCGGCGCGGGCCACGATTCGGCGATCTTCGCCAACCAGGGCGTGCCGACCGCCATGCTGTTCGTGCGCAACGCCAACGGCAGCCACAATCCCGACGAAGCCATGGACCTGGCCGACTTCGGCGCCGCCACGCGCGTGATGGCCCGGGTGCTGGCCGATCGCGCGGCCCTGGCGCCGGCCCCGGGGAGCGCAACATGAGCGGCGCCCCGGTCTGCGTCATCGCCCAGCCCATCCATCCGGTCGGCGCCGAATTGCTGCGGCAGGCCGGCGTCGAGGTGCGGCAGGCGGCCAGCCCCGCGCTCGACAGCCTGGCCAGCGCGCTCGCCGATGCCGATGCGGTGATCGTGCGGGACCGCCTGCCGGCCAGCCTCATGGACAGGGCGCCGCGCCTGGCGGTGATCGCCAACCATGGAACGGGCACCGACAAGATCGACGTGGCCCACGCGCACCGGTTGGGCATCCCGGTGGCCTACACCCCCGAGGCCAACGTGCGCGCGGTGGCCGAACACGCCCTCACGCTGATGCTGGCGGCGGCCCACCAGGCGGTGGCGGCCGACACGGCCACGCGCGCGGGCCGCTGGCGCTTCAAGTACGAGCAGCCGATGTTCTCGCTCTACGGCAAGACGCTGGGCATCGCCGGCTTCGGCCGCACCGGCCGCCTGGTCGGCGAGATGGCCGCGCGCGGCCTGGGCATGCAGGTGCTGGTCTGGTCCCCCAGCGCCGATCCGGCGCAGATCCGCGGCGCGGGTGCCCGGCCGGTCGGCACCCTGGCCGAGCTGCTGGCGGCGGCGGACGTGCTGTCGCTGCACCGCCCCTACCGCTGCGACACGCACCACATGCTCGATGCCGCCGCGCTGCGGTGCATGAAGCCCGGCGCCATCGTGGTCAACACCTCGCGCGGCGGCCTGATCGACGAGGCCGCGCTGGTCCAGGCGCTGCGCTCGGGCGCGCTGTTCGGTGCCGGCCTGGACGTGTTCGAGCACGAACCCCTGCCCGCTGGCTCGGCGCTGGCCGGGCTGCCCAATGTGGTGCTGACGCCGCACGTGGCCGGCTCCTCGCAGGAGGCCCTGCACGCCACGGCGACCCAGTGCGCGCGCCAGGTCATGGCCGCGCTGCGCGGACAGCGTCCCGACCACCTGGTCGACCCGTCCCGGTGGGACGCACGCCGCGCGCCCCACCGTCCCCTGGCGATTGAACCGGAGTCCTTGCCATGAACGCCCTTCCCGAACATCCCCTCTACACCCTCGCGCCCGGCCGGATCGCGCTGCTGGTTTCGATCCCGCATGGCGGCGAATGGCTGCCGAGTCCCTAGGCCGAGCGCATGACCCCGGCGGCCCGCGCGGTCGCCGACACCGACTGGCACCTCGGCCGGCTGTACGCGTTCGCGCGCGAAATGGGCGCCTTGGTGATCCAGGCCACCCATTCGCGCTATGTGATCGACCTGAACCGCCCGCCGGACGGCCAGAGCCTGTACCCCGGCCAGACCACCACCGGCCTGTGCCCGGCCGAGACCTTCCGGGGCGAGGCGCTGTACCCACCCGGCGCCGAACCCGGTGAGGCCGAGCGCGCCGAGCGCCTGACGCGCTACTGGCGGCCCTACCACGACGCGCTGGCCGCGGAGCTCGAGCGCCTGCGCGGCCTGCACGGCCAGGTCCTGCTGTGGGAGGCGCATTCGATCGCCAGCGTCCTGCCCCGCCTGTTCGAGGGCCGGCTGCCCGACCTCAACATCGGCACCAACGGCGGCGCGTCCTGCGCCCCCGCCGTGCACTAGGCCGTGGCCGAGGCGGCCGGTGCGGCGCCCTTCACGTCGACCGTCAACGGCCGTTTCAAGGGCGGCTACATCACGCGGCACTACGGGCGCCCGGACCAGGGGGTCCACGCCGTGCAGCTCGAAATGGCCCAGTGCGCCTGTACATGGACGAGACCGCGCCCTTCGCCTACCGCGAGGACGGCGCCGCCCGCGTACAGCCCGCGCTGCAGGCGTTGCTGCAGGCCGCCTGGCGCGCGCTGCCGCCGGTCTCGCCGGCCCATTGATCAAGGCCGGGCTTGCCGCCCGGATCCGCCACCGACCCCGACCTCCCATGAACCAGCCCGCCTCCCTCATCAACGCCCGCTCGCAGGGCGTCTTTGTTATCTCGGCCACGCCCTTCACCGACGAGGGCGCGCTGGACCTGCCCAGCGTGGACAGCCTGACGGATTTCTACCTCGCCAAGGGCGCCAGCGGCCTCACCATCCTGGGCATGATGGGCGAGGCGTCCAAGCTGACCGACGAGGAGTCGCTGGCCATGGTGCGCCGCGTGCTGGCGCGCGTGGCCGGGCGCGTGCCGGTGGTCGTGGGCGTCAGCCATGCATCGCTCGACCAGGTGCGCCGCCTGTCGCACACCGCCATGGCGCTGGGCGCGGCGGGCGTGATGCTGACCCCCGTGGCCGGCCTGCGCACCGACGATCAGGTGCAGGGCTACTGCGCGGCGGCCTTGCATCAGCTCGGCCCTGGCGTGTCGGTCTGCCTGCAGGACTTTCCCCAGGCCACGGGCGTCTACACCTCGGTGGCCGTCATCGGCCGGCTGATCGACGAGTTCGAGCAGGTAGTGATGTTCAAGCACGAGGACATGCCCGGCCTGCGCAAGCTGAGCCAGCTCCGCGCGGCCGAAGGCTCGGGCCGGCGCCGCGTGAGCATCCTGGCCGGCAACGGTGGCCTGTTCCTGCCGCAGGAACTGCGGCGCGGCGCCGACGGCGCCATGACGGGCTTCGCCTATCCCGAGATGCTGGCGCGCGTCTGCCGCCTGCATGCCGAGGGCCGGGCCGCCGAGGCCGAGGATGTGTACGACGCCTATCTGCCGCTGCTGCGCCATGAGTTCCAGTACGGTGTCGGCCTGGCGCTGCGCAAGGAAGTGCTGCGCCGGCGCGGCGCGATCCGCAGCGCCTTCGTGCGCAAACCCGGGCCGGTGCTCGACGCGGCCGACCATGCCGACCTGCAGTGGCTGATGGACCGGCTCGAAGCCCGGATCGGGTTGTTGCCGCAGGTGCCGCCCCATTCGTGAGCGCGGCGCCGGTCCGCCAGGGATGCTCTATCCTTGCGCCCATGACTGCCGCCGTCCGTGCCGCTTCGCGGCCTGCCAGCCCCGACCGTCTCCATCGCCCGACCGCCGCCTGGCTCGTTGCCGTGGCGGTGGCGGCCTTCGTGGCTGGTTGCGCCAGCGGCCCCAAGTCCGGCGGTGGGCGTGGCAGTGGGGGCACCGGCCAGGGCGGCGGTTTTTACCAGCAGGATGGCCCAGGCGATATCGGCCGGCTGCAGGGCACGGCGATCGTCGACGCGGTGCCGCGCGTCGAGCCGCTGATGTCCGGTCCCAACAAGCCCTACACGGTGCTGGGCCGCGACTACACGCCCGACACCGCCGAGCGGCCGTTCAGCCAGCGCGGGGTGGCGAGCTGGTACGGCCGCCAGTTCCATGGCCGCCAGACCTCCAGCGGCGAGCGCTACGACATGTACGCCATGACGGCCGCACACCCGACGCTGCCCATCCCGAGCTACGCCCGCGTGACGCGCCGCGACACCGGCCAGAGCGTGATCGTGCGCGTGAACGACCGCGGGCCCTTCCTGCAGGGCCGTGTGATCGACCTGAGCTACGCGGCGGCCTACAAGCTGGGTTACCTCAACCAGGGCTCGACCGACGTGACCGTCGAACGCATCCTGCCGGCCGAGATCCGCGCCGGCACCTGGCAGCGCGGCACGGCGGTCGCCGTGGCCCAGGCGCCAACGCCCGCCGCGCCGCCACCGCCCGTGGTGGTCGGCAGGCCGTCGCCACCGGTGTCCGCCGCCGGCGACGACGGGCGCGACGATCCGATTGCCGCCTTCGCCAGCGCGCCCGGGCCGGTGGCCGCCGCGCCCTCGCCTGCGCCGGCACCCACGCCGGCCCCGATGGCGATCAGCGATCTGCCGCCCATCATGGCCAGCGCCCCGGCCGGCGTGCCCGTGCGGGGCGACGCGGGCGATCCGCTGCCGGCGCTCAACGCGCCCGGCGTGTACATGCAGCTGGGGGCCCTCCGGGCCGCGGACGGTGCCGAGTCGCTGGCGCGCCACCTGGGCAGCGAGCTGGACTGGCTGGGCTCCAGCCTGGGTCTGGAGGCCTCGGACGGCTGGTACCGGCTGCGCGCCGGCCCTTACGCCAGCCGTGGCGAGGCCTATGCGGCGGCCACGCGGGTGCGCGACGCGCTGGGCATGAGCCCGGTCATCGTCGAGCAGCGTTGAACAGGTGCCGAGAACACGTTCCTAGCGAACGTCGGGCTCGTCGGCCAGCGGCAGCTCGCTGTAGAAACGGCCGCCGTGGAACAGCAGCGGCTGGGTGCCCGGCGTGTGGTGGCAGCGCACCACTTCGCCGATGAAGATCACATGGTCGCCCGCTTCGTGCACGGTGCGGTGCGCGCACTCGAAGACGGCGGCCGAGCCGGCCAGCACCGGGGAGCCGCCCGCGCCGGCCTGGTGCTCGACCCAGGTCCAGCGGTCGATGCCGCGTGTGGCAAAACGCCGGGCCAGCGGCAGCTGTTCGGCGCTCAGCACGTTGACGGCGTAGTGGCCGCAGCCGGCGAAGGCCTCGAACGAGGACGAGGTCTTGGCCAGGCTCCACAGCACCAGCGGCGGGTCGAGCGAGACGGAGTTGAAGGAATTGGCCGTGAAGCCGCGCAGCACGCCTTGCGTGTCGCGCGCCGTGATGATGGTCACCCCGGTGGCGAACATGCCCAGCGCCGCGCGCAGGGCCTGGGGCGTGACGGCGGTGCCGGCAGCCGGGGCGCCGGCCGCGGGCGGCAAGGTGTCGGTCGAGGAATTCACTGCGGTGGGGACGGGGTGCGTCTTCAGGCCAGGCCCGGCACTGGCGGCGGGCGAAACGTCGATTATGGCAAGGCCGCGCCCCGGGCGCCTGCCGTGGCGCCGGCGGGGTCTTGCGCGAGACGCTTTGCGGTGCTGCCGCTCTTGCGCGCCTTACTTGTTGGCGGGGAAGTAGTCGGTGGCGGCCAGGTCGTTGGCGGGGGTGAGCCGCTCCAGCAGCGCGGCGGCCTTTTCCTTGGAGAAGCGGCCTTCGGCGCGCGCCAGCACATGGCCTTCGCGGTTGATCACGATGGCGTACATGTGTTTTTGCGAGGGCAGGCCCAGGTCGTTCGCGAAGGTCTCGCGGTCGGTGAACAGCGGCACCACCGTGGCGCGCGAGTCGGGCGTCTCGTAGGTGGCCTGCATCTTGTGCGTGATGGTGTCGCGGTGTTCGTTGGCGTCGTTGTCGAACACGCGCAGCCGCATCCAGGCCACGGCCGAGTTCTCCTGCAGGCCCATGCGCTGGATCCAGTGGTCGACGTCGACGCTCTGGCCGCGCATGAAGGTCACGAACACCAGCGTGCGCTCGGCTGGCAGGTCCTGCGGAAAGGACAGGGGGCGCTGGTTGAGGTCGGCGGTGGCCACGGCCGGCAGGTGGCCCAGCACCGCCAGCCCCGTGGGCGCAAGCAGCGTCAGGCCAACGGCGGCACCAACCGTCAGCATCCAGGCAAAAGAATCGCTCCAGAGGGTTCGCATGGCGTGTCCCTTCAGTCAAGGGGGCGGAGCACTACGTGAAATGGCAGCGTAGCACTCGCGCGCCGACTCGGCAAATCAGAGGGTGATCGACCCAAATCCTGCGCCTGGCCGGCGGTCAAAGCTCCGCCAATCATAGTGAAAAGGGCTGCAGCGTGGTTGCGCTGCAGCATAGTCTGACAAGACTTGTGGCTATTGGCTGACGTCCGTGCCGCCGGCGTCCGGTCGCGCTGCCACGCGCAGCCCGCTGCGCAGGTCGCTGCCGCTGGGGCTCTGGTACATGCGCAGGCCGAATTCGGGCAGCACGGCCATCAGGTGGTCGAACACGTCGCCCTGGATGCCTTCGTAGGGCACCCAGGAGGTGGTCGCGGTGAAGCAATAGACCTCGACCGGCACGCCGTCGGCGGTGGGCTCCATGGTGCGCACCATGAGCATCATGTCCTGGCGCACGCCGGGGTGGGCGCGCAGATAGGCCTGGGCGTAGGCGCGGAAGGTGCCCAGGTTGGTCAGGCGGCGCAGGTTGGTGGCCAGCGCCGCCTGCTCGCCGCCCAGGGTCTCGCGCAGCTTCTCGTTGGTCTGGCGCACGGCCACCTGCTTGTCGGCCAGGTAGTCCTGCAGCAGCGCCACGCGCGACAGCGCGGCGACCTGCGCCTCGTCGAGAAAACCGATCGAGGTCGCGTCGATGCGCAGCGTGCGTTTGATGCGCCGCCCGCCCGCCTCGGCCATGCCGCGCCAGTTGATGAAGCTCTCGGACATCAGCCGCCAGGTCGGGATGGTGGTGAAGGTGTGGTCCCAGTTCTGCACCTTCACGGTGTGCAGCGCGATGTCGGTGACCGCGCCGTTGGCGCCGACCTGCGGCATCTCGATCCAGTCGCCCACGCGCAGCATGTCGTTGGTGGTCAGCTGCAGGCCGGCGGTGAACGACAGCAGCGTGTCCTTGAACACCAGCATCAGCACCGCCGACATCGCGCCCAGGCCCGACAGCAGGATCAGCGGCGAGCGGTCGATCAGCGCGCCAGCCATGATGACCGCGCCGGCCAGCACCAGCAGCAACTGGCCGAGCTGCACGTAGCTCTTGATCGAGCGTGTGCGGCTGGCCTCGGTGTTGGCGTGCACCGTGTGGTTTTCGAGCAGGGCGTCGAGCAGCGCGGTGAGCACGCGCACCACGTACATCACCGTCATGGCGATGGCCACGTTGCTCAGCACGGTGGCGGCGGTGGCGTGCAGGTGCGGCACCGCCGGCAGCCCGGCCTGGATGATGACTGGCGGCAGCATCTGCGCCAGCCGTTTGCCGACCTTGGGGTGCAGCAGCACGCCGGCCCAGCGCGCGGGCGGCGTGACCCGCTCGCGCACATGCCGGAACACGCGCGTGATCACCAGCCCGGCCAGCGTGCGCAGCGCATAGGCGGCCAGCACCAGCACCGCCAGCCCGATGCAGGCCTGCAGCCAGGGTTCGAGCTCGCTGAGCAGCGGCAGCCGCTCGGTGTCGAGGTTCTCCAGCTTGTCCAGTTTGTCGAGCGAGGCGGCGAGCAGGGGCCCGCTCATGTCAGCTCTTGCGCGGCCAGGCCCGCGGCTTTCAGCGCTTCGAGCACCTGCGCCAGATGGGCGCGGCCACGGGTCTGCAGCACCAGCTCGATCTCGACGTTCTGCGCGGCCAGCGGCGTGAAGGCGCGCTGGTGGTGCACTTCGTCGACGTTGGCGCCGGCCTGGGCGACCACCTGCGTGATGCGCGCGAGCACGCCGGGCACGTCGCGCGCACCCACGCGGATGCGCGCCAGCCGGCCGGCGCGCACCATGCCGCGCTCGATGATGGCCGACAGCAGCAGCGGGTCGATGTTGCCGCCCGACAGCACCAGCCCGACCTTGCGGCCGCGAAAACGCTGCGGATACTTGAGCACGGCCGCCAGGCCGACGGCGCCGGCACCCTCGACCAGGGTTTTCTCGATCTCCAGCAGCATCACGATGGCCTGCTCGATGTCGCCCTCGTCGACCAGCGCCAGCGCGTCCACGCGCTGCGCGATGATGGCCTGGGTGATCTGGCCGGGCGTGCCCACGGCAATGCCCTCGGCGATGGTGCCGCTGTGCGGCGCGCTCGGATGCTGCGTGCCCTGCACGGCGTTGACCATCATCGGAAAACGCGCGCTTTGCACGCCGGTGACCTTGATGCCGGGGCGGATCGCCTCGGCCGCGGTCGCCATGCCGGCGATCAGCCCGCCGCCGCCGATCGAGACCACCAGGTCGTCCAGGTCGGGCACGTCCTGCAGCATCTCCAGCGCGATCGTGCCCTGGCCGGCAATGATGGCCTCGTCGTCATAAGGGTGGACAAACACCAGGCCCTGTTCCTGGGCCAGCTGGTAGGCGTGGCTGCGCGCCTCGTCGAGCGTGTCGCCGTGCAGCACCACCTCGGCGCCAAAGCCGCGTGTACGCTCGACCTTCACGCCCGGCGTGAAGCTGGGCATGACGATCACGGCGCGGATGTCCAGCCGCTGCGCGTGGTAGGCCACGCCCTGGGCGTGGTTGCCGGCCGACATGGCGATCACGCCGCGCGCGCGTTCCTCGGGCGTCAGTTGTGTCAGCTTGTTGCAGGCGCCACGTTCCTTGAACGAGGCGGTGAACTGCAGGTTCTCGAACTTGAGGTAGATCTGCGCGCCGGTGATGCGCGAGAGCGTTTGCGAGGCCACGCAGGGCGTGCGCAGCGTTTGGCCGTCGATGCGCTGGGCGGCCGCTTCGATGTCGGTGAGGGCAAGCATGTTGGTATCCGAAAAATCCAGCCCATGAGTGTTGCACAGCGGCGAAAAGTTGCCGGCTTCCCTCACTTTTTTCGGGGATTGGCCCGCCGATGGCCGCAGGTTGCGGGGCCGCGCCGAGGACCGCCGGATGAAAACTTTTGGGGCGGGCTTGCCGGTTTTGCGCAAACGCCCTGGAGTTGCGGTACAAAGGGCAACCTATGTCGGCACCCCTGTCACCATTTTCTGTCCGTGTGTTGCAAGACCGTTTCGCAGCGGCCTTGCCTTGCCGCAGGCCTGGGCGCGCAGCCTGAAGGCCGCCAGCCAAGACGGAGGTCCCATGAGCAAACGCCTGTCGGATTCGCAGATGATCCCCTCGCCGGGCCTGCTGGAGGCGCCGGTGATGGACCTCATGTGCTCGCATTTCGTGCTCACGCTGGTGGCCCGGCAGGGCGCCAAGTTCAACGTGCGGCGCGACATCAACGGCCTGCTCGGGCTGGCCGGGCGCCACCTGGTGTGGCCGGTGTCGGTGCTGCGCCGTCTGCGCGACTTTCTGGAGCGGCGCTGCGCCGACAACGAGCTCTGGCGCAACCAGGGCAAGCTCGGCGACAAGGCATTCCTGGCGCAGTACGGCGTCTGGCGCGGCCCCTATGAAGAGGGCACGCTGTTCTTCTACCTCGACGACTACGTCAAGGACGCGCCCAAGGACGTGATGACGCTGCTGTCGGTCACGGGCGACTGGCTCAACCACAGCGTGCGCAAGCAGTCCACGCTGGTCGAAAAGAACATCGACGCGCTGGCCGACCTGCTGCAGCTCAACCGCGCCGAGCGCGCGCTGCTGCTCTACGGCACGCTGGCGCGTTACCAGCGCGACCTGCGCAGCCTGCTGGTCGAGTTCAAGGTCAGCAACGCGCCCGAGGCCTACGCCGTCATCGCCGAGGTCGCCGGCGTCAAGCCCGAGGAAGTGGGCGAAGCGCTGCGCGCCGGCTCGCGCCTGGAGCGCATCGGCATGGTCGACAACCTGATCTCCGAGCACAACATCACCGACCTGGCCGACCTGATGAAGGTCAGCGAAAAGCTGCCGCCCGTGCTCATGCGCGAGTACCGCAGCCACGCCGAGCTGATGGCCGTCTTCACGCGGCCCTGCGCGCCCAGCGCGCTGCAGATCCACGACTTCGCCTTTGTCGAGCAGGACGTGGCGGTGCTCATCGCGCTGCTGCGCCGGGCCGTGGCCACCCGCACGGCCGGCATCAACGTGCTGCTCTACGGGCCGCCTGGCACCGGCAAGACCGAGCTGGCGCGTGTGCTCGCGCATGCGGCGGGGCTGGACCTCTACGAGGTCGAATACGCCGACCGCGACGGCCATTCGCTGTCCGGCCGCGACCGCTACCGCTCGCTGCAGATCGCGCAGGTCTTTCTCAAGGGCGGCACCCACGCCGCGCTGCTGTTCGACGAGGTCGAGGACGTGTTCCCGCCGATCTCTTCCGAGGCCGCGCAGCTCATGGCGCGCGCCGAGCAGGTCGCGGGCAACCCCGGCCGCCATTCGGTGGGTGGCAAGGCCTGGGTCAACCAGATCCTCGAATCCAACCCGGTGCCCACGATCTGGGTGACCAACCGCATCGAACAGATCGACCCGGCGTTCCGCCGGCGTTTTGCCTACCACCTCGAACTGAAGTCGCCGCCGCCCGGCGCGCGCGAGCAGATCGTGCGCAAGACCCTGGGCGCCGCGCAGGTGTCCGACGCCTTCGTGGCGCGGCTGACGCAGCGGCGCGGCCTCACGCCCGCGCAGATCGCCACGGCGCTGCGCTTTGCCGAACTCGCGCACGTGGCGCCCGGCGCCGACACCGTGGCCGAGCAGGCCGCCTTCGAGGCGCTGATCGAGCGCCAACTGCTGCACGCCGACGAGGCCCTGGGCACGGCCGGCCAGGCCGCCGTCGCGCGCGAGTCCGTCACGGCCTACGACCTGGCCATGCTCAACGTCGAGAGCCGCTTCGAGATCCCGCGCGTCATCGCGGCGCTGCAGGCGCGCGGCCATGGTGCGCTGTGTTTCTACGGGCCGCCGGGCACCGGCAAGACAGCGCTGGCCGAACACATCGCGCAGTCGCTGGGCCGGCCGCTGCTGGTCAAACGCGCCAGCGACCTCATGAGCAAGTACGTGGGCGAGACCGAAAGCAACATGGCCGCCATGTTTGCCGAGGCGCAGCGCGAAAAAGCCGTGCTGCTGCTCGACGAGGCCGACAGCTTCCTGCAGGACCGGCGCGGCGCGCAGCGCACCTACGAGGTCACCGAGGTCAACGAGATGCTGCAGGGCATGGAGCGCTTCGACGGCGTCTTCATCTGCACCACCAACCTGATCGACCGGCTCGACCAGGCCGCGCTGCGGCGCTTTGCCTTCAAGATCCAGTTCCGCCCGCTCACCGCCGCGCAGCGCGAACAGATGTTCGTCACCGAGGCCCTGGCCGGCGACGCCGCCGCGCTGGCCGAGCCGCTGCGCGCACGCCTGGCCCGGCTTGAACAGCTCTGCCCGGGTGACTTCGCCGCCGTCAAGCGGCAGACCCTCATCCTGGGCACGGCCTACAGCCCCGAGGAATTCCTGGAGCAGCTCGAAACCGAGCGCCGGCTCAAGCCCGAGGTGCGCGAGTCGCGGCCGATGGGGTTTCTTTGAACACGCTCCAGCCGCGTTCTAGCCGTAAAGATTGAGCGAGCCCAGGATGCGGGTGAAGTAATCCTGCGTCAGGCTGGCGGCAAGTTTGCCGTCGCGCGCTTCGAGCGCATCGACGATTTCGCCGAGTTCGCGCAGCGTCTGCTCGCGCACCAGCGGGCTGACAGGGCCTTGAACGCCGTTGCGCCCGTCGTAGTCGACCGCGCGCCGGTCACTGATGACGGTCTCGAAAACCTGGATCAGAAAACGATTCTTGGTCGCCTTGAAGATGGCCAGGTGCACGCCGTAGATGCCTTCCTTGAAGTCGATCCAGCGCGGCGCGTCGCGCACCACGGCCAGGTGCTGGCGCATGCGCGCGAAGTCCCCGGCATCGGCGCGACTGGCGGACAGCGCGACCATGGCCGGCTCGAACAGCAGCCGCCCTTCCAGGATCTCCATATAAGTCGGCACGCTCTCATGGTGCGCAGCCACGGGCAGGTCGGCGGCATCGAGCAATTGCAGCACCGTCTCGCGCAGATAGGTGCCGCTGCCCACCTTGCGCACCACCAGGCCCTGGGTGTCCATCATGGCCAGCGCATGGCGCACGGTGCTGCGCGACGTGGCGAACTGCACCGAAAGCAGGCGCTCGTTGGGGAGTTTGTCGCCCGCTTTCAGTGCGCCGTCGCGGATGGCCTGAAGGATGGCCCGGTAGACCCTGGAGGCGGTCGCCTTGTTGGCGCCCGAAATGCGCTCGGACCAGTCGGTGGCGGCGAGGTCGGTGTCGGCGGTTGAATGGTCTGACATGGTTCTATTTTGCCAAATTGGTCAACCAATTGGGGAAATCCATCTGGTTTCTACGAGAGGATCGTCGTTGAATGAGGGTGTTTCTGTTGAGTTTCAGGGCCGATTGGTTCAATTTCAGGTTGAATGGTTAACCAATTGGCACCAATGTTGCTTGTACTTCGCCATGAATTCCTCGATTGTCTTCTCGACGCCGTCACCCGAAGCGCGGCTGGCCTCGCTGGGTATCGTATTGCCCGAACCGCCCGCGCCCGTGGCCAATTTTGTCATCGCGCGCCGCTGCGGCCCGCTGCTGTACCTCTCGGGCCAGGGCCCGCTGGAGCCAACAGGCCATTTGCATGTCGGACGCGTGGGGCGTGAAGTCTCGCTCGAGCAGGCCTATGGGCATGCACGCCTGACCGGCCTGAACCTGCTGGCCGTGGCACGCCAGGCGTTGGGCGATCTGGCGCGCGTGCGCAGCGTGGTCAAGCTGCTGGCTTTCGTCAATGCCGAGCCGGGCTTTGCCCACCACCCCCAGGTCATCAACGGGTGTTCCGATCTGTTTGTCGAAGTGTTCGGCGAAGCCGTGGGGCGGGGTGCGCGCTCGGCCATCGGCGCGGGCTCGCTGCCGGGCAATCAGACGGTGGAAATCGAGGCCATTCTGGAAGTGGACTGAACGGAGGGAAATGTGATGGACGACCTGTTCCAGTTCGACGCGCTCCAGCCCTACTGGGGCCTGCTGCTGCAAGGGCTGCTGCACACGCTGGGCTACGCGGCGGCCACCATCGCGCTGGGCGTGCTGATCGGGGCTAGCGCTGCGCTGGCACTGACCTACGGCGGCCCGGTGCTGCGCGGTGCCACGCGTGCCTATGTCGAGTTCTTTCGCAACACGCCGGCACTGGTGCAGCTGTTCCTGATCTATTTCGGTCTGCCCAACCTGGGGCTGCGGCTGGCGGCACCGGTGGCGGGTGTGCTGTCGCTGTACTGCGGGGCGTACTTTGCCGAGATCTTCCGCGCCGGCCTGCTGTCGGTGCCGCGCGGCCTGGCCGAAGCCGGCGCCGCGCTCGGGCTGAGGCCACGCCAGGTGCTGTGGCACGTGATGCTGGTGCCTGCTCTCAAGAACGTGTTCCCGGCCATGGCCAGCCAGATGGTGCTGGCGCTGATCGGCACCAGCCTGATTTCGCAGATCGGCGTGGATGACATTTTTCACGCGGGCAGCTTCGTCGATTCGCGCACCTTTCGCAGTTTTGAGGTCTACCTGGTGATCTGCGGCCTGTATTTCGTGGCCGTGCTGTGCCTGCGTCTGGTGCTGGCGCTGGTGCGGCGGCGCCTCTACGGCAAGGGAGCCTGACATGCGTGCTTTGTCATCTGCCGATTTCTGGCTGATTCTGGGCGCGGTCCGCTGGACGGTGGCGCTGGCCGTGACGGCCTTTGCGATCGGCGCCGTGCTGGGGCTGGCCGTGGCCGCGGCGAGGACCGCCCAGACGAGCTGGTTGCGTGAGCTGGCGCGTGGCTACATCGCCTTTGTGCAAGGGGTGCCGCTGCTGGGTTTGCTGTTCCTGCTGTACTTCGGCGTGCCCATGCTCACGGGGCTGCAGGTCGATGCCTTCACGGCCGCGGCCATTGCGTTTTCGCTGTCGGCCGCCGCCTTTCTGGGCGAGATCTGGCGCGGCAGCATCGAAGCCGTGCCGCGCGGCCAGTGGGAGGGCGCGACCTGCGTGGGGCTGCGCCGCCTGCAGGTGATGCGGCACGTGGTGTGGCCGCAGGCCGCGCGCATCGCGCTGCCGCCCACCATTGGCTACCTCGTGCAGTTGATCAAGAACACCTCGCTGGCCGCGCTGGTCGGGCTGATCGAGCTCACCCGCGCGGGCCAGATCGTCAGCGGCTCCACGCTGGCGCACCTGCCGGTCTTTTGCGTGGTGGCGCTGTGCTACTTCGCGGTCTGTTATCCCCTGGCGCGTTATGCGCTGCATCTGGAAGGACGCCTGAATGTCGCTCGTGGTCATTGAATCGGTGGAAAAGCATTACGGCGACAACCACGTGCTGCGGGGCGTGAGCACGCAGGTTGCGCGCGGCGACATCGTCGCCCTGATCGGGCGCAGTGGTTCGGGCAAGAGCACGCTGCTGCGCTGCGTCAACGGGCTGGAGTCCATCGGCGCCGGCCGCATCACGGTCGATGGCGTTGACGTGCATGCGCCCAAGACCGACCTGCCCGCCTTGCGCCAGCGTGTCGGCATGGTGTTTCAGAGCTTCAACCTGTTCCCCCATCTGTCGGTGGGCCGCAATGTGACGCTGGCACCGGTACTGACCGGGCGCATCGATCAGGCGCAGGCGCACGAACTGGCGCGCGACATGCTCGAGCGCGTGGGCCTGGGTGCCAAGATCGACGTCATGCCCGCGCAACTGTCGGGCGGCCAGCAGCAGCGTGTGGCGATTGCGCGCGCGTTGGCGATGTCGCCCCAGCTCATGCTGTTCGATGAGGCCACCTCCGCGCTCGACCCCGAACTGGTGGGCGAGGTGCTGCGCGTGATGGAGGACCTGGCGCGCGGGGGCATGACCATGATGGTCGTCACGCATGAGATGGCGTTCGCGCGCAAGGTCGCCGGCGAGATCCTGTTCATGCACCAGGGCCGCATCTGGGAGCGCGGTGCGCCCGAGGCCCTGTTCGACCAGCCGCAGACCCCCGAGCTGCGCCAGTTCATCCAGGCCGTGCACTGAGGCGCACCTGCGCCTGTCCCTCCTTTTTTCCCCTCTGTACCCGCCCTTCTCTTTTTCTTTTCGCCAGGAGCCCTGCCATGACCATCCGCCGCAAGTCCTTCCTCGCCGCCGCCACGTTGGCGTTGCTGCCCTTGTGGGCGCACGCCGACAAGCTCGCCGACATCCAGAGCAAAAAAGTGCTGCGCGTGGCCGTCACCATCGACGCCGCGCCCTGGGGCTACACCGACGCGGCCGGCAAGCCGACCGGGCTGGATGTCGAGCTGGCCCAGCAACTGGCCCAGAGCCTGGGCGTGCAACTGGAGCTGCAGCAGGTCACCGGCGCCAACCGCATTCCCTACCTGCTGTCCAACAAGGTCGATGTGCTGATCGCCGCGCTCGGCTCCTCGCCCGAGCGCGCCAGGCAGGTCGCGTTCTCCAAGCCTTACGCCGCCACCATCCTGGGTGTGTACGCGGGCCCGTCGGTGCCCAAGGCCGCCGACATCAAGCAGCTGGCCGGCGTCAACATCGCCATGGCCAAGGGCTCCACGCCAGATCTCTCGCTCACGGACATGCTGCCCGAAGGCAAGTTCCTGCGGCTGGAGGACACGGCCTCGACCATCTCGGCTTTCCTCTCGGGCCAGGCCCAGGCGTTTGCCGAGAACAACTTCATCGCGCAGAAGGTGGCCGACGAGAACCCGGGCAAGCAGATCGAGCTCAAGAGCCAGATCCGCGTGAGCCCGGCCTACATCGCCGTCGCCCCGCGCGAGACGGCGCTGCTGGCCGAGGTCAACCGTTTCCTTGACGCCAAGCAGGCCGACGGCTCGCTGGCGCAATTGCGCCTGAAGTGGTTCAAGGACGAGCAGAAGGACATTCGTTAAGCCATGTCGACCCGTCCCTCCACGCTTTTCACCGACATCGACTGGCAGGCCGCCGGCAAGCAGGTCGGCCATGCCTGGCTGCCCCACTCGGCGCATGACGACGCCTGGGGCGCGGTGGCGCTGCCGCTGGCGGTCATTCGCGGCGAACGTCCCGGCCCGACGGTCCTGATGACCGGTGCCATCCACGGCGACGAATACGAAGGCCCGATCGTCATCAACGAGCTGATCCGTGCCTTGCAGCCCGCGCAGGTGGCGGGCCGCCTGATCCTGATGCCGGCGGCCAACGCACCGGCCATGCGCGCCCATGCGCGGGTGAGCCCGCTGGACGGCCGCAACCTCGCACGCGTGTTCCCGGGCAACCCCTACGGCACGCCGACCGAGCAGATCGCCGCCTTCATCCATGACGTGCTTTTTCCGCAGTGCGACGCCTACATCGACCTGCATGCGGGCGGCAGCTCGCTCTTTATCGAGGAGAGCGCGCAGGTCGTGGTCATGCCCGCGCTGGCGCCGGCCACGCGCGAACGCGCCGAGGCCATGGCGCGCTGGTTCGGGGCGCGCTACACCGTCATCACCGACAACATGGGCGATCCGCGCACCAGTTGCGGCGCGGCGGCCGACCTGGGCTTGGCCGCCATTGCCGCCGAGATGGGCGCCAACGGCAGCATCTCGCCCACGGGCGTGCAGCGCACGCGCGAATGTGTGGCACGTGTGCTGGCCGGCCTGGGCGTGGTCTCCGGCGAAGGGCTCAAGCCGGCGCCGGCCAGCCGCCGTGTGCGCATGGTGCGCGGAGGCAATCTGCTGTGTCCGGCCGACGGCTGGTTCGAGCCGTTGCACGCACTGGGCACGCCGGTGCGCGCGGGCGAAGTGGCCGGGCGGCTGCACCGGCTGGACGAGCCCAGCGCGGTCCCGCGCGAGATCGCCTTTGCCGTCAGCGGCACGGTCTATTCGCAGCGCACCTTCGGCATTGCGCGCCAGGGCAACAGTCTGTGCGTGCTGATCGAAGACGCCGGGGAGGTCGCATGACGGTTCTGCACGCTTATTCGGAACGCACGTGTTTTGCCGAGGCGGCCGACTCGCACCCGCCGGCGACGCTGGCCGATTACCGGGATGCACAGGCGCGCATCGCACCCTATGTGCGGCGCACACCCCTGGTGCAGGCCTGACCCTGGCGCCCCGGTGGCGCCAGTCAGGTCCGCCTGAAGGCCGAGTCGCAGCAGGTGACCGGCTCGTTCAAGGCACGCGGGGCTTTCAACCGCACGCTGTGCCTGCCGCCGCAGGTGCGGGCGCAGGGCCTGGCGACGGCCTCGGGTGGCAACTTTGGTGCCGGCGTGGCCTACGTCGGCCAGGCCTTGGGTGTGCCTGCCAATGTGTTCGTGATGAACACCAGCACGGCGCTCACGCGCCAGCGCATCGAGCACTATGGAGCACGCCTGACGGTGCATGGCGATTTCTGGGACCAGAGCTGGGAGGCCGCGGGCGCCGAGGTGGCCCGTTCGGGGGGGGGCGCTGCTGCACCCCTATGCCGACCGCGATGTGGTCACTGGCCAGGGCACGCTGGCGCTGGAAATCCTGGACGAGTGGCCCGAGGTCGAGACGCTGGTGGTCGCCATTGGCGGCGGCGGCTTGATCGCCGGCGTGGCCGAGGCCGCCAAGCTTGCGCGGCCCGGCATTCGTGTGGTGGGCGTCGAGGCCAGGGGCTGCCCCACGCTGTGGACCTGCCGCCAGCTGGGGCGCATCGTGGCGCTGGAAAACGTGCGCACGCGCGTGCCCATCCTGGCCGCGCGCTCGACCGAACCGCTCAACTTCGCGCTGATCGAGCGCCATGTCGACGAGATCGTTCTGGTCGACGAGGACGTGGTCCAGCGCACGGCCGAGCAGGCCTGGCAGGAGGCGGGGCTGGCCATCGAGTACGGTGCCGCGACCGCGCTGGCAGCCGTCTCGCAGCAGTGCTTTGCGCGCCGCGCGGACGAGCGCATCGCCGTGGTGCTGTGCGGCAGTGGCATCGACGGCGTGTCGCGCGGCTGATCGCGGTTTCCAAAAAGGACCCCTCGGTCCACCGCTGCGCGATGACCCGATCTCCCAGGGGGATGTTTTTTGTCTTGGGGCGGCTTTTTGTTGGTGGCCGAAGCGGATCAGCGGTCCACGAAGGCGCGTTCGATCACGTAGTCGCCCGGCTGGCCGATGCCGGGGGAGACCTTGAAGCCCAGCTTGTCGAGTTCGGCCGAGACGTCGCGCAGCATGTGCGGGCTGCCGCAGATCATGGCGCGGTCGGTTTCGGGGTTGATCGGCGGAAGGCCGGTGCGTGCGGCGATGCGTTGTTCGGAGATCGCCGTGGTGATGCGGCCTTCGTTGGTGAAGGGCTCGCGCGTGACGGTGGGGTAGTACACGAGCTTTTCGGCGATTTCCTCGCCCAGGCCTTCGATCTTGAGCAGGTCGCCCGCCACGTAGTCGCGGTAGGCCAGTTCGCTGACGAAACGCACGCCGTGCACCAGCACGACCTTCTCGAAGCGCTCGTAGGTCTCGGGGTCGCGGATGATGCTCATGAAGGGCGCCAGGCCCGTGCCCGAGCCGAACAGGTACAGGTTCTTGGCCGGCAGCAGGTCCGAGACCACCAGCGTGCCGGTGGGCTTGCGCCCGACCAGCAGCTCGTCGCCGACCTTCAGGTTCTGCAGGCGCGAGGTCAGCGGGCCGTCCGGCACCTTGATGGACAGGAATTCGAGGTGCTCTTCCCAGGCCGGGCTGGCGATGCTGTAGGCGCGCAGCAGCGGCTTGTTGTTGACCTGCAGGCCGATCATCACGAAGTGCCCGCTCTCGAAGCGCAGGCTCTGGCCGCGCGTGGTCGTGAAGGAGAAGAGGGTGTCGTTCCAGTGATGAACGCTCAGGACGCGTTCGGGTTCGAAGGCTGCCATGCGGGTGGGGGTGAGACGGCGCTCACGAAAAGCGGAGGGTTGGAGGAAAAAGGGGAAAGGGCCCAACGGCCAAAGGCGGCAATCATACCCTTGGCTGTCATGAAGAATCAATTCTTTAGATTCAATCCGTTCTAAAGAAGGGGTTTAGGGAGAAACGCCGGCCTCGGTGGTGGTGCACACGCGCAGCACTTCCTGGCCATAGGCCGCGAGTTTCTTTTCGCCCATGCCGGCGATGCCGCCCAGCGCGTCGAGGTCGGCGGGGTTGTTCTGCGCGATGGCCGCCAGCGTGGCGTCGTGGAAGATCACGTAGGCCGGCAGGTTGTGTTCGCGCGCCACTTCGGCGCGCCAGGCCTTAAGGGCGTGGAAGCGCTGCAGGCTGGCGGCGTCGAGGTCGGCCTCGGTGGTCTTGCGGCGGGCTTCACCGCTGCCGCTGTTGCTGCTGGCGCGGCGCGACCGTGTGCCGGCCGCGGGCTTGTCGCTCACGCGCAGCGACAGGGTCTGTTCGCCCTTGAGGATGGCGCGCGCGCTGCCGGCCAGGCGCAGGGTGTTGAAGGCCTCGGCGTCGATCTCCAGCGCGCCGATGGCGATGAGCTGGCGGATCACGCCGCGCCACTGCACCTCGCTCAGGTCGGCGCCGATGCCGAAGGTCGATAGGTGCTGGTGGCCGAACTGGGTGACCTTGTCGGTGGTCTTGCCGCGCAGGATGTCCAGGATGTGGCCGGCGCCGAAACTGATGCCGCTGTGCTGCTGCACGCGGTAGATGCAGCTGAGCACCTTGCGCGAGGCCTCGGTGGCATCCCAGGTGGCGGGCGGATTCAGGCAGTTGTCGCAGTTGCCGCAAGGCTGCGACTGTTCGCCGAAATAGGCCAGCAGCCGCACGCGGCGGCAGTCGGCGGCTTCGGCCAGCGTGAGCAGCGCGTCGAGCTTGCCGCGCATGACCTGCTTGTATTCGTCCGTGGCCGGGCTTTCGTCGATCATGCGGCGCTGGTTGACCACGTCGGCCAGGCCGTAGGCCATCCAGGCGTTGGCCTCGCCGCCGTCGCGCCCGGCGCGGCCGGTCTCCTGGTAGTAGCCCTCGATGTTCTTGGGCAGGTCCAGGTGGGCGACGAAACGCACGTCGGGCTTGTCGATGCCCATGCCGAAGGCGATGGTGGCGGTCATGACCAGGCCTTCCTCGCGCAGGAAGCGGTCCTGGTTGTGCTGGCGCTGCGCGGGCGTCATGCCGGCGTGGTAGGGCAGGGCCGGGATGCCTTCGCCGCTGAGCCAGTCGGCCAGTTCCTCGACCTTCTTGCGGCTTTGGCAGTAGATGATGCCGGCGTCGCCCGTGTGCTCGTCCTGGATGAAACGCAGCAGCTGCTTCTTGGCGTCGCTTTTCTCGACCAGGCGGTAGCGGATGTTGGGCCGGTCGAAGCTGCTGATGAACAGGCGCGCGTCCTGCAGCTTCAGGCGCTCGATGATGTCGGCGCGCGTGAGGTCGTCGGCGGTGGCCGTGAGCGCGATGCGCGGCACGTTGCCGTAGCGCTCGTGCAGCGTGGCCAGGGTGCGGTATTCGGGCCGGAAGTCGTGGCCCCACTGGCTCACGCAGTGCGCCTCGTCGATGGCGAACAGCGCGAGTTTGCCGCGCGCGTTGAGCCGGTCGAGCTGCTCCAGGAAACGCGGCGTGTTGATGCGCTCGGGCGCCGCGTACAGGCAGGTCAGCTCGCCGCGCCAGAGCTTGTTCTCGACCTCGCGCGCCTCGTCCAGCGTCTGCGAGGAGTTGAGGAAGGCCGCCTCCACGCCCAGCTCGTGCAGCGCGCCGACCTGGTCGTGCATCAGCGCGATCAGCGGCGAAACCACCAGCGTCACGCCCTGGCCCGCGCGCTGGCGTGCGATGGCGGGGATCTGATAGCACAGCGACTTGCCGCCGCCCGTGGGCATGAGCACCAGCGCATCGCCGCCGTCCGTGACGTGTTCGACGATGTCCTGCTGCAACCCGCGGAACTGCGGGTAGCCAAAGACGTCTTGCAGGATGGCGAAGGGCGAGTTGGAATCGGCAGACAAGATGGATGCGGCGCGAAGCGAAGGGGAGCGGGCCGGCCCCGTGAGGAAAGGGAACACCGCCAGTTTCATGGACGAGGGGCCCGAGCGGCCTGGGGGCGAAGAATGGTCTATTGTCGCGCAGCGGACCGGCCCAGCGCAGCGCTGGGCCTGCGGGCCGCGATGAACGGACGTCGAAGCGGCTTCTTTCTAAAATGGCGCCATGACCCTCCCCGCCTACACCCGCGCCCAGGCCTTGCCGGGCATCCTGCAGCAGCGCATCGCCATCCTCGACGGTGCCATGGGCACGATGATCCAGCGCTTCAAGCTGACGGAGGAGAACTACCGCGGCGAGCGTTTCAAGGACTTCCACAAGGACGTCAAGGGCAACAACGAGCTGCTCAGCCTCACGCGGCCCGACGTGATCCGCGACATCCACGAGGGCTACCTGGCCGCCGGCGCCGACCTGATCGAGACCAACACCTTCGGCGCAACCACCATCGCGCAGGAGGACTACGACATGGCCGGGCTGGCGCGCGAGATGAACCTCGAATCGGCCCGGCTGGCGCGCGCGGCCTGCGACCAGTACAGCACGCCCGACAAGCCGCGCTTCGTGGCCGGCGCCCTGGGCCCCACGCCCAAGACGGCCAGCATCAGCCCCGACGTGAACGACCCCGGCGCGCGCAACGTGAGCTTCGAGCAGCTGCGCCAGGCCTATTACGAGCAGACCGAGGCGCTGGTCGAGGGCGGCGCCGACGTGCTGCTGGTCGAGACCATCTTCGACACGCTCAACGCCAAGGCCGCGCTGTTCGCCATCGACCAGTACTTCGAGGCCAGCGGCGAGCGCCTGCCGCTCATCATCAGCGGCACGGTGACCGACGCGTCGGGCCGCATCCTCAGCGGCCAGACGGTGACCGCCTTCTGGTACAGCGTGCGCCACGCCCAGCCCCTGGCCGTGGGCCTGAACTGCGCGCTGGGCGCGGCGCTGATGCGGCCCTACATTCAAGAGCTCAACCGCGTGGCGGGCGACACCTTCGTGAGCTGCTACCCCAACGCCGGCCTGCCCAACCCGATGAGCGAGACGGGCTTCGACGAAACCCCGGCCGACACTTCGCGCCTGCTGCACGAGTTCGCTGCCGAGGGCCTGGTCAACATCGTGGGCGGCTGCTGCGGCACCACGCCCGACCACATCGGCGCCATCGCCCAGGCCGTGTTGACGCTGCCGCGCCGGCCGCTCACGGGCGGGCCGTTCTACCGCGAGTCGCAGACGGCCTGAAGCACCGGATCTCCGCCCCGACCCGCCCGGCCGAGGCGGGTTTTTCTGAACCTCGAAATAGAAAAAAAATTCTAATGGATTACACCTAGGGAAAATATTCTCTGTTTGCCGCAAGATGGCGCCGCGCACGCATGGATGCTGCAGCGCCGAGCGCCTGAATTCCCCGTCTGTTCCCGATTTCCCGGAGACCCCTACACCCATGACCACCGTTGCCCTGTTCGGCGCCGGCCGCATCGGCCGCATTCACGCCGCCAACCTCGCTGCCCTGCCGGGCGTGCGCCTGAAGACCGTGAGCGACCCGGTGCCCGACGCTGCCCGCAGCCTGGCCGCCGCGCACGGCGCGCAGGTCGCACCCGATATCGAGGCGGTGTTTGCCGACCCCGAGGTCGAGGCCGTCGTCATCGCCTCGCCCACCACCACGCACAGCGACCTCATCACCCGCGCGGCCGCCGCGCGCAAACATGTGTTCTGCGAAAAGCCGGTGGACCTGTCGGTCGCGCGCGCCCAGGCCTGCGCGGACGCCGTGGCCGCCGCTGGCGTGGCCTGCATGATCGGTTTTCAGCGCCGTTTCGATCCGACCTTCGCCGCCGCGCAGACGCGGCTGGCCGCCGGCGAGATCGGCACGCCCGAGATGCTGGTCATCACCAGCCGCGACCCGGGCGCGCCGCCCGTGGACTACATCCGCTCGTCGGGTGGCATCTTCCGCGACATGCTGATCCACGACTTCGACGTCTTCCGCTGGATCCTGGGCGAGGGCGGGCGCGACGAGGCTGCCTGGCTCAGCGCCACCGGTTCCTGCCTGGTCGACCCGGCGATCGCCGAGGCCGGCGACATCGACAGCGCGGCCGTCACCATCCGCACGAAGGGCGGGCGGCTGTGCCAGATCAACACCTCGCGCCGCGCCGCCTACGGCTACGACCAGCGTTTTGAAGTGCTGGGCTCGCGCGGCCTGCTGGCCTGCGGCAACCACCGGCCCACCGAGGTCACGCGGCTGGACGCCAGCGGCGTGCAGACCGACCTGCCCGAGCACTTTTTCCTGCAGCGCTACCGCGACGCCTACCGGCTGGAGATCGAGCACTTCTTTGCGCAACTGCAGTCGGGCGGCCCCTTCCGCACCAGCGTGGCCGACGGCGTGGCCGCGCAGCGCCTGGCCGATGCCGCCGCGCAGTCGCTGGCCACGGGCCGGCCGGTGGTGTTCGACTGAGCAAGCCCCTTCCCCATTTTTACGATCGAACCAGGAGTTTTGGCCATGAGCCCATCGTCACCCCGCCCCGTGTTGCGTGTCGGCATTGCCGGCCTGGGCCGGCTCGGCCGCCGCCATGCCGAGAACCTGGCCCACCGCGTGCGCGGCGTGCACCTGGCCTGGGCCTGCAGCGCCGAAGAATCCGACCACGCCTACGCGCGTGATGAACTGGGCGTCGAGCACTTCACCACCGACTTCGAGGCGCTGGTGAACGCGCCCGACCTGGACGCCATCGTGCTGGTCACGCCCACCGCGTTGCATGCGGATCAGGTCATCGCCGTGCTGGAAACCGGCAAACACGTCTTCGTCGAAAAGCCCCTGGCGCTGGACGCGGCCGACTGCGCGCGTGTGCAGGCCGTGGGCGAGCAGCACCCGGGGCAGGTCGCCATGGTCGGCTTCGTGCGCCGCTTCGACGCCAGCTACCGGCAGGCGCAGGCCAGCCTGGCCGCGGGCGAGCTGGGCCGGCCCTTCCTGGTGCGCTCGCAGACCTGCGACCGCAACGATCCGTCGGGCTTCTTCGTCGACTACGCGCCGCAGTCGGGCGGCATCTTCATGGACTGCAGCGTGCACGACATCGACCTGGCGCGCTGGCTGCTGGGCAACCCGCGTGCCGTGCGGGCCTTTGCCAGCGGCACCATCGCGCTGCACCCGGGCCTGGAAGCCTGCGGCGACGTCGACAACGGGCTGGCCATCGTCGAATTTGAAGGCGGTGCACGCGCGGTGTTCTACGCCTCGCGCACCCTCGCGCATGGGCACGAAACGCAGACCGAGGTGATCGCCACCGCCGGCAAGCTGGTGGTCGGCCATGGCGCTGCGCGCGACCGCGTGGTCACCAGCGACGCGCAGGGCGTGCGTTTCCAGTCCACGGGCGACTTCTTCGAGCGTTTTGGCGATGCCTTCCTGGCCGAGATGCAGCACTTCGCCCTGGCCTGCAGCGGCCGCGAGGCGCCGGCCCTGACGCTGGCCGACGCGACCGAGGCCACGCGCATCGGCCAGGCCATCACACGTTCGCTGCGCAGCGGGCTGCCCGAGGTGATCTGAAGCGCTCCTAGAATGGCGGCCACATCCCCAAGCCCCATGTCCTCCGCCTTTCCCGCCACGCCCGCCGCCTTCGGCACGCCCGAGCAGTTCCTGCACGCCGTCTCGGCGCAATACGACACGCTCAGCCGCCAGCTCAAGCTGATCGCGCGGCACGTCGAGGCGCAGCGCGAGCATTTCGGGCTGCAGGGCATCCAGGAGGTCGCGCAGGCCTGCGGCGTGCAGCCGTCGGCCGTGGTGCGTTTTGCCAAACACTTCGGTTTCTCGGGCTTTTCCGAGCTGCAAAAGCTGTTTCGCGAGGCGATTGCGCAGCAGGTGGCGCCGGCGCGCAACTACCAGTCGCGCATCCGTGACGTGATCGACAGCGGCCGGCCCATGGACAGCCACGAGATCGCGCGCGAGTTCCTGGGTGGCAGCATCGCCTGCATGGCGCAACTGCGCGACACGCTGGAGGGCGAGAGCTTCGGCCGCGCGGTCGACCTGCTCGCGGCGGCCGACACCATCTGGCTGGCCGGCGTGCGCCGCTCGTTCTCGGTCGTGGCCTACCTGGACTACGCGCTGCAGCACACCGACAAACGTATCCAGCTCGTCAGCGGCCTGGGCGGCATGCAGCACGGCCAACTGCGCTCGCTGCGGCCAGGCGACGTGATGCTGGCGGTCTCCTTCGCGCCCTACGGCGAGGAAACGCTGGATGTGATCGACGGCGCGCTGCAGCAGGGCGCCACGCTGATTGCCCTGACCGACAGCCGCTTCAACCCGCTGGCCAGCCGCGCACACGTGGCACTGCTGCTGCGCGAGTCCGAGACCTTCGGCTTTCGTGCGCTGACCAGCACCATGGGCCTGGCGCAAAGCCTGTTCATCGCCCTGGCCTACCGGCTGGAGCTGGCCTACCAGCCGCACCAGCGGCGCTCGCAGGCGCAGGCAGAGGGATCGTCGCCCGCCAGCCCAGCCCCTGCGGCCAAGCGTGCCAACCGCTCGCGCAAATCGGGCTGACGGGCTGCCGGCCGTACCCCGGCAAGGGCCGCCTTCTAAGAACCTGCTCACGATCTTTTTATGGGGTGCGCATGGTTTCAAAACGCGTCCGATCAAGGCGCAGGCCGCAGGCGATGCCGGTGGCCTCGTCAAGGCGTGCAACGCGGAGCGGACACGTTTTGGAGCCATGCCCTTTGGGTTGCCCCGCCAAGGCAGCGTCTGCGGCGTTGCAAATCCTCGCCGGGCCACCAGCCCGCCTGCGGTTTGCGCCTTGCATCCGCTGCCTTGGCGGGGCAACTCACCCCATAAAAAGATCGTGAGCAGGTTCTAAAATACGACCCCATATGACCACTTTCCTCGACCAGCTCCACACCGCCGCGCAGCGCAACGCCTCCTCGCTGTGCGTGGGCCTCGACCCCGAGCCGAACAAGTTTCCCGGCGCTTTCAAGGGCGACGCCAGCCGGATCTACGACTTCTGCGCCGCCATCGTCGAGGCCACGGCCGACCTGGTCATCGCCTTCAAACCCCAGATCGCCTACTTCGCCGCACACCGCGCCGAGGACCAGCTCGAACGCCTGATCGCCCACATCCGCGCGGTCGCGCCGCACGTGCCGGTGATCCTGGACGCCAAACGCGGCGACATCGGCAGCACGGCCGAGCAGTACGCCGTCGAGGCCTTCGAACGTTTCCAGGCCGACGCGGTCACGCTCTCGCCCTTCATGGGGTTCGACTCGGTCCAGCCTTACCTGAAGTACCCGGGCAAGGGCGCCTTCCTGCTGTGCCGCACCTCCAACCCGGGCGGCGACGACCTGCAGAACCAGCGCCTGGCATCCGTCGACGGCCAGCCGCGTGTGTACGAACACATCGCGCGCCTGGCGCAAGGCCCGTGGAACGACAACGGCCAGCTCGGGCTGGTGGTGGGCGCAACCTACCCGGCCGAGATCGAACGGGTGCGCGAACTGGCGCCCACCGTGCCGCTGCTCATCCCCGGCGTGGGCGCGCAGGGCGGCGATGCCGCGGCCACGGTCAAGGCCGGCTGGCGCCCGGATGCGCCCATCGTGGTGAGTTCCTCACGTGCGGTGCTGTATGCGTCGTCGGGCAGCGACTTTGCCGACGCTGCGCGGCGCGTGGCGGATGCGACGCGCCTGACGCTCGAATCCGCTAAATAGGACGCCCCCCGAAGTGCCTTTGGCACTTCCCCCCACTGGGGGGCGACAGCACTGGACGGGCGAAGCCCGCCCACGCTGTCACTTGAAAGAGGAACGGGAGCGCTGGCCCTCAGCCGTCGTACGACTGGTTAGGGCGTGCCCAGCGCAGCCTGCGGGCTTTGGCGCGAGGCGTCGATCTGCGCGCGCACGTTCTGGGCCAGGGTGATGGCTTCGGGCGTGGCGGGCTGGTAGGGCTGGATGGGGGTGGGGCGGCCGTGCGAGTCGACGGAGACGAAGACGATCACGCATTCGGTGGTGGTCTGGAGCTTGCCGCTTTTCATGTCGCCGCTGCGCACGTCGACCACGATGTTCATGCTGGTACTGCCGGTGTAGGCCAGGCGGGCTTCCACTTCGACCAGGTCGCCGATCATGATGGGGTGGTGAAAACGGATGCCGCCCACGTAGACGGTGACGCAGTAGCGCTGCGCCCATTGCGTGGCGCAGGCGTAGCCGGCCTCGTCGATCCATTTCATGACGGTGCCGCCGTGCACCTTGCCGCCGAAGTTGACGGTGTTGGGCTCGGCCAGGAAACGCAGGGTGATGGCGGGGTCGCGCAGGTCGGGCATGGTCGGTCGTGGGTGGTTGTGGGGACTGCCGGGCGCATTATCCGGGTAAACCCACGACCGTGGCTCAGGCCTGCAGGCGCTGCATTTCGGTGTTCACCGCGTCGTGGCGCTGGTGCATGGCCACCGAGGGCTGGGGCCCCAGCTTGCTGACCACCCAGATGGCCAGCAGGCCCAGGACGAAGCCGGGCACGATTTCGTACAGGCCCAGCCAGCTGGCCTGCTTCCAGACCACCACGGTGACGGCGCCGACGACGATGCCGGCGAGCGCGCCGTTGCGTGTCATGCCGCGCCAGAACAGCGACAGCAGGACCACCGGGCCGAAGGCCGCGCCGAAGCCGGCCCAGGCGTAGCTGACCATCGACAGCACGCGGCTTTCGGGGTTGCTGGCGATCAGTATGGCGACGACGGCGATGCTGAACACCATGGCGCGGCCAACCCAGACCAGCTCGCGCTGGCTGGCGTTCTTGCGCAGGAAGACGCGGTAGATGTCCTCGGTCAGCGCGCTGGAGCACACCAGCAGCTGGCACGACAGCGTGCTCATGACGGCCGCCAGAATGGCCGCCAGCAGCAGGCCGGCGATCCAGGGGTTGAAGAGCTGGCGCGCGATCTCGATGAACACGGTCTCGGCGTTGGCCGTGACGCCAGCGGCCGGGTGCTGCGTGAAGTAGGGAATGCCCACCAGGCCCACGGCGACGGCGCCGCCCAGGCACAGGATCATCCAGGTCATGCCGATGCGGCGCGCGCGCGGGATGGCGGCCACCGATTCGGCCGCCATGAAGCGCACCAGGATGTGCGGCTGGCCGAAGTAGCTCAGGCCCCAGGCCAGCAGCGAGACCACGCCGATGACGGTGGCGTTGTGCATCAGGTCGAACTTCTGCGCGCCGATCATGTCGGTGACGGACTGCGCCGGCTGCAGGTCGCCCGTGACCGCGAAGTAGGCCACCACGGGCGCCAGGATCAGCGCGGTGATCATGAGCGAGGCCTGGATGGTGTCGGTCCAGCTCACGGCCAGGAAGCCACCGATGAAGACGTAGGCGATGGTGCAGGCCGCGCCCACCCACAGCGCGGTCTGGTAGGGCAGGCCGAACATGCTCTCGAACAGGCGCGCGCCGGCCACCACGCCCGAGGCGCAGTAGATGGTGAAGAACACCAGGATCACAGCGGTGGTGACCAGCCGCAGCACGTTGGCGCGGTCCTCGAAGCGGCCGGCGAAGTAGTCGGGCAGGGCCAGCGCGTTGTGGGTGCGCTCGGTGTACAGGCGCAGCCGGCCGGCCACCAGCTTCCAGTTGAAGTAAGCGCCGATGGTCAGGCCGATGGCGATCCAGGCCTCGCTCAGGCCGCTGAGGTAGATGGCGCCGGGCAGGCCCATGAGCAGCCAGCCGCTCATGTCGGAGGCGCCGGCCGACAGCGCGGTCACGAAGCTGCCCAGGCTGCGCCCGCCCAGGATGTAGTCGGACAGGTTGGTGGTGGCCTTGTAGCCCAGCCAGCCGATGCCCAGCATGGCGAGCAGGTAGATGCCGAAGGTGATGACGGTCGGGTCGTGCAGGTTCATAAGCGGATCGTCGGCGGCGCCAGGGGCGCGCGACCGGTGGGTGAATGTCTCCGAAAGGGATGGGAGCGGGCGCGCAGGGCCCGCCTGGGTGAGTGCCGCGATGATTCCAGAGTCATCCTGAAATCATTGGCGGTTATGGGGCGCATCCATAGTGGAAGATTCGGCCCGGAGCCCGCTTGGCCGAGTGCAATGGGCGTGAGGCTAGGGGTTTCCACCTGGGTGTGCACCGTGATTGTGCATGTGGTGCCCGCGCGGGGCCGGGTCAGGCGTTGGAATCGACCCGGTCGCGGCCCGAGTATTTGGCCTGGTAGAGCAGCTGGTCGGCGCGCTGGAGCAGCGCGTCGAAGGTCTCGCCGTCGCGCAGGGCGGTGGCGCCGATGCTGACGGTGCAGTCGATCTGGCGGCCGTCGGGCAGTGTCAGCGGGTGGGCGTGGCAGCTCGCGCGGATCTGCTCGGCCAGCGCCAGCGCCTGCGCCAGCGAGGTGGCGGGCAGCACGGCGCAGAACTCCTCGCCGCCGTAGCGTGCGCAGATGCCCGGCGGCGGCGGCAGGCTGCGGCGCAGGGTGCGGGCAAAGGCCACCAGGACCTGGTCGCCCACGGCGTGGCCGTAGGTGTCGTTGATGGACTTGAAGTGGTCCAGGTCGAACATCAGCATGGCCAGCGGCGCCGGCCGCAGGCCCGCGGCGTGCTGCTGCGCGCGGCGCGCGGCGATGGCCCCGAGCTGCTCGTGCAGGTGGCCGCGGTTGAGCAGCTGCGTGAGCGGGTCCAGGCTGGCCTGGCGGTACAGCCGCAGCAGCGTGCTGATCTGCGAATGGTTGGCCGCCGCGGCGATCAGCAGCAGCACGGCCATCAGCCACAGGTTCTGCCAGGCGTGCGGGCTGAGCAACTGGCCCAGCAGCAGCGAGGCCAGCACCTGCACCGCCAGCAGCACCAGACCCATGCTCAGGCTCTCGATCAGGGTCAGCGGGAACACGCCCAGCACGGCCACCAGCAGCAGCGGCGCAAACCCATAGCCGGCCGCTTCCATGGCGGGGCCGGCGGCGCAGGCCAGCAGGCCCATGCAGAACAGGGCCGGGACGGCCAGCAGGGCCACCAGCGCCCGCCGCACGCGCTGGGGCTGGTGGCGGCTGCGCTGGGCGTAGGCCACGGTGCCCAGCAGGCCCGCGGCCATGAGCACACGCCCGACCGCGGCCGCCGCGAAGCTGCCGGGCGGCAGCAGCAGGTAGTCGACGCCGATCCACAACGGCGCCAGCAGCGCGAAGGCGATGCCCACGAGCAGGATGCGTGTGCGCAGGTATTCGCCGCGGATCAGCTCGAAATCCGGCGAGTGGTGGCTGCTGCTGGCGGTGTCGCGCAGGTTGTAGAGCAGCGGGGCCAGGCGCCCGGTTCTGGGCGGGGCGGGATCGTGCTGGGTGGATGCCATGGGTTCTCGTCCTCCTCCTCTGGCGCCAACGTCCTCCCTGAACAAGGCAGGGGCGGGTGGGCCCATGGTTTTTCTGGCGGCACGGCCGAAGCGGCCGTGTCATGCGACTATTGTTGCCGCAGCGCGCGCAGGTAGCGGCCCGTGTGGCTGGCTGGATTGGCCGCCAGTTGCTCGGGCGTGCCCACGCCCACCACCGTACCGCCGCCAGCGCCGCCTTCGGGGCCCATGTCGATCAGCCAGTCGGCGGTCTTGATGACGTCCAGGTTGTGCTCGATGACGACGATGGTGTTGCCCGCCTCGCGCAGTTGGTCGAGCACCTTGAGCAGCAGCGCGATGTCGGCAAAGTGCAGGCCGGTGGTCGGCTCGTCCAGGATGTAGAGCGTGCGGCCGGTGTCGCGCTTGGACAGCTCCAGCGCGAGCTTGACGCGCTGGGCCTCGCCGCCCGACAGCGTGGTCGCGCTCTGGCCCAGCGTGATGTAGCTCAGGCCCACGTCCAGCAGCGTCTGCAGCTTGCGCGCGATGGCGGGCTGGGCGCTGAAGAAGCCGTGCGCCTCCTCGACCGCCATGTCCAGGATCTGCGAGATGTGGCGGCCCTTGTAGAGCACCTCCAGCGTCTCGCGGTTGTAGCGCTGGCCGTGGCAGATGTCGCAGGGCACGTAGACGTCGGGCAGGAAGTGCATCTCGACCTTGACCACGCCGTCGCCCTGGCAGGCCTCGCAGCGCCCGCCGGCCACGTTGAACGAGAAACGGCCGGGGCCGTAGCCACGTTCGCGCGCGGTGGGCATCTCGGCCATCAGCTCGCGGATGGGCGTGAACAGGCCCGTGTAAGTGGCCGGGTTGCTGCGCGGCGTGCGGCCGATGGGCGACTGGTCGACGTTGATGACCTTGTCGAACTGGTCCAGCCCGTCGATCTCCAGGTGGGGCGCGGGCTCGGTGCCGGCGCGGTTGATGGCGCGCGCGGCGGCCGCGTAGAGCGTGTCGTTGACCAACGTGGACTTGCCCGAGCCGGACACGCCGGTCACGCAGGTCATGAGGCCGACCGGAATGTGGGCGGTGACGTCGCGCAGGTTGTTGCCCGAGGCGCCCAGGATGGACAGCCAGCCCGCGCCGGGCCCTTCGGCGCGCGGCGGCTGGCGGCGCACGGCGGGCACCGGGATGCGCAGCCGCCCGCTCATGTACTGGCCGGTCAGCGAACGCGGGCTGGCCTCGATGTCGGCGCAACTGCCCTGGGCGACGACCTCGCCGCCATGCACGCCCGCGCCCGGGCCCATGTCGATGACGTGGTCGGCCACGCGGATCATGTCCTCGTCGTGCTCGACCACCAGCACGCTGTTGCCCAGGTCGCGCAGGTGCTGCAGCGTGCCGATCAGGCGGTCGTTGTCGCGCTGGTGCAGGCCGATGCTGGGCTCGTCGAGCACGTACATCACGCCGGTCAGGCCCGAGCCGATCTGGCTGGCCAGGCGGATGCGCTGGGCTTCGCCGCCCGACAGGGTGTCGGCGCTGCGGTCCAGGCTCAGGTAGTTCAGGCCCACGTCGTTGAGAAAACGCAGGCGGTTGCCGATCTCGCGCACGACTTTCTCGGCGATCTCGGCCTTGGCGCCCGTCAGCCGCAGGCTGCCGAAGTAGTCATAGGCCTCGCGCAGCGTGGCGTGGCCGATGGCGTGGATGGTGCGCGCCTGCTCGCCCGTGCCCAGCAGCACGCAGCGCGCTTCGCGCCGCAGCCGGCTGCCGCCGCAGTCGGGGCAGGGCTTGGTGCTGCGCAGCGCGCCCAGCTCTTCGCGCACGGCGGTGGAATCGGTCTCGCGCCAGCGCCGCTGCAGGTTGGGGATGATGCCCTCGAACGGGTGTTTCTTGGTCATGCGGCGCCCGGCCGACGCGCCGCTCTCCAGCACGTAGGTGAACTTGATCTCTTCCTCGCCCGAGCCGTGCAGCACCACGTGCTGGGCCTGCGCGGGCAGTTGCTCGAAGGGCGTGTCGGTCGCAAAGCCGTAGTGCTTGGCCACCGCTTCGAGCATGCCGAAGTAGTAGGCGTTGCGGCGGTCCCAGCCCTTGATCGCGCCCGAGGCCAGCGACAGGCTGGGAAAGGCGGCCACGCGCGCGGGATCGAACACCTCGGTGTGGCCCAGGCCGTCGCAGGTCGGGCAGGCGCCGGCGGGCGAGTTGAACGAGAACAGGCGCGGTTCGAGCTCGCCGATCGAGTAGCCGCAGACCGGGCAGGCGAACTTGGCGTTGAACAGATGTTCAACAGTGGAATCCATCTCCAGCGCGATCGCGCGGCCGTCGGCCAGCCGCAGCGCGGCCTCGAAACTTTCGGCCAGGCGCTGCTGGGCGTCGGCCCGCACCTTCAGGCGGTCGATGACGACGTCGATGTCGTGCTTCTCGCTTTTCTTGAGCCCGGGCAGATCGCCCGCCTCGACCGTCTGGCCGTTGATGCGAAAACGCACATAGCCCTGGGCCTGCAGGTCCTCGAACAGCTTGCCGAACTCGCCCTTGCGCTCGCGCGCCACGGGCGCCAGGACCATCACCTTGGTGTCCACCGGCAGGGCCAGCACGGCGTCGACCATCTGGCTGACGGTCTGCGACTGCAGCGGCAGGTGGTGGTCCGGGCAGTGGGGCGTGCCCGCGCGCGCGAACAGCAGGCGCAGGTAGTCGTGGATCTCGGTGACCGTGCCCACCGTCGAGCGCGGGTTGTGGCTGGTGGCCTTCTGCTCGATCGAGATGGCCGGCGCCAGCCCTTCGATCAGGTCGACGTCGGGCTTGTCCATGAGCTGCAGGAACTGCCGCGCATAGGCCGACAGGCTCTCCACGTAGCGGCGCTGCCCCTCGGCATAGAGCGTGTCGAAGGCCAGCGACGACTTGCCCGAGCCCGACAGGCCGGTGACCACCACCAGCGCGTGCTTGGGAATGTCGAGGTCGATGTTCTTGAGGTTGTGCGTGCGGCCGCCGCGCAGGCGGATGTAGCGGCCTTCGGGCGGGGGGGCAAAGGGCGGGCGGGCGTCGTCGGTCATGGGCTGGGGCATCCGGCCTGGAAAAGGCCAACTGATCATCATACAAAGAAGCCTGCGACCCGACGCGCAGGCCGATTGGACAATTCGTGAGCCGGTGCTTCCCGGCTGGGAACAGTCCTGTTGACTGGATTCGCCTGGAAGGTGTTGAATTCGCACGTGTCTCGCTCCTCTTTCGAAAGGAAACGCCATGACGACGAGCAAACGTTTGAGCGCTGAGTTTCTGGGGACCTTCTGGCTGGTGCTGGGTGGCTGCGGCAGCGCGGTACTGGCCGCGGCCTTTCCGCAGCTGGGCATCGGCTTTGCCGGCGTTGCACTGGCTTTCGGCCTGACCGTGGTCACGGGCGCCTACGCGCTGGGCCACGTTTCGGGCGGCCATTTCAACCCGGCGGTGACGCTGGGCCAGGCCGTGGCCGGCCGCATCGGCAAGGGCGAGGTGCTGCCCTACTGGATCGCCCAGGTACTGGGCGGCCTGGCGGCGGCGGCCGTGCTCTATGCGGTGGCCAGCGGCAAGGCCGGCTTCGACGCGGCGGCCGGGGGCTTCGCTTCCAACGGCTATGGCGACCACTCGCCGGGCGGCTACTCGCTGGCGGCGGCGGTCGTCATCGAAGTGGTGCTGACGGCCTTCTTCCTGATCGTGATCCTGGGCGCCACCAGCAAGAAGGCGCCAGCGGGCTTTGCGCCGCTGGCCATCGGTCTGTCGCTCACGCTGATCCACCTCATCGGCATTCCGGTGACCAACACCTCCGTCAACCCGGCGCGCAGCACCGGCGTGGCGGTCTTCCAGGGCGGCTGGGCGCTGGCCCAGTTGTGGGTGTTCTGGCTCGCGCCCCTGGCGGGTGCGGTCGTCGGCGGTCTGATCTACCGGCTGCTGTTCAGCGACGCTCAGGACTGAGCCGCGGCTGCGTCGCCCTCGCCGATCGCCGGCAGGGCGATGGAGAAAGAAGCACCCTGGCCCGGTGTGGATTGCAGCGCCACCCAGCCGCCGTGGCTGTCGGCCACGGCCTTGACGAAGGCCAGGCCCAGTCCGGCGCCGTCGGGCTGGGTGGATTGGCTGCCGCGCGTGAAGGGCGTGAACAGGCGGTCCTGATCCTGCGGCAGGACGCCGGGACCCTGGTCGGTGACAGCCACCTGCCAGGCGGCGCGGCCATCGTGCACGGCCGGGTCGATGCCGCAGGTCACGCGGGTGCCCGGTGGTGAGAACTTCAGGGCGTTGCCGATCAGATTGCCGATGGCGCGCGCGAGCAGTTCGCGGTCGGCCCGGACCATGGCATCGGGGCGGCTGGCGGGCGAGAGCCACAGCGTGATCTGCCGCTGCGACGCCGTCTCCCATGCATCGTCCAGGCATTCGTCGACGATGCCCGCGAGGTTGTGCGGCGCCAGGCGGTGGTCGCCCGTCTGTGCGCGCAGCAGCTGGATGAAGTCGTCCGAGAGCTTGAGCGTCTTGAGCGCATGGCGTTCGACGCGGGTCTCGAACTGGTCGATGGGAATGCGCCCGGGGGCGCTGCGGCGCAGCTCGAGCAGCGACAGGATGGACGACTGCGGTGCCCGGATGTCGTGGCCCAGGAAACGGATGGCTTCGGCGCGCTGGCGCTGGGCGCGGCGGACTTCGCTGATGTCGACCAGGCTGACCAGCCAGCCGGTGTGCTGTTCGCGGGCGTTGCGCGAGGGCGCGAGCTTGAGCAGCCGGTCGCGGCCATGGGCGTCGATCGCCTCGATGGCAACGGTCTCGTGCGTCTGGGTGAGCCGTCCCGCTGGCAGGGCCGGCTGGCCATCGTCCGAGCGGCGCAGGTCGGCCAGCAGCATGGCCAGCGATTGCCCGGTCAGGGCTTGCGCGGATTGGCCCAGCAGCCGCGCGGCCGGCGGGTTGGCCAGCAGCACGTGTCCCGCGAGGTCGCAGGCCAGGGTCGCGTCGGGCAGGCTGTCGAGGCTGTCGCTGAACAACTGGTAGAGATCGCGCAGATGCTGCGCCGCCTGATCCAGCGCGTCGATGCGGCGCGCCAGGAAGTCGCCGCGCCTGGCCGGCTGTGCGCCGGCCCAGCGGCCGATGCCCGTGCTGTTGCGCAGGGCCTGAAACTCGTCGACCAGATAGCGGGTGGCAACGTTCAGGCGCTGCCAGCTCCACAGCGCGTAGGCCAGTGCGATGCCCACCATGCCCGCGGCCGGGGCGAACAGCACGTGGCCCGTCGCGAAAGCCAGTGCCGAGATCGCGGGCAACAGAAGGATGATCTTGCCCCTGATTTACGGACACCTATCTAAGCGACATTGGCCAGCTCGTACTGCTCTGGGCTGAGGTAGCCCAGGGTCGAGTGCAGCCGGATCCGATTGTAGTCAACCTCAATGTAGTCAAACACATGAGCCTTGGCCTGCTCCCGTGTGGCGAGGTGTTCACCATGGATGGCCTCGACCTTCAGACTGTGGTTCCAACTCTCCATTGCTGCGTTGTCGTAGCAGTTGCCTCTGGCACTCATGCTGGCGATCAAAGCGTATTGCTCCAACAGGGCGCGGTGCTCGCGCGAGCAGTATTGGCTACCACGGTCA
>WNDQ01000031.1 GCA_009912175.1 Paracidovorax wautersii | reverse complement strand
CGTTTGAGCCGTGCATGTTCGGCCAACTCCAAGCGTTGTGCCTGATCGTCCTGGTCGTGCCGCCGCGCCTGGGCGCGCCAACTGTACAGCTGGGCAGGCTGCAACCCCAGATCACGAGCCACCGTGGTTACCCCTTCTGTGGCCGCTCGCAACAGTGCCTGCTGCCTGAACTCCAGGCTGAACTCCTGCCCCTTTCTGCCTGCCTTGCTCTTGGTCATCGTCCACCTCCTATTGCGATAGTTAATCGCTTATATGGGTGTCCGTGAAACGGGGGCAAGATCAGTCCGCTGCACGGCGCCAGCGGATGCGCTAAGGTGCTTTTTCCACGGTTTCCTGCGACCGCTTTTGGCGCGGCATTCATCCCCATGACCTCCAACCGGCAACTCAAGCTCGGCGCCTTCATGCGCCCGGTCAGCATTCACACGGGCGCCTGGCGCTACCCCGGGGCGTGGCGCGACGCCAACTTCAACTTCACCAGGCTCAAGTATTTGATTCAGCGCCTGGAGCAGGCCAAGTTCGACGCCTTTTTCATGGCCGACCACCTGGCGGTGCTCAACATGCCGATGGCCGCGCTGCGGCGCAGCCACACGGTCACGTCCTTCGAGCCGTTCACGCTGCTCTCGGCTCTCAGCCAGGCGACCAGCCGCATCGGGCTGGTCGCCACGGCCTCGACCACGTTCGACGAGCCCTATCACATCGCCCGGCGTTTTGCCTCGCTCGACCACATCAGCGAGGGGCGGGCCGGCTGGAACATCGTGACCACCAGCAACCCGGACGCCGCGCTCAACTTTGGCCGCGACGAACATGCGCCGCACGACGCGCGTTATGCGCGAGCACGCGAGTTCTACGACGTGGTGACGGGCCTGTGGGACAGCTGGGCCGACGATGCCTTCGTGCGCGATGCCGAGGGCGGCGATTTCTTCGACCCGGCCCGCCTGCATGTGCTCAATCACCGGGGCGAGCACCTGTCGGTCAGGGGGCCGCTGAACATCGCGCGGCCGGTCCAGGGCTGGCCGGTGATCGTGCAGGCCGGCGCATCGGAGCCTGGCAAACAACTCGCGGCCGAGACGGCCGAGATGGTCTTCACCGCGGTGAACAACCTGCCCGACGGCCAGCGTTTCTACGCCGACGTCAAGGGCCGCATGGCCGCCATCGGCCGCAATCCGGACCACTTGAAGATTCTGCCGGGCGCTTTTGTCGTGCTGGGCGAGACCGACGACGAAGCCCGCGCCACGCGTGCACGGCTCGACAGCCTGGTCCACATGGACAGCGCCATCGCCGCCTTGTCGATTGCGCTAGGCCACGATGCTTCGGGTTTTGAGCTCGACGCCCCGCTGCCCGAGGTGCCGCCCTCCAACCAGAGCAAGAGCGGGCGCGAACGCACCATCGAGCTGGCACGGCGCGAGAACCTCACCGTGCGGCAGCTCGCGCAGCGCCTGGGCGGCTATGGTGGCCTGGCCTTTGTGGGTTCGCCCACGACGGTGGCCGACGAGATGGAGCGCTGGCTGAAAGAAGAGGGCAGCGACGGCTTCAACGTCATGTTCCCGTGGCTGCCGGGCGGGCTGGACATCTTTGTCGAACGCCTGGTGCCCGAGCTCCAGCGCCGGGGCATTTTCCGGCGCGAATACGAAGGCACGACGCTGCGCGACCATCTGGGGCTGCCGCGGCCCGGCAATCGGTTCTTCGATCAGGCCGGGCGCTGACGGTCGGCAAGCCCCGGGTCGAAATCCTTGAGCACCGTCCCCAGAACGCGGATGCCTTGTTCGATCTGCCCGACCGTCAGGCTCGCATAGCCCAGCATCAAGCCCGCGGGTTGCGCAGTCCGATCCTGGGCGTCGGCATAAAGCGGTGAAACGGGGTAGACGCCCACGCCTTGCGCGCGGGCGGCGGCGGCCAGTGGGGCCTCGTCCTGCGGCCGAAGAAAGGGCAGCCACAGCACGATGTGAAGGCCGGCCGCCGCGCCGTCGACGCGGGCGTCGGCGGGCAGGTGCTGGGCGATGGCCTGCATCAGCGCCTGGCGGCGGCGTTCGTGCTCGCGGCGCATGCGGCGCACGTGGCGCTCGTACACGCCGCTGGCGATCAGCGTGGCCAGTACGCGCTGTTCCAGCACGGGGGCATGCCGGTCGGCCAGGCGTTTGGCCTGGCGGAAAACGGGCACGAGTTCATTCGGCAGCACCAGGTAGCCCAGCCGCACTTGCGGCGACAGGGCCTTGGAGAAGGTGCCGACGTAGATCACGCGGCCCTCGGTGTCGATGGACTGCAGGGCGTCGATGGGGCGCTGGCCGTAGCGGAATTCGCCGTCGTAGTCGTCCTCGACGACCCAGGCGCGGTGGCGCTGGGCCCAGTGCAGCAGCGCCAGCCGGCGGCCGATCGGCAATACGCCGCCCAGCGGGAACTGGTGCGAGGGCGTGACGTAGGCCAGACGGGCGCGCGCATCCTGCGGCAGCGCGGCGGTGTCCAGGCCGTGCTCGTCGGCCGGCACGGCCAGGCATTCGGCGCCGGTGGCCTCGAAGCAGCGGCGGGCCATCAGGTAGCCGGGCGCTTCGAAGGCAAAGGCCTGGCCGGCGTCGAGCAGCAGGCGGGCGCACAGGTCGATGGCCTGTTGTGATCCTTGCGTGACGATGATCTGCTCGGGACTGCAAGTCAGCCCGCGCGCGCGCCGCAAGTAGCCTTGCAGCGCCTGCCGCAGCGCCGGGTCGCCTTCGGGCGGGGCGTAGTACAGCCGCTGCTGCTGGCGCAACAGCTCGACCTGGTGGGCGCGCCGCCAGGCCAGGGTGGGGAAGTCGCGCGCGGCAATCGCGCCGTAGACGAAGTCAAAAGGGACGGGATCGGCGGGCGCCAGCGTCGGCAACTTCATGGCGGCCACGCGGTGCCCGTAGCCGGACAATGCGGCGGCCGGGCCGGGGCGGCTCTCGCGCGTCCGGGGCGCGCGAGCGGCCGGTGGGACGGCTAGCGGGGCGGCAACCCGCGCCGCACGGCCCACGGACGTGACCAGAAACCCTTCGGCCGCGAGTTGTTCGTAGGCGGCCGTGACGGTGGTGCGGGACACGCCCAGTTCCGCCGCCAGGGCGCGTGTGGACGGCACGGGCGCGCCGGTGGGCAGGGAGCCGTCGGCCATCTGCGCGCGCAGCAAGTCGTAGATGCGTCGCCCGGCACCGGCCGCATCGCGGCGGCCGTGGAGCGCTGGTTCAAGCTGGACCATCAAGAATCACCAAAACTGGACCTTCTGATTGTGCCGGTTGCCAGCCATAGTCAGGCGCTTCCTCCGCTGCCTTTTTCCTCGTGTTCGCCCCATGTACATTCCTGCCCACTTTGCCGAAAACCGTCCCCAGGAACTGGCCCGCATCCTCCGCGACAACCCGCTGGGCGTGCTGGTGACCCACGGCGCCGACGGCCTGGACGCCGACCACATTCCCTTCGAGTTCGATGCCGACGCCGGGCCGCACGGCCTGCTCACCGCCCACGTGGCCCGCGCCAATCCGCTGTGGCAGCGTTGCCCGACGGGCACGCCCGTGATGGTCGTGTTTCGGGGCGCGCAGGCCTACATCTCGCCCAACTGGTACCCCAGCAAACACGAGGCGCACCGCCAGGTGCCGACCTGGAACTACGAGGTCGTGCACGCCCACGGCATCCTGACCGTGCGTGACGACGAGCGTTTTGTGCGCGGCGTGGTGGGCCGCCTGACGCGCCGGCACGAAGCGGCCGAGCCCCGGCCGTGGAAGATGGGTGACGCAGCGCCGGGCTACATCGACGAGCTGCTGCGCCACATCGTGGGCATCGAGATCGCCGTCACGTCCCTGGTCGGCAAGGTCAAGCTCAGCCAGAACAAGGAGCCGCGCGACCGCCAGCAGGCCGCTGACACGCTGCAGGCGAGGGGCCACGACGACCTGGCCCAGGCCATGCGCGGGGCAGGGTGAGCGCCGCATGTACACCGCCACCTTCACTTTCATGCCCGGCGAATTCGATGAAGCGTTTTATGCGCTGGATGAGTCCATCGCCCAACTCACGCGCGCCATGCCTGGCTACCTGGGCGAGGAAAGCTGGACGAATGCATCGACCGGCCTGGTGTCGAACGTCTATTACTGGGAGTCGATGGAGGCGCTGCAGGCGCTCATGAAGCACCCGGCCCACCTCGACGCCAAACGCCAGCAGGCGCGCTGGCTCAAGGGCTACCAGGTCGTCATCGCCCAGGTGGTGTCGAGCTATGGCGACGGCGGAATCGAGCATCCGCTTGCGCCGCGGGCTTTGGCAAATAGGGGCGATTGACGTACTTTTTGAAACCGCTCCTGGAAACGACTGTTCAAGTGATTTCTAGGTGTTCAGGATTTCTATTGAAAATCAAAAAGATTTTCAGATGTCTTGAAGCAGATCGTAAGGTCTTTCGATGAGCATCAAAGGGGCGAACTGGCCGTCAGGCCCGGTCACATACAGGCCCTCGGTCGACTCGACGGCCGCAATTTGGACCGAGACATTGGCCAGCCACAGCGCCGCCTCTGCCTGCGGCACGGGCGCGCTCTGGACCACCAGGCCCGTGATCTCGTCGGCCTTGGGGCCTTGCAGCACGTCCTGCCCGGCCTGCAGGGGCACGGGCGACTGCACGATGTAGAGGCGCCGCTTGAGCGTGCCGCGGAACTGGCTGCGGGCAACGACTTCCTGGCCCGGGTAGCAGCCTTTCTTGAAGTTCACGCCGCCGGTCGACTCGTAGTTGAGCATCTGCGGCACGAACTGGTCGGTGACGGCGTTGCTGACCAGCGGAACGCCGGCCAGGGTGTCGAGCCACAACCAGTCGGCCGTTGCCTGCTCGGCGGCGTCCGCCAGAACCGGGCCGTCGCCGGCCGGCGCGATCAGCAGGGCGCGGGGCTGGCCTGCGGCGGCTTGCAGGCGGATGGCGGCGCCTGCAGTTGGCAGGGCCGCGCCGGTCCAGGGCTCGGGCGCCAGGCCGGCCAGCGCCGGGTGGGTGCCGGCAAAGCCGAAGAGGCGGTAGTCGTCGCTGGCATCGCTCAGCTTGACCTTGGCGCGCAGCACGAACATCGACAGGCGTTTGAGCGTGGCCGCCAGCAGGTCGCGTGCGCAGACCAGCAGCAGGTCGGGCGACTGGCCTTCGACCTGGGCCGGTTCCTTGTAGACGATGAAGGCGGCCAGCACCCGGCCCTTGGGCGAACAGTAGGCCGCCAGGCGCGCCTGGCCGGGCTTGAGCAACTGCACGTCGTTGCTGAGCTGGCCCTGCAGGAAGGCGGCGGCCTCCTCGCCGCGCGCGCGGATGACGCCCAGATGGGGCAGCGGCGCCAGGCCCTGGGGCAGGGGAGGAAGGGAGACGGGAGCAGAGGGCTGGGTGGTCATGGGTGAATTATCATCAGCCGCTTATCCTGCTACGTGCCTTGGGGTTTTGATTTGCGTTTTTTCCGGAAGCTGATTCGTCTGCTGTTGTCGCTGGTGCTCGTCGCGCTCGTCCTGGGGGGCGCCGCCGCGTGGTGGGTGCAAAGGCCGCTGCCGCAGCAGGCCGACGTGGTCGATCTGGCCATCGAACGCGGCGAATCGGCGCGCGACGTCGCCCAGGGTGTGGCCGCTGCAGGCGTGCAGGTGCCGCCGCCCCTTCTTTATGTGTGGTTCCGCCTGTCGGGCCATGCGCGCGACATCAAGGCCGGCAGCTACGAGATCAAGAAGGGCACCAGCCCAGCCGAGTTGCTCGACATGCTGGCCAATGGCCGCCAGGCACTGCGCCAGGTCACGCTGGTTGAAGGCTGGACCTTCCGCCAGTTCCGCGAGGCGCTGGCCCGCGCCGACCACCTCAAGCCCGACACGGCGGGCCTGTCGGGCGCCGAAATCATGGCCCGGCTGGGCCGCGACAGCGTGGCGCCCGAAGGCCGTTTTTTCCCGGACACCTACATCTACCCCAAGAACACCAGCGACCTGCTGGTGCTGCGCCAGGCACTGCAGGCCATGGACCGGCGGCTCGAAGCCGCCTGGAGCGTGCGTGCGCCCAACCTGCCGCTGAAAACGCCTGACGACGCGCTGATCCTGGCCAGCATCGTCGAGAAAGAAACCGGCCTGGCCGCCGACCGGGGGCAGATCGCCGGTGTGTTCGCCAACCGCCTGCGCATCGGCATGCCGCTGCAGACCGACCCGACCGTCATCTATGGCGCCAGCGAAGCCAATGGCGTGGCCTTTGAAGGCCGCCTGCGCCGCGCGCACCTGGACACCGACACGCCGTGGAACACCTACACCCGCACCGGCCTGCCGCCCACGCCGATCGCCATGCCCGGCAACGCCGCGCTGATGGCCGCCGTGCAGCCCGAGGCGACTACCGCGCTGTACTTCGTTTCGCGCGGGGACGGCAGCAGCCAGTTCAGCCCGAGCCTGAACGATCACAACCGCGCGGTCGACCAGTTCATCCGCAAGAAGTAAGACCCTGTTCCAGGCGCCTGGCTTCAGTGCCGCCTGTGCGGCGGATAATGCCGCAGCGGGTTCAGCCCCGCGACCGACTACAAGGATTTCCGTTTATGGCCGCTGGCCTGTTCATCACGTTCGAAGGCATTGACGGCGCGGGCAAGTCCACGCACATCCAGGCCCTGGCGCGTGCCTTCGAGGCGCAGGGCCGGGCCGTGACGCTCACGCGCGAGCCCGGCGGCACGCCGCTGGCCGAGAAGCTGCGCACCCTGCTGCTGGGCGAGAACATGGACGCGCTGACCGAAGCGCTGCTGGCCTTTGCCGGCCGCCGCGACCACCTGCAGCAAGTCATCGAGCCGGCCCTGGCGCGCGGCGAGGTGGTGCTGTGCGACCGTTTCACCGACGCCACCTTCGCCTACCAGGGCGCCGGACGCGGTTTTGACCTGGACGTGCTGGGCGCGCTCGAAACCTGGGTGCAGGCCACACAGCCCGGCGCGCCGATTCGCCAGCCCGACCTGACCGTGTGGTTCGACGTGCCGCCTGCCGTTGCCGCCGAACGCCTGGCCGGCGCACGCGCGCCCGACCGCTTCGAATCCCTGCCCGTCGAATTCTTCAGCCGCGTAGCGGGTGGCTATGCCGCACGCGCGGCCGCGCAGCCGGCGCGTTTTGCGCAGATCGACGCGAACCGCAGCAAGCCCGAGGTCTGGCGGCAGGTGGCGGCGGCCTTCGTGGCGCGCGGCTGGCTGGACGCCGGCACGGCCGCCGCCCAGACGCCGCCCGCGGCCGGAGCCGCATCGTGAGCGCGCGCACCAGCGCCGAATGGGCGCCCTGGCTGCAGCAGCAGCTCGAACACCTGCTGCGCCAGCCCGGCCATGCCTGGCTGCTGCAAGGGCCCTCGGGCCTGGGCCAGCAGGCCCTGGGCCTGGAAGTGGCCACGGCCTGGCTGTGTGAGCAGGCCACGCCGCAAGGCGCTTGCGGGCATTGCGCCAGCTGCAAGCTGGTGGCCGCGCACACCCACCCCGATCTGTGCGTGCTCATGCCCGAGACCGCCATGGTCGCCCTGGGCTGGCCGCTCGACGAGGTCAGCCAGAAAAAGATCGATGACAAGGAGCGTAAGGCCAGCCGCGAAATCCGCGTGGAAGCCATGCGCGATGCCATCGAGTTCACGCAGCGTACCAGCTCGCGCGGGCGCGGCAAGGTGCTGCTGGTCTACCCGGCCGAGCGCATGAACGCGGTCACCGCCAACGCGCTGCTCAAGACGCTGGAAGAGCCGCCAGGCGACGTACGTTTTCTGCTGGCCAGCGAGGCCGCGCACCAGTTGCTGCCCACCATCCGCAGCCGCTGCCTGAGCCACACGCTGCGCTGGCCCGCGACCGACGAGGCCTTGCCCTGGCTGCAGGCCTGCGGCGTGTCCGCGGGCGATGCGGCCGTGCTGCTGCAGGCCGCGGGCGGCCGTCCAGCCGACGCACTGGCCTGGGCGCGCGGCGAAGTCGACGCCCGCCAATGGCAACAACTGCCACGCGCACTGGCCAAGGGCGATGTGCAAGCGTTGGCCGGGCGCACGCCGGCCGAGATGCTGGACGTGCTTACCAAGCTCTGCCACGACTTGATGAGCACGGCCCAGGGCGCCGCACCGCGCTTTTTTGGCCCGGCCGATCTGCCGCGCCCGCCGGCCCTGGCCGCACTCAACGATTGGGCCGCGCAGCTCAAGCAGCTGGCGCGCCATGCCGAGCACCCCTTCAACGCCGGCCTGCTGCAGGAAACCCTGGTGGCGCAGGCCGCCGCGCTGCTGCAGGGCTCGGGCCATCCCCGCTGATCTGAATATGTTTGTCGATTCCCACTGCCACCTGACCTATCCCGAACTGAAAGACCGCATCGGCGAGATCCGCCAGGCCATGGCCGCCGCGCAGGTCGACCGGGCGCTGTGCATCTGCACCACGCTCGAAGAGTTCGACGGCGTGCACGCGCTGGCCGTCCAGTACGACAACCTGTGGGCCACGGTGGGCGTGCACCCGGACAACGAAGGCGTGCTGGAGCCCACGTATGAACAACTGGTCGCGCTGGCCGCGCGCCCGCGCGTGGTCGGCATCGGCGAGACCGGGCTGGACTACTACCAGATGGAAGAGCGCAAGGGCGGCCGCACCATCGCCGACCTCGACTGGCAGCGCGCACGGTTTCGCACCCACATCCGCGCCGCGCGCACGACGGGCAAGCCGCTGGTGATCCACACACGTGACTCGGCGGCCGACACCCTGCGCATCCTGCGCGAGGAGGGCGAGGACGGCAGCGCCGGCCAGGCCGGTGGTGTCTTCCACTGCTTCAGCGAGACGGTCGACGTCGCGCGCGCGGTGCTGGACATCGGCTACCACGTCTCGTTCTCGGGCATCCTGACCTTCAAGAAAGCCGAGAGCCTGCGTGAAGTCGCGGCCTTCGTGCCGCTGGACCGCATGCTGATCGAGACCGACAGCCCGTATCTGGCGCCCGTGCCTTATCGCGGCAAGGTCAACAGCCCCGCCTACGTGCCTTATGTGGCGCAGGAAATCGCCAAGGTCCGGGGTCTGGACGTGGAACGGATTGCCGATGCCACGAGTCGGAACTTCGAACACCTGTTCAAGGGCGTCGCCACCCCAGCCTGACGCCCGCAGCCCTGGAGTCCTGTCATGCCGTCTGTCCGTTTTCGTTTGCCATTCACACGCGCGCTGCGCGCCACGTTTGCCGCCCTGGCGTTGTGCGCCGCGGCCGGCTGGGCCCATGCCGCCATCGACCAGAATCTGTTGGCCGCCGTGATGCAGGACAACCCCGGCCAGATCGCCGTGCGGGTGAGCCAGGGCGTCAATCCCAACGAGGCCAACGCGCAGGGCAACCCGGCGCTGCACATTGCCATCCAGCAGGAGTCGTGGAAGGCGGCCCACGCGCTGATCGCCAATGCCAAGGTCGACGTCAACCGCGCCAACGCCAGTGGCGAGACCCCGCTGATGCTGGCCGCGATCAAGGGCCGCATCGACCTGGTCCAGCAACTCATCGCACGCGGCGCCTTCGTCAACCGCGAAGGCTGGACGCCGCTGCACTACGCCGCATCCAGTGGCGCGCCGGGGCAGACGGCCATCATCCAACTGCTGCTGGACAACTACGCCTTCATCAACGCCCAGTCGCCCAACGAAAGCACGCCGCTGATGATGGCCGCCGGCTATGGCTCGCCCGAGGCCGTCAAGCTGTTGATTCAAGAGGGCGCTTTCCTGGACGTGAAGAACCAGCAGGGCATGACGGCGCGCGACTTTGCGCAGCGCGGCAACCGCGTGGACATTGTCGAGCTGCTGGCCCAGGCGCAGCGCGCCGGCTTCACGCAGGGCAAGTGGTGATCCGGCTTGTCTGAGCCTGGCACCACACTGGATTGCGCGCCGTTGCTGCGCGCGCGCCAGCTTCGCTCGGCCCACGGTGGCCCCTTCGATCTGGACTTGGCGGCGGGCGGCTGCGCCATCGTCACCGGCCCGTCGGGCGCGGGTAAAAGCGTGCTGCTGCGCCTGCTGGCCGACCTCGACCCGGGCGAGGGTGAGGTCTGGCTCGAAGGCACCCCCCGCTTGCACTGGAGCGGGCCGCAATGGCGCCGCCAGGTGGTCTACCAAAGCGCCGAGCCGGCCTGGTGGGACAGCCAGGTCGCAGCCCATTTCGACACGCCGCCGGACGCGGGGTTGCTCGATGCGCTTGGGCTGCCCGCACGGCTGATGGCGCAGCCCGTCGAGCGCCTGTCCACGGGCGAGCGCCAGCGGCTGGCGCTGGTGCGTTCGCTGGCGCGGGCGCCGCGTGTGCTGCTGCTCGACGAGCCGACCGCCGCGCAGCGGGCCTGGCGCTGGTGGTGGTCAGCCACGCGGCCGAGCAGGTCGCGCGCCTGAACGGCGATGTCTACCGGCTCGAATCCGGCGGGCTTCATCCCGTGGCGGCCTCGGCCGCCGGAAAGCCGCAGGCCGCATGAACCCCATCCACCTGAGCGCCTGGGACGTGGGCCTGGCTGCCGTGTCGGTGCTGGCCAATGCGGCCGCCTCGCTCGCGCTGGGGCTGCGGCTGCACAGGCCCATGCTGTGGTCCGCGGTGCGCATGGTGGCGCAGCTCGTGCTGGTGGGGCTGCTGCTGCGCATCGTGTTCCACGCAGCCTCGCCCTGGGTCACGGCCGGGCTGTGCCTGCTGATGGTCGCCGCCACCGTGCGCGAGGCGGCCACACGGCCCGGCGCGCGTCTGCGGCGGGGCGGCAATTTCCGCATCAGTGCCTGGGCCGTGTCCTTGTCCAGCATCGCCACCGTGGTGCTGGCGCTGCTGACGGCCATCCGTCCTGATCCCTGGTTCGACCCGCGTTTTGCCATTCCGCTCATGGGCATGGTGCTGGGCACCGTGCTCAATGCGGTCAGCCTGGGGCTGCAGGATTTTCTGGACGGCCTGCGCCAGGGCCGCGCGGGCATCGAGGCGCGACTCGCCCTGGGCGACACCACACGCCAAGCGCTGGCCCCGCTGGTGCGCGCGGCGGCGCACAAGGCCATGATCCCGCTGTTCAACCAGATGTCGGCCGCCGGCATCATCACGCTGCCCGGCGCCATGACCGGCCAGTTGCTGGCCGGCATGGACCCGATGGAAGCGGTCAAATACCAGATCATGCTGATGCTCTGGCTGTCCGGCGCAGGTGCCGCCGCCGCCATGGCCACGGTCCACCTGGCCGCGCGCGCGATGGTCGACGAACGCCAGCGGTTGCGGCTGGGGGCGAGGCGGCGGCACCACGTACCGGCAGCGATGCGCCCGACGGCGTTTTTCCGCGCGTGGTCCGGCACTGGCAGGGCGAGACGCTCATCCCGAGCGCACCCCGGCGCGTGGCCGCCATCTCGACGGGGCAGACCGATGCGCTGCTGACGCTGGGCTTGGTGCCCGCTGGCGCCACGCGCGACGAGCGAGGCTCGCTTTATCCCGATTACCTGCGGCAGGCCTACCCGGCGGCGCAAGCGGGCTTTGCCGCCACCGTCGATCTGGGCAATCGCGTGACACCTGACTTGGAAGCCCTGGCCGCGCTGCGGCCGGACTTGATCTTGGTGCATCGCACCGTGCTCAAGCCCGGTGTGCTGGCGCTGCTGCAGCGTATTGCGCCCACGGTGGTCACGCGCGGCACGGGCGCGCACTGGAAGGCCGATTTTGTATTGCTGGCCGATGCGGTGGGGCGGCGCGACCAGGCCCGGGCGTGGCTGGCGAGTTTTGCGGCCGATGCCCGGCGCGCCGCAGGCGAGCGTCCAGGTGTGGCGCCCCAGGTGTCTTTTGTGTAGACGGGCGGCGGGCGCTTGCGCATCATGGGCCAGGCGTCGTTCGTGGGCGGCATTGCGCGCGACATGGGACTGGCACGGCCCGCGAGCCAGGATTTCGCGAAGACCTCGCAGGACATCAGCGCCGAGCGGCTGGACCTGGCCGATGGCGACTGGGTGTTCTACGGCGCGCGCGGCGAGGCCGTGTCGTCGTTGACGGCTTCGCCGCTGTGGCGCCACCTGCAGGCGGTGCGGCAAGGCCAGACCGTGCGCGTGGACTACGACGCTTTTTTATATGAACGCCGGCCCGACGGCGGCGCGTGGCGTGCTGCGTGCGCTGGACGCCGCCAGCCTGGCCTGGGGCGCGCGGCCGCTGGCGTTGGCGCGCATCGTGCAGATGCTGTGGTCGCCCGACGACAGCATCGACGCGGCCATCGTCTGGCATTACCGGATGCCGCGCACGGGTCTGGCGATCATGGTGGGCTGTGCGCTGGGCATGGCGGGCGCGCTGATGCAGGCGCTTACGCGCAATCCGCTGGCCGATCCGGGCCTGCTGGGCGTGCATGCCGGTGCGGCGCTGGCCGTGGTGCTGGCGATGTCGCTGCTGGGGTTGGCGAGTTACGGCGGGTATGTCGGTTTTGCGCTGGCCGGTGCGGCCATCGCGGCCGTGGGCGTGCACGTGTTGGCGGGGCAGGCGCCGCCGTCGGTGCGCCGTGTGCGGCTGCTGCTGGCGGGCACGGCGGTCAGCGCCTGCCTGGCGTCGGCCACGGCCATGATCACCTTGTTCGACGTGCAGACCTTCGACGCCTACCGCTTCTGGATCGTGGGCTCGCTGGCCGACCGGGGCTACGACGTGCTGGTGCCCGCGCTGCCGCTGGTGGCCGTGGGCCTGCTGTTGGGCCTGTCGCAGGCACGTGCGCTCGACACGCTGTCGCTGGGCGACGACCTGGGGCAGGCGCTGGGCCAGCGGCCCGGGCGGGTGCGGGCCGTGGGGCTCGTCGCCATCGTGCTGCTGTGCGGCGCGGCGACGGCGGCGGCCGGGCCGATTGGTTTTGTCGGCCTGGTCACCAGTCTGCTGGGCGGTGCCTACCTGGCCTGGCTGCTGGCGCACCAATGGCGGCGTGGCCTTTGAGCATGTCATGAACTCTTCCTCTTCTTTTCCCGACACACCACCGGCCGCGCGCCTGCGCGCCGAGGGCCTGACGCTGGCCTATGGCGAACGCACCGTGGTTCAGGGCCTGGACTTCGCGCTGCCGGACCGGGCCTTCACCGTCATCGTCGGGCCCAATGGCTGCGGCAAGTCGACGCTGCTGCGCGCGCTGGCCCGGCTGCATGCGCCGAGCGGTGGGCAGGTGCTGCTCGACGGCGAACTGATCCAGCGCCGCCCCACGCGCGAGGTGGCAAGTTTGCTGGGCGTGCTGCCGCAGTCGGCACTGGCGCCCGAGGGCATCCGCGTGGCCGAGCTGGTCGCGCGCGGCCGCCACCCGCACCAGGACTGGCTGGGCCGCTGGACGCAGGCGGACCAGCAGGCCGTGGCGCACGCCATGGCGCGTGCCGACGTGGCGGGCCTGGCCGATCGGCTGGTCGACGAACTGTCGGGTGGGCAGCGCCAGCGCGTGTGGGTCGCCATGGCGCTGGCGCAGGAGACGCCGCTGCTGCTGCTCGACGAGCCCACCACCTACCTCGACCTGTCGCACCAGATCAGCCTGATGGAGTTGCTGCGCCACCTCAACCGGCACGAAGGCCGCACGCTGGTGGCGGTGCTGCACGACCTGAACCAGGCCTGCCGTTATGCCGATCACCTGGTGCTCATGCACGAAGGCCGGATCGCCGCGCAAGGCCAGCCCTCGGCCATCGTCACGGCCGAACTGATCGAGCGGGTGTTCGACCTGCCCAACCGCATCATTGCCGACCCCGTTTCGGGCACGCCGCTGGTCATTCCGCTGGGCGGGCATGACGGCTGCTGAGTTTTTCTTTTTCTTCGTTTCACCCGCTTTCCTTCCATGACTTTCCTTTCCTTCGAACTGCGCGCCGTGGCCTGCGCCGTGCTCGGCCTGGCCGCCAGCCTGGCGCAGGCACAGGCCGACACCGCCAACCTTGAGACGGTGACCGTGACGGGCGTGCGCGCCGACGGCCTCAAGCCCCAGACGGTCGAAGCCGGATCCTTCCGCGGCGCGGACATCATGGACGTGCCCTCGACCGTCAACGTCGTCACGCGCGAGGCGCTGGACCTGCAGGGCGCCGCGGGCCTGTACGACGCGGTGCGCAACACGGCGGACGTGACCAAGCAGCAGAACGGTGGCGAGACCTGGGACCAGCTCGTGATCCGGGGGATCTCGGTCGACAACCGGAGCAACTACCGCCTCAACGGCTCCCTGGCGGTCATGAACTTCGCGCAGGTTCCAATGGAGGACAAGGAACGCGTGGAGGTGCTCAAGGGCGCTTCGGCGCTGTATTACGGCTTCACCACGCCGGCGGGCGTCGTCAACTTCGTGACCAAACGCGCGGGTCTGACGCCCGTGACCACGCTGGGCCTGACGCTGGACCAGTACGGTTCGGCCGTGGCCTCGGCCGACATCGGCCGGCGTTTTGGCGACCGCCAGCAGTACGGCGTGCGTGTGAACGCGGCGGGCGGCACCTTGGGCTCCTACCTCGACAGCGTGGGCAATGGCAACCGTACTTTTCTCTCGACCGCGCTGGATTGGCGCGTCAACGAGCGGCTCACGCTCAAGGCGGACTTCGAGTACGAGCGGCGCAAGGTCACCGAGCAGGTGGGCGTTCAACTGCCTACGGCCGTCAACGGCGTGATCACGCTGCCGCACGCGGTGAACCCAAAGAACCTGGTGGGGCCAAGCCTGTCGACGTTCTTCACCGAGACCACCAACGCACAGGTGCGTGCCGACTATGCGTTGAGCGACGATTGGTCACTGACGCTGGAGGCTGGCCGCGCGCGCACCGAGCGCGACCGTAACCTGCCGATCTTCCGTTTCTCGAATGCGGCCAGCGTTGCGACCGGGGCCGGCAATATTCAAGGCAACAGCCAGCACCTCGATATCACCTCGGACTTGCTGCGTGCCGAGCTGTTTGGCAACGTGCGAACCGGCTTCATCAGCCATGAAATCACGCTGGGCGCGACGCGCACCGACACCGCGCAGGACCCGATTTACCAGACGCGCTACACCGTCGCCTCGCAAAATCTTTACAACCCGGTGCCGATCACGTCGGTCACCTGGGGCGCAACGCCGACCACGCCCACCACCGCCGCGCTGGACACGCGCGACACGGGCCTCTATCTGGTCGACCGGCTGAAGCTTTCCGAGCAATGGCAAGTGATTGGTGGTGTCCGCCGCTCCAGCTACCGCAGCGATCAGGGCCCGGACCACTACGACGTGAGCGAAACCACACCGATGGCGGCCGTCATCTACCGGCCGCTGCAAAGCCTGTCCGTCTACGCCTCGTATGCCAAAGGCCTGGAGCCTGGCGAAACCGCGCCCACCGGCACCGACAACGTGGGCCAGCGCCTGAAACCCGGCGTCAGCCAGCAAAAAGAGCTGGGCCTGCGCTGGCAGGCGCCGGGCGGCACGCTGTGGTCGGTGGCGGTCTTCGACATCGACCAGCCGGGCTACTACACCAACACCGACAACATCTACGTGGCCGACGGCGCCAAGCGCTACACCGGCATCGAGCTTTCTGCCCAGGGGCAGCTCACCCGCCAGCTTGGCTGGCAGGCGTCCACGCAGTGGCTTGATCCGCGCTTCCAGCACATCGACGACAACTACAACGGCAAGCTCCCCGAAAACGCCGCGCGCCGCACCGCCAGCGCCTTCCTGACTTACGCGGTGGCGGCGGTGCCGGGGCTGTCGGTCAACGGCGGCGCCTATTACACGGGCCGCCGGCCGGTCAATGACCTCAACCAGGCCTGGCTGGGCGGGGTGACGCTGTACGCGCTGGGCAGCCGCTACGAGACCAAGCTCTACGGCCGGCGCAACACCTGGCAGGTCAACGTCGAGAACGTGGCCGACAAACGTTACTGGGCCGGCGCCGGCACGCGCCTGGCCGCGGGGGCGCCGCGCACGATCAAGCTGACCTACAAGATCGACTTGTAACAACGCGCTTCAATAAGCCCCGGCCGGCAACAGGGGCGGCGCCTTGCCTTGGGTGAATTTCCAAGATTTAATAGAAACCTCTACAGAAAGTAGCAATCTCTACAAAAATCATGGACTGGCTGACCCTGATTCTTTCCCTGCCGACAGAGAACGCGACCGCGCGCATGCGGGCCTGGCGCACGCTCAAGGCCTGCGGGGCGGCGGTGCTGCGCGACGGCGTCTACCTGATGCCCGCGCGCACCGATTGCGAGGCCACGCTGGCCGGCGTGGCGCAGGACGTGACCACGCACGGCGGCAGCGCCTACCTGATGCGGACCGCGCCCGCCGTGGCCGACGCCGAACTGCAGGCCCTGTTCGACCGCGCCGGCGACTACGCCCCCGTGCTGCAGGAAACCGGCCGCGTGCGTGCCCAACTGGACGCGGACACGGTCATGGACGTGTTCAAGCAGCTGCGCAAGCTCAAGAAGACGCAGGCGCAGATCGCCGCCATCGACTTCTTTCCAGGCGAGGCGAGCCGCCAGGTGGCGCAAGCGCTGCAGACGCTGGAAGCGGACGCCAACCGAGTGCTGTCGCCCGGCGAGCCCACGCGCAACGACGGCGAGATCGCGGTGCTCGACGCCGCGCAATACCAGGGCCGGCTGTGGGCCACGCGCGCGCGGCCCTGGGTAGACCGGCTTTCCAGCGCCTGGCTGATCCGCCGTTTCATCGACCCGCAGGCGCGCATGCTGTGGCTGCGCACGCCGGCCGACTGCCCGCCGCAGGCGCTGGGTTTCGACTTCGACGGCGCGACTTTTTCCCACGTCGGCGCGCGTGTGACTTTCGAGACCCTGCTGGCCTCGTTCGCCCTGCAGTCGGCGGGCCTGCAGCAGATGGCGGCCATCGTCCATTACCTGGACGCCGGCGGCATCCAGCCCCCCGAAGCGGCGGGGCTCGAACGCATCCTGGCGGGACTGCGCCAGACCCATGGCGACGACGATGTGCTGCTGGACGAGGCCAGCCGGGTCTTCGACGCGCTGCTGGCCGGTCTCGACCGCTGATCGATCATTTCTTCCACAAAGGCAAGTCATGCACACGCACTCCAGCGACCCCGCGCCGGATACTGAACCGCCGCGCGCGGTGAGCTTCGGCGAAGCTTTGCGTTTCTGGCTCAAGCTCGGCTTCATCAGCTTTGGCGGGCCGGCCGGGCAGATCGCCATCATGCATACCGAGCTGGTCGAGCGCCGCCGCTGGATCAGCGAGCGGCGTTTCCTGCACGCGCTCAACTACTGCATGCTGCTGCCGGGCCCCGAGGCGCAGCAGCTGGCCACCTACATCGGCTGGCTGATGCACCGCACCTGGGGCGGTGTCGTGGCCGGCGGGCTGTTCGTGCTGCCGTCGCTGCTGGTGCTGATCGCGCTGTCGTGGCTGTACGTGGCCTATGGCGACGTGCCAGCGGTCGCCGGGCTGTTCTACGGCATCAAGCCGGCGGTGACGGCCATCGTCCTGCATGCGGCCTGGCGCATCGGCTCGCGCGTGCTCAAGAACGGGCTGCTGATGGGCGTGGCGGCGGCCGCCTTTGTTGGCATCTTTGCGCTGGCGCTGCCGTTCCCGCTGATCGTGGCCGCGGCCGCGCTGTTCGGTTGGCTCGCCGGCCGGCGCTGGCCCGAGCGTTTCCGTGCGGGCGCGGGGCATGGCGGCGCCAAGGCCGGCTACGGCCCGGCGCTGATCGACGACGACACGCCGACACCCGCGCACGCACGCCTGAACTGGCGGCGGCTGGCGGTGGTGGGCCTTGTGGGGCTGCTGCTGTGGGCCGTGCCGATGGGGCTGCTGCTCGGGCTGCCGGGGCAGGGCGCTTATGCGGCGCTGGGCTGGTTCTTCACCAAGGCCGCACTGCTGAATTTTGGCGGCGCCTACGCGGTGCTGCCCTACATCTTCCAGGGCGCGGTCGAGCATCATGCCTGGCTCACGCCAGCGCAGATGATCGACGGCCTGGCGCTGGGCGAGACCACGCCGGGGCCGCTGATCATGGTGGTCGCTTTTGTCGGTTTCGTGGCGGCCTACGCGCATGCCTGGCTGGGCGAGGCGCACCTGTTCTGGGCCGGCGCACTGGGCGCGGTGGTGGTGACGTGGTTCACCTTCCTGCCATCTTTTCTGTTCATCCTGGCCGGCGGCCCGCTGGTGGAAGCGACCAAGGAAGACCTCAAGTTCACCGCGCCGCTGACGGCCATCACGGCCGCCGTGGTCGGCGTGATCGTGAACCTGGCGGTGTTCTTCGGCTACCACGTGCTGTGGCCGCAAGGGTTGGCCGGCGCGCTCGATGTGGGCGCGGCGCTGATCACCGTGGCGGCCGCGCTGGCGCTGTTCCGCTGGCGACGCGGCGTGATCGAGGTGATCACCGCCTGCGCGTTGCTCGGCCTGCTGCTCAAGCTCGGCCTGGGGCTGTGAACAGGGCCGTCGTTTTTCTGTTTTCTTTTCGTTGCCATTCCTTGATCTTCTGGATTGATCCGACCGTATGAAACCCGCTGAACCCACCTCGTCTTCCGCTGTTCCCGAGGCCGCCAAGGGCCGCTCCGCCATTCCGCGCGGCGTCTGGGCGCTGGGCTTTGTCTCGATGTTCATGGACATTTCGTCCGAGATGATCCACGCGCTGCTGCCGCTGTACATGGTGACGGTGCTGGGCGCCTCGGCGCTGAGCGTGGGCATCATCGAAGGCATCGCGGAGGCGACGGCGTCCATCACCAAGGTGTTTTCGGGCGCCATCAGCGACAAGCTGGGCAAACGCAAGATGCTGGCGGTGATCGGCTACGGCATGGCGGCGCTGACCAAGCCGGTGTTTGCGCTGGGCGTTTCGCTGGACTGGCTGGTGGGCGCACGTTTTGTCGACCGGATCGGCAAGGGCGTGCGCGGCGCGCCGCGCGATGCGCTGGTAGCCGACCTCACGCCCGCGCCGATGCGCGGGGCCGCCTTCGGGCTGCGCCAGACGCTGGACACCATCGGCGCCTTTGCCGGGCCCTTGCTGGCCATCGGGCTGATGTGGCTGACGGCCAGCCACTTCCAGGCCGTGTTCTGGATCGCGGTGGTGCCGGCGCTACTGGTGGGTGGTGGCCGTGGCCGTCGTCTTCACGCTGGCGCGCTTCAGCGAGGCGTTTCTGATTCTGCGCGCGCAGTCGCTGGGCCTGTCGCTGATGTGGGCGCCGGCGGTGCTGGTCGTCATGGCGCTGGCCTATTCGGTGTCGGCCTATCCGGCCGGCGTGCTGTCGGACCGCGTCAACCGCGTCAGCGTGCTGGCCGTGGGCCTGGGGCTGCTGGTGGCGGCCGATCTGGTGCTGGCCTGGGCGCCCGGCACCGTGGGGCTGATGGTGGGCGTCGTGCTGTGGGGCCTGCACATGGGCTTCACGCAGGGTGTGTTCGCCACGCTCGTGGCCGACAACGCGCCGGCCGAACTGCGCGGCACGGCCTTCGGCATGTTCAATCTGCTCACGGGCGTGGCGCTGCTGGTGGCCAGCGTGCTGGCCGGCGGGCTGTGGGACTGGGTTGGCCCGCAGGGCACCTTCCTGGCCGGGGCGCTGTTTTCCGCGCTCACGCTGCTGGCCTTGCCGGTGCTGGTGTGGCGCCTGGGCCGGCCGGCCACGGACGACGCAAACACCGCCGGCTCAGCGTAAAAATTCGAGCACGCTGTTGGCCACGCGCTCGCGGTCGTTGTCCACGCAGATCATGTGGTAGCTGTTGTCGAGCGTGACCAGGCTGGCCTGGCCCGGGTTGGCGGCGTTGATGCCGTCGACCAGGAAGTGGGCCGAGCGCAGGCTGGTCAGTTCGTCCTCGCGTGCATGCACCACCAGGGTGGGGCAGGCGATGGTGTCCAGCCCGCGCATCACGTTGCGGCGCAGGCGGTCGACTTCGCGGATGCAGGTCAGCGGCACCCAGGGGTAATGGAAGCCGTCGCCGCGCAGCAAGCGGTTCTTGACGATGGCGCGCAGGCGGTCGTTCTTGACGCCGTAGGGCTCTTCCTCGTTGACGCGCACACGGCGCGCCAGCGGCGCGATGCGGTAGACGACGTGGCGCGCAAAGCGGTACCAGGGCGTGGACCAGCCGTCGATAAACACGGGCGGGGCCAGCGCGACCAGCCGGCCGCCACCGCCGTTGCCGGTTTGGGCATCGCCGTGGCCTTCGCGCTTGGCGGCCTCCACGGCCAGCAGCGCGCCCATGCACATGCCCACCAGGTGCACGGTGTCATGGCTGGCGCGCAAGGCGCGGTAGCGCTCGCGCACGGCGTCGAGCCACTCGGTCCAGGCCACCGGCAGCAGGTCCTCGGGCTTGCCGCCGTGGCCCGGCAGCGTCAGCGTATGGGCGTCGAAACCCGCCTGGCGCAACTGCTTGCCCAGCATGCCCAGGTCGTACTCGGTTCCGCCCAGGCCATGGACGAGAAGAACGGCTTGCGAGGTCATGGTGTGAATGGAGCGGGGCGCAAAGCCGTCATTCCTCGCTGTCGGGGGATCGCAGCAGCACGATCACGCTTTCGACGCTGCCGTCGGGCCCGCGCACGGGCACGAGTTGCTGTTCGAGCCGCGCCGCCGGCCGGTGGCGCCCGCGCAGGCGCAACGGCTGGCGGCTGCCGGGCCGCATGCCGCTGGCCACGTCCTGCCAGGCCTGGCGCAGGCGGCCCTGGTCGGTCGCCTCGGCCTGGTTGTGCCAGTCGCCGATGTGGCTGGGCTGCACCGCTTCGGCGCCCAGCACGCGGTCGAGCTGGGCGCACCACAGCGCGCGGCCCGTGACCGCGTCGAATTCGGCAATGGCAACGGAAGCGGCGTCCAGCGCGCGCTCGTAGCGCAGTTGCCAGGTCTGGGCACGTTCACGCGCGCGCCGGTAGCCTTCGGACAGGCCACGGATGGTCAGCACCATGAGCGCGCAGACGACCACGAAGCCCTGCACCTCCAGCAGCGCCTCGCTGGGGAAGTTTTCGGTCACCAGGAAAGGACCGCCACCCAGGTAGAGGCACGACGAGGCCAGCGCCGCGCACAGCAGCATGGCCAGCGCCGACCCCGCGCCGCCCCACAGCAAAACGACCAGCACCAGGAAGGGCAGCGGCAGGTAGGTGAAGGTGGCCACGATCGGCCCGAGGTACTTGAGACCCAGCGGCGTGAACACGACCAGCATGATGAGCAGCAGCGCCGCGGCCGCCGCCAGGCCCGCCACGAAGCGGCGCATGCCCAGCCCGCCCGAGCGCTGCACGCGGAACTGGCCGAGCGTGTCCAGGATGGGCACGATCACCAGCAGCCCGGTAAAGACCGCGGCGGCGATCTGCCGGGCCACGGGCCAGAAGTCGCCCGACCAGCCCACGAGCGAGCGCACCGCCGCCAGCATCAGCGCCGACAGCACGGCCGAGGCCGCAATGCCCAGCACCAGCGCGCCCGCCGACATCAGCCCGGCATAGGGCCGGCTGCTTTCGCGCGGGGGGCGTGTGGCCGCCGTCACGGCCACGCCGAACAGCACGGCCAGCACTTCGGTGGCGGCAATCGCCAGCGCGCCCGTCAGGCCCAGGTCAGCCCACAGCCAGGCCCAGAAAAAAGCGCCCAATGCGCCGGCACCCAGCACCTGCGGCCATTGCGAACGCGGGGTCAGCAGCGCGGCGCCGAAGATCAGCCCGCTGGCCAGCCAGCCCGGCCCCAGCGGCGACAGCGCCACCATGGAGGGCTGGTCGGTCAGCCAGCTGGAAAACAGGGCCAGCAGACCGTAGCAAACGGCCAACCCCAAGACGCGTGCCCATGCGGCGGCCACGGCGTCAGGCCCTGCTGCCCGCTGTGCGGGCGTTGCGCTGCGTGGCGCGTGTTGAGGATGCTGTGTCCCGGGTTCTCGAAAAAGTAGTCTGCATGCCTGCCGTCCTGCCGTGGGCCCCGTAAGAACCTGTTCACGATCTTTTCATGGGGTGCGCATGGCTTCAAAACGCGTGCGATCAAGGCGCAGGCCGCAGGCGATGCCGGTGGCCTCGTCAAGGCGTGCAACGCGGAGCGGGCACGTTTTGGAGCCATGCCCTTTGGGTTGCCCCGCCAAGGCAGCGTCTGCGGCGTTGCAAATCCTCGCCGGGCCACCAGCCCGCCTGCGGTTTGCGCCTTGCATCCACTGCCCTGGCGGGGCAACGCACCCCATGAAAAGATCGTGAACAGGTTCTAAGGCCTGTCATGAAGCCGGCATTATCGAGGTGGGGCTTAAGCAGGACTTAGCCGGCCGTTCAGGGTTGGTTCATCGGCGCCACCGATGCGCGCGGCAGGCGGCATGGGGCTCATCCGACCTGTGCGGCCCTGGGGTTGCCTTGGGGACTCTTGGCCAGGGTTGTCAGTTTCTCGTCGGTCGCCTTTTCCTCGACGAGTGTTTCGTGCAGCAGGCGGGCATGTTCGTCCTGGCCGAGCTGTTTGGCCAGCGCGACGAGCGTGCCGTAGACGGCGATCTCGTAATGCTCCACACGCTGCGCGGCCGCGATGAGGGCGGCATCGCGCACGGGGCCTTTGCCGATCTCGTCCAGGGTCTCGCGGGCCTCCTCGATCAGGCCTTCCATGGCCGCGCACTTGACCCGCTTGAGCCGCAAGTCGCTGCCTTCGACCAGAGTGTCGATGCGCTCGATCTGGCCGCGCGTTTCCTCCAGGTGCGTTTCGAACGCGGCGGCCAGCCCGGGGTTGTCGGCGGCGCGCGCCAGGCGCGGCAACGCGCGGGTGAGCTGCTTTTCGGCATTGCTGATGTCGGAGAGCTCGTGGATGAAAAGGTCCTGCAGGGTTTTGATCGGCATGGGGATTCCTTTCGGATCGGGGGCTAGGGAATCTCCATTGTTCGGGCGCCCAGGGCCAGCCACCGAAAGGCACTCTTGTAGCCGTCTGTGGGAGCGAGCCTACGTGGGCCGGCCGATCTCTGGGGCGAGGGCGCGGGGCCGACCATTTGCGGAAAATTCTTCGGGATAACCCGGCTTTTAACGGTTCGATCGTGCTTGATACGTAATTTTACGGTCGAGGTGTGCAGTCGTTTTTCCTACGATTCGCCAGCATCGAGCATTCCCTGTTTTCCTTGAGATTTTTTGACGACTATTGCTGTCAGGGACTTTCTTTGGCCTCCTTTTTTTGAAGCGCTTGTCCGCGCCATTCAAAAGGCAGGGTCATCCAGGCGAAACGGGGAGGGCCGCTTTCCTGACAACCACAACCGGAGCACCTGTCACGCCCATGAAACACCGAGACACTCATGACCTCATCGGAGGGCTCGCCATGGCGGCTGCCGGCGTGTTCTTTGCCCTCTACGGCAGCCAGTACTCCTTCGGCACGGCCGCCCGCATGGGCCCTGGCTACTTCCCCGTCATCCTGGGCTGGATCCTGGCCGTGCTGGGCGTGCTGATCGCCTGGCCGGCCTGGTTCCGCCAGGGCGGGCGCATCGTCGTGCAGTGGAAAAACCTGTTCTGGTCGGTGATCAGCATCGCCTTCTTCGCGCTGGCCCTCAAGTGGCTGGGCCTGGTGGCGGCCACTTTCCTGACCTGCCTGCTGGCGCTGGTGCCGTCGGCCATGCCGCTGAAGACGCGGCTGCTGGTGTGCGCATCGATCACGGTGCTCACGGTCCTGATCTTCTCGGTGGGCCTGCGGATGATTCTGCCGACCTGGCCCTGGAGCCTTTGAGCGCATAGGAGACAACACCATGGAACTGTTCAGCAATCTCTGGCTGGGCCTGCAAGTCGCGGGTGAGCCCATCAACCTGGCCTACTGCTTTTTCGGTGTCTTCCTGGGCACCTTCGTGGGTGTGCTGCCAGGCATCGGCGCACTGGCGGCGATCTCGCTGCTGCTGCCCATCACCTACCACATCCCGCCCACGGCGGCCATCATCATGCTGGCCGGCGCGCAGTACGGCGGCTCCACGGCTTCCATCCTGCTGAACCTGCCGGGCACGCCGTCGTCGGCCGTGACCTGCCTGGATGGCTACCCGATGGCCAGCAAGGGCAAGGCGGGCATCGCCTTGTTCGTGACCACCATCGCCTCGCTGGTGGGCGCCATGTCGGGCCTGATCCTGCTGGTGCTGTTCTCGCCGGCCATCGCCGAAATCGGCCTGAAGTTCGGCCCGGCCGAGTTCTTCTCGATGATGGTGCTGGGCCTGGTCGCGGCCTCGTCGATGAGCTCGGGCTCGGCCGCCAAGGGCCTGGCCATGGTGGTCTTCGGGCTGCTGCTGGGCATGGTCGGCACCGACGTCAACTCGGGCGTGGCGCGCTACCACTTCAACGTGCCGGAACTGATGGACGGCATCAGCCTGGTGGCGCTGGCCATGGGCCTGTTCGGCGTGGCCGAGGTCGTGCGCTGCATCAACGCCGCGGAAACCAGCAAGGTGCCCGAGAAGGTGACGATGCGCTCGATGGTGCCGAGCAAGAAGGAGTTCACCGACACCATCGCGCCCATGCTGCGCGGCTCGGCCCTGGGCGCGCTGCCGGGCGTCGGCCCGTCGATCGCGGCCTTCATGTCCTATGCGATCGAAAAGCGCGTGGCCAAGGACCCGAGCCGTTTCGGCAAGGGCGCCATCGAAGGCATCTCCGCGCCCGAGTCGGCCAACAACGCCTCGGCCCAGACCGCCTTCGTGCCCTCGCTGTCGCTGGGCATTCCGGGGGACGCGGTGATGGCCGTGATGCTGGGCGCGCTCATCATCCATGGCATCACGCCGGGGCCGATGCTGATCACCGAGCAGCCCGAGCTGTTCTGGGGCCTGGTGGTGAGCTTCATGATCGGCAACATCATGCTGGTCATCCTGAACCTGCCGACCATCGGCATGTGGGTCGCGCTGCTGCGCACTCCCTTCGCCTGGATGTACCCGGCCATTCTGGTGTTCGTGGCCCTGGGCGTGTACAGCGTCAACAACAACGAGTTCGACATCTACATGGTCGCGGTGCTGGGCATCATGGGCTACGCGCTGATGGTGCTGCGCTTCGAGCCGGCGCCGCTGCTGCTGGGCTACATCCTGGGCCCCATGGTCGAAGAGAACCTGCGCCGTGCGCTGCTGCTCTCGCGTGGCGACCCGTCGATCTTCATCGACCGCCCCATCAGCGCGGGTCTGCTGGGGTTCACGGCGGTGCTGCTGGGCTGGGCCGTCTGGAGCACGGTGCGCAAGTCGCTGGCGTCCAAACGCGATCTCGAAGTCGCCGAAGGCCGCGCCTGACGGCTCGTGTCTCCCCGCCAAGAAGGCCGGCCCGATGGGCTGGCCTTTTTTTCGTGTGGGGCCCGGCGCGCTTGTCCGCGTCTTTGACGGTCCGTTCGTCCGTTAGCATCGCGCGATGCCTTCTCCCGTCTTTCCAGCGGCGCCGCCTGCGCCCCTGACTCCCGTCATGCGCGACGTGATCGAGCGTATGCACCGCGCGCGGCGTCCCGCCCTGCACACGCTCACGCCCGACCAGGCCAAGGACGCCTACGACAAGGGCGCGCAAGTGCTGGAGGTGCCCCGGCGCGAACTGGCGCGCGTGGAGGACCACGCCATTGCCGCGCGCGACGGCCATCGGCTGCCCGCGCGCCTGTACGCGCCTTCGCACGAGCGCCTGCCGGTGCTGCTGTTCCTGCACGGCGGCGGCTTTACCGTGGGCAGCATTCGCACCCACGACTATCTGTGCCGTGAACTGGCCGCGCTGGCCAATTGCGCGGTGGTGTCGCTCGACTACCGGCTGGCGCCCGAGCACCAATTTCCGACGGCCGCCAACGACGCCCGGGACGCCGTGCAGACGCTGGCCGGCGGGCAGCTCGCCGACTGGGGGCTGGATGCCACGCGCCTGGCCGTGGGGGGCGACAGCGCGGGCGGCACGCTGGCGGCGGTGTGCGCGATTCAAGCGCGCGACGCGGGCATCGCGCTGGCGCTGCAGGTGCTGATCTACCCGGGCTGCACCGGCCACCAGGACACGCCGTCGCACCAGACCTACGCCAGCGGCTACGTGCTGGAGGCGCCCACCATCACCTGGTTCTTCGAGCACTACATCCGTGACGCGCACGACCGCGACGACTGGCGTTTTGCGCCGCTGTACGCCGACGACCTCGACGGCGTGGCGCCCGCCTGGGTGGGGCTGGCCGAGTGCGACAGCCTGGTCGACGAAGGCGTGCTGTACGCCGACCGGCTGCGGCTGGCCGGCGTGCCGGTGGATCTGGAGATCTACCGGGGCGTGACGCACGAATTCATCAAGATGGGCCGGGCCATTCCCGAGGCGCGCCGCGCGCATGCGGACATCGCCCAGGCTCTGCGGCTGGCCTTTGCTTGAAGGCCCACGCCTTTTCACCTGTTGTTGTTGTTGTTGTTGTCGATCTGGATTCCCGCATGACCGAAACCATTGCTCTCAAACCCGCCGCCTTTCGTTTCCAGCACGCGCTTGGTGTGCGCTGGTCCGAGGTGGACGCGCAGAACATCGTGTTCAATGCCCACTACCTGATGTACGTCGACACGGCGGTGGCCGAGTACTGGCGCGCGCTCGCGCTGCCGTACGCGGCGTCGCTGGACAAGCTCGGCGGCGAGCTGTTCGTGCGCAAGGCCAAGGTCGAGTACCTGGCGCCTGCGCGTTTTGACGACCGCCTGAGCGTGGGCATCCGCTTCGAACGTGTGGGCGAGTCGTCGCTCACGCTGCGCGGCGCCGTCTTTCGGGAGCACCGGCTGCTGGCGTCGGCCGAGATCGTCTACGTGTTCGCCGACGCGCCGTCGCGCCAGCCACGGCGCCTGCCCGACGCGTTGCGCCAGGCGCTGGCCGGCTACGAGCTGGGCGAGCCCATGACCTGGCTCAAGACCGGCGCCTGGGCCGAATTGCAGGCCGATGCGCAGCCCCTGCGCCACGCCGTGTTCGTGCAGGAGCAGGGCGTGCCCGTGGAAGAGGAATGGGACGCGGCCGACGCCACCGCGCTGCACGCGGTGCTCTACAACCGCCTGTCCCAGCCGATTGCCACGGGCCGGTTGCTGCAGGATGCGCCCGGCATCGCGCGCATCGGCCGCATGGCGGTCGACCATGGTGTGCGCGGCTACGGGTATGGCGCCCAGGTGCTCGACGGCCTGATCGCCGCCGCGCGCGCACGTGGCGACACCGAGGTGCAGCTCCATGCGCAGCAGTCCGCCGTGAGCTTCTACCGCCGGCGCGGCTTCGTCGACCTGGGCGAGCCGTTCGAGGAAGTCGGTATACCGCACCAGGGCATGCGGCTGGTATTTTGAATAACTGGTATACAAAAAATCGTGAATTCACCCGATATTCATCGGGTTAGCCCTTTAATAGGGTTTGTTCCAGCGTGATTTTGAATCACGTCTGTATACATTGCGTCTGAAGAACGCGGCACTCCCCATGCCGCGCCAACGCCGACCGGGCGTGGAGAAGACACAATGAACACGACGAAAAAACCGACGTTTCCGCTCAACGCGTGGTATGCCGCCGCCTACGACGTTGAAGTCCGGCACGCGCTGCTGGCGCGCACCATCTGCAACCACAAGGTGGTCATGTTTCGCAAGAGCGATGGCCATGTCGCCGTGCTGGAGGACGCTTGCTGGCACCGCCTGCTGCCGCTGTCCATGGGGCGGCTCGAAGGCGACGAAGTGGTGTGCGGCTACCACGGCCTGGTCTACAACGCGGCCGGCCGCTGCACCCACATGCCCAGCCAGGAGACGCTCAACCCGTCGGCCTGCGTGCGCAGTTACCCGGTCGCCGAAAAACACCGCTTCATCTGGATCTGGCCTGGCGATCCGGCCCTGGCCGACCCGGCGCTGATCCCCGACCTGCACTGGAACGACGACCCCGCGTGGGCGGGCGACGGCAAGCTCATCACCGTGCAGTGCGACTACCGCCTGGTGGTCGACAACCTGATGGACCTCACGCACGAGACCTTTGTGCACGGCTCGTCGATCGGCAACCGCGCCGTGGCCGAGGCGCCATTCGTGGCCGCCCACGGCGACCGCACCGCCACCGTCACACGCTGGATGGCCGACATCGACGCGCCGCCGTTCTGGGCCGGCCAGATCGAGCACGCACGCGGCTATCGCGGCAAGGTCGACCGCTGGCAGATCATCCGCTTCGAGGCGCCGTGCACGGTGACCATCGACGTCGGCGTGGCCGAGGCGGGCAGCGGCGCCATTCCGCCCGGCGGCAACGCGGGCGATCCGCGGCAAGGCGACCGCAGCCGGGGTGTCAACGGCCAGGTGCTCAACACCATCACGCCCGAGACCGACTCGACCTGCCACTACTTCTGGGCCTTCGCGCGCAACTACTGCCTGGGCGAGCAGCGCCTGACGCACCAGCTGCGCGAGGGCGTGGCCACCATCTTCCGCGAGGACGAGCTGGTGCTCGAAGCCCAGCAAAAAGCCATCGACGAGCGGCCCGACCACACTTTCTACAACCTCAACATCGACGCCGGTTCGATGTGGGCGCGGCGTTTGATCGACAAGTTGGTCGAGCGCGAGACGCCGCCGGCCCGTGTGCTGCCCATCCGCCAGGTCGCCTGAGGCATCGGCCATGTCTGTGTCGTTTCCAGACCCAACCGAGATCGAAGCGGTGGCGAAGTCCCTGGCGGGCGATGGCCCCGCTGTGCCCGCCGCCGCCTCGCAAGCGATGAAGGCGCAGTTGCAACTGCGCGAGTTGATCCTCTCGGGCGAATTGCCCGCCCGCAGCCGCTTGACCGAGGTGGCGGTGGTCGAACGCCTGGGCGTGTCGCGCACGCCCGTGCGCACGGCGCTGCTCAAGCTCGAAGACGAAGGCCTGATCGAGCCCGCGCCGGGCGGCGGCTACAGCGTGTGCGCCTTCCACGAGCGCGACATCGCGGACGCCATCGAGCTGCGCGGCACGCTCGAAGGGCTGCTCGCGCGGCTGGCGGCCGAGCGCGGCGTGGCCCGCAAGGCGCTGGAGGCCGCACGCGACTGCCTGCGCCGTATCGACGCCGCGCTGGCGCCGGCCACGCTGGATGACGCGCACATGTCGGCCTATGGCCAGCTCAACGACGCCTTCCACGACCACGTGCGGGCCATGGCCGATTCACCCGTGATCGCGCGCCAGCTCGAACGAGCCTGCCGCCTGCCGTTTGCCTCGCCGTCGGCCTTCGTCATCATCGAAAGCCACCGGGCGCCGGCACGCGACATGCTGACCGTTGCGCAGAGCCAGCACTGGCAGGTGCTCGACGCCATCGAGGCACGCGAGGGCAGCCGCGCCGAAGCCATCATGCGCGAGCACTCGCGCATCGCCCGGCGCAACCTGCAGCGCGCGCTGCAGGCGCCCGGCGCCGCGGCCGTGCCGGGCGGCGTGGGCCTGATTCAGCGCCAGGGCGGCAAGTCATCCCTCTGATTTTTTCTCCCCACCATGATCGTCAACACTTCCTTTCAGGACGCGGTCGTCGTCGGCCTGCGCGACGTCACTCCCACGGTCCGCGAGATTCGCCTGCGCCCGCTCGAAGGTGCGGCCCGTGCGCACGAACCGGGCGCGCATCTGCAGGTGCGGATTGCGCCCGAAAGCCCGGGCGGCGCGGCGCTGGCGCGTCACTATTCGCTGGTCGGCGAGCCCGACGGGCAGGACTGGCGCATCGCCGTCAAGCAGCAACCGGATGGCCGAGGCGGCTCGCGCGCCATGTGGCGGCTGGCGGTGGGCGAGCGTCTTTCGGTGAGCGAGCCGCAGAACCACTTTGCGCTCGACTTGCGGGCGCCGGCCTATCTGCTGGTGGCGGGCGGCATCGGCGTGACGCCGCTGGTGATGATGGCCGAACGCCTGGCGCGGCGCGGGCTGCCGGTGCGCATGGTGTATGCCGCGCGCGGCGCGAACGAACTGGCTTTTGCCGATGAACTGCGCGGCGTGCTGGGCGATCGCCTGGCGACGTTTGCCAGCGACGCGGGCCAGCGCATCGACCTGGCGGCCGAGATTGCGGCGCTAGCGCCCGGTGGCCAGCTCTACACCTGCGGTCCGGTGCCCATGCTGGAAGCGATCAAGAGTGCCTGGCAGGCGGCGGGCCGGCTGCTGGCCGACCTGCGTTTCGAGACCTTCGGCAGCGGCGGCAGCCTGGCCGCCCAGACGTTCAAGGTGAAGGTACCGCGCCAGGGCAAGGAGATCGTCGTGCCCGTCGGCGCCAGCCTGCTGGAAGCGCTGGAGCTGGCCGGCGTCGAAACCCTGTCGGACTGCCGGCGCGGCGAATGCGGCCTGTGCGCGATGGACGTGATCGGCGTCGACGGCAGCATCGACCACCGCGACGTGTTCCTGTCGGACGAGGAAAAGCACGCCAACACCCGCATCTGCGCCTGTGTGTCGCGCGCGGTCGGCACCTTGATGCTGGACTCGGCTTACCGGCCAGACACGTTGGAAGCGGCGGGATGAAGGCCAGGTAAACCTTTCCCACAGGGAATTCCCGCGACCCATTGCGCAGGAGCGTCACATTTAGAAGCCTCGCTCTAAGATGACGCTCCGCCTGTGGCGGCAGCAAGATCAACAACCAGGAGACCAGAATGACAGCAGTGACGAAGAGGCATTTGTTGGGGATGGCGGCCGTGGCCGCCTGGGGCGTCACGGGGCTGGCCGCGCCGGCCATGGCCCAGGAAAGTTTCAAGATCGGCCTGATCCTGCCGATGACCGGCCAGCAGGCTTCAACGGGCCGCCAGATCGAGGCGGCCGCGCGGCTTTACATCGCGCAGAACGGCGACACGGTGGCGGGCCGCAAGGTCGAGCTGATCGTCAAGGACGACACCGGCCTGCCGGACGTGGCGCGCCGCATCGCGCAAGAACTGGTGATCAAGGACAAGGTCGGCGTGCTCGCCGGTTTTGGCCTGACGCCGCTGGCGCTGGCCGTTGCGCCGATCGCCACGCAGTCCAAGACGCCCGAGGTGGTGATGGCCGCGGCCACTTCCAGCATCACCGAAGCCTCGCCCTACATCGTGCGCAGCAGCTTCACGCTGCCGCAGGCCGCGGTGGTGATCGCCGACTGGACGCCCAAGAACGGCATCAAGAAGGTGGTGACCCTGGTCAGCGACTACGGCCCGTGTGTGGATGCCGAGAAATTCTTCACCGACCAGTTCAAGAAGAATGGCGGCGAGGTGAGCGAAAGCCTGCGCGTGCCGCTGCGCAACCCCGACTTCGCGCCTTTCCTGCAGAAGGTGCGCGACGCCAAGCCCGACGCGCTGTTCGTCTTCGTGCCCTCGGGCGCGGGCGCGGCGGTGATGAAGCAGTTTGTCGAGCGCGGCATGGACAAGGCCGGCATCAAGCTCATCGGCACGGGCGATCTGACCGACGACGACCAGCTCAACGACATGGGCGACGGCGCGCTGGGCGTGGTCACCGCCCACCATTACTCGGCCGACCATCCGTCGGCGCTCAACAAACAGTTTGTCGCGACCTTCAAGAAGGCCAACAACAACCTGCGGCCCAACTTCATGGCCGTGGGCGGCTACGACGGCATGCACGCCATCTACGAAGCGCTCAAGGCCACGAAGGGGCAGGGCGACGGCGACGCGCTGCTGGCCGCGCTCAAGGGCATGAGTTTCGAGAGCCCGCGTGGCCCCTTCAGCATCGATGCGCAGACACGCGACGTGGTGCACGACATCTACCTGCGCAAGGTCGAGCGCAAGGACGGCCAGCTCTACAACGTCGAGTTCGACGCGGTCAAGGCCGTCAAGGACCCGGGCAAGGCGGGCAAGTGATCCAGGCCCCGCGGCGGCGCCCGACCGGGCCGCCGCCGCAGACCGTCGCCCGCGCGCCGCGCGGCGACCGAGCGGAGTTTTCATGCTGACTATTCTTTTCGACGGCGTCGCCTACGGCATGCTGCTGTTCATCCTGGCCGTGACCATGGGGCTGATGAACTTCATCAACCTCGCGCACGGGGCCTTCGCCATGGCCGGCGGCTACATCACCATCGTGCTGATGCAGCGCGCGGGCCTGCCATTTCTGGCCTGCCTGCCGCTGGCCTTTGCCGGCACGGCGCTGCTGGGCGCGGTGCTGGAGCGCACGCTCTACCGGCCGATGTACCGCAGGCCGCATCTGGACCAGGTGCTGTTTTCCATTGGCCTGACCTTCATGGCCGTGGCCGGTGTCGACTACCTGATGGGCTCGACCCAGCAGCTGATCCAGTTGCCCGACTGGCTGCGCGGCCGCACCGAGATCGGCGACGGCGCCTGGACGCTGGGCATGGGCCACTACCGCCTGTTCATCATCGGCGTGTGCGCCGCGCTGGCGCTGGGCCTTCAATATGTGCTAGCGCGCACGCGCTTTGGCAGCCGGCTGCGCGCGGCCGTGGACGACCAACGTGTGGCGGCCGGCCTGGGCATCAACGTCAACGTGATCTTTCTGGCGACCTTTGCCGTGGGCTCGGGCCTGGCCGGCCTGGGCGGTGCGCTGGGCGCTGAAGTGCTGGGGCTGGACCCGACGTTCCCGCTCAAGTTCATGCTGTATTTCCTGATCGTGGTCGCCGTGGGCGGCACCTCGTCGATCACCGGGCCGCTGCTGGCCGCGCTGCTGCTGGGCGTGGCCGACGTGGCGGGCAAGTACTACATCCCCAAGATGGGCGCCTTCATCGTGTATTGCGTGATGATCGCCATCCTGATCTGACGCCCGCAAGGCCTGTTCGCGCGGCGCGGAGGGCGCGTCGCATGAGTTCTTCTTCGCCACCGTCCTCGGCTTCGTCCAGAAAACCCGCCATGTCCATTGCCGACCTGCTCAACCGCCCGGCGCGCTGGCGCCCGTGGGAGGCCGCCCTGTGGCTGGCCGCCTTCGCCTTGCCGGCCGTCTTCAGCGACTACGCGCTGATCGTCAACGAGATCGCCATCGTTGCGCTGTTCGCCGTCTCGCTCGACCTCATCCTGGGCTACACCGGCATCGTCTCGCTCGGGCACGCGGCCTTCTTCGGGCTGGGCGCTTACGTGGCGGCGCTGTTCGCCAAACATGTCTGGCCCGATCCGCTGGTGGGCATGGCGGTCGCGATTGCGGCGGCCACGGTGCTGGGCGCGGTCGGCAGCCTGTCGGTCATGCGCGGCACCGACCTCACGCGGCTGATGGTGACCATCGGCGTCGCGCTGGTCCTGCTGGAACTGGCCAACAAGCTGGACTGGCTGACGGGCGGCGCCGACGGCCTGCAGGGCGTGGTCATTGGCCCGCTGCTGGGTGTCTTCGAGTTCGACTTTCTGGGCCGCACAGCGGCGTGGTATTCGCTGTCGGTGCTGCTGGTGTGCTTTGTTCTGCTGCGGCGGCTGGTCAACTCGCCGCTGGGCGCGACGCTGGCGGCCGTGCGCGACAACCCGCTGCGCGCCCGGGCCATCGGCATTCCGGTGACGCAGCGTATTGCGCTGTCCTACACCATTCGCGGGCGCCACGCGCCAGCACGGCGGCACGATCCGGCTGGGCGATGCCGACCTGCACCGGCTGGCCCCGCACGAGCGCGCGGGCGCCGGCGTGGGCTGGGTGCCGCAGGAGCGCAACATCTTCAAGTCGCTCACCGTGCACGAGAACCTGACGGCCGTGGCGCGCCCCGGCCCCTGGACGCCGGCGCGCATCTACGAGATGTTCCCGCGCCTGGCCGAACGCCGTGGCAACTTGGGCACGCAGCTGTCGGGCGGCGAGCAGCAGATGCTGGCCGTCGGGCGGGCGCTGGTGCTCAACCCGCGCCTGCTGCTGCTCGACGAGCCGCTGGAGGGGCTGGCGCCCATCATCGTGGAAGAGCTGCTGCGCGCCATCCGGCGCATCACGCGCGACGAAGGGCTGAGCGCCATCATCGTCGAGCAGCACCCGCAGGCCATCCTGGCGATCTCGGACACCGCCGTGGTGCTGGACCGCGGCACGGTGGCGCACAGCGGGCTGGCCGCCGAGCTGCTGAACCAGCCCGAGGTGCTCGACGGGCTGCTGGGCGTGGCCCGCTGAGTGTTGTTAAAAAGCACGACCGTTCGCGCTTTTTATCGGGAAAAACACTGAGCAGACCGCCATCGCGGCGCCACCGTGCCTGAAAAAATCTTCCTTGAAATGCCGCCCTGAAGCTCGATGTTCTCGATTTTTCTTGTTCCAAGGAAAAATCTTGCCAGAAACTGTCAAGAAGTGAACGCCTGTTCTTTTCTGGGCGACAAAGCCGCACCCGGCGTTCACGAGGGCCTAGTGGTTAGCCCGTGATGCCCCGTCGCCGCGGCATCTGTAGATTGTCTTCCGTGACAGGTTGTTCACGACAAGGAGACAAATGATGCAACGCAAGGTTTGGATCGCAGCGATGACAGCGGCGCTGTCGGTGGTGGCGGGCGTCGCGCAGGCGCAGCAGGCCGGGGACGTGGTGCTGGGCGCGGGCTGGATGTATTTTTCCCCTCAGAACTCCAGCAAACCGCTGACGCGCAGTACGTTGGGCGGCCCCTCCACTGAGATTCCGAACTCCGGTGCCAAGGTGAGCAACGCCAGCACGGTGGGCCTCAGCGGCTTGTATTACTTCACCAGCAACTGGGCCGTGGAAACCGTGCTGGGCATTCCGCCGAGCTTCAAACTCGATGGCACGGGCTCGCTGGCCGGCGTGGGCCGCATCGGCGAAGCCAAGCAGTGGAGTCCGACCGTGCTGCTGCGCTACACCTTTTTGGATGGCCAAGCCAAGTTCCGTCCCTTTGTTGGCCTGGGTGCGACCTACGTCTGGTATTCCGACGTCAGGCTGACCGACAACTTCCACCGCCAGATGGCGGGTGCCGCCGCTCCGGTGACCAACACCAGTGCCAAACTCAGCAAGTCCTTTGCCCCTGTGTTCAACGTCGGTGCTGGCTACCAATTCGACAAGCACTGGGGAATTTCGTGGTCGGTGTCCTACATTCCGCTGAAGACCAAGGCCGACCTGACCACGCGTATGAACAGCACGGGGGCGACGGTGGGCACCGGCTCCACCAAGCTCACGCTCGACCCGATCGTGAGCTACCTGTCGCTGAACTATCGTTTCTGACGCGCGGCGTGTGCCCGGCGGCACGGATGGCCGCCGGCACCCCGACCCGGTCGGCCTTCTGGCCGCCTTTTCTTTGGCCAGACACGGGCGTGTTGTCATCGAACCGTCATGCCGCCGCATTACCGTGGCGCGCTGATGTCTCCCGCCCCCTCTTTTGACGCCCACGCTTCGCACGTCTTCTCCAACTATGGCGGCGACGGCCAGGGCCTGATCTGCGGCTATGCCTTTGGCGGCGATGCCACGGCACGCACCGCCGAAGTGTCGTCCGAGCAGGCCGCGCAATGGCTGGCCAGCCGCAGCAGTCCCGGCGACCCCACGGGCACCCCGCAAGGGCCGGCCGACGGTTATCTGTGGCTGCACTTCAACCTCGCCAACGGCCAGGCCGTGAAGTGGATGGAGCGCCACGCCGGGCTGCCCGCGGAATTCTTCGAGGCGCTGGGCGACCCTCAGGCCGCCTCCACGCGCATCGAGCGGGCCGACGACTTTCTGGTCGCGCTGGTCAACGACGTGCATTTCGACTTCGGCTTCGAGTCCAGCGACATCGCCACGCTGTGGATCTGCGTGGGGCCGCGCATCGTGGTCACCGCGCGCACCCGGCCGCTGCGCTCGGTCGACGCGCTGCGCATGGCTGTGCGCCAGGGCGAGGCGCCCGCCACCAGCACGGCCATGCTCGAACACCTGCTGCGCACGCAGGCCGACGTGCTGGTCAAGGTAGTGCGTGGCGTGACCTCACGCGTGGACGAGGTCGAGGACGAACTGCTCAAGGCCAAGCCCGACCACCGGCGTGCGCGCCTGGGCGAGCTGCGGCGCCTGCTGGTGCGGCTGCAGCGTCTGCTGGCGCCCGAGCCGGCCGCCTTGTTCCGGCTGCTGCAGCGCCCGCCAGGCTGGATGGCCGCGGGCGACGTGGAGGACCTGCGCGGCGCCTCGGAAGAATTTTCGACGGTGCTGCGCGACATGCACGGCCTGCAGGAACGCATCAAGCTGCTGCAGGAAGAGGTCGCCGCGCGTGTCAACGAGGACAACAACCGCAGCCTGTTCGTGCTGACGGTCGTGACCGTGCTGGCCCTGCCCATCAACATCCTGGCCGGCCTGCTCGGCATGAACGTGGGCGGCATTCCGTTCGCGCAGAACCCCGACGGCTTCTGGATCGTGGCCGCCACGGTGGCCACCTTCACCGTGGTGGCCGCCTGGCTGGCGTTCTGGCGCAAACGTTAGCCGGCAGGTCGGCCATCACCAGCACAGGGCCTGGGCGCTGCCGCCGCGGCCTAGAATTCACGGGTTTTGGCTTCCACCGCGGCATCGGCCGCTGGTTTTGTCTCCATGCCCTCGATGTCCCCGAGCCAGCGCGGCCGCCGCGCCTGGCTGGCCTGTCTGGCGGCCTATGTGCTGCTGCTGCTTTACCCCAATCTCTACCTGCTGGGTTCGCCGTGGAACGTGGCGTTGCCGGGCGGGCCCATGATCGGCTCGGGCCGGGTGCACGTGCTGCTGGTCAATGCGCTGCTGCTGGCCATGGTGTTTGCCGCTGTGCGGCGCGCCTGGATCGGCGTGCTGCTGTTGGCGCCGTTCTTTGCGCTGCTGCCGCTGGAGCTGTTCTACATGGCGCAGTTCGGCACACCCACGCACGCCGGCCTGCTGGGCGTGATGGCCTAGACCGACCGCAACGAGGCCATGAGCTGGCTGGGCACGACCGGCCTGCTCATGGTCGGCCTGGCCGGCCTGGCCCTGGCGTTTGTGCTGCGGCGCGCGCAGGTGGCCTGGCCGGCGGGGCGTGTGCGGCAGGTGCTGGGCGTGTGGCTGCCGCTGGCCCTGCTGGTGCCGCTGACCGTGGCCGCCGTGGTGGACGAGGTGCGCAAGAGCCGGCTCGACGAGCAGGCCTGGCTGCAAAAGGCCGTGGCCTACCGCATGGGCGGCCTGCCGCGCGCCATGCTGATCAGCTACCCGGCCGGCGTGCCCCTGCGGGTGCTGAACTACGTGCGGCAGGAGCAGGCGACCCGCATCATCCGCAACCACATCAACGGCATGTCCTTCGGCGCCACGCGCGCACGGGCGCTGCCGCCCGGCGTGCAGCGCGAGGTCTACGTGCTGGTGCTGGGCGAATCGCTGCGCGCTGACCACCTGCAGATCAATGGCTACCCGCGCGAGACCACGCCGAACCTGGCAGCCGCGGGCGGGCAGGTCGTCAGCCTGCCGGACTTCGTCTCGGCCGCCTCGATCACGCGGCTGGCCGTGCCGCCGCTGTTCACGCGCCGGCTGCCGCAGACCGACGGCGCTTTTACGCCCGAGCCCTCGGTGCTCAAGGCCTTCAAGGAGGCCGGCTTCAAGACCTACTGGCTCACCACGCAAGCGCCTTTCGGCAAGAACGACGCGGGCATCAGCATGGTGCTGGCGCAGGCCGACGAGGTGCGCGCGGTCAGCCCCGAAGGCTGGCGGCCCGGCGTCTACGACAGCGACCTGCTGCCCTGGATCGACGAGGTGCTGGCCAAGACCGACGAGCCGCGCCAGCTCATCGTGCTGCACACGCGCGGCAGCCACGCCCAGTACAGCCTGCGTTATGCGCCGGAGCAAACGCATTTCCAGCCGGCCGCGCCCAGCGACGCGGCGGTCAACCCCTGGGATGCCGGCCAGGTCGAGAGCCTGCGCAATGCCTACGACAACTCGGTGCGCGCCACCGACGCCTTCGCCGCCCAGGTGATGCAGCGCGTGGCGCGCGCCACCGACAGCCAGGGGCAGGGCTGGCTGATGTTTGTCTCCGACCATGGCGAGACGCTGTTCGACGGCCAGTGCGGCCGGGCCGGGCACGGTTTTGCTTCCAGCCCCAACTTCCACACGGCCGCCTTCATCTGGCCGACGCCGTCGTTCGCGCGGCTCAACGGCCCGGCCATGGCGGCTTCGCGCGCCAACGCGCCCCGGCCGGCGGACTACCGCGTCATGTTCCACACGCTGCTGGATCTGGCCGGCGTGAGTGTGCCGGTTCACGACCCGGCGCTGAGCCTGGCTTCGGCCACCTACAGGCCAGCCACGCGCCGGCTGATCGACGCGGGCACCGGCAGCATCATCGACTACGACACGGAACTGCCTGCGCTGGATTGCGCGAAAAAATGACCTCTCGGCTCATCGCCGCGCGATGACCCGCTCCCCTGCGCCAGGCGGGTCAGTTCGCCGCGTCGTCCGGCTCGCGGCGGGCTGCCAGGTCGTGGTCCAGCGTGCGGCGCTCGTCAAAGACAAAACAGTCGCCGCGGTAGTGGCGGCCGTCGGTTTCCTCGAAGTACTTGAGGATGCCGCCTTCGAGCTGGTAGACGTGCGGCAGCCCGGCTTCCTGCATCAGGATCGCGGCTTTTTCGCAGCGGATGCCGCCCGTGCAGAAACCCACCACGGTCTTGTCCATCAACTCGCCCTGGTGCGCGGCCAGGGCCGGCGGGAACTGCGTGAACTTGTCGATGCGCCAGTCGATGGCGCCTTCGAACGTGCCGTGGTCGACCTCGAAGGCGTTGCGCGTGTCCAGCGTGACCACCGGGCGGCCGTCGTCGTCCACGCCCGCGTCGAGCCATCGCCGCAGCGTGGCCGGCGAGACCGACGGCGCGCGCCCGGCGGCCGGGCGGATGGTCGGGTGATCCATGCGGATGATCTCGGGCTTGACCTTGACCAGCATCTTGCGAAACGGCTGCGTGGCCGACCAGCTTTCCTTGGGCGCCAGCGCGGCAAAACGCGCGTCAGCCCGCAGGGCGTCGATAAAACCATGCACCGCCGCCGCGTCGCCGGCCAGAAACAGATTGATACCTTCTTCGGCCAGCAAGATGGTGCCCTTCAGGCCCGCCTCCTGCGCGCGCACCAGCAACACCGGGCGCAGGGCGTGCGGCTCGCCGATGGGCGTGAAAAGGTAGGCGGAGATGTTGAGCACGGCGGACATGGGCCGGCATTGTAGGGGGCTGCCGGGCGTCGCCGGGCCGCCGGGATTTCCTACAATACCGCGATGTTTACTCACCTGCGCCTGCACACCGAATTTTCCGTCGTCGACGGCACCACCCGCATCGGCGACGTGATGAAGATGGCCGCCAAGGACGGCCAGCCCGCCGTGGCCATCACCGACCTCAACAACATGTTCGGGGCGGTCAAGTTCTACAAGAAGGGCCGCGGCGCCGGCGTCAAGCCCATTTTGGGCGCCGAAGTCCAGCTGGAGCCGCTCGAAGGCGCGGCCCAGGGCTCGCGCATGGTGCTGCTGGTGCAGAGCCACCAGGGCTACCTCAACCTGTCCGAGCTGCTGGCGCGCGCCTGGACCCGCAACGTGCTGCGCGACCAGGCCTACGTCACCTACGAATGGCTGCGCGAGCTGGGTGAGGGGCTGATCCTGCTGTCGGGCGCGCAAGCCGGCCCGGTCGGCCAGGCGCTGCTGCGCGGCGACACCTCGGGCGCGCGCGATCTGGCGCTGCAACTGGCGGGCTGGTTCCCTCACCGTTTCTACCTGGAGGTCCAGCGCGCCGGCCGGCCCGAGGACGACGGCCAGGTGCGCGCCACGGCGCAGCTGGCGGCGCGCAACAACCTGCCGCTGGTGGCCACGCACCCGGTGCAGTTCGCCCGGCGCGATGACTTCGAGGCGCATGAAACGCGCGTGTGCATTTCCGAAGGCGAGGTGCTGGGCAACGCCAAGCGTGTGCGCCGTTTCACGCGCGAGCAGTACTTCAAGAGCCAGGCCGAGATGCAGGCGCTGTTTGCCGACCTGCCCAGCGCCATCGCCAACACGGCCGAGATCGCCAAACGCTGCAACCTGTCGCTGGTGCTGGGCAAGCCGCAACTGCCCGACTACCCGACGCCGGACGGCCTGTCCATTGCCGACTACTTCAAGAAGGCGTCCTACGAGGGGCTGGAAGAGCGCCTGGCGCTGCTTTACCCGGACCTGGCCAAACGCGACGCCGAGCGCCCGCGCTACGTCGAGCGGCTGGAGTTCGAGCTCAACACCATCCTGCAGATGGGCTTCCCCGGCTACTTCCTGATCGTGGGCGACTTCATCCAGTGGGCCAAGAAGAACGGCTGCCCCGTGGGGCCGGGCCGGGGGTCGGGCGCGGGCTCGCTGGTGGCCTATTCGCTGAAGATCACCGACCTCGATCCGCTGCAGTACAACCTGCTGTTCGAGCGCTTCCTCAACCCCGAGCGCGTGTCGATGCCCGACTTCGACATCGACTTCTGCCAGAGCAACCGCGACCGGGTGATTGAGTACGTCAAAGACAAGTACGGCAAGAACGCGGTCAGCCAGATCGCCACCTTTGGCACCATGGCCGCGCGCGCGGCGATCCGCGACGTGGGCCGCGCGATGGACATGAGCTACGGCTTTTGCGACGGCATCTCCAAGCTCATCCCCAACAAGCCGGGCATGCACGTGACGCTGCAGTACCCGCCCAAGGAAAAGATCGACGGCGACAAGAACAACTACGCCATCGAGATGGAGCCGCTGCTGGCCGAGCGGCTGGAGAAGGAAGAAGAGGTCAAGCTGCTGATCGAGATGGCGCAGAAGCTCGAAGGCATGACGCGCAACATCGGCATGCACGCCGGCGGCGTGCTGATCGCGCCGGGCAAGCTCACCGACTTCTGCCCGCTCTACCAGCAGCCCGGCAGCGAGTCGGCCGTGAGCCAGTACGACAAGGACGACGTCGAGGACGTGGGCCTGGTCAAGTTCGACTTCCTGGGGCTGGCCACGCTGACCATCCTGGAGATCGCGCGCGAATTCATCATGGCGCGCCACAAGGGGCAGGAAAACTTCAGCTTCGAGGCCATCCCGCTCGACGACGCCGCCACCTACAAGCTGTTCCAGAAGGGCCACACCGAGGCCGTGTTCCAGTTTGAAAGCGTCGGCATGCAGCGCATGCTGACCGACGCGCTGCCTTCGCGGCTGGAAGACCTGATCGCGCTCAACGCGCTGTACCGGCCAGGCCCGATGGACCTGATCCCGACCTTCGTGGCGCGCAAGCACGGCCGTGAAGAAGTCGAGTACCCGCACCCGCTGGTCGAGTCGGTGCTGTCCGAGACCTACGGCATCATGGTCTATCAGGAACAGGTGATGCAGACCGCGCAGGTGCTGGGCGGCTACTCGCTGGGCGGCGCCGACATGCTGCGCCGGGCCATGGGCAAGAAAAAGCCCGAGGAAATGGCCAAGCACCGCGAGATATTCCGCAAGGGCGCGGCCGAGAAGAACATCTCGCAGGACAAGGCCGACGAGGTCTTCGACCTGATGGAGAAGTTCGCGGGCTACGGCTTCAACAAGTCGCACGCGGCCGCCTACTCGCTGCTGGCCTACCACACGGCCTGGCTCAAGGTGCATTACACGGCCGAGTTCTACTGCGGCAACATGACCGTGGAAATGGACAACACCGACAAGCTCAAGGTGCTGTACGCCGACGCCACGCAGAAGTTCGGCATCAGCTTCGAGCCGCCGGACGTCAACCGCGGCAACTACCGTTTCGAGCCGGTTTCGGACAAGGTGATCCGCTACGGCCTGGGCGCCGTCAAGGGCACGGGCCAGCAGGCGGTCGAGGCCATCATCGCCGCGCGTGCAGGGCAGGGCGGCGGCGCGGCGGGCGACAAGAGCGGGCCCTTCACCTCGCTGTTCGACTTCACCAACCGCATCGACCGGCGCCTGGTCAACAAACGCACGGTCGAGGCGCTGATCAAGGCCGGCGCCTTCGACGGCATCGAGCTCAACCGCGCCTCGCTGTTGGCCTCGCTCGACCTGGCCTGGGACTACGCGATCTCGCAAGAGGCCAACACCAACCAGGGCGGCCTGTTCGACATGCTCGACGACGCGGTCGGCTCCAGCACGCAGGCGCCGCCGCTGATCGACGCGCTGCCCTGGGGCGTCAAGGAACGCCTCATGCACGAGAAGACGGCCGTGGGTTTCTACCTCTCGGGCCATCTGTTCGACGAGGTCGAGCGCGAGGCGCGGCAGTTCGTGCGCCGCAAGATCGAGGACCTGGCCGACAGCCGCGAGCCGCAGATGATCACCGGCATCATCACCGACATGCGTGTGATCAACGGCAACCGCGGCAATCTGGCGATCTTCAAGCTCGACGACAAGTCGGGCACGGTCGAATGCACGGCCGACGAGGCGGTGATCAACGCCTACCGCGACCTGCTCAAGGACGACGAGTTCGTGGTGATCACCGGCAAGGCCCAGCCCGACCGCTTCTCGGGCGGCGGCGCGCTGCGTGTGTCGGTGCAACAGCTGTGGGACCTGCCCACGGCGCGCTGCCGCTTCGGCAAGTTCCTGCGCGTGGCGGTCAACGGCGCCAACCTGGACGTGACGCGCCTGGTGCGCGAATTCCCGCCGCTCCGGGAAGTCAGCGAGCAGGGCGAACTGGTGCGCGGGCTGCCCGTGCGCCTGGCCATCTGCCGTAACGGCGCCAAGGTCGAGCTGCACCTGGGCGAGCAGGCCCGTTTTTATCCGACCGACGCCGCGCTGGCCAGCTGGATGGCGCAGGCCGACCAGCGGTTGGCCGAAGTGGTGTACGACGTGACGGGCTGAGCATCAGCTCAAGCGTCAGCGCGCGGCGCTGGTGACGGCCGCGATCGCCGCTGGCACGGCGTGGGCAGCGGTCTGGGCCGGGTTGCAGCCGTGGCCGACGGGGATCTGTGGGGCCGGCACGGCGCTCAGGCGCCACAGCGTCTGCGGATCGCGCCCGGCGCCCGCGCTGCGGTCCTGGAACACACGTTCGGCATGGAACTGCGGCGGCAAGTCGGCCACGGCGGACGCGGGCCCGACCAGCCAGGCCTGCCGCACGCCGTGCAGGCGCTCGGGCAGTTGCGCGTTGGCCACCAGGGTGCGGTCGGCCATGGCTGGTGCGAACTGCGCGGCGTCGGCGATTTCCTTGCGCCAGTCGTCATGGTTCGGAATGTCGGGGTCGGCCCAGTTGCCGACGATCACGGCCGGCTCGCTCGCGCGGTTGTAGAAGCGCAGGTCGTAGGGGTAACGGCCGAAGATCACCACCGGGTCACCCGGTTGCTGCAGCACCCGCAGGACCGAGCCCATGGGCGCGTTGGACGACAACTGGCCGGACCAGGCGACCCAGGCGACTGCGACCACGCCCAGCGCGGCGCTGAGCAGCGCGCCCATCTGCCAATGGCGCCAGAAACGCACGGGCCCCTGGGCCTGGCGCAGGCCGGCCAGGATGCCGTCGGCCAGCAGATAGGCCAGCGCCGGCACCGCGGGCAGCACGTAGCCGAGCAGTTTGGAGTGCGGCATCGAGAAAAACAGCACGACCACCACCAGCCAGATCCAGGCCAGCAGCCGCATGCGCTCGGGCAGGCGCCACGACCGCGCGGCAACGGCGCGGCGCGGCCGGCGCAGGGCCGGCAGCCATGGCAGGCTCACCAGCAGCAGCACGGCCGGGTAGAACCAGAAGGGCATGACGTTGTTGAAGCCGCTGCCTGAAAAGCGCTGGAAGTGCTGGACCACGAAGAAGTAGTGCAGAAAGCCCGGAAAACGCTGCTCCATCACCACAAACCAGGGCACCGCAATCAGGGCGAACAGCAGCAGGCCGGGCAGCGACACCAGCGCCCACAGGCCGCGCCAGTCGCGCCGCAGGCCCAGCCACAGCACGATCACCAGCCCCGGCAGCACGATGCCGATCAAGCCCTTGGCCAGCACGCCCAACGCGGCAACCGCATAGGCCGCCAGCAGCGGCAGGCGAGCCGCGCGCTGGTTGCCGGTTGCCTCGCGCAGCAGCACGGCGTGGGCGGCCAGCGCGATGCAGGTGGTGATGCAGCCGGCCACCAGCATGTCCAGGTTGGCGAACTGCGCGCCGAAGTAGAACAGCGGCATGGCCAGCAGCACCACGCCGGCCATCGCGCCGTGAGCCGCGCCCGACCAGCGCCGCGCCAGCGCGTGCAGGCTCACGGCCGCCATCCAGCCGCCCAGCAGCGGCGCCAAGCGCGCAGCCCATTCATGCGGCCCGAACAGCTGCATCGCGCCGGCCGTGATCCAGTAGAACAGCGGCGGCTTGTGAAAGAAGGGCAGGCCGTTGAGCGTGGGCGTCCACCAGTCCTGCGCGTGCAGCATCTCCCAGGCCACGCCCACGTAGCGGCCCTCGTCGGGCAGCATCAGCGGGCGCGCGCCCAGGGTTGCCATCAACCACAGGGCGGCCAGCAGGGCAAAGGGCAGGGGACGCTCCAGCGTCTGCATCAGCAGCGCGCGCCAGCTCGGGGCGGGGCGGTCCAGCGGTGTGGGGAGCGCGGCTCCGGGAGGGATCAAACGGGTATTCACTTCAGGCAGGCTCAGGGTAATTTGCCGCGGATTCTAGGAATGCCTTGCTTAATGGGGGATTAATGAAAGCCAATGAATAGGGTGTTTGAATACTTTTGACTGGGAGGATTCAGAAAACTGAATACCAGGTTAATAAACCCTTCATGACGGATTCATTGCGGGCTGCGACGCTCCGGGCCTGATTTGGAACGGCAATTTTCATGAGTGCGCAACTGACCCCACGACGCCGCTCCCACGGCGCGCCGCCGCTGGGCCTGCAAGACGACAGCCGGCAAGGCCTTTTGCGCTGCGGCGTGCTGTTGATTTTCCTTGATCTTGCCCCTGATTTACGGACACCTATCTAAGCGACATTGGCCAGCTCGTACTGCTCTGGGCTGAGGTAGCCCAGGGTCGAGTGCAGCCGGATCCGATTGTAGTCAACCTCAATGTAGTCAAACACATGAGCCTTGGCCTGCTCCCGTGTGGCGAGGTGTTCACCATGGATGGCCTCGACCTTCAGACTGTGGTTCCAACTCTCCATTGCTGCGTTGTCGTAGCAGTTGCCTCTGGCACTCATGCTGGCGATCAAAGCGTATTGCTCCAACAGGGCGCGGTGCTCGCGCGAGCAGTATTGGCTACCACGGTCA
>WNDQ01000030.1 GCA_009912175.1 Paracidovorax wautersii | reverse complement strand
GAAAGCGTTCTCCTCCTCCAGCCGCGCCACTTCACGTTTGAGCCGTGCATGTTCGGCCAACTCCAAGCGTTGTGCCTGATCGTCCTGGTCGTGCCGCCGCGCCTGGGCGCGCCAACTGTACAGCTGGGCAGGCTGCAACCCCAGATCACGAGCCACCGTGGTTACCCCTTCTGTGGCCGCTCGCAACAGTGCCTGCTGCCTGAACTCCAGGCTGAACTCCTGCCCCTTTCTGCCTGCCTTGCTCTTGGTCATCGTCCACCTCCTATTGCGATAGTTAATCGCTTATAGGGGTGTCCGTGAAACGGGGGCAAGATCACAACGCCTTATTAGTGATTTGAAAAGTCCCAGAAAACTGTTATCGGGCGGGCCCACATATGTTGTGCGCAAAGGGGCCTACGCGATCTGGATTGGCCCCAAGGACTGGCAGATTCAGGCCTGGAAGACACAAGCGTCGAACGGTGTCAGGGATTTCATTCATACGTATGTGCACGACTCCAAGGTCGGTTTCATCAACAACGCCGAACCTTTCAGCTACTTCAGCCAGCGCGGGGTCAGCGAGTCCAGCCGCAGTGTCTATGGCTGGGCCGAGTACAACGTGAGCCGGCCGGTTGACCACGCGGTCGAATCCACGGTGGACTACGCCTCTGAAAAGGCTCAGCAGGCCAAGGACGTGGCGGTGGAGACGGCGGGGAAAGTCAAGGACAAGGCCAACCAGGCCGTCGACTACGCTTCGGACAAGGCCAACCAGGCGTGGGATGCGACCACCGACGCCGCGCAGCGGGCCAAGGGCGCCACCATCGAGGCGGCGAAGCAGACCAAGCAGGCGGTGTCGTCAGCGGCTCAGAAAGCGGTCGACACGGCGTCGCAGGTCAAACAATCGGTGGGGCAGGCCACTCAGAACGCGCTCAACAAGCTCGACTCCGCCTGGAAGGAAATCTGGCAGTAGCCTGGGGTTTTTTTCAGGGTGAGCACGCAGGCCAAGCACTGGGCGATTCCGCCTCAAGGGTCATCATGAACGACGTTCTCTCCAAACACGACCAGGCCGACGCCCTGGTGGGTGAGATCCAGCGTGAGCGCGCGGGGCGCCTGACGTTGTTCCTGGGCGCCGCGCCCGGCGTGGGCAAGACCTACGCGATGCTGGCGCGGGCGCAGGAGTTGCGGCGCCAGGGGGTGGATGTGGTCGTTGGCCTGGTCGAGACGCATGGGCGCGAGGAGACGGCGCGGCTGGCGCAGGGGCTGGAGTGTCTGCCGCGGCGTGCGGTGTTGCACAAGGGCCATGCGCTGGAAGAGCTGGATCTGGACCCGCTGCTGGCGCGGCGTCCGCGGGTGGCGCTGGTCGATGAGCTGGCGCACCGCAACGTGCCCGGCAGCCGCCACGAGCGCCGCTGGCAGGACGTGGAGGAATTGCTGGACGCGGGCATCGACGTCTACACGACGGTCAATGTGCAGCACCTCGAAAGCCTGAACGACGTGGTGTTTCAGATCACCGGCGTGCGTGTGAGCGAGACGGTGCCGGACCGGCTGCTGGAGCGCCTGCGCGACATCCGCCTGGTCGATTTGCCGCCGCGCGAGCTGATCGAGCGTCTGACGCAGGGCAAGGTCTATGTGCCCGAGCAGGCCGAACCGAATCCACGCGATGACACCCACCCCGAAGCCGCTGAGTCCTAGTGCTGCCGTTGCCGCCGCTGCGCCCGCGCCGGCCACCGTGCTGGTGGTCGACGACGAGCCCGAGATCCGCCAGTTTCTCGACATCAGCCTGCGCGCGCAGGGCTACCGTGTGGTGGCGTGCGCGGGCGGGCGCGCGGCGCTGGAAGAACTGCCGCTGCAGGCGCCGGACGTCGTCATCCTCGACCTGGGGCTGCCCGACCTGGACGGCGCGCAGGTGCTCGCGCGCATCCGGCAGGTTTCGGAAGTGCCGGTGATCGTGCTGACGGTGCGCGCCGACGAGGCCCAGAAGGTGACGCTGCTGGACGCCGGCGCCAACGACTACGTGACCAAGCCCTTCGGCATCCAGGAGCTGATGGCGCGCCTGCGCCAGGTGCTGCGCCACCGCGCCCAGCCGCGCGAGGAAGCGCCCGTGTTCGACGACGACACGCTGCGCATCGATCTGGTCAACCTCAGCGTCAGCCTGCAGGGCGAGCCGGTGGCGCTCACGCGCAAGGAACTGGCGCTGCTGACCGTGCTGGCACGTGAGCCGGGCCGCCTGATCAGCCACGGCCGCCTGCTGCGCGAAGTGTGGGGGCCGACGCACGAAGAGGACGTGCACTACCTGCGCATCGTCGTCGCCCGTCTGCGCAAGAAGCTCGGCGACGATGCGCTGCACCCGCGCTACCTGATCACCGAGCCGGGCGTCGGCCTGCGCTTCGGGCCGGAGCATCCATAGCCGCCAGCGTGGCGACCGTGGCCGTGTCGGCCGCGCCGCCCGGCAAGGCCGGTTGCCGCGCCAGGATGCGCGGCAGATTGGCTTCGATCCATTCGGCCAGGTCCTGGACCTGGGCGCCGACTTCGTGGCCCAGGGGCGTCAGGCTGTATTCGACGTGGGGCGGCACGACCGGGTGCGCCACACGCAGCACGAAGCCGTTGTGTTCGAGCTGCTGCAGCGTCTGCGCCAGCATCTTCTCGCTGACGCCGCTGACTTTGCGGCGCAGGTCGCTGAAGCGGTACGTGCCGGCCCGCAGCGCCACCAGCACCAGCACGCCCCAGCGGCTGGTCACATGTTGCAGCACCTGACGCGACGGGCAGTCGCGCGCAAAGATCTCGCCTCGCCCCATCTGGGCGGACAGGGAGTCGTCGACGGTTGGGAGCGGGGGGGAAGGCGGGGGCAGATCGGAACGCATGACGGAAGAACGCATAAGAAAAAGCGAGAAGCGCGTGTGGTGGCACTAACCTTTTTGTGCGTACTTACGAAAAGTTTGTGTCGCCGCTATTCTGCACGTCTTCCGTTTTCTTTCCAAGCCATCCAAGGAGTCTTGTCATGACAACCATTGCCGTTACTGGTGCCACCGGCCAACTGGGCCGCCTGGTCATTGCCGATCTGCTCAAGAAGGGCGTGCCGGCCGCCTCGCTCGTGGCCGTGGTGCGCAACCCGGCCAAGGCCCAGGACCTGGCGGCCCAGGGCGTGCAGGTGCGCGCGGGCGACTACGGCCAGCCCGCCGCGCTGGCGGCCGCGCTGCAGGGCGTGGACAAGCTGCTGCTGATCTCGTCGAGCGAAGTCGGCCAGCGCGCCGCCCAGCACCGCACGGTGATCGAGGCGGCGCGCCAGGCCGGCGTCAAGCTGATCGCCTATACCAGCGTGCTGCACGCCGACACGTCGCCGCTGGCGCTGGCCCAGGAGCACAAGGACACCGAAGCGCTGCTGCGCGAATCCGGCCTGCCGCACGTGCTGCTGCGCAACGGCTGGTACACCGAGAACTACGCCGCCGGCATCCCGGCCGCGCTGCAGCACGGCGCGGTGCTGGGCGCCGCTGGCACGGGGCGCATCGCCTCGGCCGCGCGCCAGGACTACGCCGAAGCCGCCGCCGTGGTGCTGACGACCCCCCCAGGACCAGGCCGGCCGCGTCTATGAACTGGCGGGCGACCAGTCCTACACCCTGGCCGAATTCGCCGCCGAGGTGGCACGCCAGTCGGGCAAGACTGTCGTCTACAAGGACTTGCCACGCGCCGACTACGAGGCCGCGCTGGTCCAGGCCGGCCTGCCGCAAGGCTTTGCCAGCCTGCTGGCCGACTCGGACGCCGGTGCGTCGCAAGGCGGCTTGTTCGACGACAGCGGCACGCTGGGCCGCCTGATCGGCCGCACGACCACGCCGTTGTCGGCCGTGGTTGCACAAAGCCTTTGGGCCTGGTTCTGATCGATCAGTAAGCCTGCCGGTAGATCGCCAGCGCGTCCGCCTCGGTCAGCGGGCGCGGGTTGTTGGCGAGCAGCCGGGTCTGCAGCAGAGCGTCGGTCGCCAGGCGGGGCAGGCTGTCTTCGGTCACGCCGTGGTCGCGCAGGCGCAGGGGCAACCGGGTGAGCGCGATCAGCGTTTCCAGGTGGCCGATGAAACGGTCGGCCTTCTCGTGCGCCGTGCCGGTGCAGCCGGGCAGCAGGTGGCCGGCCAGCTCGGCGTACTGCTCGGCCGCGGCCGGCAGGTTGAAGCGCAGCACGTGGGGCAGCACCAGCGCATTGGTCAGCCCGTGCGGCAGGTGGTAGTGGCCGCCCAGCGGGTAGGCCAGCGCGTGCACGGCCGCCACGGGCGCGTTGGCAAAGGCCTGGCCCGCCAGCGTGGCGCCCAGCAGCATGGCTTCGCGGGCCTGGATGTCATGGCCGTCGTCGCAGGCGGCGATCAGATGGTCGCTCAGCAGCCGCAGGGCCTGCACGGCGAGGTAGTCCGACAGCGGGTTCTTCAGCCGCAGGCTGGTGTAGGCCTCGATGGCGTGCACCATGGCGTCGATGCCGGTGGCCGCCGTGGCCGCGCGCGGCAGGCCGGTCGTGAGCGTTGCGTCGAGGATGGCGATGTCCGCGTAGAGCTGGCGCGCGACGATGCCGCTCTTGGTGGTCTGGCCGGTCGTGACGATGGCAATTGGCGTGACTTCCGAGCCCGTGCCCGCCGTGGTCGGAACCTGGACCAGCGGCAGCCGTTCGCCCTCGATCTTGTCGATGCCGTACATGGCCGACAGCGGCTGATGGCCGGGCAGCAGAATGGCCACGAGCTTGGCCACGTCCATGGACGAGCCGCCACCAAAACCGATCACGGCCTGCGCGCCGAACTGGCGTGCCTTGGCCACCACGGCCTCGACGACGTGGTCGGGCGGATCGGCCGTGACGTCATCGATCACCAGGGTCGAGAAACCTTGCGCATGAAGGCTGGCCAGCGCCGGTGCGAGCAGGCCGCTGCGGTTGAGGAAGGCGTCGGCCACCAGGCAGATGCGGCGCGCGGCGAAGCGGGGCGCCAGCAGCGCGCCCAGCTCGGCCGATGCGCCTTGCCGCACCAGCAGGTGGGGAACGGTCTGGAATGAAAAAGCGGACATGGTGTTTCCTTGGGATGGGGCGGGCTCAGCGGTGGGCACGCGCGCTCAGGGCGCGTTTTCGCTGGCGGCGATGATGGTCTGCGCGACGTCTTCCACGGTCGTGCGGCCGGCCATGGCGAGCTTCTGGATGCGGCGGTGCGCTTCCTGCTCGGTCAGGCCCTCGCGCGCGATCAGGATGGTCTTGGCCATGGTGAGTTTGGAGACGGTGGCAAAACGGCCTTCGAGCTTGCGCATCTGCGCCAGCGTGGCGGTGCGCTGGCGCCACAGCGTGCGCGCCATCAGCATCTGGGTGAGCAGGCCGAAGGGCTTGAGCGGGCGCTCCAGCACGGCGACCGCGCCGCTTTCCAGCACGAGCTGGAGCATCGAGGGGTTTTCGTAGCCCACGATGGCGATCAGCGGCGGGCTCAGTTCGCCCCGCGACTGCACGAACGCGGCCATGCGCTGGCGCTGGTCCAGCTCGATGGCCATGATGACGATGTCGAATTCGGCGTCGAGCCGGGCCGGAATCGGCCAGACCTCGGTGGCGTGGCTGCCGATGCGCTGCAGGTGCGACATCAGGGTGCGGCCTTCGGCGTCATGCGGATGCAGGACCGCGATGCGCAGGCCGCCCAGCTCGCGCAGCAGCGGGCCGACTTCCTGGCGCGCGGGCGGGGCCGGCGGGCGCGTGTCAGGCATCGCGGACATCCAGCGTGTGCCCGATGGTGAAGGGGCTGGGCTTGACGGCCTGCGGTGCTTCGTCGATGACGGCAAAGCGGCCGTCCTCGCCGGCAAGGCCAATGCGCGGCCACAGCCAGGTGTGCTGGGTGTCGGCGTCGACCGTGACCCGGCCCTGGGGCGCCTCGAACGAGGCGTCGCCCAGCGCGCGCAGCAACTGCGAGGTGTCGACGCCACCGGCCAGCCGCGCGGCCTGGGCGAACAGGTGGACCTGGAAGTAGGCGGCCTCGGCGCCGGCCGTCAGTGGCGCGTCGGGGCCGAAGCGGGCGCGAAAGCCCTCGATGAAACGCCGGCTGGCCGCGCCCGCGAGCGTCTCGAACCAGGGCGCGGCCGTCAGGTGGCCCGCCGCCGCGCCGGGCCGCATGGCGCTGGTGTCGGCCTCGTTGGTGGCCAGGCTGGCGATCGGCATGCGGGCTGGGTCGAGCCTGGCGCTCTGGTAGGCGTTGTAGAAGTGGACCGTGTCGCTGCCGACCACGGTGGAGTAGATGGCGTCGGGCGCGAGCTTGCGGATGTGCTGCATGACGGCCATGAAGTCGTCGTGCGTGCTTTGCAGCGGCAGGTAGATTTCCTCGATCACGCTGGCGCCGGCCTGCTCCAGCAGCTCGTGCATGACGCGGTTGGATTCATAGGGGTAGACGTACTGCCCGCCCACGAACACCAGGCGCCTGCCATGGTGCTTGAGCAGGTGGCGCGCCAGCGGCACGGAGTTCTGGTTGGGCGCCGCGCCCGTGTAGATGCAGTACGGCGAGAACTCGAAGCCCTCGTACAGCGTCGGGTAGAACAGCAGGGTGCGCGCGCTTTCGATGACGGGCAGCACCGCCTTGCGTGTGCTGGACATGTGTGTGCCGAAGATCACGCTGACGCGCTCCTCATGGCACAGGCGCAGGGCCGCGGCGCGGTAGTCCTCGGGCTCGGGGCCGGGGCGGCCGTCCACGGGCAGCAGCGGCACGCCGTGGATGCCGCCCGCGGCGTTGACTTCCTCGATGGCCAGCAGCGTGGCGTTGCGCTGCGTGGCTTCGACGGCGGCGGTCAGGCTGCGGCTGGAAAACAGCAGGCCCACGGGCCAGCCGCCGGGGCGCGGTTGCAGGCGTGGCGTGTTCATGCGCGCGCTCCCTCGGGGCGCGCGCCCGCACCGGTCCGCTCCAGGGCCGAGGCCAGGCGGTAGAGCGTGGTTTCGGTGTGGTCGGCACCCACCAGCATGGCGCCAATGGGCAGTCCGTCGGCATAGCCGCAGGGCACCGAGATCGCCGGGTGGCCGGTCACGTCGAAGGGCGCGGTGTTGGCGTTCATCTCCAGCGCGCGGGTGACAAAGGTGGCGGGTGTGGCCTGCGCGTCGATCAGCCGGGGTGCCTTCAGCGGCACGGTGGGCATCAGCAGCGCGTCGAAGCGGCTCAGCACGTCGTCGTAGGCCGCGCGCAGGCGGCGCGCCAGGTTCTGCGCATGCGCGTAGTAGCGCCCGCCGTAGCGGCGCGAGAAATACTCGCCCGCGATCAGGCAGGTCTTGAGGTCATGCGGGAAGTCGGCGGCGTGGGCCGTCCAGTCCTGCTGTGCGCGCATCAGGCTGGTCACGTACAGCCCCTTCCAGTTCGAGCCGTAGTTGAAGCCCTTGAGCAGCTGCGTGGTGCCTTCGACGGCAATCGGCGCCCAGATTGCGTGGCCAAGCCGGTGCAGGGGGATCGACACTGCTTCGACCTGCGCGCCCAGGCGGCGCAGCGTCTGGCCGGCCTGGCGCACGGCGGCGTCGACGTCGGCCTCGGCGTTGTCCCAGCCAAAACCTTCGGTGACCACGGCCACGCGCAGCCCCTGGCAGGACTGGCCCAGGCCGCTGGTGTAGTCACGGGGCGCGGCATGGCCCTGCTGGCGCGGGTCGAGCCCGTCCGGGCCGGCCAGGGCCTGCAGCAGCAGGGCGTTGTCAGCCACGGTTCTGGTCATGGGACCGGCATGGTCGAGGGTCATCTCGATGGGCATGATGCCGGTGTAGGGTACCAGCCCCCAGGTCGGCTTCATACCGACGATGCCCGAGTAGGCGGCCGGGATGCGCACCGAGCCGCCCTGGTCGGTGCCGATGGCCATGTCGACCTCGCCCGCGCCCACCAGCGCGGCGCAGCCCGAGGACGAGCCGCCCGACGAATGGGCCGGGTTCACCGGATTGCGTACCGGGCCCGCCGCGCTGGTGTGGCTGCTGCCGGAGACACAGAAGAATTCGCAATGCGCCTTGCCGACGATGGTGCCGCCCGCGTCCAGCACGCGGGTGGCGACGGTGGCGTCGACGTCGGGCACGTAGCCGCGCAGGGTGGACGAGCCGTTCATCATCGGCACGCCGGCCAGGCACATGTTGTCCTTGAGCACCACGGTCTTGCCGGCCAGCGGGCCGCTGGCGGCGCCTTCGATGCGCGTCTGCACGTGCCAGGCGCCCAGCGGGTTGTCGTGGGCGGCCGGCACGGTGCCGGGCGTGCGCGGGTAGCGCACGGCGGGTTGTTCGGGCGCGAGGCGGTCGACCTCGTCGTAGTCGCGGAAGGTGGCTTCCAGGATCTGGGCGTACTGCGCGAGCGTCTCGCGCTCCAGCACGATGCCCACGGATTCGGCGCTGGCGGCCAGTTGGTCGAGGGTAGGGCGGATGAGGGTCATGGGGTACTTCAAAAATGCAGGTCGGCGAAGGTTTCGGCGCTGATGGCCGACGGCGCCAGGCTCTGGGTGAAAACGCCTTTGTCGAGGACGTCGATGCGGTCGCACAGGGCGCCGAGAAACTCGATGTCCTGCTCGACCAGGACGATGGCCAGGCCCTCCTGGTCGCGCAGGCGCAGCAGGGTCTCGATGATCTCGTCGCAGATCGAGGGCTGGATGCCCTCGGTGGGCTCGTCCAGCAGGATGAGGCGGGGCGCGCCGCACAGGCAGCGCGCCAGCGCCAGCAGTTGCTGCTCGCCGCCCGAAAGACTGCCGCCCGGCTGCGACAGCAGGCGGCGCAGCCGCGGGAAGTGGCCCAGCACACGCTCGATGGTGGGGCCGGCGCGGGCAAAGTCCTTGGCGCAGCCCATGCGCAGGTTCTCGGCCACCGTCAGGTTCGGGAAGATCTGCCGCCCCTGCGGCACGTAGCCCATGCCGGCGCGGGCACGCAGGTGCGCGCCGGCCTGCGTCAGCGTCTGGCCGTTGAAGACCACCGAGCCGGCGGTGGCTGGCAGCTCGCCCATCAGCGCTTTGAGCAGCGAGGTCTTGCCCATGCCGTTGCGCCCGAGGATGCCGGTGATCTGCGCCGCGCCCGTGCGCAGGTCGACGCCGTGAAGAATCGGAACGCGGCCATAGCCGGCGCGCAGGCCTTGAACGTCAAGCAGCATGGTCCACCTCCTTCGGGGCCGGGGTTGCTTTGATGGGCTTGCTGCCCAGATAGGCCTCGCGCACACGCGCATCGGCCGTGACGTCGTCGAAGCTGCCTTCGGCCAGGACGTCGCCCCGGTTGAAGACGGTGACGCGGCTGGCGATCATGCGGATGAAGGCCATGTCGTGTTCGACCACGACCACCGTGCTGGTGCGGTTGATCTCGCGGATCAGCGCGGCGGTCGTGCGCACTTCCTGGTGCGTCATGCCGGCGGCCGGCTCGTCCAGCAGCACCAGCGTGGGCTGCGCGGCCAGGACCATGCCCAGCTCGACCCACTGGCGCTGGCCGTGCGCCAGCTCGCCCACCCGGCGGCGGGCATGGGCGGCCAGGCCGATGCGGTCGAGCAGCGCGTCGACGGCCGCTTCCAGGCCACCGCCGCCGGGCGGGCCGGCCATGGCGGCCAGGCGCAGGTTCTGCCGCACGTCCAGCCCGTCGAACACGCTGGGCACCTGGGTCTTGACACCGATGCCCCGGCGCGCGATCTGGTGCGGCGGCAGCCCGGAAATGCGCTGGCCCTGGAAAAACACGTCGCCCCGGCTGGGCGCCTGCTGGCCGGTGAGCATCTTGAAGAAGGTGCTTTTGCCGGCGCCGTTGGGGCCGATCAGGCAGCGCAGCTCGCCCGGCATCAGGGTGAAGTCGACCGCGTTGACGGCATGCACGCCGCCAAAGCTCACGCCCAGGCCACGGGTCTGCAACAGAGGGGTGCTCATGCTTGCTGCTCCTGGCCGATGGCGGGGCTCAGGGCCACGGCCGGGTTCACTGGCGCGGGCGTTGCAGCACGCGCGGCCCGGCCGGCGCGCAGGCGCGACCAGCCGTCCGCCATCGCCGGCGCGATGCCCTTGGGCAGCAGCATCACGAACAGCGCCAGCACCAGGCCCAGCACCAAGCCGGTGTCGACCATCTGCTGGCCGCCCAGCGCGGTCACGGCCCACTGCGTGGCGATGCACGCGAGCATGGGGCCGAGCAGCGTGCCGCGTCCGCCCACGATCACCCAGATGATGATCTGCGCCGACTGCGAAAGGCTGAACACGCCCGGATTGACGAAGGCCGACCAGTTGGCATAAAGGCAGCCGGCCAGCCCCGCGAGCGCGCCGCCGACGGCAAAGGCCGCCAGCTTGTAGCGGCGCGGGTCGTAGCCCAGCAGCTCGGCGCGGCGTTCGTTCTCGCGCACGGCGACCACGACCTGGCCGAAGCGGGTGCGCAGCAGGCCGCGCAGCCCCAGGTAGGCGGCCACCAGCAGCACGCCCGTCAGCAGGAAGACATGCTCGGGCGCCAGCGGCTGGTCGGCACCGGGCAGCGTCAGCGTCGGGATCGACGGGATGCCGTTGAAGCCGCCCAGCAGCGCCTCGCCAATGCGGTATTGCGGGCCCGACGTCGAGTTCGCCAGGTTGAACAGGATCAGCGTGACCGCCAGCGTGATGACGCCCAGGTAGACGTCGCTGATGCGGCCGTAGAACATGAAGTAGCCCAGCAGCAGCGCAAACCCGGTGGGCACCGCCACGGCCAGCGCCACGGCGGCCAGGCCGGGGCCGGCGTTGATCGCGCCGATGGCGTAGGCATAGGCGCCCAGACCGAAGAAGGCCGCCTGGCCAAAGCACAGAATGCCGCCAAAGCCCCAGACGAAGGCCAGGCTCAGCGCCAGCATCGCCATGACCAGGTAGACGGTCAGCGACAGCAGGGTGAACATGTCCAGCGCCTGCGAGGCCACGGCCAGGCCGGCGACCGCCAGGGCCGACAGCGCCAGCAGCGCGAGCGTGGCCCGGCGCGGCAGGGTCGAGAAAGTCGAGGTCGTCATCAGATGGATTTCCGGAAAAAGCGGCCGGTGATGCCTTGCGGCAGCAGCCGGATGAGGACGATGGCCGCCAGCAGCAATGCCACCTCGCCCAGCACGGGCGTGGTCAAAAAGCTGACGGCCTGGCTGATGGCGCCGAACAGGCCGGAGGCCGCCAGGCTGCCCGAGATGACGGCCGCGCCGCCGCCGATCACCGTGATGAAGGACTTGGCGATGTAGCTCGCCCCGATGGTCGGGATCACGCCCGTGATGGGCGCCAGCACCGCCCCGCCCAGGCCCGACAGCGCCGCGCCCAGCCCGAAGGTGATGGCGTAGACACGGCGCGGCGGCGAGCCCAGCGCGGCGGCCATGGCCGCGTTCTGCATGGTCGCGCAGGCGCACAGGCCCAGGTCGGTCAGGCGCAGCAGCAGCCACAGCCCGGCGACCACGGCCGCGGCCACGCCGATCACGAAGGCGGTGTAGCCGCTGGCCTGGTAGGCGCCCACGGCAAAGCCGCCCAGCGGCGACGAAATGCCCACCGTGGTGTTGCCCAGCAGCATGGTCGCCAGGCCCACCATGGCCAGGCTCAGGCCCCAGGTTGCGAGCATGGTGTCGACCATGCGGCCGTAGAGGTGGCGGATCAACAGCTGCTCGATCAGCACGCCGAACAGGCCCACCACCAGCGGCGCGACCACCAGCATCGACAGCCAGATCGGCAGCCCCAGCTGGTTGGTGGCCAGGATGGCGACGTAGCCGCCGAGCATCATGAACTCGCCATGGGCGAGGTTGATGATCTTCATCATGCCGAAGACCACCGCCAGCCCGATGCTCATGAGCACCAGCGTGGCGATGGCGCCCAGCACCTCGAAGGAAAAGATGAATGCGAGGTCCATGGCCGTGCGCTCAGAACTTGATCGTGTACTGCTTGGCGTCGTTCGGGTTGGTGCGCAGGTTGCACACCGCGGCCGTGTCCACGGGCGCCTGCTGCGGGAAGGACTCGACCAGGTTGAGCTTGCGGTCACGCACCTCGGCGATGTGCACGTCCAGCACGCAGTGGTGCGTGATGGGGTCGAGCGAGACCTTGCCGCTGGGCGCGTTGATGGCGATGCCGCTTTCCAGCGCCTCGATCACCTTCATGCGGTCGGCGCTGCCGGCCCGGCGCACGCCCTCGGCCCACAGCATGAAGCCCTGGTAGGCGCCCATGGCCAGTTCGGTGATGTAGGGGTAGTTGGCGCCATACCGTTTGTGAAAACGCGCCACGAAATCCTGGTTGGCCGCCGTGGGCAGCTCCTGCAGGTAGTTCTGGCAGATCAGGATGCCGTTGCATTCCTCGGGCGAGAGCACCACGTGTTCGTTGCCACCGGCAAAGGTGGTCGAAGCAATCGGGATGCGCCCGGCCATGTTGGCCGCCTTCCACTGGCGATAGAAGGACATGTGGGCGCCGCCCACCAGCGCCGACCACACAAAGTCGGGCTTGGCCGCCTGGATCTTGGCGATCGAGGCGCTGAAGTTGGTGACATCCAGCGGGAAGAACTCGACGGCCACGGCTTGCCCGCCGTTCTCTTCGGCGTATTTCTTGACCCAGGCCGAGACGATCTGGCCGTAGTTGTAGTCGGCCGCGACGATGTAGACCTTCTTGCCCCACTTCTTCATCGCGTGGGGCACGAGTTTTTGCACCGTCTGCGCGGGCGTGACGCCTGCGGCGAAGTAGTTGCGGTCGCACACGCCGCCTTCGTACTGGTTGTTGTAGAAGTACAGGGTCTTGTAGCGGTCGAGCACCGGGCGAACCACCTCGCGCGAGGCCGAGGTGATGCCGGCCATGACCACGGCCGGGCGGTCGCGCAGCGCGGCCTGCTGCGCGAACTGCGCGTAGAGCTGCATGTTGGACTGCGCGTCGTAGCTCACGAAGTCTATCTGCTGGCCCAGCAGACCGCCCCCGGCGTTGACCTCTTCGGCCGCGAAACGCAGCGCGTCGACGACGGGTTTGCCGTAGATGTCCAGCCCCCCGGAGAGGTCGTAGATGCTCACGACCTTGAGTTTGTCCCCGGCGGCGGGATGTCATAAGGGCTCCTGAAGGGATGCCTTCCGCGTCCGGGTGCGTTCACGTGTGCCACACGATGGCAGGCACGGCCAAGCCGTGGCGCGCAAACAATCAAAAAGGGGGACGGGGAGGGCGTCGGGCGTATGCCGACTGGGGCGACCGGCGGCGTTGGCGGTCAGGCGTCAGTGAGGTCTTGGGCCGCGGTTGCATCCTTGGAACCGCGGCTTGCAGCCAGATCGGGCTGGCAGGGGGCACTCTAGAGCCTGGTGTGCAAAACGGGTACTAGGTTTTGCACGGATGTCCCGTCTCCAGAACGCTGGTCAACGAGCTGCAAGAGACATGCCACGTGCGTGTGCCCCGGGCGCAAGAAAAAAAGCACCATCGAGGTGCTTTTTTGAGGGCATCAAATGCCCGGAGGAGAGTGATGCCCCGGAGTGGGGCGTCGGTGCGCGAGCGCTCAGCTCGGGATGAAGCTGTCGCGCAGCGGGAAATAGGCCGAGCACAGGAAGATCGCGCCCGTCACCAGCATGGCGGCGGTCGAGAACGTGCCCAGCACCACCGTCACGACGGCGCCGCCGCCCAGGGACGACAGCAGTATGCCCAGCAGCAGCACGCCGATGTTGAGGGCCAGCAAGATGCCCATCCAGCCCAGCATGAACAGCGCGTAGGCCTTCCAGTTGCGCATGCAGGCCACCAGGCTGAAGAACAGCGCCTTGGCCGGTGGCACCTGGTACCAGTGCAGCAGGCCGGGCGCGTGCCAGAACATCAGCGACAGCGGCAGCGACAGAATCGCGGTCACCCAGGTGGCCGTGGCAAAGCCGGGCTGCTGCACCAGCTCGGGCGACAGGCCGCCACCGATCAGCAGCAGCCGCGCGAGCGCGCCGCCGTCGATCAGGTAGCTGATGCCCATGATGAGCAGGTAGCCCGCCGCGTACAGCAGGCCCAGCACCAGCAGCGAGCGGATGCTGCCGCGCACGTCGGCCAGCGCGCGCCCGATGACGCCGGGCACGAGCAGCGGCGACTCGGCCACCATGCGTGTGGCGCTCATCATGGTCAGCGTGGCCGCGGGCAGCAGCACCAGCGCGGCGATGCTGCCGGCGATCGAGAAGATCGAGAGCACCGTCAGCACGATCATGAACAGCACGAAGGTGCTCGACAGCGCCAGCGGGTTGCGGAAAAAGGTCTGGGCGCCTTCACGGATCCAGGCGAAGCCGGCGCGGGCGGGAACGAGGTTGAGTTTCATAGATCAGGAGCGCCCGGCGCGGGCCGGGCGTGCATGGAAGCGGGCGCGTGGGGCGGCGCCGCGGCGTGTCATGCCGGCTGGGGCACCGCCAGCAGGTCGCGGGCGAGCAGGGGGTGGTCGACGCGCTCGCGCAGCACGCGCTCGAAATGGGTCGGGTCGTGCGGCTTGAGCAGCGCCGCCTCGCGCGGCAGGTGAAAGTCCCACAGGCGCGAGAGCCAGAAACGCAGGGCGGCGGCGCGCAGCAGGGCGGGCAGCAGCTCGCGCTCGGCGGCGCTCAAGGGGCGCACGGCCTCGTAGGCGCGGGCCATGGCCAGGGCGCGCTCGGCATCGTGCTGGCCGGTGGGCAGGTCCACGCACCAGTCGTTGAGGCAGACGGCCAGGTCGAACAGCCAGGTGTCCACGCCCGCGAAGTAGAAGTCGAAAAAGCCCGTCAGCCGCGCCTGGCCGGCCGCGTCGGTGTCGAACATGACGTTGTCGCGGAACAGGTCGGCGTGGATGGGGCCGCGCGGCAGCGCTGCATAGGCGGGGCTGGCCGCGACGTGGTTCTGGTAGGCCAGCTCGGCCGTCAGCAGGCGGGCCTGGTCGGCATCGATGTGCGGCAGCACCTCGGGCACGGTGGCGTTCCACCAGGCCAGGCCACGCAGGTTGGGCTGGCTGCGCGGGTAATCGCGGCCGGCCAGGTGCATGCGCGCCAGCATGTCGCCCACCAGCGCGGCGTGCACGGCGTGCGGGGCCAGCACGCTGGCGCCGTTCAGGCGGTCGACCAGCGCGGCGGGTTTGCCGCAGACGGCCAGCAGGATCTCGCCGTCGGGGTCGGACTCGGGCTCGGGCACCGGGATGCCGCGCAGCGCCAGGTGCTTCATCAGGTGCAGGTAGAACGGCAGTTGCTCGGCCGTCAGACGCTCGAAGAGCGTGAGCACGAACTCGCGCCCGGCGTCGCTGGTCACGAAATAGTTGGTGTTCTCGATGCCGCCGCTGATGCCCTGCAGGCGCGCGGCGCGGCCCAGGTTCAGCCGGCGCAGCAGCGCATCGGCCTCCTGCTTGGAGACTTCGGTGAAAACCGCCATGTCCTCGCCCTTGTTTGTTTTTTCTGACTAGAACGTGCCCAGGCGCCAGACGCGCCGGCCGGCCGGGCTGGCCGAGTCGCTGCTGCCGTCGGCGCGGCTGCGGGACGGGTCGTTGGGCACGATCTCGTATTCGGGGCCGATGGTCTTGGGCGTGACGGTCACGCTCTTGGTGCGGCCGCCCACGCGCAGCTCGTCGACGCGGCTGCCCGCGTCCTCGTGGGACAGCCGTTCGATGCGCTGGTTGCGCGCCGACGGGGCGGTGGAAGACGGGTCATCTTCCGGGAGCGCGCCTGCGGCGGCGCTGCTGGGGTTTGCCGCAGCCTGGCTCTGGTCCTGAGCCCAGGCCAGCGGGGCGGCGCCCACCAGGACGCAGGCCAGCAGCAGGGCACCCTTTGTGGAGCGGAATGTGTGTGTCATGAACGGATTGTAGGCGCCGCCGCCAGCCTTGGCGCCGCAGGCAGGCCGGTGCGCCTACAGCCATCCTTCACAATGCGCGCATGAGCGCATCCAACCCGATCGAAAAAGACTTGCCGACCCCCACGGGCCCCGGCACCCACATCCCGCCCAACCTGCCCGACGCGCAGCCGCCGGCCAAGACGCTGCTGCTGGTGGACGGCTCCAGCTACCTCTACCGCGCCTTCCACGCCATGCCCGATCTGCGGGCCGTGCCGGGTGACATGAACAGCGCGCCCACGGGCGCCATCCGCGGCATGGTCAACATGCTGCAGGCCCTGCGCAAGGAGATCGACGCCGACTACGCGGCCTGCGTGTTCGACGCCAAGGGCCCGACCTTCCGCGACGAGATCTACCCCGCCTACAAGGCCAACCGCTCGCCCATGCCGGACACGCTGCGCGAGCAGATCGCCCCCATCCACGAGGTGGTGCGCCTGATGGGCTGGCCGCTGCTCGACATTGCGGGCGTGGAGGCCGACGACGTGATCGGCACGCTGGCGCGGCTGGCCGAGCAGCAGGGCTTCGAGGTGCTGATCTCCAGCGGCGACAAGGACTTGAGCCAGCTCGTCACGCCCGCCGTGACGGTGATCGACACCATGAACGGCAAACGCCGCGACATGGCCGGCGTCGAGGCCGAGTTCGGCGTGCCGCCCGCGCTGATGGTGGACTACCAGACGCTGGTGGGCGACGCGGTCGACAACGTGCCCGGCGTCGACAAGGTCGGGCCCAAGACGGCAGCCAAGTGGCTCAAGGAATACGGCTCGCTGGAGCAACTGCTCGCGCACGCGGGCGAGATCAAGGGCGTGGCCGGCCAGAACCTGCAGAAAGCCACCGACTGGCTGCCCACCGGGCGCGCGCTGGTCACCATCAAGACCGACTGCGACCTGGCCAGCCAGATTGCGGGCCTGCCCTCGCTCGAAGGCGTGCGCATGGGCCAGGCCGACCGCGAACGCCTGATCGACTTCTACGACCGCCACGGCTTCAAGGGCCTGGTCAAGGCGCTGGCGGGCGATGCGGCCGCGCCAGCGGCGGCGGCCAGGACGGCGGCCAGGAGCGCCTCGTCGGCACCGGCGGCCGGCGGCCAGGCCGGTTTTGACTTTGGCGACGCGGCGGCGTCCGAAGCGCCGGCTGCGTCGACTGCGGCCGCGCCGTCCGAGGCGGTGCAGTACGACATCGTGCTGACCTGGGACGCGCTCGACGCCTGGCTGGCACGGCTGGAGGCGGCCGAGCTGACCGCGCTCGACACCGAGACCAACTCGCTCGACGAGTCGCGCGCCGAGATCGTGGGCATCAGCTTCAGCGTCGAACCACGCCAGGCCGCTTACGTGCCGCTGATGCACGACTACCCGGGCGCGCCCGAGCAACTGCCGCGCGAGGAGGTGCTCGCACGCCTCAAGCCCTGGCTGGAGAACCCCGCGCGCGCCAAGCTGGGCCAGCACGTTAAGTACGACCGCCACGTGTTCGCCAACCATGGCATCGAGGTGCAGGGCTACCGGCACGACACCATGCTGCAAAGCTACGTGCTCGAAGTGCACCGCCCGCACAACCTGACCAGCCTGGCCGAGCGCCACCTGGGCCGCGCCGGCATCCAGTACGAAGACCTGTGCGGCAAGGGCGCCAAGCAGATTCCGTTCGCGCAGGTCGACATCGAACGCGCGGCTGAATATTCGTGCGAGGACTCCGACCAGACGCTGGACGTGCACCGTGTGCTGTGGCCGCAACTGGAGGCCGACGAAAAGCTGCGCGGCATCTACGAGCTGGAGATGGCCTCCAGCGAGGCGCTCTACCGCATCGAGCGCAACGGCGTGCTGATCGACGCCGACGTGCTGGCCGCGCAAAGCCATGCGCTGGGCACGCGCATCCTGCAATTGGAACAAGAAGCCTACGATCTGGCCGGCCAGCCCTTCAACCTGGGCAGCCCCAAGCAGATCGGCGAGATCTTCTTCGAGCGCCTGGGCCTGCCCATCATCAAGAAGACCGCCAAGGGCGCACCCAGCACCGACGAAGAGGTGCTGGAAAAACTCGCCGAAGACTACCCGCTGCCCGCGCGCATCCTGGAGCACCGCGGCCTGTCCAAGCTCAAGGGCACCTACACCGACAAGCTGGGCACCCTGGCCAACCCGCGCACCGGGCGCGTGCACACGCACTACGCGCAGGCCGTGGCGGTGACCGGGCGCCTGTCCAGCAACGACCCCAACCTGCAGAACATCCCGATCCGCACGCCCGAGGGCCGGCGCATCCGCGAGGCTTTCGTCGCCCCCGCCGGGCGCGTGATCGCCAGCGCCGACTACTCGCAGATCGAGCTGCGCATCATGGCCCACCTGAGCGACGATGCATCGCTGCTGCGCGCCTTCGCCGAAGGCCAGGACGTGCACCGCGCCACCGCCGCCGAGGTGTTCGGCGTGCCGGTCGACCAGGTCAGCGCCGAGCAGCGCCGCTACGCCAAGGTCATCAACTTCGGGCTGATCTACGGCATGAGCGCCTTCGGCCTGGCGCGCAACCTGGGCATCGACAACACGGCGGCCAAGAACTACATCGACCGCTATTTCCAGCGCTACCCCGGCGTCAAGGGCTACATGGACGAGACCAAGGCCCAGGCCAAGGAGCAGGGCTATGTCGAGACCGTCTTCGGCCGCCGGCTGGTGCTGCCCGAGATCAACTCGCCCAACGGCCCGCGCCGCGCCGGCGCCGAGCGCGCGGCCATCAACGCGCCCATGCAGGGCACGGCGGCCGACCTGATCAAGAAGAGCATGGTGGCCGTGCAGGACGTGCTCGACGCCGAAAAACCCGACATCCTGATGATCATGCAGGTGCACGACGAACTCGTGTTCGAGCTGCCCGAGGGCGAGGTGGACTGGCTGCGCCGCCGCATCCCCGAGCTGATGGCGGGCGTGGCCCAGCTCAAGGTGCCGCTGGTGGCCGAGGTGGGCGTGGGGGCGAACTGGGACCAGGCGCACTGAGCGCCTAGGTTTCTTCGGGCCACTCGAAGCGGTAGCCCATGCCATAGACCGAGTGGATCGGCATGGCCGCCAGGCCGGCGGCCTGCAGCTTGCGCCGCAGGTTCTTGACGTGGCTGTCGATGGCGCGGTCGGTGACGGCGCGCGCATCGTCGTGCAGGCGGCCCAGCAGCGCGTCGCGCGAGAAGACGCGGCCGGGCGCCTCGGCCAGCAGCGCCAGCAGCCGGTATTCGACGGGCGTGAGGTCCAGCGCCTGGCCGTGCAGCCGCGCGCGTTGGGCCTGCGCGTCCAGCACCAGGCCGTGGCGCCCGTGCTCGGCCGGCACACGCAGGCCGCCGCGCGTGCGGCGCAGCAGCGCGTGCACACGGGCCACCACCTCGCGCGGACTGAAGGGCATCTTGCAGATGTAGTCGTCGGCACCGGCGTCCAGGCCGATCAGGCGGTCGGCTTCTTCGACGCGTGCGGTCAGCATGATGATGGGCACGTCACAGAAACGGCGCAGTTCGCGGCAGACCGCCAGCCCGTCCTGGCCGGGCAGCATCAGGTCGAGCAACACCAGGTCGGGCCGGCGCCGGCGCACGGCGGGCGCCACGTCCACCCCGTTGCCGAGATGGCGTGGCGCGTGGCCGGCGGCGACCAGGTAGTCGGTCAGCAGCCCGGCCATCTTGGGCTCGTCCTCGACGATCAGGATGTCGGCGGGCGCGGTGCGGGGGGCGGTGCTGGCGTCGGGTGTCATGGCGTCGGGCGGGCGTTCAGGCGACCGGCAAGGTGACGGTGATGCACAGGCCGCCCAGGGGCGAGGCGCTGGCGGTGATGCTGCCGTCATGGGCCTGCACGATGCGCTGGCAGATCGACAGGCCCAGCCCCGAGCCGCCGCTGGCGCGGCTGCGCGAGGCATCGACCCGGTAGAAACGTTCGAACAGCCGGGGCCGTTGCGCGTCGGGCACGTCCGGGGCGCTGTCCATCAGCTCCAGTGTGGCCAGCGCCGGCTGCTGGCCGGGCGCGGGCGGGCGCAGGCGCAGCCGCACCTGGCCGGGCGCGTCGGTGTAGCGGCGGCTGTTTTCGAGCAGGTTGAGCAGCAACTGGTGCAGCCGGCGTTCGTCGCCGTAGACGGTCACGGACTGCGCGGGCAGGTCCAGATCCAGGCTCAGGCCGGCCTGCGCAAAACGGTCCGCATAGGCCAGGCCCGCTTGCCGCGTCAGCAGCGTCAGGTCGAGGTCGGCCTTGCGGTAGGCCAGCGCCGCCACGTCGGCCAGGGCCAGGTCGTGCAGGTCGTCGACCAGCTTGTTGAGCGTGGCGACCTCGGCCTGCAGCGACTGCATCGTGCGGGTGTCGAGCGGGCGGATGCCGTCCTCGATGGCTTCGAGCTCGCCGTTGAGTACGCCCAGCGGCGTGCGCAGCTCGTGCGAGACGTCGGCCATGAAGTTGCGCCGCAGTTGTTCGTTGCGCTCCAGCGTGCCGGCCAGGTGGTTGAAGTCGCGCGCGAGCTGGCCGACCTCGTCGTCGGTGGCGACCGGCACGCGCCGCGTGTAGTCGCCGCCGGCCAGCGCATGCGTGGCCTGGGCCACGCGCCGGATCGGGCGCAGCAGCGCACGCGCGACCCACCAGGCAATCGCCGCGGCCAGCGCGATGGCGCCCAGGCCGATGAGCCAGCTGGCCTGCAGCTGGCGGTCCTGAAAGCGCCGCGCGCCGACTTCGGTCACCGACTGGAAGGGCTCCAGCGACAGCCAGCCCACGGTCAGGCCGTCGACCACGATGGGGCGTTCGATGTGGTGTTTGCTGCTGGGCGTTTTCAGGCGCAGGCCCAGGATGTACTGATGGTCGGCGTCGAGCAGCGTCAGGCGCAAGAAGGCGCCGGTCAGGTCGGAGACCGGCGGATCGGCTTCGCCGCGAACGAAGCGGCTGGCGCGGCCGCTGTTGCGGCCCGGCCGGGTGATCTCGAACCAGCGCTCGGGCTCTTCGCGCAGGAACTGCCAGCTGCCGTGCTCGGCATAGGCGGTGGCCGCGCGCGGCAGGATGTCTTCGAGCCGCTGCATGGCCTGCTCGTTGAGGTAGCCGACAAAGCCGCGCTTGAAGCTCCAGCTGGCCACGGCGCCCATGGCCACGACCATCAGGATGGCGGTGGCCAGCACGGCCAGGAACAGGCGCGTGGAGATCGACAGGCGGGCCAGCGGGCCCCGGGGCGATGCAACGGAAACGGACATGGCGCCGATTGGGCCCGCGTTCGCCGGGCTTGGCAAGGGCCGACCCGGGGCGCGCGCGGTGTTCAAAGTTCCTCCACATTTGCGGTGCAGCATGCAGCCGTCACGCTTTTCCTTTCTTTCCTCCATTCCTGTCGCCTTGCGTTCATGAATTCCTTTCTGTTTCCCGAAGCGGGCCGGCGCCGTGCCGGCCTGGCGCTGCTGCCGCTGGCCGTCGCACTGACGGCCGTGCTGGGCCTGGGTGCCTGTTCCCGCAACGATGTCAAGCCGGCCGCGGCGCCGGTCGAAGTCGGCGTGGTCACCGTGCACGCGGCGGATGCCGCACTGGCCACCGAACTGGCCGGGCGCGCCAAGACGCGCACCAGCGCGGCCATCGTGCCGCAGGTGGGCGGCATCATCCGCCAGCGGCACTTCGAGGAAGGCGCGCAGGTCAAGGCCGGCCAGTTGCTCTACGAGATCGACCCGGCCCCCTACCAGGCGGCGCTGGCCAGTGCGCAGGCGGCGCTGACCAAGGCGCAGGCGACGGCGCGCGCGGCCGAGCTGACGGCCAAGCGCCAGGTGGCGCTGGCCAAGATCGACGCGGTCAGCCAGCAGGACGCCGACGACGCGCAGGCCGCCCTGGCGCAGGACCAGGCCGCCGTGGCCGTGGCGCAGGCCGACGTGCAGACCGCGCGCATCAACCTGGGCTACACCCGCATCGTCTCGCCCATTGCCGGGCGCATCGACGTGTCGGCGGTCAGCCAGGGCGCGCTGGTGACGGCCAACCAGAGCACGGCGCTGACCACGGTGCGCCAGCTCGACCCGCTGGTGGTCGACGTCACGCAGTCCAGCGCCGACGTGCTCAAGCTGCGCCAGGCGCTGGCCAACGGCAGCCTGGGCGCGAGTGCCGACGGCCAGGTGCCGGTGCGCATCGTGCTGGAGGACGGCAGCACTTACGCGCATGCGGGCGAGCTGCAGTTCAGCGGCGTGAGCGTGGACGAAAGCACCGGCACCATCACGCTGCGCGCGAGCGTGCCCAACCCCGAAGGACTGCTCATGCCCGGCATGTACCTGCGCGCCGTGCTCGACCAGGGCGTGCTGCGCGGGGCGCTGCTGGTGCCGCAGCAGGCCGTCACGCGCACGCCCAACGGCGGCGCGACCGCGCTGGTGATCACGCGTGAAGGCGTGGTCGAGCAGCGCACGCTGGCGCTGGGGCGCGCCGTCGGCAACCAGTGGCAGGTCACGCAAGGGCTGGCCGCGGGCGACCGCGTGGTGGCCCAGGGCCTGCAGAAGGTGCGCAAGGGCGACAAGGTTTCGGCCGTCGAGATCGACCCCAAGACCGGGCGCGCCGCCGACAGCGCGGCCCCGGCCGCCGCTGCCGCTGCCGCGACTGCTGCTCCTGCCACTTCCGCCACGCCTGCCGCGCGCTGAAGGAAGGGCATCCATGGCACGCTTTTTTATCGACCTGCCCATCTTCGCGTGGGTCATCGCCATCGTCATCATGCTGGCGGGCGCTGGCGCCATCCGGCTGTTGCCGCTGGAGCAGTACCCGGACATCGCGCCGGTGCGCATTTCGATCAACGCGACCTACACGGGCGCCTCGGCCACGACGCTGGAGAATTCGGTCACGCAGGTCATCGAGCAGCAGATGACCGGGCTGGACCACCTGATGTACATGACCTCGACCAGCAGCGCGGCGGGCTCGGCCCGCGTGCAGCTGACCTTCGAGGCCGGCACCGACCCCGACATCGCGCAAATGCAGGTGCAGAACAAGCTGCAGCAGGCCGAGTCGCTGCTGCCCGACGCGGTGCAGAGCGAAGGGCTGACGGTGACCAAGGCCGGCACTGACATCATGCTGGTGCTCACGCTCACCTCGGCGCAAGAGGGCGTGACCTCGACCGACATCGCCAACTACATCGCCAGCAGCCTCAAGGACGCCGTCAGCCGCGTCGACGGCGTGGGCGACACACAGGCGCTGGGCGCGGGCTATGCCATGCGCATCTGGCTCGACCCGGACAAGCTGCGCCAGTACGCGCTGATGCCCTCGGACATCAGCACCGCGATCAAGGCGCAGAACGTCGAGGTCTCGGCCGGGCAACTGGGCGCGCGGCCGTCGGCGCCGGGCCAGCAGATCAACGCCACCATCACCGCGCGCAGCCAGCTGCAGACCGTCGAGCAGTTCCGCGACCTGGTGGTCAAGGCCTCGGCCGACACGGGCGCGGTGGTCAAGCTCGCCGACGTGGCGCGCATCGAGCTGGGCAGCGACAACTACACCGTCAGCATGCGCTACAAGGGCCAGCCGGCGGCGGGCCTGGCCATCATGCTGGCCTCGGGCGCCAACGCGCTGGACGTGGCCGAGGCCGTCAAGGCCAAGGTCGCGCAGCTCGAACCCTACTTCCCGCAGTGCATGAAGGCCACCGTGGGCTATGACACCACGCCCTTCGTGAAGATCTCGATCGAGGAAGTGGTCAAGACGCTGGCCGAGGCGCTGGCGCTGGTGGTCATCATCATGTATGTCTTCATGCAGAACCTGCGCGCCACGCTGATCCCCGCGATCGCCGTGCCCGTGGTGCTGCTGGGCACCTTCGGCATCCTGTCGGCGCTGGGCTACTCGATCAACACGCTGACCATGTTCGGCATGGTGCTGGCCATCGGCCTGCTGGTGGACGACGCCATCGTGGTGGTGGAGAACGTCGAGCGTGTCATGAGCGAAGAGGGGCTTTCGCCCAAGGAGGCCACGCGCAAGTCCATGGGCGAGATCACCGGCGCGCTGGTCGGCATCTCGCTGGTGCTGTCGGCGGTGTTCGTGCCCATGGCCTTCTTCGGCGGCTCCACGGGGGTGATCTACCGCCAGTTCACCGTGACCATCGTCTCGGCCATGCTGCTGTCGGTGCTGGTGGCGCTGACGCTCACACCCGCGCTGTGCGCGACGCTGCTCAAGCCCATTCCCAAGGGCGGCCACAGCCACGGGCCGGGCCTGCTGGGCCGCTTCTTCGGGCGTTTCAACCGGGGATTCGCGGCCACGTCGCAGGGCTACCAGGGCGGCGTGCGCCATCTGGTGCGCCGCCGGGGCCTGGGGTTGGTGGCCTACGCGGTGCTCACGGCCGTCATGGCGCTGGTGTTCCACGGCCTGCCGACGTCCTTCTTGCCGGACGAGGACCAGGGCACGCTGATGGCGCAGATCAAGCTGCCGGCCGGCTCCACCTACGAGCGCCTGAATGCCAGCATGCACGCCTTCGAGGACTTCATGGGCAAGCAGCCCGAGGTCTCGGGCTACATCACGGTGGCGGGGCAGAGCGGCGACCAGGCCACGGCCAACGCCTACATCACGCTCAAGGACTGGTCGCAGCGCACGGGCAAGGGCGAGGACGCCGGCAGTCTCTCGCGCCGTTATGCGCGCGAACTGAGCGCGCAACTGCGCGACGCCACCGTGTTCGTGCTGCTGCCGCCGGCGGTGCGCGGCCTGGGCGCCAACGCGGGCTTCGACATCATGATCGAGGACGTGGGCGGCGTCGGCCATGCCGCGCTGGTCAAGGCGCGCGACCAGTTCCTGGCGCTGGCGTCCAAGAGCCCGCTGCTCAACCAGGTGCGCAGCAACAACCTGGACGACACGGCGCAGTTCGCCATCGACATCGACGACCGCAAGGCGACCGCGCTGGGCCTGAGCATCAGCGACGTCAACGCCACGCTGTCGACCGCGCTGGGCGGCTCCTACGTCAACGACTTCATCTACGGCGGCCGCGTCAAGAAGGTCTATGTGCAGGGCGATGCGCCGTTTCGCATGGCGCCCGACAGCATCGACCACTGGTCGGTGCGCAACAGCAGCGAGGCCATGGTGCCGTTCTCGGCCTTTGCCACCACACGCTGGACCTATGGCTCACCGCAACTGGTGCGCTACAACGGTTCGTCCGCCTATGAAATGGTGGGCAATGCGGGTGCGGGCGTGAGCTCGGGCGCGGCCATGGCCGAGGTCGAATCGATCGCGCGGCAATTGCCCGCGGGCATCGGCTACGAATGGACGGGCGCCTCGTTCCAGGAGCGCCAGGCCGGCGCGCAGGCGCCGCTGCTGTACGCGGTCTCGGTGCTGTTCGTGTTCTTGTGCCTGGCGGCCCTGTATGAGAGCTGGTCGGTGCCGTTCTCGGTCATCCTGGTGGTGCCGCTGGGCATTCTGGGGGCGGTGCTGGCCACGCACCTGGCCGGGCAGAACAACGACGTGTACTTTCAGGTGGGCCTGCTCACCACGGTCGGGCTGGCGGCCAAGAACGCCATCCTGATCGTGGAGTTCGCCAAGACGCTCGAAGAGCAGGGCCGCACGTTGCTGGAGGCCACGCTGGAGGCCGTGCGCATGCGGTTGCGGCCCATCGTGATGACCTCGCTGGCCTTCGTCTTCGGCGTGCTGCCGCTGGCGCTGTCGACCGGCGCGGGCTCGGGCAGCCGCCGCGCCATCGGCGTGGGCGTGCTGGGCGGCATGCTGTCGGCCACCTTGCTGGGCATCTTCTTCGTGCCCCTGTTCTATGTCCTGGTGCGCAGCCTGAGCCAGCGCCGCACGCGCGGCCAGGCCGGTTCGCCACCACAACAACCTGCCATCGAGGAGCCTTCCGCATGATGACGCCCCTGATGGGCCTGGCGGCCGCGCGGCTGCGATTCCCCCTGGCCGCCGTCTGCACGGCGGTGCTGCTGGCCGGCTGCGCCAATCTGGCGCCGAAGTACCAGCGCCCGGCCGCACCTGTGCCGGCCACGTGGCAGGACACCACGGCGGCCGCCGCGCCAGCGCAGCCCCTGGCGGCCATCGACACCGGCTGGCGTGACTTCGTCGTCGACGCGCGTCTGCGCGACGTGGTGGCGCTGGCGCTGGACAACAACCGCGACCTGCGCGTGGCCCTGCAGAACGTCGAGGTCGCGCGCGCGGCCTACCGCGTGCAGCGCGCCGACCAGTTCCCCGAGATCGACGCGGGCGGCTCGCTCACCCGCACCCGCACACCCGCCACGGGCAGCACCACGGGCCGCGCGTCCACCACCAGCACCTACAAGGCCGAGCTGGGCACCAGCAGTTTCGAGCTCGACCTGTTCGGCCGTATGCGCAACCTGTCGGACGCGGCGCTGCAGGCCTACTTCGCCAAGGACGAAACGCGCCGCAGTACGCAGATCACCCTGGTGGCGGAGACCGCCTCGGCCTGGCTCACGCTGGCCGCCGACCAGCAGCAGCTGGCGCTGGCGCGCCAGACCCTGGCCAGCCGCCAGCGCACCTACGACGTGCAGGCCCAGGCCAAGGCGCTGGGCGAGGCCTCCGGGCTGACCGTGGCGCAGGCGCGTAGCAGCCTGGAGACCGCGCGCGTGAGCGTGGCCAGCTACCAAAGCCAGGTCAAGCAGGACCTCAATGCGCTGCAGCTGCTGACGGGCGCGACCGTGCCCGAGCGCCTGCTGCCAGTGCCGCCCGCCAGCTATGTCCCGGCCGCGGCCGCCACGCTGCTGGTGGACGTGCCCGCCGGGCTGCCGTCCTCGGTGCTGCTGCAGCGCCCCGACGTGCTGTCGGCCGAGCGCACGCTGATGGCCGACAACGCCAACATCGGCGCGGCGCGCGCGGCCTTCTTCCCGACCGTCTCGCTGACCGCCTCGGCCGGCACGGCCAGCACCAGCCTGGGCCAGCTGTTCGCAGCCGGCAGCGGCGCCTGGAGCTTCGTGCCGTCGATCACGCTGCCCATCTTCGACATGGGCCGGCTGCAGGCCAGCCTCGACTCGGCACGCGCCCAGCAGGCCGCCGACGTGGCGAGCTACGAAAAGGCCATCCAGACCGCCTTCCGCGAAGTGGCCGACGCGCTGGCCGTGCGCAGCACGCTGGACGAGCAGACCAGCGGCCAGACCGCCATGGTCGAGGCCAGCCGCACCAGCCTGAACCTGTCGACCGCGCTGCAGCGCGAAGGCTCGGGCAGCTTCCTGGACGTGCTCGACGCGCAGCGCACGCTGTTCAGCGCCGAGCAGACGCTGATCTCGCTGCGGCTGACGGAGCAGCTCAACCGGGTCACGCTCTACAAGGTGCTGGGCGGGGGCGTGGCGGCGGGCACGCCGTGAGCGGTCCGTGAGCCGGCGGCGGGGACAGGCCTTGGTAGAGTCAGCTCTATCCGGCCTTTGCCCCAACCGCCCGCCACGAGACAAGCCATGCCCTACCTGCTGCTGATCCACGAGCCCCCGGCGCAGCGCGCCACCCGCACCGAAGAAGAAGGCCGCGCCGTCTACGCGCAGATGCAGCGTTTCGGCGCCGACCTGCAGGCGCGCGGCCTGCTGCGGGCGGCCGAGTCGCTGGCCTCGCAGCAGGGCGCCGCCCGGGTGCAGGTGCGCGACGGGCGTGCCCACGTGCTGGATGGCCCCTTTGCCGAGGCCAAGGAAATGGTCGGCGGCTTTTTCCTGCTGGACTGCGCCACGCGCGAAGAGGCCATCGCCATCGCCCAGGCCTGCCCTGCAGCCGCCTGGTGCACGGTGGAGGTGCGCGCGCTGGCGCCTTGTTACGAAACCTAGGGTAAGCACCTAGAAGAACCGTGTCGAAACCACGGTGCTTCCTTCGTCGTAGGAGTAGCGGGACACTGCATGTCGCAGCCCCCTTTTCTTGCGAAGGAGCAACGCAATGCCACGGACAAGCCCCTGCCTCTGGTTCGACCGCCAGGCCGAAGAGGCGGCCAACTTCTATGTCTCGGTCTTTCCCAACGCGCGGATCAAGGCCATCACCCACTACGGCGAGGGCGCGCCCTTGCCGGCGGGCACGGTGCTGACGGTGAGCTTCGAGCTCGACGGCCAGGACTACCTCGCGCTCAACGGCGGACCGGTCTTCCAGTTCTCGCCCGCGATCTCGCTCATGGTGCACTGCCAGGACCAGGCCGAGCTGGACGACTTCTGGCACAAGCTGTCGGAGGGCGGCCAGACGGGCCAGTGCGGCTGGCTGACCGACCGTTTTGGCCTGTCGTGGCAGATCGTGCCGGCGTCGCTGCCGCGCCTGATGGCCGATCCGGCACGGGCGCAGCGCATCATCAAGGCGGTGATGGGCATGACCAAGCTCGACATCGCCACGCTCGAAGAGGCCTGACATGCGCTTCATGATCATCGTCAAATCCACGCCCGAGTTCGAGGCCGAGACCACGCCGCAGACGCCCGACGCGCAACTGATGCAGGACATGGTCGACTTCCACGAAGAACTGGCCAAGGCCGGTGTGCTGCTGGACGCCAGCGGCCTGCAGCCCAGCCGCAAGGGCTGGCGCATTCACTACGACGGGCAAAGGCGCACCGTCATCGATGGCCCTTTTGCCGAGGCCAAGGAACTGATCGCGGGCTTCACCACCATCCAGGTGCGCAGCCGCGAAGAGGCGCTCGAATGGTCGCGCCGTTTTCCCAACCCGGTCGGCCGCCAGGCGCCTGCCGTGATCGAGGTGCGCCAGCTCTATGAACTGGACGATTTCGAGCCCAGCGAGCAGGTGGAGCGTTTTCGCGCCATGAACACGCCCAGCCAGAAGTAAACCCTGCCGCAAACCCGCCCAACATTTCACCCAAGGAGCCCCTCATGTCCCGCCAGATGTTCGTCAACCTGCCCATCCAGAACATGGAGCGCAGCCAGGCCTTCTTCAAAAGCCTGGGCTTTTCCTTCAACCCGCAGTTCACCAACGAGCAGGGCGCCTGCCTGGTGGTGAGCGACAACCACAACTACGTGATGCTGCTGGTCGAGCCCTTCTTCCAGACCTTCACGAAAAAGAAGGTGGCCGACGCCACGCAGGTGACCGAGGTGCTGGTCTGCCTGTCGTGCGACAGCCGCGCCGAGGTCGATGCGCTGGTGGCCAAGGCGCTGGCCGCGGGCGGCACCGCGCCGCAGCCGCCGCAGGACCATGGCTTCATGTACGGCCACGGCTTCACCGACCTGGACGGCCACATGTGGGAGCTGGCCTATATGGACATGGCGGCCTTTCCGCCCCAGCCCTGAAACCTGCGAAGACGGCCGCATGCCCGCCCACCATGACGCCATCGCCGCGGTCTGGCGCATCGAGTCTGCCAAGATCGTCGCCAGCGTTGCGCGCCTGGTGCGCGACATCGGCGTTGCCGAAGAACTGGCACAGGACGCGCTCGTCAGCGCGCTGGAGACCTGGCCGCACGGCGGCACGCCCGACAAGCCCGGTGCCTGGCTCATGGCGGCGGCCAGGAACCGCGCGCTCGACTGGCTGCGCCATCGCCGCATGGCGGCCGGGCGGCTGGAAGAACTGGGGCTGGATCTCGATGCCCAGGAGGCGCTGATCGTGCCCGACTTCACCGACGCCCTCGACGCCGCGCGTGCCGACGAGATCGGCGACGACCTGCTGCGCCTGATCTTCACCGCCTGCCACCCGCTGCTGCCCGCCGAGGCGCGCGTGGCGCTCACGCTCAAGCTGCTGGGCGGCCTGAGCACGCAGGACATCGCCCGCGCCTTCCTGGTGCCCGAGGCCACCGTGGCCCAGCGCATCGTGCGCGCCAAACGCAGCCTGCGCGAGGCGCGTGTGCCTTTCGAGCTGCCGTGCGGCGCCGTGCTGGGCGAGCGCCTGGCGTCGGTGCTGGAAGTCGTCTACCTGATTTTCAACGAGGGTTACACCGCCACCAGCGGCGAGGACTGGATGCGCCCCGCGCTGACCGACGAGGCGCTGCGCCTGGGCCGCATGCTGGCCGCGCTGGCGGCGGCCGAGCCCGAGGTGATGGGCCTGCTGGCGCTGATGGAGCTGCAGGCCTCGCGCAGCGCCGCCCGGGTCGATGCGCAGGGCCAGCCGGTGCTGCTGGCCGAGCAGGACCGCAGCCGCTGGGACCGCCTGCTGATCCGCCGGGGCCTGATCGCGCTGGAGCGCGCCACGGCGCTGGCCGGCCAGGCGCACGAGCCGCCGGGCCCTTATGCGCTGCAGGCCGCCATTGCCGCCTGCCACGCGCGCGCCGCCCGCGCGGCCGAGACCGACTGGCCCGCCATCGCCGCGCTCTACGACACGCTGGCCCAGGCCGCGCCGTCACCCGTGGTGGAACTCAATCGCGCGGTCGCGGTGGGCATGGCCTTTGGCCCGCAGGCGGGCCTGGCCATCATCGATGCGCTGCGCGACGAGCCCGCCTTGCGCCACTACCAGTGGCTGCCCAGCGTGCGCGCGGATCTGCTGGGCAAGCTGGGCCGCCTCGCCGAGGCGCGGGCGGAATGGGCGCGCGCGGCGGCGCTGGCGGGCAATGCGCGCGAGCGGGCTTTGCTGCTGGCGCGGGCGAAACCATAGCTCAGGGCGCCGATGCCGCCGCGACCACCGTGTCGCCGCCCATCGCCTGATACAGCGTGACCTGGTTCTGCAACTGGTTCAGCCGCGCCTGCGCCAGGTTCAGTTCGGCCGTGCGGCGCGATTCCTGGGCGTCGAGCCACACACGCAAGGCCACGGTGCCGGCGCGGTAGCGGATTTCATAGAGCCGTTCGGCCTCGCGCGCGGCCGCCAGGTTCCGGGCCTGCAGATCGGTCTGCTCGGCCAGGCGGGTGCGGGCCGACAGGGCGTTCTCGACGTCGGTGAAAGCCTGGTAGAGCGTCTGGCGGAAGTTGACCACCGCCGTTTCGTATTCCACCTGCGCGATCTGCGTGTTCAGCCGCATGGCCTTGAGGCCGAGGAAGGGCAGGCTCAGGCCCGCGCCCAGGGTTGCGGCCGGGTTGGCCAGCAGGCTGCCTAGCGAGGTGCTGCTCGATCCCACGGCGCCCGTGAGCGAGAGCGTGGGGTAGTAGCTGGTGCGCACCACGTCGACGTTGGCCAGGCTCTGGCGCAGGCTCAGCTCGGCCGAGCGCAGGTCGGGGCGGCGGGCCAGCAGCTCGGCCGGCAGGCCTTCGTCGACTGGCGGCAGCACGCCGGCGGGCAGCGCCTGCGGCTCCTGGCCCAGCACCTGCTGCAGCACGTTGCTGCCGGGTGCGGCGTTGAACAGAATGGCCAGCGCGTTGCGTGTCTCGACCTGGGTCTGGCGCAGTTGCGACAGGCTGCTACGCTGGGGGAGCACGCTTTGTTCGGCCTCGTGGCGCTCCAGCGCCGAGACGGCACCGGCCTTGTACTGGGCCAGCACCAGCTGCTGGGTGCGCAGCGCGGTGGCCAGGCTTTGCTCACCGGTGGCCAGGCGCTGGTTGAGGTAGGCCAGTTGCCAGTAGAGATCGGCCGTGGTGCCGATGACGTTCAGGCGCACGGTCTGGCGGTCGGCCTCGCTGGCTTGCAGCGCCCACTGCGCGATGTCGCGCTGGCGCGCCAGGCGGCCCCACAGGTCGACGCTGTAGCTCACACCCGCCTGCACCGAGCCGCTGCGGCTGCGCGAGGTTTCGCCCGTGTCCAGGCGCTGGCTGTTGCTGGCGTCGATGCTGGCCTGCGGGCCAACGGCCAGCGGGTCGCCGGCCAGGCCGGCATTGAGCTGGGCCTGGCGCACGTTGAGCGCGGCGGTGGCCAGGTCGTTGTTGCGCGCCAGGGCTTCGTCGATGAGCCGGTCGAGTTGCGGATCGGCAAAACGCTGCCACCAGGGCGCGGTGCTGGTGCTTGTGGCTGCGCCGTCCGCCGGTGTGGCTTGCGCCCACTGGGCCGGCAGGTCCAGCGCGGGGCGCTGGTAGTGGCTGCTGGCGCAGCCGGCGAGTGCCAGTGTGGCAAGGACGGCCAGGGCCATGGCGGCCGCGCGTGTCGGGCGCGGGGGAGCCGGGGCGCGAAGGAGGGCGGTGGTCGAGGGCAGGCGCATCGGGTTCACGGCAAGTGAGGTCGTCGTCAGTCGCGCGCGAGCGCGTCCACGGGGTTGAGCTGGGCCGCGCGGCGTGCCGGCAAGAAGCCGAAGACCACGCCGATCAGGGTCGAGCACAAAAAGGCCGAGACCATGGCGGTGGTCGAGTAGGCCAGGGCGAAGTCGCTGCTGGCGCGCGCGAACAGCTGGCCAAAGCCCAGCGCCAGCAGGATGCCCAGCACGCCGCCGATCAGGCAGACCAGCACGGCCTCGATCAGGAACTGCTGCTGGATGTCGCTCTGGCGCGCGCCCATGGCCATGCGCACGCCGATCTCGCGCGTGCGCTCGGTCACCGACACCAGCATGATGTTCATCACGCCGATGCCGCCCACGATCAGCGAGATGACGGCGATCGAGGAGATCAGCAGCGTCATGGTCTGCGTCGTGCTCTGGATGGTCTGGCGGATGCTGTCGGAGTTCAGCACGAAGAAGTCGATGCGCCCGTGGCGCGTGGCCAGCAGCTGGGTGATGCCCTGTTCGGCCGCGGCCATGGGCGCGTCGTCGGCCACGCGCACGGTGATGCTGCGCAGGTAGTCCTGGCGCACCATGCGGCCCATGGCGGTGGTGTAGGGCACCCAGATGTTGAGGCTGTCGGTGTTGCCGAAGCCGACGATGTCCTGCTTGGCCGTCACGCCGATCACACGCATGGGCACCGCGCCCAGCAAGATCACCTCGCCGATCGGGTTGGGGTTGTTCGCGAACAGCGCGGCGCGTGTATTCTCGTCGATCACGGCGACCTGGGTGCGCATCTGCACCGCGTGCGGGTCGAACCAGCTGCCCTGCGCGATCTTCAGGCCCTTGACCTGGTCGAAGCTCTCGCCCACGCCGGCCACGGTGGCGCTGGCCTCGACGTTGCGGTAGCGCAGCGTGACCGAGGTCGAGACCTGCGGCGACAGCGCGGCCACATAGCTTTGCTGCGCCAGCGCGTCGGCGTCGGACGGCACCAGCGTGCGGATGGCGCTGGCGCGCCGGTCGCCGAAGCCGGTGCCCGGCATGATGTCGATGGTGTTGGTGCCGATGGCGCTGATGTTCTCGAGCACCTTCTGCTGCGAGCCCTGGCCCAGCGCCACCACCGACACCACCGAGGCGATGCCGATGATGATGCCCAGCATGGTCAGGAAGGTGCGCAGCCGGTGCGCGTTCATGGCCAGCAGCGCCATGTGGAAGGCTTCGGCGAAGCGGTCCCACAGCGCGCGGCGCTGCTCCAGCCACGACACCGCGCCGGGCGGCTGCGGCTGCAGGCGCGGCTGCGCCGGGTCGCGCGGGCGGCGGCGCTGGTCGGCAATGACCACGCCGTCGCTGAGTTCGATGATGCGCTCGGCATGCTCGGCCACCTGCATGTCGTGCGTGACGATGATGATGGTGTGGCCCTCGGCGTGCAGCTCCTGCAGGATCTTCATGACCTCTTCGCCGCTGCGGCTGTCGAGCGCGCCGGTCGGCTCGTCGGCCAGGATCACGCTGCCGCCGTTCATCAGCGCGCGTGCGATCGACACCCGCTGCTGCTGGCCGCCCGAGAGCTTGCCCGGCGTATGCCCGGTGCGGTCGCCCAGCCCCAGGCGCTCCAGCAGCTGCTGCGAGCGCGCCTGCCGGCGCGGCGCGGCCACGCCGGCATAGACGGCCGGCACGGCCACGTTGCCCTGCGCCGTCAGGTCCGACAGCAGGTGGTAGCGCTGGAAGATGAAGCCGAAGTGCCCGCGCCGCAGCTCGGCCAGTTCGTCGGGGGCGAGCTGGCCGGTCTCGCGGCCGGCGACCCGGTACTGGCCGCGGGTGGGCTTGTCCAGGCAGCCCAGGATGTTCATCAGCGTGGACTTGCCCGAGCCCGAGGCGCCGACGATGGCGACCATCTCGCCCGCATGGATGTCGAGGTCGATGTCCCGGAGCACGGCGATGGTCTGCTCGCCGGCCGGGAATTCGCGCCGGACCTGGCGCAGCGAAAGCAGGGGCGCCTGCGGGGTATCGGTCATGCCGGCGGTGTCGGTGGCGTCAGTCGGACTCATGGCGCTGGAACCGGTCACAGGCGCATGCCGGGGCCGGGCATGCGGCGCAGGCCATTGGCCGCGCCCGCCTGGGAGCCGTCGCCCAGCACGACCTGGTCGCCCTCGGCCAGGCCCGAGCGGATCTCGGTCGTCACGTTGTTGTTCAGGCCCACGGTGATCTGGCGCGCTTCGGCCTGGCCGTTGGCGCCGAGCACACGCACGCTGTAATTGCCGTCGCGCCCGCGCCGGCCCAGCGCGGCCGAGGGCAGCGTCAGCACGTCGCGCGCCTCGCCGCGCACGATGTAGACCTGCGCCGTCATCGAGATGCGCAGCTTGCCGTCGGGGTTGGGCACGTCGAACAGGCCGTTGTAGTAGATGGCGCTGCTCGACGACGAACTCGACGAGCTGCTGCTCGACGAGGTCGACGAGGTGCTGGTCGTGGTGGTGCTGGAGCTCAGCGAATCGGGGCCGGGCTCGATCGCGCGCAGCGTGGCGCGGTAGCGGTTGTCGGGCTCGCCCAGGATGGTGAAGTAGACCGCCTGGCCAGGCTTGACGCTGGGCACGTCGGCCTCCGAGATCTGCGCCTTGACCGTCATCGTGCCCACGTTGGCGACCTTGATGATGGTCGGGGTCGACTGGTTGGCGTTCACCGTCGTGCCTTCTTCGGTGACGATGGCCACGACCTGGCCGTCGATGGGCGAGGTGATGCGTGTGTAGCCCAGGTTCACGCGCGCGGTGTCGGCCGAAATCTCGGACTGGGTGACTTGCGCGCGCGCCGTGTTGACCGAGGCCTGGGCCGATTCGTAGTCCGCCTGGGCCGATTCGTAGTCGGCCTGGGAGATCGCGTCCTGCTCGCGCAGTTGCTGCTGGCGCCGGTAGACCAGCGTGGCCTGCTTGAGCGAGACCTGCGCGGCCTGCAGCTGCGCGCGGGCGCTGGCCAGCGCGGCGTCGTTGTTGCGCACGTTGTTCTGCTGCGTGATGGAGTCGATCTCGGCGACCAGTTGGCCGGCCTTGACGTTGTCGCCCAGCCGCACCTTGAGCGACTTGACCTGGCCCGAGACCTGCGCCCCGACGCTGACCAGTTTGTAGGCCTCCATGCTGCCGGTGGCTAGCACCGTGTCTTCGATGTTGCCTTTGCGCACGGCCGTGGTGATGTAGTTCTGCTCGGGCTTGGCCGGGAAGAACCAGGTCTTGATGCCCCAGACGGCCAGCGCCAGGAGCAGCAGCGCCAGGGCAAAACGCACGAGGCGGGCGGGTCGAAGGTTCAGGGTCATGGGAGTGGACAGTCTCGGAGGCAAAACGGCGGGAGCCAGGGACGCGGCTGGCTGCAAAAGGCACGTCCGCGAAGGGCGCGCCGCCCGGATTGTGCCGAAATTGAGAGCACGCCAGCCCGGCGCGACAGCCACGCCAGTATCGAAGAGGGGGCTTCGGGCTTGATGTCGTGGGGCTTTACGGTTGTAAAGCAAGGGTAAAAAAGCGCACCGGGCCTGGCGGTGCGCCTGCCCGGCGGGTCGCGACGCGGTGACGGCGGTGGGGGATGGTTATGAGTGTTTTCCCCGGTGTTTTCCCGGGTGGGTGCTCACCTATTTGTAGGAAGATCGGCCGCCAGCCACCGCGTGCTTTGACAAGTGGGAAGGCGCTGTGCACGATGGCGATACGGCACCCGGGGGCGCAGGAAACAGGGCCGCCAGCCATGCTGGCGAGGCACCCGGGGCCGTGAGGCATTTCAACCCTGACACGCAAAGGAGTACGCCATGTCTTTCAAGAACATTCTGCTGCCGGTCGACGGCTCGGCCACGGCGCTGCAGGCGGCCGGCCATGCCGTCGAGCTGGTCAAGGCATTCGGCGGTTCGCTGACTCTGGTGTGCGTGGTCGACAGCTACCCCTTCACTGGCGTGGGTGCCGACTTCGCCTATGGGCAGGTCGAATACCTGGCCGCCGCCAACGCCAACGCCAAGGCGGCGCTGGACAAGGCCGAGGAACTGGTCAAGTCGCTGGGCGTGACGCCGCAGCGCAAGATCGTCGAGCAGCACGTGGTGCACGAAGGCATCCTCGACACCGCCAAGGAAATCGGCGCCGACCTGATCGTGATGTCTTCCCACGGCCGCCAGGGCCTGGAAAAACTGCTGCTGGGCAGCGAGGCCCTGCGGGTGCTGGGCCGTGCGTCGGTGCCGGTGCTGGTGGTGCGCGGCCCCAAGGTCGAACGCGATCGCCCCGCGGGCGTTTGAACGCCCTGAACGCCCATTCCCGGCTTTGCGGCCGGGAACGCGGCGGATGCGCAGGCTTAAAACCTGAAGGCCGGCAGCCCTGCCGGCCTGTGCACGAAGGCCGTCAGGCGGCCGCTGCCGCGTAGCCGGCCGGGCCGCTGCTGCGCAGGTCCGGATGGCCGTGCGCCGCGGCGTGGCTGCGCGGGTTTTCGTAGAGGATGCGCGTCTTGCTGGTCTCGTCGATGCTCAGCACCGTGGCCAGTTCGTCGACCGCACCGCGCAGGCCCAGGTGATCAGCCAGCAGCGTGAGCTTGCCGCCGCGGCCCAGCGCGTGCAGGGCACTGGCGACGTCGCCCTGCATGTCCGCGTGTTCGGATGCATGGCGGCGCGAGGCAAATTCCTGCGAACGATCACGCAGCCGCGGGTCGCCATGCACGTCGGACAGCAGGCTCTCGATGTCGCGGTCCTGCAGGCTTTGCGCCACCACTTGGGCCAGTAGGCGGTCCAGCGCGGCGTCGATGCGCTGGCCGTCGGTCAGTTGCAGTTCGATCGCTTCCACCAGGAAAGCAGCCAGGAATTCAGTCGCGTCGCGGCGGCTTTGGGGGGTGTTGAAATGGCCAGACATGACGACTCCAGTGATTCGTGTTGTTGATGCGTCCGTCCCTCAGAACCCGTTCTCAGTCGGACGGCCTCTGTTGTCACGTTTTCACCTTAAGCCTCGCTTAAAGCGAACTCAACACCGATTCATGGAGGGGCCATTCAGATTCCGGCAGATGGATTCAGATTTCGCGGATATCGGCCACGGGCTGGTTGCCGTAGTCGGCGCGGGTGAGGTAGGCCAGGATGCGCGCGGCGGCGGCCTCGGGGCTGGTGAGCTGGCCTTCGGCCTTGAGTTTCTCGAAGCGCGCGCGGTCCGGGAAGTCGTCGGCGTCGGCCGCGCGCATCTGGACCTGCATGTCGGTGTCCACCACGCCGGGGGCGAGCGCGCAGACCTTGGCGCCGCCGGGCTGCAGCACCTCTTCGAGCGCCAGGCTGCGCGTAAAGTGGTCGATGCCCGCCTTGACGGCGCAATAGGCGGCCTGCGAAGCCATGGGCCGGCGCCCCAGGCCGGACGAGATGTTGAGCACCCGGCGTTCGGTGCGCCAGCCCCGGGTGCCGCGCAGAAAGGCGGCGGTGAGCTGCATGGGCGCCTCGATGCCGACGCGCAGGGCCTGCGTGATGTCGTTGACCGGCAGGTCGGCCAGCGGGCCGATGTGCGGGATCATGGCCGCGTTGTTGACCAGCGTGACGCTGGCCGCCGGGCGCCGCTGCTGCAGGCCGGCCAGCCAGGTTTCGAGCCGCACAGCGGCTTCGCCGGCCAGCGACAGGTCCTGGGCCCACTGTTCCAGCTCGACGCCGGCGGCCGTGGCCTGGCGCTGCAGGTCGGCATTGACCTTGCGCGAGAGGCACAGCAGGCGGTGGCCGGGCAGCAGCAGCTGGCGCGCCATGGCCAGGCCCAGGCCGCGCGAGGCGCCGGTCAGGATGTACAGGTGCTGCGACAGGCCCGAGGCCGGCGCGTGTGGCTGCACCTGGGCTTGCGACGGCACGGCGGTGCTGGCGGACGGGCCCGCCGCCACGCCGGCCGCGGCCGCGCGCAGGGGCTCGCCCGGGATCTCGGCATGCGCGGGCGAGGGCCGCGCGAGCGGTGTCGTGGGCGTGGTGGCGGCCATGAAGTCAACCCAGCCCGTGCTGCTTGAACCACTGCACGGCCTGTTGCCAGCCGTCCTTGGCGGCCTCGGCGCGGTAGCTGGGGCGGTAGTCGGCGTGGAAGGCGTGCGGCGCATCGGGGTAGAGGATGAAGCGCGATTGGGCGGCGGCCTGGTTGCCCGCTTGCGCGGCTTGTGCCAGCGCCTGCTTGAATTCGTTGATGCTGGTGACGGGGATGCCCGTGTCGGCGCCGCCATACAGGCCCAGCACCGGTGCCTTGAGCTGGCCGACGACGTCGATGGGCTGGCGCGGCGTGAGCGGCGTGGCGTTGCCCACCAGGCGGCCGTACCAGGCCACGCCGGCCTTCACGTTCGGGTTGTGCGCGGCGTACAGCCAGATCTGGCGCCCGCCCCAGCAAAAGCCGGTGATGCCCACCTTGCGCGCGTTGCCGCCGTGCGTGCCGGCCCAGCGCACGGTGGCGTCGAGGTCGGCCAGCACCTGTTCGTCGGGCACCTTGGAGACCAGTTCGGACATCAGCCGGCTCATGTCGGTGTACTGCGTGGCGTCGCCCTGGCGGCGGTAGAGGTCGGGCGCGATGGCCAGGTAGCCCAGGCGCGCCAGGCGGCGCGTGACGTCGGCGATGTATTCGTGCACGCCGAAGATTTCCTGGATCACCAGGATCACCGGCAGGCCGGTCTTGCCCGCGGGTGCGGAGCGGTAGGCGGGTATGGCAAAGCCGTTGGCGTCGATCGTGACCGGGCCGCTGTCCAGGCCGTCGGCCGGCGTCCTGATGGCGGTCTGCGCCAGCGCCGGCAGCACGCTGGCCGCGTAGCCCACGCCCAGCGCCACCTGGATGGCCGTGCGGCGCGTATTGCCGGCGGCGGTGGCGCGGCCGGGCAGCAGGGCGTGGATGTCGCTTTCGAGTTCGGGGGACAGGCTGGCGTCACGGGGCAGGGGCATGCGAAATCTCCTGGGCGATCGAAATGGAGGGTGGACGCGCGGGGCGGGACGGCCGGCGGGCCGGCGCCCGGTGCGCGCAGGGGGACAGGATAGAGCGTGTGGGGTACTTTTGCCACCCCGCGCCGGCCAGGGGCGCACCCGGGTCAGAACGGCGGCTCGCAGCGCAGCGCCAGTGGCTGGCCCGTGGCCGGGTGCGGCAGTGCCAGCGCGCAGGCGTGCAGCAGCAGGCGCGGCGCCCGCGCCAGGGCAGCGGGCGGCGCGTAGAGCGCATCGCCCAGGATGGGGTGGCCGATGGCCTGCAGGTGCACGCGCAACTGGTGGCTGCGGCCGGTGACCGGGAACAGGGCCACGCGGGTCTGCGCGTGGCCTTGGCCGTCGTGGCTGCGCGCCAGCACCTGCCAGCGTGTGAGCGACGGTTTGCCGATGGCGTGGTCCACCATCTGGCGCGGGCGGTTGGGCCAGTCGGTGATCAGGGGCAGGGCGATTTCGCCGGCGTCGCTGGCCAGCCAGCCGTCGACCACCGCGACGTATTCCTTGGCGGTTTCGCGGTCGGCGAAGGCCGCGCTCAGGCGCCGCTGCATCTCCAGCCCGCGCGCCATGACGATCAGGCCCGAGGTCGCCATGTCCAGCCGGTGCACGACCAGCGCGTCGGGCCAGCGCGCCCGGGCGCGCGCGGCCAGGCAGTCCTGCTTGTCCGGGCCGCGCCCGGGCACGGACAGCAGGCCGCTGGGCTTGTCGAAGGCCAGCAGGTGGTTGTCGGCGAACAGGACGGGCGGCAGCGGGGCGGCAGGCGCGCTCAACGCCGCAGGTCCAGCGTGAACGGGAACTCGCGGCTGCCCGGCAGGCCGATGGTGGCCGGCGGCACGTCCAGCGGCCCGGTGCTGTGGCCCATGCGGAAGTAGCGCGCCAGGCGGCGGCTTTCGGCCTCGTAGGCGTTGATGGGGAAGGTGTCGTAGTTGCGTCCGCCCGGGTGCGCCACGTGGTACTGGCAGCCGCCCACGGAGCGCCCGTTCCAGGTGTCGACCACGTCGATCACCAGCGGCGCGTGCACGCCGATGCCCGGGTGCAGCGACGACGGCGGGTTCCAGGCCTTGTAGCGCACGCCCGCCACGAATTCGCCGGCCACGCCCGTGGGCTGCAGCGGCAGCGGGCGGCCGTTGATGGTGAGCACGTAGCGGCTCTGGTTGAAGCCGTCAACCTTGATTTCCAGCCGCTCCAGCGACGAGTCGACGTAGCGCACGGTGCCGCCGACGGCGCCTTCCTCGCCCATCACGTGCCAGGGTTCGAGCGCGTTGCGCAGGGTCAGGCGCATGCCGCGGATGTCGCGTTCGCCGACCAGCGGGAAACGGAACTCGAAGTGCGGCGCGAACCAGGCCGCGTCGAAGGCAAAGCCGGCGTCGTTCAAGTCGCCGATCACGTCGTCGAAGTCCATCTGAACGAAGCTGGGCAGCAGGAAACGGTCGTGCAGCTCGGTGCCCCAGCGTGTCAGTGGCGCGGTGTAGGGCTCGTCCCAGAAACGCGCGATGAAGGCGCGCAGCAGCAGCTGCTGCACCACGCTCATGCGCGCGTGCGGCGGCATCTCGAAGGCGCGCAGCTCCAACAGGCCCAGGCGGCCGATGCTGCTGTCGGGCGAGTAGAGCTTGTCGATGCTGAATTCGGCGCGGTGGGTGTTGCCGGTCACGTCGATCAGCACGTTGCGCAGCGTGCGGTCGACCAGCCACGGCGGCATGGACTGGCCGTGCTTCTTGCGGTTGGCGTGGATCTGGGCCAAGGCGATTTCCAGCTCGTAGACCTGGTCGTTGCGCGCCTCGTCCACGCGCGGGGCCTGGCTGGTCGGGCCGATGAACAGGCCCGAGAACAGGTAGCTCAGGCTGGGGTGGTTGTGCCAGTAGGCCAGCAGGCTGGCCAGCAGCTCGGGCCGGCGCAGGAAGGGGCTGTCGGCCGGCGTGGCCCCGCCCATCACGAAGTGGTTGCCGGCGCCGGTGCCGGTGTGGCGGCCGTCGGTCATGAATTTCTCGGCCGACAGGCGGGTCTCGAACGCGGCCTGGTAGAGGAATTCGGTGTGCTGGACCAGCTCGCCCCAGCCGTGGGCGGGGTGGATGTTGACCTCGATCACGCCGGGGTCGGGCGTGACCTGCAGCACTTTCAGGCGCGCGTCGCGCGGCGGCGGGTAGCCTTCGAGCACGATCTGCACGTCCAGCGCCTGGGCCGTGGCCTCGACGGCGGCCAGCAGGTCCAGGTAGTCGGCCAGGCGCGCCAGCGGCGGCATGAAGACGTAGAGCACGCCGCTGGCCTGGCCCTGGCGCTCGGCCTTGGGGCCGTTGGCGCGGTGCGGGTCGCGCGCTTCCACGCACAGCGCGGTGCGGGTGGTCCAGTGGGCGGATTCGAAGCGTTTGGGCGCCCGCACGAAGTCGTCGGGTTCGGGCTGGCCGGTGCGCAGCGCGTGGTCGCGCCGTCGTGGGCCGGGTCTTGCAGGGCGACGTGGACCTGGCCTTCGGTCACGGCGGCCTGGGGCGTTTGGTGGGGGGCGTGGGGCCGTGCGTGCGCGGCATCGCCCGCACTCAGGCCGCCAGCGCCCGTGCCGCCCACGCCGTAGCGGCCGAAGGTCTGGCGGGCGGGCGGCAGCGGTGGCTGCGGCGCCATCGGGTCTTCTTAGATGACGTAGGGGTAGTCGGCCTGGCTGACCCAGGGCAGCGAGTCCAGCGGCAGGCGGTAGCCCATGGGCGAGTCGCCGGGCACGAGGTAGAGCCGCTCGTCGCGCAGGAACCAGGGGCCGGTGGTCCACGACGGGCCGGCCGCGCCGGGTTCTTCGCCGGGCTGCAGCGGCAGCACGTAGCCGATCACGCTGTCCAGGCCCTGGTCGAACACGCGGCGCAGGCGGACGCGTTCGAGTTCGTCGTCGAGCTTGGCGTTGAAGGGATCGACGTTGACGGGCAGGCGGCGCTCGCGCCACAGGTAGTACCAGGTGTCCTCGTAGCCGGGCTGGATGTGGCGGTCGGCCAGGCCCAGTTTGCCGGCCAGGGTGTGGATGAAACGTTGCGCGTCGTCGCTGGTGTAGGCAGAGGGTTGGCGTTCGTCGGCGAACAGCGCCGGGTTGTGCCAGAGCGGCTGGCCGTCGGCGCGCCAGTAGATGGACAGCGCCCAGCGCGGCAACTGCTCGCCCGGGTACCACTTGCCCTGGCCGAAGTGCAGGAAGCCGCCGTCGCCGTATTCGGCGCGCAGCTTGTCGACCAGTTCGGTAGCGTAGCCGCGCTTGGTGGGCCCCAGCGCGTCGGTGTTCCATTCGGGCGCGTCGCGGTCGGTGGTGGCCACGAAGGTGGGCTCGCCGCCCATGGTCAGGCGCACGTCGCCGGCCGCCAGCCGGTCGTCGACGGCCTGGCCCAGCGTCTGGATGGCGGCCCATTGGTCGTCGCTGTAGGGCTTGGTCACACGCGGCGATTCGTAGAGGCGGGAGACCTTCATCTCGTGGCTGAAGGTGACCTCGGCCTCGTCGATCAGGCCTTCGATGGGCGCCGCGCTCGACGGCTGCGGGGTGCAGGCCAGCGGGATGTGGCCTTCGCCCGCGAGCAGGCCCGAGGTCGGGTCCAGGCCGATCCAGCCGGCGCCGGGCAGGTAGACCTCGCACCAGGCGTGCAGGTCGGTGAAGTCAACCTCGGTGCCGCTGGGGCCGTCGAGCGACTTGACGTCGGGCGCGAGCTGGATCAGGTAGCCCGAGACGAAGCGCGCGGCCAGCCCGCAGTGGCGCAGCAGCTGCACCAGCAGCCAGCCCGAGTCGCGGCACGAGCCCGAGCGCAGCGTGAGCGTCTGCTCGGGCGTCTGCACGCCGGGCTCCATGCGGATCAGGTAGCTCACGTCGCGCTGCACCTGCTGGTTGATCTGGACCAGGAAGTCGATGGTGCGCCGCGGCGAGCGGTCGATCTGGCCCAGGTAGGCCTTGAGCAGCGGCGTCAGCGGCGCGGCCTTGCGGTAGGGCGCCAGTTCCTCGGCCACAGATTCGTCGTAGGCGAAGGGGTAGTTCTCGGCCGCCGGCTCCAGGAAGAAGTCGAAGGGGTTGTAGACCGACATCTCGGTCACCAGGTCGACGGTGACCTTGAATTCGAGCGTGGGCTCCGGGAAGACCAGCCGCGCCATGTAGTTGGCGAACGGGTCCTGCTGCCAGTTGATGAAGTGAAGGACCGGCTCGACCTTGAGCGAGTAAGAGACGATGTTGCTGCGGCAGTGCGGCGCCGGACGCAGGCGGATGATCTGCGGCCCCAGGTTGATCGGCCGGTCGTAGCGGTAATGCGTGACGTGGTGGAGCGCGGCGTGGATGGACATACGGAGGTCAAGGACGGCCGGACGTTCGGCGTAGCTATCCTAGCAAGAGCCGAGCCACTGGCGGGGCGCCCGTGTGGGGGATGAGACGCGTGGGCCGCCTTTCATCGGGCGGTCATGAAAAGCCGGGCGTGCGGCCGTAGGCTGCGCGGACGATGGCGTATGCAGGGCAGCGCCATCGGACCCAGAAGCGAGGGAGGACCGCCATGGGAGGCGCACTGTGGGCAGCCCTGCTGGGCTGGGTGGCGGGCGCGGCGCTGCAGTTGCAGCAGGCCGCGCTGTGGCCGGCATGGGCTTACGGACTGGTGCTGGCCGCGGCATTGCCGGCCGCGGCGTGGGCCGCCCGGGCGGCGCGCGGCGTGGCGGTGGTCTCGCGCCCGTGGGCCTGCGCGCTGCTGGGCGCCGCGGCCCTGGCAGCCGGGTTGGCGCAGACCGGCTGGCGCGCCGTGGCCTACGAGCGCCAGGCCTGGCCCGCCGCCCTGGAAGATGCCGACCTGTGGGTGACCGGGGTGGTTGACAGCCTGCCGCAGGCGCGGGGCGGCATCGACGCCGACCGGCGTTTCACGCTGCGTGTCGAGCAGTACGCCCGCATTCAAAAGGACAAGGCGCGCCGGGGCGAGCCGGGCGACGGCGTGGCGCACGAGCCGCTGGCGCTGCCGTTGCCCGAGCTGATCCAGCTCACCTGGTATGCCCAGCCGCCCGGTGTCTGGCGCCCGGCCACGGCTGCAGCGGCGGCACCCGAGCCGGCCCAGGCGCGCGGCCCCTGGCCCCGCGCGGGCGAGCGCTGGTCGTTGCCGGTGCGGTTGCGCGCGCCGCACGGCAATGTCAACCCGCATGGTTTCGACTATGAACTGTGGCTGTGGGGACGCGGTGTGCAGGCGGTGGGCCACGTCCGCATCGCCAGCGGCTTGCCGGCGCCGCGCCGGCTTGCGGCGACCTGGCAGGCGCCGGTCGAGCAGTGGCGCGAGCAGGTGCGCGACCGCATCGAGGCGCAAGTGGCCGGCCAGGGCCAGTCCGCGCGCGCCGCCGGCATGCTGGCGGCCGCGTACGCGGTCTTCAGCGGCTGGGGCGTGCCGGCGCAGCGCACGATCTGGATGCTGGGCATGGTGGCGCTGCTGCGCATGGCGGGCGTGCAGTGGCCGCGCCCGGCGGTGTGGCTGGCGGCCATGGCGCTGATCGTGGCGGTCGACCCGTGGGCGCTGGCGCAGGCGGGTTTCTGGCTCAGCTTCGTGGCCGTGGGCGTGCTGTTCGCCTCGGGCCCGCAGCGCTCGGGCGACGTGCACCTGGCCGCTGCCGACGCGCTGGGCCGGCCCGGCGCGGGCTGGCGCCAGAGCGCGCGCTGGCTGCTGCTGCACACCCGGGCGATGCTGCGTGAGCAGTGGCTCATGACGGTCTCGCTGCTGCCGCTGACGCTGCTGCTGTTCCAGCAGTTCTCGGTGATTGGCGTGGTCGTCAACCTGCTGGCGATCCCGCTGGTCACTTTCGTGGTGTTGCCGCTGGCCATGCTGGGCGTGGCCTGGGCGCCGCTGTGGAGCCTGGACGCCTGGCTGGTCGACGGCTGCCTGCGCGGCCTGGCCTGGTTCGCGGGCCTGCCCGGCGCGACCTGGCTGGCCGCGGCGCGGCCGCCCGCGCTAGCGCTGCTGGCCGCCGTGGCAGCTGTCGTCCTGTCGCTGCGTTGGCCCTGGCGCTGGAAGCTGGTGGTGCTGCCCTGGCTGCTGCCCTTCGCCTTGTGGCAATGGCCTGCACCAAGTTGGGGCGAATTTCGGATCGTCGCCCTGGACGTGGGGCAGGGCCAGGCCGTGGTCGTGCAGACCGCCCGCCACGTCCTGCTGTACGACGTGGGGCCCTTGTACGCCCGGCGCGGCGCGCTGCAGGTCGATGCCGGACAACGCGTGCTGGTGCCGTATCTGCAGGCACGTGGCCTGGCACCCGACCGGCTGGTGTTCAGCCACACCGATGCCGACCACGTGGGCGGCGCCTTGGCCGTGCTGGCGCGCCATCCGGCCACGCCCTGGCTGGGGTCGGTGCCGTCCGGCCATGCCTTGCAGGCGATCCCGCATGGCCAGCCCTGCGTGGCGGGCGAGCGCTGGGCGTGGGACGGTGTGTCGTTCCGTGTGCTGCATCCGCCGCGCAGCGACGACGCGGCCATGGCGCGCTCGCCCAACGCGCAGTCGTGCGTGCTGCTGGTGGGCAACGGCCGCGAATCGGTGCTGCTGCCCGGCGACATCGGTGTGCTGCAGGAGCGCGCCTTGCTGGCCCACTGGCCGCACGACGAGCCGGTGCAGCTCTCGGGCATCTTCATGCCGCACCATGGCAGCCGCAGTTCGTCCTCGCAGGCCTTACTGCAGGCCACGCAGCCGCGCTGGGCGGTGGCGCAGGCCGGCCACCGCAACCGCTACAACCACCCGCACCAGGACGTGGTGGCGCGCTACGAGCGTGTCGGGGCCGAGGTGTTCCAGAGCCCGCGTTGCGGCGCCTGGACCTGGGCGTCGCACGCGCCGGGCCGCTTCGACTGTGCCCGGATCGATTCAGCCCGCTACTGGCAGCGCAAGCCGCGCCGCAGGCGGGATCGGCCCGGGCGCCGCCAGGGCGGTGTGACCGGGAAAAATACCCAGCCACCGAGCCCGGCTGCGGGCCTGGATATTGCTATCTGTCGCATCCCGGATGATTGCATAAGCGAGAATCGCTATCCACTCTTCATGGCCCGAGCGGTGATGCGAGGATTGATAGAGTCACTGCAATCACCTCCGGAGGTCCAAGCATGCTGATCGCCCTGCACAGGAACGCCCGCACCACGCCCGCCGTGCGT
>WNDQ01000003.1:47857-122844 GCA_009912175.1 Paracidovorax wautersii | reverse complement strand
GCTTCGAAGCGACGCTAGGCGCGGATTTGTCCCAGATTCGTCCCAAGAAAAGCAATACAGGCGCCTAAGCGCCTGTATTTACAGTAGATTTTTTGGGGTGGCTGATGGGACTCGAACCCACGACAACCAGAATCACAATCTGGGACTCTACCAACTGAGCTACAGCCACCGTCTGAGAAAGCGATTATAGCCCGAAGTTGACGCGCATCAGCCGTTGCTTGTTGCGGTGGCCGGCTTCGGGGCCTTGATTTCGACCTTGAGCTGCTTCTTGAGCCAGGCGTAGTAGGCCTGGCTTTCGGCCTGGCCCCACAGTTGGTTGAACTGGCTCAGCTCGGCCTGGGCCTGTTCGGCGGGCACGGCGGCGCGCGGCACGGTGGCGGTGATCTTGATCACGCTGTAGCCTTGCTCGCCCAGGTCCACGCCGGCCCAGGCCGGCAGCTTGCTGGTGTCGGCGCGCAGCGCGGCGTGGACTTCCTTGGGTTGCAGGTTCTGGGTGGCCGTGCGCGAGACGGTGACTTCGGCCGGCAGGGTGGCCGCTTCGCCGTCTTGCCAAGCCTTGAGTTTGGCCTCGCCAGCCTGGCGTGCCAGTTCGGCCGACTTGGCGGCGATCACGCGCTGGCGCACGGTGTCGCGCACCTCGTCGAGCGTGCGGGTGCGGGCGGGCGTGTGGCTGACGATGCGGCCGGCCGCCAGTTCGTTGTTGCCCAGCTCGATGGCCTGGGTGTTGCGCTTGTTCTGCACGCTGTCGTTGTCGAAGACGGCATTCAGGAAGGCGGTGCTGCCCAGCACGCCCTGCACGCCCTGCACGCCCGGGATGGGGGTGCGGCGCACGTTCTGTGCGGTCCGGATCTCCAGGCCCAGCGCGTCGGCCACGGGCTTGAGGCTGTCGGACTGCTCGTAGACCGTGTTGGTGAAGGTCTCGGCCGCCTTGGCGTATTCCTGCTGGGCCTGTTGCGTACGCAGCGCCTCTTCGAGCTGTGGGCGCATCTGCTCGAAGCTCTGGCGCGCCACCGGCTTGAGGTCGGTGAGCTTGATGATGTGGTAGCCAAACTCGGTCTCGACCACGCCGCTGACGTCCCCCTTGTTCTGCAGCGCGAACAGCGCGTCCTCGAAGGGCTTGACCATGGCGCCGCGCGTGACGAAGTTGAGGTCGCCGCCCTGCGGGGCCGAGCCCGGGTCCTGCGACTGCTGGCGCGCGATGTCGGCAAAACGCTCGGGGGTGGCCTTGATTTCGGCCAGGAGCTGCTCGGCTTTGGCCTTGGCCTGTTCGCGCTCGGCAGCGGGGGCCGAGGCGGGCGCGGCGATCAGGATGTGGCTGGCGCGGCGCTCGGCCTGGGCCGCCAGCTGCGACTGGTTCTGCTCGTAGTAGCTGCGCAGGTCGGCCTCGTTGACCGTCACGTTCTTGCGCAGGGTGTCGAGGTTGAGCACGACGTATTCGATGTTGGCCTGCTCCGGCGCCTGGAAGCTGTCGATGTGCGCCTGGTAGTACTGCTGCAGGTCGGCATCGCTGGGGGTGACCTGCGCGGCGTAGTCGGCCGGATTGAAGGCCACGCGCTGGATCTTGCGCTGGCCGAAGTAGGCCTCGAGCGCGGCCGCGGCATCGGCCGGGCTGCTGAAGGCGCTGCCTTCGACCGCGCCCAGCACCTGCTGGGTGGCCAGTTGGCCGCGCATGATGTTCTCGAAGGCTTCGGGCGTCAGGCCCTGGGCGCCGGTGGCCTGGCGGTAGCGGTCCATGTCGATCTTGCCGTCGGGCCCGCGCAGGCTGGCAATGGCCGGGTCGGCCACCAGCTGCTCGGCGAGCTGGCCGTCGGTGGTCGTCAGGTGTCCCTTGGTGGCGGCCGCGGCGATCACGCGCTGGCGCACCAGCGCCTCGAGCGTCTGGTAGCGGAAGGCCGGGGTGTCGAAGATGGCCGCGTCGATCTGCGGCATGGAGGCGCGCATGCGGGCGACCTGGGCGCGATGGGCGTTGTCCCATTCGGCGGCGGTGATGTTCTGGCCGTCGACCACGGCCACGGTTTCACTGCGTTCCTGGTTGCGTGTGTAGCCTTCGACGCCCAGCAGCACGAACGAGGGCACGATGAGCAAGAACAGCACGATCATCAGGAACTTGGTGTTCTTGCGGACGAAATCGAACATGACGCGGTGGCTCTTTCTCTAGGCAGCAGATCAACAACAAAACAGGTTCCGGGGCCCTTGCTTGCGCGGCGGCCCGCCTTCCCGGAGCGTTTTGTCCAGGCACGTCCTGGCGACAAAAAAGGCGAACCATGTTCGCCTTTCGAGGGTGGTGTGGGGAGGATGGTGGGTGCTGACGGGCTCGAACCGCCGACCTACGCCTTGTAAGGGCGCCGCTCTACCAACTGAGCTAAGCACCCCTCCTGATCACAACAACGTCGTTCAGTTCAGGGCGTCCTTGAGGGCCTTGCCCGGACGGAACTTCGGAACCTTGGCGGCCTTGATTTTAATCGTGTCGCCCGTGCGGGGGTTGCGACCGGTGCGCGCGGCGCGCTTGGTCACGGCGAACGTGCCAAAACCCACCAGCGAGACCGAGCCGCCTTTTTTCAGCGTGGTCTTGACGGCGCCGATGGTCGATTCCAGCGCACGGGTCGCAGCCGCCTTGGAGATATCGGCGTGCTTGGCGATGTGTTCGATCAGTTCAGTTTTATTCACGGAAAGCCCTCTTTTTCGGTAGGTGCATGGGTCGGTGACTGGGACCGGCTGCGGCACAGGCTTGCCTCGCGCCCGAGGTGCTTGCATGTGCTCTCGCAAACAGACCGCGCTGCGGGCATGCAAGCCGTGCGCCGGGCGATCTTTCCGGAGAGCCCATTACAGCCACGGACTCCACTGGTGTCAACCGACTGAGCAGAGAAAGCAACAATCGCTGCGCATTCTAGTCGCTTTCAAGGGGCGGGCCGGGCTCGCGCGGGGCGTCGCGGGCCTTCAGCGGCTGGTGTGCGGCATCTCGTAGAAATCGCAGATGTGGGCCCAGGCTTCTTCGGGGGTGTCGACGTGTTTGAAGAGCTGGACGTCGCCCGGCGAGATGGCGCCTTCCTCGACCAGCACGTCGAAGTTGATCAGGCGTTTCCAGTAGTCCGAGCCGAACAGCACGATGGGGATGGACTTGGACTTGCCGCATTGCACCAGCGTGAGCGTCTCGAACAGCTCGTCGAGCGTGCCGAAGCCGCCGGGGAAGGCCACCATGGCCTTGGCGCGCATCATGAAATGCATCTTGCGCAGGCCGAAGTAATGGAACTTGAAGAGCAGCTCGGGCGGGATGTAGGGGTTGGGTTTTTCCTCGAAGGGCAGGGCAATGGCCAGGCCCACGCTCTTGCCGCCGGCGTCGTGCGCGCCGCGGTTGGCCGCTTCCATGACGCCGGGCCCGCCGCCGGTGCAGATGTAGAGGCGGTCGCTGTCGGGCAGGGATTGGCTGTAGTCGGTCACGATGCGGCCGAAGGCCCGCGCGTGGTCGTAGTACTTGGCGTTGCGCTCCAGCCTTTCGAGCCGTGCCACGGCGGCGGCGTCGCCCGCGGCGCGTGCGGCGTCCAGCAATTGCCGGGATTCCTCGGGCGAGCGAAAACGCGCGCCGCCGAAGACCACGATGGTGTGTTCGATGCCCTCGGTCTGCTGCAGCAGATCGGGTTTCATGAGTTCAAGCTGCATGCGGATGCCGCGTGTTTCGCGGCGCAGCAGGAACTCGGGGTCGGCGAAGGCGATGCGGTTGGATTCGGCGCGCAGCGGGTTGCCGTCGTTGGCATGGGCCTGCAGGGTGGCCCAGGCGTCGGCGAGCTTGCGCTCGTGCAGGTTCTCAGCGGCGTTCATGGCAGTCGGATCGGATGGGGGAGAGTCAATCTCGGCAAACAAAAAGCCACCGGCAACCCGGTGGGGCTGCGGTGGCTGGCGGGCAATCGCGAGGGGATCGCAAGAGCTTGGAGGGGCCGGGAAGCGGCGCCGCGCTTAGACGCGCTTGCGGTATTCGCCGGTGCGCGTGTCGATTTCGATGCGGTCGCCTTGGGAGACGAACAGCGGCACGGGCACTTCGAAGCCGGTGGCGATCTTGGCGGGCTTGAGCACCTTGCCGGACGTGTCGCCCTTGACGGCGGGTTCGGTCCAGGTGATTTCGCGCTCGACGCTGGTGGGCAGCTCGACCGAGATGGCCTTGCCGTCGTAGAACACCACTTCGGCGGCCATGCCGTCTTCGAGGTAGCTCAGGGCGTCGCCCATGTTTTCGGCTTCGACTTCGTACTGGTTGTACTCGGCGTCCATCCAGACGTACATCGGGTCGGCGAAGTACGAGTAGGTGCAGTCCTTCTTGTCGAGCACGATGTTGTCGATCTTGTCGTCGGCCTTGAAGACGACTTCGCTGCCGAAGTTCGACAGCAGGCTCTTCATCTTCATGCGCACGGTGGCTGCGCCGCGGCCGCCGCGGGCGTATTCGGTCTTGAGCACCACCATCGGGTCCTTGCCCTGCATGATGACGTTGCCGGCACGGATTTCTTGAGCGATTTTCATAAGTCTTGAGTCGGTTGCGCCGCTGGGCGGCTGGAAAAGACCGGGTCTTTGTTTTGAGAGCGCAAAGCGGGCGCCGGTCGGCTGCGCGGCGAACGACCGGTGCTGCCTGTCTTCATGCGGGTTGGGTCATGAATCAGGCGGCGTGTGGTCCGGCTGGCGTACGCAAAGCAGGCGATTTTACCCGATTGGCCCCGCTGCGCGCCACCGGCTCAATCGGGGACGTGGCTGGGTGCCGGGGCGGTGAAGCGGATGAGCTGTGTGGTCAGGTCGTCCTGCTGCCACAGGCGCGCGCGCGCCTCCTGTGCCCAGCGGGCCCAGGCCTGCAGTTGCGCGTCGTCCAGCGATGGGAGGGTATCGGCTGGCTCGGAGCCGTTCCAGGCTTGGTGCCAGTGGCGCACCAGGGCCGCCAGCGCGGGCGGGGCGCCGTCGAGCCAGAAGTCCAGAAAGGCGTTCAGCTTGGGGATGTGGGCGCCGTCGTCCTGGGGATAGAGGTGCCAGACGAAGGGGCGGCCCGCCCAGAGCGCGCGCACCAGCGAATCCTCGCCGCGCACGAGGTTCAGGTCGCAGCACCACAGCAGCTCGTCAAAGCGGGGCTGGGGCAGGTGGGGCAGGAAGTCGAGGGCGAGTGCATCCCGGCCCGTGGCGAAGCCCGCCGCTTCGACCGCCTGGCGCGGCCGCCCGGGCGTGACCAGCAGGCGGGTGCGATCGGTGCCGTCAGCCAGCGTGTGCAGCCAGCCGGCCAGGGGTGCTGGCTCGTAGCAGAACAGGCTGATCAGGCGCTCGCCCGCAGCGTGCCGGATGCCCTGGCGGGCCAGCCAGTCGGCGGCGTTGAAGGCGTGCTGGCGCGCGGGCAGGTCCGGCTCGCGCAGCAGGCCGCCCGTGCGCGGGGTAAAGCCAGGGTAGACAAAAAACTTGGTGCGGCCGGCGGCCGGGCCGCTCATCACGGGCGAGGGCAGGCCATGGCTGCGCTCCACGTAGCTTTCGGCCGAGAGGTATTCGAGGTTGATCCAGCGGCGCGCGGCCGCCGCGCCCGCAGCGGGCGGCACCTGGCGGGCGGCGTAGTCCGGGTCGATCTCGCAGCCGAAGGCCTCGACCAGCACGTCGGCATGCCAGGCCTCGTCTACCGCGCGGCCCGTGTCCAGCACCACCGAGCCGGCAACGGCGGGCGGCTGGCGCCAGTGGATGACGTCCAGGCCCGCGGGCCACTCGGGCACCATCCAGGCCAGGGCGGCCGGGTCGTCGACCCACAGCCGCACGGCGTGGCCCCGGCTGACGAGGTCGCGGGCCAGCCGCCAGCACACACCCAGGTCGCCGTGGTTGTCGATGACGCGGCAGAAGAGGTCCCAGCGTCGCAGGGGTTGAGGGGCTATGGTTGGCACGCGCGGGACTTTAGCAGCCGCCGCCCGCGCCCACTTCCTACTTCAACTGGAAACCCGCGCCGTGCAGTGCCTCGACCAGCCGATGCCGGCCCTTGAGGTCGTCCGGGGTGAGCAGGCGGTCGACCACCTGGCGGCTCCAGTCGGCCGCGGGCAGGTCCTGGCTGGCCTGGAAGGCGCGCAGCACGGCGTCGTAGTCGCCGACTTCCTCGGTGTGCGAGGCCGGCGCGCGGTAGCGTTCGTAGTGCAGAACGGTGGGCTGGGGCAGGCGTGGCTTGATGGCGGCCGGGCGCTGCGGGTCGGGGTGGCCGATGACCAGGCCGAAGATGGGAAAGACGTGGGCCGGCGTGCCCAGCACCTCGGCCACCGCTTCGGGCTGGTTGCGCAGCGCGCCCAGGTAGACGGTGCCCAGGCCCAGCGATTCGGCGGCGACCACTGCGTTCTGCGCGGCCAGCGCCGCGTCGATGACGGCCATCAGGAAGGTGTCGAGGTAGTGCAGGCCTTCGGGCTCGCGGCCCTGGGCCTGCGCCAGCCGTTCGATGCGCGAGAGGTCGGCCAGCCAGGCCAGCACCAGCGGTGCTTGCGACAGGTGGCGCTGCGGGCCGGTGAGCGCGGCCAGCCGGTCGCGGCTGGCCTGCGATTGCACGGCGACCACGCTCCAGGTCTGGAGATTGGAAGAGCTGGGGGCTGACTGCGCGGCGGCCACCAGCGCCTCGACCGTGCCTTCGGGCAGCGGCCGGTCGCTGAAATGGCGCACCGAGCGGTGGTCGAGCAGCTTGTCGAGCACCGGGTTGAGCGGCAGCCCGGGCGGCAGGCCCGGCGCGCCGCGGTCGTGGCCGTAGCGCTGGTGCAGCAGATGGGCAAGCGTGGGGGTGGTCTGGGTCATGGGCGTGGATGGGGCAGGTTGGACAACGAGGGCTTTCAATCTACTGCGCCACCATCTGCGCTGCCCACACAAGCTTGTGCGCATTCGGCATATGGCCGCGCCACCGCCGGTGGCGTGCGACAAACAGGGACAATAGGCGCATGGCGTCTTCCCCGCAGCAAGCGACACCGCAGCCCCCCACGAATCCCGACAGCGACAGCCGTTTTCCCGAAGCCCTGCTGCGGGAGGTGGCGTCGCTGCCCGCGCTGCCGGGCGTCTACCGCTATTTCGACGCGGCCGGCCAGGTGCTGTACGTGGGCAAGGCGCGCAACCTCAAGCGGCGCGTGGCCAGCTATTTCCAGAAGGACCACGGCGGCACGCGCATCGGCCTGATGGTCAGCCGCATCGCGCGGCTGGAGACCACGGTGGTGCGCACCGAGGCCGAGGCGCTGCTGCTTGAGAACAACCTGATCAAGACGCTCAACCCGCGCTTCAACATCCTGTTTCGCGACGACAAGAGCTACCCCTACCTCAAGATCAGCCACCACCGTTTTCCGCGCATCGCCTACTACCGGGGCGCGGTCGACAAGAAGAACCAGTACTTCGGGCCCTATCCGAACGCCTGGGCCGTCAAGGAAAGCATCCAACTGCTGCAGAAGGTGTTTCGCCTGCGCACCTGCGAGGACACGGTCTTTGCCAACCGCACGCGGCCCTGCCTGCTCTACCAGATCAAACGCTGCACGGGGCCGTGCGTGTCGCACCTGGCCGCCACCGACGCGCGCTGGGCCGGCCACATCACGGCCGAGCAGTACGACGCCGACGTGGCGCATGCCGTGTCCTTTCTGCAGGGCGACACGCAGGAACTGCTCGACGAGCTGCAGGCGCGCATGCTCGCGCACGCCGAGCGGCTGGAGTTCGAGGCCGCGGCCGAGCTGCGCAACCAGATCCAGTCGCTGGCCGCCGTGCTGCAGCAGCAGTCGGTGGAGGTCAGCAGCGCCAATAGCGAGGACCGCGACGCCGACATCCTGGCCGTGCGGGTGCAGGGCGGCAAGGCCTGCGTGAACCTGGCCATGGTGCGCGGCGGACGCCACCTGGGCGACCGGGCCTACTTCCCCTCGCACGTGGAGGACGCCACCGCGGTGCACGCGGGCGGCGACGAGGTCGATGCCGCCGCGCCCGCGCGCCTGTCGCCCGAGCAGCAGGTGCTGGAAGCCTTCATCGCCCAGCACTACATCGAAGCGCCGCTGCCGGGTGCGCTGTTCACCAGCGAGCCGGTCGGCCGCGAGCTGCTCGACGCGCTCAGCCAGCAGCGCGGCTGCCGCGTGACGGCCGTGCACCAGCCGCGCGGGCCGCGCCGCATCTGGCTGGAGATGGCGCAGAAGAATGCCGAGCTGCAGCTCGCCCGGCTGCTGGCCGAGGAAGGCTCGCAGAAAGCGCGCACGCGTGCGCTGGCCGATGCGCTGGGACTGGTGCTCGACGAGGACGAGGACGGTGCGGCGCCCGCGGGCGGTGAGGACGCGCTCGACGCCCTGCGCATCGAGTGTTTCGACATCTCGCACACGGCGGGCGAGGCGACCCAGGCCTCGTGCGTGGTGTTCCATCACCACAAGATGCAAAGCGGCGAGTACCGCCGCTACAACATCGAGGGCATCACGGGCGGCGACGACTACGCCGCCATGCGGCAGGTGCTGATGCGGCGCTACGGCAAGCTGGCCGAAACCCTGCGCGATGCGCAAGCGGCGGCCAGCCTGGCCGCGCCCGATGCCGGGATCGGCCAGGCTGCGCCGGCCACCGCCCGCCCGCACCTGCCGGACCTGGTGCTGATCGATGGCGGCAAGGGCCAGGTCGCCATGGCGCGCGAAGTGTTCGAGGCGCTGGGGCTGGACGTCTCGCGCATCGTCGGCGTGGAAAAGGGCGAGGGCCGCAAGGTCGGCCTGGAAGAGCTGGTGTTTGCCGATGGGCGGCCCAAGATCTACCTGGGCAAGGACTCGGCCGCGCTGATGCTCGTGGCGCAGATCCGCGACGAGGCGCACCGCTTTGCCATCACCGGCATGCGGGCCAAGCGCGCCAGCGTGCGCACGGGCGGCAGCAAGCTTGAAGACATCGCGGGCGTGGGGCCCAAGCGCCGTGCGAAACTCCTGCAGCGTTTTGGCGGCATCCGCGGCGTGACGGCCGCGGGCGTGGACGACCTGGCCACCGTCGACGGCATTTCGCGCGAGCTGGCCGAAGAGATCTACCGGGCCTTGCATTGAGCCGGGCCGCCCTGTCCGTGACCGATCCGTACCCAAGGACCCGATGAGGAGTTTGCTTTGACGAGAATTGCATTCCATGCCGTTGCCGCAGCGGCTGCCCTGGCGCTGGCTGGCTGTTCTACCGTGGCGCTGCCCACCTGGGACCCGGATGGCGCCCAGGCACAGCCGGCCACCCCGCCCGCAACGGCGGCGGGGCTCGCACCGGCCGTCGCGGGCGTGCTGCCGCCCGACAACCTGCCGCCGGCGCGCAACTGGACCGAATACCGCCTGCGCGCGGCCGAACGCATCAACCGCGCCAATCCGTCGCTGGTCTACCCGGGCGCACTGCCCAGCGTGTTCCAGGCCATCCCGGTGCTGCGTGTGCAACTGACGGCCGACGGCCAGGTCAGCCGCGTCGAGGTGGCGCGCGAGCCGGGCCAGTCGCCCGAAACGGTCAAGATCGCCACCGACGCCGTCTACCGTGCCGCGCCCTTCGGGCCGACCAGCCAGTTGCCCGCGCCGGCGCAGTTCACCGAAACCTTCCTGTTCAACGAGCAACTGCGATTCCGCCTGCGCACCACGGTCGAAGGCCGTTGAGCCGCAGGCGGAACGCAACGCAACCGGCCTTCAGGGCCGCCCCATGCCACAATCGCCGTCATGTTTTTCACCCTGCCCACCCTGCTGACCTGGACGCGCATCATCGCCATCCCGCTGATCGTCGGGGTGTTCTACCTGCCGCTGCCCGAGGCGACCCGCAACCTGGTGGCCACGGTGATGTTCATCCTGTTCGCGGCCACCGACTGGGCTGACGGCTACCTGGCGCGCAAACTCAACCAGACCTCGGCCTTCGGCGCCTTCCTCGACCCGGTGGCCGACAAGTTCCTGGTGTGCGCCTCGCTGCTGGTGCTGGTGCACCTGCAGCGCGCCGACGTGTTCGTGGCGCTGATCATCATCGGCCGCGAGATTGCGATCTCGGCGCTGCGCGAGTGGATGGCCCAGATCGGCGCCTCCAAAAGCGTGGCCGTGCACATGCTCGGCAAGATCAAGACCACCGTGCAGATGGTGGCCATCCCCTTCCTGCTGTTCGACGGCCGCCTGCTCGGCTTCATCGACACTGGCGTGTGGGGCGTGTGGCTGATCTGGCTGGCGGCTATCCTGACCGCGTGGTCGATGGTCTATTACCTGCAGCGCGCCATTCCCGAGATCCGCTCGCGCGTGCGCTGAGCCCGCGAGCGCAGGCTCTCAGTCCACCCGGCGCGGCAGCCGCACCCGCATCACCGTATGGTCGTCGGCCGTGGCCTCGGCGGTGACGTTGCCGCCGTGCGAGCGCGCGATCTCCCAGACGATGTACAGCCCCAGCCCCAGGCCCAGCCCTTCGCTGCTGTCGGTGTTCTTGGCGCGGCGAAAGGGCTCGAAGACGTGGGGCAGGATGTCCGGGGCGATGGCGCCGCCGTTGCGCACGGTGATGACGACTTCATGGCCGGCCCCGCCGTCGACGACGACCTCGACCGGCTCGGTCGGATTGCCATGGCGCGCGGCGTTGTTGACCAGGTTGGTGACGAGCTGGGTGATGCGGTCCGGGTCCCAGTGCACCTGCTGGTCGCCCTGGTAGTGGTCGGTGATCGTGGCCTGCGGATGCAGCGTGCGCTTGTGTTCGATCAGGGGGGCGATCAGCGCCTGCGCGTCGATGGACTGCCGGGCGATCGGCAGGCCGTTGCCCAGCCGCGCGCGCGACAGATCGAGGATGTCGGCGATCATGCGGCTCATGAGGCGCCCGCAGTTGGCGATCTGCTGCGCCTTCTGCTGCACCGACGGGTCGTCGCTCTTGCGCTGCAGCAGCGTGGCCATCATCTGGATCACCGACAGCGGGCTGCGCAGGTCATGGCCCAGGATGGCCGAGAAGGTCTCGGCCAGCCGCAGCGTCTCGGTGCGCTCGGCCAGTTCCTCGGCGAGCTGCCGCTTGGTGCGGTAGAGGTCGAAGAACACACGTGCCTTCATCTGCAGGATGCTCGGCTCGATCGGCTTGAAGAGAAAGTCGACGGCGCCGGTCTCGTAGCCCTGGAACATGCGCGAGGCGTTGTGCGCGCCCGCCGTCACGAAGATCAGCGGAATATGCCGGGTGCGCTCGCTGCCGCGCAGCAGCTCGGCCAGCTCGAAGCCGTCCATCTCGGGCATCTGCACGTCCAGCAGTGCCAGCGCCAGGTCGTGCTGCAGCGCCAGCTCCAGCGCCTGCTGGCCGGAGGTGGCCTGCAGGATCTCGACGTCGAGCTCGTCCTCCAGCAGGGCCGAGAGGGCCAGCAGGTTCTCGGGACGGTCGTCGACCAGCAGGCATTTCACCGTGATCTTGCGGGGGGAATGGGTGGCTTGCAACGGTTCCATGGCCACTATCTTTTCTCAAAACCGCGTCGCATGGCAACGATGCGACGCATTGAACGGGGGACCCCGGCGGCATTGCCTTGGCCCGGGGCGGGAATTTGCAGGCCCGGCGCCGGGCGGCACGTGGCCGGTCGGAATACTTTTGTGCTCACACACCGCGGTGCGAGCCGTTTCGGGCAGCCGGGTGCCGTGGTCATTGCAGCCCCTTGCGGAACAGGCGCTCGTGCGGTGCCACTTCGGAGAAGGCCGGGGCGTGGCGCGAGAAGGCCAGCGATTCGCGCGAACCCAGGCCCAGGTAGCCGCCCCGGCACAGCGCGTCGGCGAACAGGCCCAGGGCCCGGTCCTGCAGGTTGCGGTTGAAGTAGATCAGCACGTTGCGGCATGAGATGAACTGCATCTCCGCGAACACGCTGTCGGTGGCCAGGCTGTGGTCCGAAAACACCATGTGGCGCTGCAGCCGGTCGTCGAACTTCACGTGGCCGTAGGCGGCGGTGTAGTGGTCCGACAGCGACGTGGTGCCGCCGGCGGCGCGGTGCGCCCGCGTGTAGTCGGCCACGCGATCGAGCGGGTAGACGCCGGCTTGCGCGGTCTGCAGCGCGCGCGGGTTGATGTCGGTTGCATAGATGATGGTGCGATCGAGCAGGCCCTCTTCGGCCAGCAGGATGGCCAGCGACCAGGCCTCCTCGCCGGTGCTGCAGCCGGCCACCCAGATCTTGAGCGAGGGATAGGTGCGCAGCATGGGCACCACCTGTTCGCGCAGGGCCAGGAAGTAGCTGGGGTCGCGGAACATCTCGGTGACCTGCACGGTGAGGTAGTCGAGCAGGGGGCCGATGACGGCGTCTTCATGCAGCAGGCGGTCCTGCAGCCGCGTGAGCGTGTCGCAGCCGAAATACGGCAGGGCGTCATGCAGCCGCCGCTTGAGCGAGGCGCCCACGTAGGACCGGAAGTCGTAGTGGTACTTCAGGTACACGGCTTCCAGGAACAGGTGCAGCTCGATGTCGGAGATGCGGTGCGTCATGGCGTGGGCAGGGCGGGCGGCGGCGCTATTTGCGAATCCAGACGCGGATCAGCGACATCAGCTTTTCCACGTCCAGCGGCTTGGCGATGTAGTCGTTGGCACCGGCGGCCAGGCACTTTTCCTGGTCGTCGCGCATGGCCTTGGCCGTCAGCGCGATGATGGGCAGCCTGGCGAATTCGGTGCGCTGGCGGATGGCGCGCATCGCGGTGTAGCCGTCCATCTCCGGCATCATGATGTCCATGAGCACGAGGTCGATCGGCGGCTTGCCGCCATGGGCCAGCGTGGCCTCCAGCGCCTCGACGGCCTCGCGGCCGTTGCGCGCGATCTCGACCGCCATGCCCTTGGGCTCGAGCACGGCCGAGAGCGCGAAGATGTTGCGCACGTCGTCCTCGACGACCAGCACGCGGCGGCCTTCCAGCAGCGACTCGCGGTTGCGCGCCTGCTTGAGCATGCGCTGGCGGTCGGCCGGCAGGCGGGTCTCGATCTGGTGCAGGAACAGCGTGACCTCGGCCAGCAGCCGCTCGGGCGAGCGAGCGCCCTTGATGATGATGGCGCGCGAGAAGCGGTGCAGCGCCGACTCTTCCTCGCGCGTGAGCGAGCGGCCGGTGTAGACGATGACGGGCGGGAAGGCGCCGTCGTCCTTGGCCATGCGGTCGAGCAATTCGTAGCCGCTCATGTCGGGCAGGCTCAGGTCCATGACCATGCAGTCGAAGGTCTGGGACCGCAGCGCCTCCAGCGCGGCGCCCGCGGTCTCGACGGCGGTGATCTGCACCTCGTCGCCGGCCAGCAACTGCTGCACGCTCTCGCGCTGGCGCAGGTCGTCCTCGACCACCAGCACGTGCTTGACCTGCTGCGAGATGCGGGCGTCGAGCGTGCGCAGGGCTTCGAGCAACTGGTCGCGGTCGACCGGCTTGAGGATGTAGCCCACGGCGCCCATCTCCAGCGCGTCGTGCGCATAGTCGGCCACCGAGACCACGTGCACCGGCACATGGCGCGTGAGCGGGTCGCGCTTGAGCTGGTCGAGCACGCCCAGGCCCGAGAGGTCGGGCAGGTGCATGTCGAGCAGGATGGCGCTGGGCTGGTAGGTGCGCGCGGCCTCCAGCCCGGTTTCGGCGGTGTGCGTGAGCAGGCACTGGAAGCCCGCCTCGTGGATGATCAGCTTGAGGATGGCGGCAAAACGCACGTCGTCCTCGACGACCAGGATGGTGCGCACGCCTTCCTTGAGCGCACGCCGGTCGTCGTCCAGGTCGATCGCGGTCGCGGCCGCCGCGCGCGCAGGGTGCGGGGCGTGGACGGGCGCGCGTGGCGGCGTGGGGGACAGCATGGGCGTGGCTGGCGCGGGCGTGCGCACCAGCGCCACCGGGTCGACCGACTCCCACGGCAGGGTGAGCGTGAAGGTGCTGCCCCGCCCGGCGGTGCTCTGGACCGCGATGTCGCCGCCCAGCAGATGCGCCAGGTCGCGCGAGATGGCCAGTCCCAGGCCGGTGCCGCCGTATTTGCGATGCGTGCTGCCGTCGGCCTGCACGAAGGCATCGAAGATGACGCCGAGCTTGTCGGCCGCAATGCCGATGCCGCTGTCCTGCACGGCGATGTGCAGCACGCGGCGGGCGCTGTCGGCCGCCAGGCGCACGACGACCTCGCCCGTGGCCGTGAACTTGAGCGCGTTCGACAGCAGGTTCTTGAGGATCTGCCCGCAGCGCTGCTCGTCGGTGATGATCGAGGGCGGGATGCCGTCGCCTTCGCGTTCGATGCGCAGCGCCAGCCAGCGTTCGGTGGCCTGGGGCTCGAACACCTGCTGCAGCCCTGCGATGAAGCGGTCGAGGGCGACAGGGTGCAGGTCGAGGTCGACCTTGCCGGCCTCGATCTTGGTGAGGTCCAGGATGTCGTTGATCAGGTTGAGCAGGTCGTTGCCGGCCGACGAGATGGTCTGGGCGTAGCGCACCTGCTCGGCCGTCAGGTTGCCCTCGCGGTTGTCGCTCAGCAGCTTGGCCAGGATGAGCGTGGAGTTCAGCGGCGTGCGCAGCTCGTGGCTCATGTTGGCCAGGAATTCGCTCTTGTACTGGCTAGCGCGTTCGAGCTTGTCGGCGCGCTCGGCCAGCACGTCCTGGGTGCCGGCCAACTGGTCGCGCTGGGAGGCCAGCTCGTTGGCCAGTTGCTCGAGCTGCAGGTTGCTCTGCTCCAGCTCGGCCTGCTGGTTCTGCAGTTGCTGCTGCGACTCGCGCAGCGAGCGGCTCTGTTCCTCCAGCTCCTCGTTGCTCACGCGCAGCTCTTCCTGCTGGGTCTGCAGCTCTTCGGCCTGGCGCCGGGTTTCTTCCAGCAGTTCTTCCAGGCGCGAGCGGTCGCGCGCCGCGCGCACGCCCATGGCGATGCTGTGCTGCAGGCTGTCGGTGAGTTCGATGTCGGCCGGCGTGACGTGGCGAAAGAAGCCCAGTTCGAGCACGGACTGCACCCGGCCGTTGAGCACGGCCGGCACCAGCAGCAGCTCGCGCGGCTGCGCCTGGCCCAGCGACGAGGTGACGGCCAGGTAGTGCGCAGGCAGATCGCGCACATGCAGCGGCTTGGCATTTTGGGCGGCCTGCGCCACCAGCCCGGCGTTGGACAGCGTGGCGTTGGCGTCGTCGGCTTCACTCAGGGCATAGCCGGCCACCCGCAGGAACTTGCCGTTGGCTTCGCTCACGTGGAAGGCGCCGATCTGCGCGCCCAGCAACTGAGCGACGGCGGCCAGCGCGTTCTCGCCCAACTGCGCCAGGTGCGGGTCGCCCTGCAGGTGGTTGGCCACGGCGAGTTGTCCCTGGCGCAGCCAGGATTCGCGGCTGCGCCGGCGGTAATCGTTGGCCGCGCTCAGGGCGGCGCTGGCGATGAGCAGCAGCAGAATCGAGGCGCTCACGTAATTGACCAGCATGACCTGGCCGGTGATCGTGCTCCATTCGAGCCGCGAGCGCTGGGCCGTGGCCTGCTCGGTCTCGATGATGGCGGCCTGCATCTCGCGCACGCGGTCCATGCTGAACTTGCCACGGTCCGTCTGCACCAGGGCCAGCGCCTGCGCGGACTGGCCTGCGCGTTCGAGTGTGATGGTTTCGTGCATCTCCGCCAGCTTGTCCTGGATGGCGGCTTCGAGCTGGAGCAGCCGAGCCATTTGCGCCGGGTCGTCGCCCAGCAGGCGCTTGAGTGTGACAAAAGTGGATGGCAGCTCGGAAGTGGCTCGGGCGTAAGGCTCCAGATAGCTCTCGGCATTGGTGAGCAGAAAACCGCGCTGGCTGGTTTCCGCATCCTTGATCGCCGAGAGCACCTGCTGCACCTGCGCGGTCACCGCGTTGGCGTGGACAACCGCCTCGGCGGCCTCCATGCGTGCGTGGTGGTTGCGGTAGTTGACGGCGGTCATCACCAGCACGGCCAGCATGGCGGCCGTGAAGCTCAGCAGGGTTTTCAGCGGCATGGGCGAGCGGGCGCGCCGATGCAGGTCGGGAGAGGCCGGATGGATGCCGGAGTCGGCCGGGCTCGAGCGTCTGAGCGTACGGGCAAGGCCGCGCCGCAGGGTCTGTTTCATGGTGTGGTCGTCGTCCGTTGACGGTGGGGCGCTGTCGCTTGCAGCGCAGCCACTATACCGAGGGTCCGAGCGGCCATTTTCCAGGCGCGGGGCCGTTGCGGACCACGAAGGGCGAGCGTCCTACAGGCCGGGCGGTGCCGTATCGGGCGTGGGCAATGACCAGGGCTCGGGCGCGAAGCGTTCCTGCAGAAAGTCGGCCAGCAAGGCCATGCGGCGCGGCTTGCGTGGCCGGTAGGGCGCCAGCCACTGGATGTCGGCGTCCAGCATGGCGTAGCCGGGCAGCACCTGCACCAGCGCGCCGCGCTGCAGGTGAGGCGCCGCGTCCCACAGGCTGCGCAGCATGATGCCGCGCCCGGCCAGGCACCAGTCGCGCACCAGCTCGCCCGAGTTGCTCGACAGCGCACCATCGACCCGCACGGGCCGGGGTGGCGGGCTGCCGTGCGCCGCCTCGCCCACGGCCTGCAGCGTCCATTGGTCGAACTGCTGGTTCTCGCGCGCGACCAGGCAGTCGTGCGCGGCCAGGTCGTCGAGCGACAAGGGCGTGCCGCGGCGCGCCAGGTAGGACGGCGCGGCCACCAGCACCCGCCGGTTGGCGGCCAGCCGCCGCGCCGACCATTCGCGGCTGCGGTGCGCGTCGGGCGACCACAGCCAGATTGCGCCGTCATAGCCTTCGCCGGCCAGGTCGGGCAGCCGGTCGGTGAGCTGCAGCTGGATGCGTGTGCGTGGGTAGCGCTGCTGGAACGCCGCCAGCGCCGGCCCCAGCCAGAGCCGGCCAAAACCAAAGGTGGCCGCCAGCCGGATCAGCCCGACCGGTTCGCTGTGCTGCTCGCGCACGTCCTGCTCCAGCGCCTCGAACTGCGCCAGCAATTGGGTCGCGCCTTCGCACAGGCGTTCGCCCTCGGGCGTGGGCGCGAGCCGGCGTGTGGTGCGCAGGAACAGTCGCAGGCCCAGCGCGTGTTCGAGCCGGGCCAAGCGCTTGCTGATCACCGAGGGCGTCACGTCCAGCGCACGCGCCGTGGCTGCCAGGCTTCCCAGGCTGCGCAGGTGGTACAGAAGCTGAAGATCGGGGCGGTCCAGGGGATTTGATTCGTTCATTTTGGGAATGAATGTGTGGCCTGATTATGGCTTGATGGCGCGCGATGTGCTCACGACAATCACCGCATGTTTTCCACATTCCAAACCCTGACGGTGGAGCGGCCCGGCGCCGCCGGCCCCGTGCGCCTTGCCGCCCGCGTGGGTGGGCAGGGCACACCGCTGCTGCTGCTGCACGGCCATCCGCAGACGCACGCCATGTGGTACCGCGTGGCGCCCACGCTGGCGCAGCGTTTTACCGTGGTGATGATGGACCTGCGCGGCTATGGCGACTCGGCCCGGCTGCCGGCCGACACGGTTCACGCCAACCACAGCAAACGCGAGATGGCCGCCGACGCGCTGGCCGTCATGCAGGCGGCCGGCCTCGAGCGTTTCCAGGTGCTGGCGCACGACCGCGGCGCGCGCGTGGCGCACCGGCTGGCGGCCGACCACCCGCAGGCCGTCGAACGCCTGATGCTGCTGGACATCGCGCCCACGCTGGCCATGTACGAACGCACCACCGAAGCCTTCGCGCGTGCCTACTGGCACTGGTTCTTCCTGATCCAGCCCGCACCGCTGCCCGAGGGAGTGCTGCAGACCGACCCGTCCGGCTACCTGCGCAGCGTGATGGGCAAGCGCCACGCCGGCATGGCCGCCTTCGCGCCCGAGGCGCTGGCCGAATACGAACGCTGCCTGCGGCTGCCCGGCACGGCCACCTCGATCTGCGAAGACTACCGCGCCAGCGCCACCATCGATCTGGACCACGACCGCGCCGACATCGCCGCCGGCCGCCGCTTGGCGCAGCCGCTGCGTGTGCTGTGGGGCGAACACGGCGCGGTCGGCCACAACTTCGACGTGCTGGCGCTGTGGCGCGAACGCGCGCAGGCGGTCGAAGGCCAGGCGCTGCCCTGCGGCCACTACATCGCCGAAGAAGCGCCCGAGTCGCTGCTGGCGCAATGCCACACCTTTTTCCGCAGCGAACCGCTGCCCATCGCCTGAAAAGACACCCACCCGTTTCTGAAGAAAGAAGAGGATTCAAGCCATGAGCCAGAAAAAACGCATTGCCGTCATCGCCGGCGACGGCATCGGCCAGGAGGTCATGCCCGAAGGCCTGCGCGTGATGGAAGCGGCCGCCAGCCGCTTCGGCATCGACCTGCAGTTCGACCATTTCGACTTTTCGAGCTGGGACTACTACGAAAAGCACGGCCAGATGCTGCCCGACAACTGGAAGGAGCAGATCGGCGGCCACGACGCGATCTATTTCGGTGCCGTCGGCTGGCCCGAGAAGATTGCGGACCATGTTTCGCTGTGGGGCTCGCTGCTGCTGTTCCGGCGCGAGTTCGACCAATACATCAACCTGCGCCCGGCGCGTCTGATGCCCGGCATCATCGCCCCGGTGGTGCGGCGCGACGGCAGCGCGCGCGAGCCGGGCGAGATCGACATGTACATCGTGCGCGAGAACACCGAGGGCGAGTATTCGAGCATCGGCGGGCGCATGTACCCGGGCACGCCGCGCGAGATCGTGATGCAGGAAACGGTGATGTCGCGCCACGGCGTGGACCGCGTGCTCAAGTTCGCTTTTGAACTGGCGCAGTCGCGGCCCAAGAAGCACCTGACCAGCGCGACCAAGTCCAACGGCATCGCCATCACCATGCCCTACTGGGACGAGCGTGTGGCCGAGATGGCCAAGGCCTATCCGGACATCCGCCTGGACAAGTTCCACATCGACATCCTGACGGCGCATTTTGTGCAGCGCCCGGATTTCTTCGACGTGGTGGTGGCCAGCAACCTGTTCGGCGACATCCTGTCGGACCTGGGCCCGGCCTGCACGGGCACCATCGGCATCGCGCCCAGCGCCAACCTCAACCCGGACCGCACGGCGCCGTCGCTGTTCGAGCCGGTGCACGGCTCGGCGCCGGACATCGCGGGGCAGGGCATTGCCAACCCGATCGGCCAGATCTGGTGCGGCGCGATGATGCTGGAGTTCCTGGGCCACAAGGACGCGCACGACGCGGTGCTGGGCGCGATCGAGAAGGTGCTGGCCCCCGGCAGCGGCGCGCCGCGCACGCCGGACATTGGCGGCAAGGCATCGACGTCGGATTTGGGCCGGGCGAGGCGCTCGCACAGCCTGTCTTCGGGGCGACTGACTGACGCAAGCAAGTTCAGTGGGAGATGCCGAAAGCGGACCTGGGGCCTGCCTGCGCTCCTGTCCCCCGGACTGGACTTTGTCCAGTCCTCCTCCTTGACCTCGCTCCGGCAGGCCCCAGGTCCGCTTCCGGCATCGCGGGCGTTGCGGCTTGTGCGGGTGCTCGACAACCTTGGGACCCGTACTGCCGACAACAAAAAGCCCGGCGTGTGCCGGGCTGCGTTCTTTGGCGTGAGCTGCCTTACTGGCTGCTGTTGAGCGCCCGGTCACTCACGCGCTGCTGGAAGGCGGCGATGGCCTTGTACTCCTCGGCCAGCTTGCGCGGCAACGACAGGTAGATGGGCTTGAGCGCGTCGTACAGCGCCACGGCCTCGGGCTCGGGCGTGTGCTGGTGTGTGGCGCCCACCATGTCGGCCACCACCTCCAGGCTGTCCGCATGGCCCAGGCCATACAGCGCCAGCACTGCAGCGCCCAGGCAGGAACTCTCGAAACTTTCGGGCACGACCACCTCGCGGTCGAACACGTCGGCCATCATCTGGCGCCACAGCGCCGAGCGCGCAAAACCGCCGGTCGCCTTGATGCGGCGGCTGCGGCCGGCCACGGCTTCCACCGCGGGCAGGATGCCGTAGAGGTTGAAGATCACCCCTTCCAGCGCCGCGCGAATCATGTGCTCCTTGCCGTGGTGCATGCCCAGCCCGAAGAACGAGCCGCGCAGCCGCGCGTCCCAATACGGCGCGCGTTCGCCCGCCAGAAAGGGGTGGAACAGCAGACCCTCGGCGCCGGCCGAGACCCGCTCGGCGATGCGTGTGAGCACCTCGTAGGGATCGATGCCCAGACGCTTGGCGGTCTCGGTTTCGGCCGCGGCGAATTCGTCGCGGATCCAGCGCAGGATGATGCCGCCGTTGTTGACCGGGCCGCCCACCACCCAGTGCTTTTCAGTCAGGGCGTAGCAGAAGGTGCGGCCTTCGGGGTCGGTCAGCGGACGGTCGACCACCGTGCGCATGGCGCCGCTGGTGCCGATGGTCACGGCCACCTCGCCCGGTGCGATCGCGTTGACGCCCAGGTTGGAGAGCACACCGTCGTTGGCGCCCAGCACGAAGGGCGTGTCGGCCGGCAGGCCCAGCTCGCTCGCCAGTTCGGCGGGCAGGCCGCGCAGCGCATGCGTGGTGGGCTTGGGCGTGGGCAGTTGGGTGGCGTTGATGCCCGCCAGTTCAAGCGCGCCCGCGTCCCAGTCCAGCTTCTCCAGATTGAACAGCCCGGTGGCCGAAGCGATCGAGTGGTCGACCACCCATTGGCCGAACAGGTGGTGCAGCACGAACTCCTTGATGCCGACCACGTGGCGCGCCTTGGCCAGCAGTGCCGGCTGCTCGTGGCGTAGCCAGACCAGCTTGGCCAGCGGCGACATCGGGTGGATGGGCGTGCCGGTGCGGCGGTAGATGGCCAGGCCGTCCCACTCGTCGCGGATGCGCTCGGCCCAGGGTGCGGCGCGGTTGTCGGCCCAGGTGATGCTGTGCGTGAGCGGCGCGCCGTCCTCGCCGATCAGGATCAGGCTGTGCATGGCGGCCGAGAACGACACCGCCAGCACGCGCGTGTCCGCGTCCTTCAGGCGGCTTTGCGCCACGCACGACTGGATCACCGCGAGCACGGCCTGCAGGATCTGCTGCGGGTCCTGCTCGGCCGCCGACGGCTCGGGCCGCAGCAGCGGGTAGTCGACGTTGTGGTGGGCCACGACCTCGCCGCGCGGGGTGATGGCGACGGCCTTGGTGCTGGTGGTGCCGATGTCGACACCGATCACGATCTCTGCGGTCATGGCGTCAGACTACCAGGCCCAGCAGCAGCACGAACACCTGGCCGGCGACCGAGATGATGGTCTCCAGCACGCTCCAGGTCTTGAAGGTTTCCACCACCGTCAGGTTGAAATACTGCTTGACCAGCCAGAAGCCCGCGTCGTTGACGTGCGAGAACATGACCGAGCCGGCGCCCGCGGCCAGCACCAGCAGCTCGCGGTTGACGCCAGGCACCAGCGCGATCACCGGTGCCACGATGCCCGCACCGGTGATGATGGCCACCGTGGCCGAGCCCGTGGCGATGCGGATGAGCGCGGCCACCGTCCAGGCCAGAACGATGGGCGAGAGCTGCGCCTGCACGGCCATGTGGCCGATCGCATCGCCCACGCCCGAGGACACCAGCATCTGCTTGAAGCCGCCGCCCGCGCCGATGATCATCACGATGGCCGCGGTGGGCGCCAGGCTCTTTTCCAGGAACTTGAGGATCTGCTTGCCTTCGTAGCCCCGGCCGTAGCCGAAGGTGTAGAGCGCCAGCAGCAGCGCGATCAGCAGCGCGTTGATCGGGTGGCCGATGAAGTCCAGCCACACGCGTGCGGTGGTTTCGGCCGGCAGGAAGATGTCGGCAAAAGCCTTGAGCAGCATCAGGATCACCGGCAGCAGCACGGTGAAGACGGTGATGCCGAAGCCCGGCATGTCCTTCTCGTCACGCTCCTGCACGAACTGCTCGGCCATCTCCGACGTCAGCTTGCCCGGCACGTAGCGCGAGATGAAGCTGGCAAAGAGCGGCCCGGCCAGAATGGCCGTGGGCAGGCCCACGATCAGGCCGTAAAGAATGGTCTTGCCCATGTCGGCGCCAAAGGCCTGGATGGCCAGCAGCGGGCCCGGGTGGGGCGGGATCAGCGCATGCACCACCGACAGCGCGGCCAGCAGCGACACGCCCACCTTGACCAGCGACACGCCCGCGCGCCGCGCCACGATGAAGACCAGTGGCGCCAGCAGCACCAGGCCGATCTCGAAGAACAGCGGCAGGCCCGCGATGAAGGCCGCCAGCATGATGGCCCAGTGCACACGCTCGCGGCCGAACTTGGCGATCAGCGTGCGCGCGATGCGGTCGGCGCCGCCCGACTCGGCCATCATCATGCCCAGCATGGTGCCCAGACCGAGCACGATGCCGACAAAGCCCAGCGTGTCGCCAAAGCCCTTCTGGAAGGCGGCCATGACCTTGTCGACCGGCATGCCCGACGTCAAACCCAGGAAGCCGGCCGCCAGCATCAGCGCGACGAAGGGGTGAAAGCGCCAGCGGGTGATCAGCAGGATCAACAGGACGATGGCGACAAGCGCGTCCAGCAGCAGAAAGACTTGGGGGCTCAGTCCAAACACGATGGATCTCCAGTTCGATGGCGCCCGGCTGCAGGCCGCTCGCGCGGGCCGCTGGGGCGCATGGTGTTGATTGTGAGAAGCGCAGCCGGGGCCGCGCTTGTTTGGCGACATGCGCCTACGGGTGATGAGGGGATCCGCCTGAAGACAGCGCTATCCGACGCGGGATGAAAAAACGCCAGTCTTGAAAACCGGCGACCCGTAAGGGTTCGTGAGTTCGAATCTCACCGCTTCCGCCAAAAATGCCCGCCATCGGCATTTTTAGACAGCATGGCGCTCACGCCGCCTTGCGCCGCTCAACTTCCCATCCCAGACAAGCCAGCCCCACAGTGCGTGGGACTGGCTTTTCGCCGCTGCGGTAGTAGGCCAGCATGCGGCGCGACAGGCCCAGGGCCTGGGCGGCCTGGTCGAGCGTGAGTGCATGGCGGGCCATCCAGTTGAGCACCAGTTCGTGCGAGTAGCCGCCAGCTTGTTCGATGGCGCGGGCGCGCAGGTTGTCGGCAGCCAGTTCCAGGTCGTCGTCGCCCCAGGTGACGCTGCCACCCCAGTCACCGATCTGCGCACGCCGGAACACCGCAGCGGATTGCAGCGCCTTGAGCACGGGGGCACGTTCGATGACGGGCTTGATGCTCACGTCAAAGGTTTCGCCATCGGCATAGGTGAGGTGGAGCCGATGGCCGGGCCGGACTTCCAGACCCGTGATGGTGAATTGTTTGTTCATGGATTGAGCCTTTCCCATTGGGCTGCCAGGGCAGCCTGGTTGGCTTGGGCCCATGCCAGGGCTTCGGCCAGTTCACGCCGGGGCACCTTGTTGCTCAAGGGCGTCAGCGTGGCGATTGCAACCAGTGCCTCGCGTCCGTCGCGCAACCTGACATGGAAATGCGGAGGCAGATGGTCCGCCGCGTACATGGTGATGGTGCAGGTACTGAGGCGGACGATGGTTGGCATGGGGGGATTTTAGTGCAATCTTTGCACTGTGCAATGGTTGCACTTTTGCGCATCACCCCTGCGGAACAACCTGCAGGCTCACACGGCGTGATCGACCGTGCCATGGCCCCCTCTTTTGCCAAGTCGAGAAGGAAAAGGCCAGGGCGTTGGGCGAGCAAAAAAATGTGCCGCAAGTTCTAGAACATATGCCGCATCCCCACCGAAGTCTGCAGCGTGTGCGACTTCCGCTCGTCCAGCCGGTTGATGAAGGCGTAGAGGTTGGTGCGTTTGGACAGGCTGTATTGATGGCCCAGCGCCCAGCCCGAGATGTCGGAGCGGGCAGCGCGCTGGTAGCTGGCCAGGACGGACGATGATTTGCTGACGGGCAAGGTGACGCCGCCGATCCAGGAGCGCACGTGGCCGCGGCCGGCGGAGGGGCCGACGTTGGGGTTGCGCAGGTCGCCGTAGGTGCCGTGCAGCTCGATCCAGTCGAGGTCGTAGGACGCGGCCAGTTGCAGGTTGCCGGCGCGCTTTTTGGTGTTCGGTGTGTTGCGCGGTTGCAGGCGCTCGTAGGTCAGGGCCATGGCCAGTGGGCCCTGGTTGTAGCGCAGGCCGGCGGTCAGCACGCGGTCGTTGTTGGGGGTGGCGGTGCTGGACGGGTTTTCAACGGCCTGCAGGCTGTAGCCCAGGCCACCCTGCCAGCCCTTGATGCGGGGCGTGGTGTAGAGCACGGCGTTGTCGATGCGGCCGCCCGAGCCGAAGTCGCCGTCGTTGTAGCCCAGGGTGGAGCCGATGGAGCCTTGGCTCCAGCCCGTGCCGAAGGGCGAGCCGATGCCACCCCACTCGAAGCCATAGACCCACTGGCGTCCCAGGCGGACTTCGCCGAAGCCGCCCGACAGGCCCACATAGGCCCAGCGGCCGAACAGGCGGCCTTGGGCCTGGGTGCCGTCGTCGACGTTGATGCCGTTTTCCAGCCGGAACACGGCTTTGTAGCCATTGCCCAGGTCTTCCACGCCCCGGAACCCGAGGCGCGAGCCGGACTGGTTGCCGCTGCCCTGGGTCAGGTCGCCTTTTCCGTTCTTGCGCTCATACACCATGCCCACGTCGACCAGGCCATAGAGCGTGACCGACGTGGCCTCGGCGGCCTGGAAGGGGGACAGGCACGACAGGGCGATGGCGGTTCCCCAGGTGCGGCGGTTTTTCAAGAGATGGTTCACAGAAGTCTCCTCCAAGAAGTGATGAAACGATGACAAAAGCGGTCCCTTGCACCCACAGGTGGCACATGGTCTGGGTGTGAAAGAAACGGTGGACAGGCGCTAGGTCACGGCGGCCTCGTTGGGGCCGCCGCGCATCTTGCGGGGCACTGCTTCATTCGTGAATTGCATTTTTCAGATCGATTGATGCATACGGAAAAATGATGTGCCGACGCGACCAGCTGGCCCGGAAACTGTCTGCGGCGCTTGTCCAAGAGACTTTTCACAGCGCGATCCTCCAGGCGTCAAGGAAGGGAACGATGGGCAACAGTGGTCCCTGCCGCCCGTGCGGGGTGCGCAGGCGGTGGGCAGTGTGGAAAGGCAAAAGCCCTAGCCGGTGGTCATGGCCGGGGTGGGCAGCGGCACCAGCGCCTGCGGTTCGGCCACGCACAGCGTGATGCTGGACGGGTGGGCGGGGGACAGGTGCACGGTGTTGAGCGCCACGCGTTTTTCGCGCGCGTCGGCGGCGGATTCGCCGCTGTTGGGGTTGACGTCGTACTTGGGGAAATTGCTGCTGGCAATGTCGAGCCGGATGCGGTGGCCGCGCTTGAACAGATTGCAGGTGGCAAACGGTTCGATGGTGATGGCGTAGACCTTGTGCGGCTCCAGAAGGCTGGCCTGTTCCCAGGACGCGTGGAAGCGGCAGCGGAAGATGCCGTCCGTCAGGTTCAGGGCGTAGCCGTCGGGGTCGTCGGGGCTGGCGGGATAGACGTCGATCAGCTTGGCGGTGAAGTCGGTGTCGGGGCAGTCGGACGAGATGAACAGACTGACGGTGACCGGGCCGACAACGGCCAGATCCTGTTCGAGCGGCGCGGTCTGGAAGACGATGACGTCGTCGCGCGAGGCCAGCGGCAGGCCGGGCTGCTGCACGCCGAAGAAACGGGCATCTTCGCGCTGGTCGAAGCCGCCGCCCGAGAACACGGGCTGGCCCGATGTGAGCGAGCCGCCAATGGTGGGAACGGGGTGGCGCGGGTCGGCCTGGTAGCGGATCCGCGCGCCGTCGGTGCGTGGCGGGGCGAGGTCCAGGCGGCCGTCAGCGTGCAGGTAAAACGCCGTGGGCCGCGCTTGCGGCACGGGCCAGGCGTCGGCCTGCACCCACGCGCCGCCGTGGTCGAAGCGGCCCTGGGCGTTGCGCCGGCCGCTGCCGCCGCCCATCAGGAACAGGCGCGCGGCCGGGTCGGCGGCGCCATCCTGGGGCCGGCCCTGCAGCCAGCGCTGGAACCACGCCAGCCGGAAGGCCAGCCAATGCGCGGCGATGTGGTGGTCGAATGCGGCCTGCGGACCGAACTCGGCATCGCCGCTGTGCGTGATGTTGCGGTCGCCGTGCAGCCAGGGGCCCATGATCAGGCGCACGGGCGATTGGCGGCCGGCGGTCAGGCCCGCGTGGTTCTCCAGCGTCGTGCGTACGTAGGCGTCGTACCAGCTCGACATCAGCACCACGGGAATGTCGGGGATGGCGTCGTAATAACCCTGGGCGTAGATGCCCAACTGCTGCCACGACGCATCGAAGGTGTCGGCCCGCCATTGCTCGAACAGGTAGTCCTCGTATTCCGGCACGGCCGACAGCGGCGAATGGCCGGGCCGCCACGGCATGCGCGAGAACCACTGGCGGATGTCCTGAGCCTCCAGCGCGGCCAGCGTCACTGGATCCTGCTGCGCGGCCGGGCTGAGCTTGGCCTGCTTGAAGGCCAGGTGGCCTGCTTGAGCTCGAACGCGCCCGACTGCCGGATGCCGCACTGGTAGCCGTTGGAAAAGCCGCCCGAGTCCAGCACCATGCAGGCCAGGCCTGGCGGGTTCAGGCAGGCCAGCGCCAGCTGTGTGTGCGCGGCATAGGACAGGCCCATGGTGCCGATCTTGCCGTTGCACCAGGGCTGCGCGACGATCCAGGCCAGCGTGTCGAAACCGTCGGGCCCTTCGGAGAGGTACTTGGTGAAATGGCCTTCGGAGCCGTAGCGGCCGCGGCAGTCCTGGTAGACCACGGCAAAGCCGTGTTGCGTGAAGTAGCGGGCGACCTCCGGCCGGGGCACGCCCAGCCGCTCGCCGATCTGCTCGGCGCGCGAGACCGCCGATTTGCCGTAGGGTGTGCGCTCCAGGATGACCGGCAGCGGCGCATCCAGACCCGGCCGGTAGCCGGGCGGCAGGTGCACGTCGGTGGCCAGGTGCACGCCGTCGCGCATGCGCACCCTCTGATCGGCCAGCACCGGGCCGGCCGGTGCAAGGGAAGTGGTGTCGTCAAGTGTCATTTGGCTTCCTGGATGTACAGCATGGAGGTGCGTTCGACCTTGTTGGGCCGGATGGCCGTGCCAGCGCGGGCGGCCCAGAACACCACGGGGAAATACAGCGGCACGATGCCGACGTCGTTGAAGCCGGCCTCGGCGGCCTGGCGCAGCAGCGCGTTGCGCTGCGCGGGGTCGAACTCGACCGCCGCGCGCGCCAGCAGGCGGTCCAGCTCGGGGTTGGAATAACGCGCACGATTGAAGGCGCCGGTGCCCGCGGCCTTGTCGTAGGTGGCCAGCACGTTGGTCAGGCCGTTGGCCGAGTCGCCCCGTGCTGTTGCCGTAGGAAAAGATGAAGGCGCTGTACTGCTGCTTGCCGCTGGCGCCCGCGTAGACGTTGTAGGGCTGGGTCACCACGCCGTTGATGCGCAGCCCGCCACGCGCCATCATCTGCGCCAGCGCCTGGGCCAGGTCGCTGTCGCTGGCGAAGCGGTCGTTGGACGAGTGAATGGTCAGCCCGAAGCCGTGGGCGTAGCCGGCCTCGGCCAGCAAGGCGCGCGCGCCAGCCAGGTCGTAGGCGGGCGCCGGCAGGTTGGCGCTGTAGCCGCCCAGGCCCTCGGGCACCATCTGGCCGGCGGGCACACCCGCGCCGCTGAGCAGCCGCTCGGTGATCGGCCCGAGCATGAACATCTTCGAGATCGCCTGGCGCACACGCACGTCCTTGAGCGGATTGGCCGACATCGGCTTGCCCTGCGCGTCGGTGACGAAGGGGCTGGCGTCGCGCGCGGAATCCAGCGCCAGGTAGATCAGGCGCGCCGACGGTGAGCTGAACAGCGGATAGCCCGGTTTGTTCTTCAGGTTCTTGGCGTCGGTGGGCGGCACGCTGTCGATCAGGTCGACCGAGCCCGACAGCAGCGCCGAGATGCGCGCCGCGTCGTTGGCGATGTAGCGGATCACCACGCGGTCGAACTCGGGCGCGGCGCCCCAGTAGTGGTCGTTGCGTTGCAGCTCCAGGCTGTCGCCGGGCTGCCAGCGTTTGAACTGGTAGGGGCCGGTGCCGATGGTCGCCACCCCTGAGTTGAAGTCCTCCGAACGTTTGCCCTGCGCCGCGTGGCGCGAGAGCATGTAGACCAGACCGATCTGCTCCATCAGGTCGGGCGTGGGCTCCTTGGTGCGGATGCGCAAGGTCAGCGGGTCGACGACCTGGATGCTGGCGATGGTGCGCACCGCGCCGGTAAAGGGGGCCGGGCTGTTGGGCACCTTGGGCGCGCGCTCCAGCGAGAACACCACGTCGTCGGCGGTGAAGGGCGTGCCGTCGTGGAACTGCACGCCCGGGCGCAGCCGGATCTCCCACAGCGTGGGCTCCAGCACGCGCCAGGACAGCGCCAGGCCGGGGCGCAGCTGCATGTTCTCGTCGCTGGCGACCAGGCGCTCGAAGATGTTCTCGGCGGCGGCCTGGTTGTTGGCGGTGCGCGAGAACAGCGGGTCCATGGACGACGGTTCGCTCGAATGGCCGATGGTCAGCAGCGGCCGCGCAAAGGCGGTGGCTGACGCGAGCAGCGCCAGCGCCAGGGCGGCGCGCAGCGCGCCGCGAATCGAAGAGGGGATGGGCTTCATGAATGCGGGGCTCCGGGTGGGCGCGTCAGGCGGCGTTGTCGAGCAGATGGCACGCAGCCTGATGGCCGCCGCCCACCGTGCGCAGCAGCGGCTGCTCTGCAGCGCAGCGCGCCGTGGCGTGGGGACAGCGTGGGTGGAAGTGGCAGCCCGTGGGCGGGTTCAGCGGCGACGGAATCTCGCCCTGGATTGCGTGAAAGCGTCGTTTGCGGTTGGACAGGCGCGGCACCTCGTCGAGCAACGCCTGGGTGTAGGGATGGCGGGGCGCCTTGAACACCTCGGCCGTGGGGCCGGATTCGACGATGCGGCCCAGGTACATGATCACGGTGCGGTCGCTGATGCGCTGCACCACGCCCAGGTCATGGCTGATGAACAAATAGGTCAGGCCCAGGTCCTGGCGCAGGTCCATGAACAGGTTCAGGATCTGGGCCTGGATCGACACGTCCAGCGCGGCGATCGATTCGTCGCAGATCAGAAATTGCGGCTTGACCGCCAAGGCCCGGCCGATGCCCACGCGCTGGCGCTGGCCACCCGAGAACTGGTGCGGAAAACGGTTGCGAAAGTCCGGGTTGAGCCCCACACGCCGCATCACGTCGACCACGTAGTCGTCGCAGTCGCGGCGCGCGACGATGCCGTTGGCCACGGGTGCTTCGCCAATGATGTCGCGCACCCGCTTGCGTGGATTGAGCGAGGACATCGGGTCCTGGAAGATCATCTGCGTGGCCATGCGCTGCGCGTGCGCGGCACGGCCGGTCAGGGCGGACAGTTCGCCGGCGGGCGTCTGGATGCTGCCCGTGGTGGCCGGCAAAATGCCCGCCAGCACCCGGCCCAGCGTCGATTTGCCGCAGCCGGACTCGCCCACCAGGCCGACCACTTCGCCCTGGTGGATGGTCAGGTCCACGCCATCGACGGCATGCACGGTGTGCGCGGCCACCTTGGCGCCGAGCAGGCCGGCCAGGCGCTCGGCGTAGTCGGGCCGTTTGACGAACAGGCGCGAGACCTGCTGGGCCTGCATCAGGATCGGCGTGTTCACAGAAGGACTCCAGTCGTCTGGGGATGAAAGCAGCGGTGGCTGCGGTTGCCGGCTGCCTCGATGGGCGGTTGCTCTGCGCGGCAGCGTTCGGACGCATGGCTGCAGCGCGGGTTGAAGGCGCAACCCGGCGGCAGCGCCAGCGGCGAGGGCGCCATGCCGGGGATCTGGTAGAGCCGCTCGCCCGTGTGCGCATTGCTGGGCACCGAGCCGATCAGGCCGACCGTGTAGGGATGGCGTGGGTGATCGAGGATGTCGTCGGTGCTGCCGGACTCGACCACACGCCCGGCATACATCACGCAGACGCGGTCGGCCAGGCCGGCCACCACGGCCAGGTCGTGGCTGACCCACACCATGGTGGTGCCGGTCTCGGCGCAGAGCTTTTGCATCTCGGCCAGGATCTGCGCCTGGATCGTCACGTCCAGCGCCGTGGTGGGCTCGTCGGCAATGATCAGGTCGGGCTTGTGCAGCATGGCGATGGCAATCGCCACGCGCTGGCGCATGCCGCCCGACAGCTGGTGCGGGTAGGCCTTCATGCGCTCGGCCGGCGACGGAATGCCCACGGCGGCCAGCGTGTCGCGGGCGCGGTCCCACGCCGCCTTGCGGCTGCAGCGCTCGTGGCTGAGCACCGTTTCGACCATCTGGGTCTCGATGCGGAACACCGGGTTGAGCGTCATCATCGGGTCCTGGAACACCATGGCGATGCGGTTGCCGCGCAGCTGGCGCAGCTCTTCGCGCGACAGCGTCGCCAGGTCGGTGCCCTTGAACAGGATCTGGCCGCCGTCGATGCGGCCGGGCGGGTCGATCAGGCCCAGGATGGAAAAGCCCGTGATGGACTTGCCCGAGCCGGACTCGCCGACCAGGCCCAGGATCTCGCCCGGGTGCACGTCAAAGCTCACGTCGTCCACGGCGCGCACCAGGCCGGCGCGGGTGTGGAACCAGGTGCGCAGGTTGCGCACGGAAAGCGTGGGGGTGGGGATGGCAGTCATGGCGCTTCCTATTTCTGCAGGCGTGGGTTGAGCGCCTCGCGCACCCGATCGCCCACGATGTTCATGGTGAAGACCACGCTCAGCAGCAGCACGCCGGGGAACACGCTGATCCAGTACAGGCCGGCCAGCATCTGCTGGTAGCCATTGGCAATCAGCAGGCCCAGCGACGGCTCGGTCACCGGCAGGCCGATGCCCAGGAAGCTGAGCGTGGCCTCGGCCGCGATGGCGTTGGCGGTCTGGATCATCGCGATGACGATGATGGGCGCAATGCAGTTGGGCAGCAGTTGGCTGAACAGCGCGCGACGGTGGCTCAGGCCCAGGCACAGGGCGGCTTCCATGTATTCCTTGCGGCGCTCGACCACGGCGGTGGCGCGCACCGCGCGGGCAAAGTAGGCCCACTGCACGACCACCAGCGCCAGGATCACCTTGTCCACGCCCTGGCCCAGAATGGCCAGCATCATCAGCGCCACCAGGATGGTCGGAAAGCCCAGCATCAGGTCGACCAGGCGCATGATCAGCGCGTCGACACGGCCGCCGAAGTAGGCCGCGACCAGGCCCAGCACCGTGCCCACGACCATGGCGAACAGGCCGCTGAGCACACCCACGGCCAGGCTGGTGCGCAGGCCGTACATCATGGCCGACAGCATGTCGCGGCCCTGGGCGTCGGTGCCGGCCCAATAGATGTCGCCGTAGACGCCCTGGCTGCCCGGCGGCATGCGGCCGTCCAGGATGGTGATGGTGGCCAGGTCGTAAGGGTTTTGCGGCGCGATCCACGGGGCCAGGATTGCCGCCAGCACCAGCACCAGGAAGAGGGCGGCGGCGAGCGTGGCAGGCCGGCTGTCGAGCACGCCGTGCACGGCCTGCCCGAGGGTGGTGTCGCGGCTGGGCAGCAGCTTCTTGAAGGCGGGGAGGTTCATTCGGAGGCTCCCACGCGGACACGGGGATCCAGAACGGAATAGAGGATGTCCACCAGCAGGTTGAGCACGATGAACAGCGTGACGACGATCAGCAGGTAGGCGACCACCACGGGCCGGTCCAGCTTCATGATGATGTCGATGATCAGCTTGCCCACGCCGGGCCAGGCGAAGATGGTTTCGGTGACGGTGGCAAAGGCGATCAGCGAGCCGAACTCCATGCCCACCACGGTCACGATGGGGATCAGGATGTTCTTGAGCACGTGCATGCCGATCACACGCGACTCGCGCAGGCCCTTGGCGCGCGCGAACTTCACGTAGTCCAGCGGCATGGTCTCGCGCACGCCGCTGCGCGTGAGCCGCACGATCAGCGCGATCTTGAACAGCGCCAGGTTCAGCGCCGGCAGGATCAGGTGGCGGATGCCCTCCCACGACGCCAGGCTGGTGTGGATGCCGAAGACCTTGCCCGTGGGGCCGCGCCCGGTCGAGGGCAGCCAGCCCAGCGTGACCGAGAAGATCAGCACCAGCATGATCCCCTGCCAGAAGTTGGGCAGGCTGAAGCCGAGGATGGAGCCGGCCATGATGCCGCGGTCGAGCGCCGAATCGGGCTTGAGGCCCGCCACCAGGCCCAGCGGCAGGCCGATCACCAGCGCCAGCAGCAGCGCCACGCAGGCCAGCTCCAGCGTGGCCGGCAGGCGCTGCAGGATGAGCTGGATGGCCGGCTGGTTGAAGACGAAGGAGTTGCCCAGGTCGCCGTGCAGCGCGTTGCCGACGAACTTCAGGTACTGCTGGTGCAGCGGCAGGTCCAGGCCCAGCGACTGCACGGCCTGCGCGATGTCGGCCTGCGAAGCGTCGGCGGGCACCAGGATCTCGATCGGGTCGCCAATGGCGTACACGCCGGCAAACACGATCAGCGAGGTCAGCGCCAGGATCACGACGCTCTGGCAGAGCCGGCGGATGATGAACGCGGTCATGAGGTGCCGCGGTGCCGGTCGTCGTGGTCTGAAGTGGCGCGCATCTTGCTCTCCTTGCCGGTCGTGGCCCAGCGGTATTACGGATGGATGGCGGATTCGTGAAAGGTCAGAATCCGCTCCGGCCGAATAATCCCGTGATCGAACAGGGCTGGCAACGGTATGCCGAGCCGGCATGCAGCTATGTGAATTGCGACAAATTGAGTGTTAACCCTTGCAGCCGTGCAGACGATGCGCGGCGCCCTGGTTGATGCGCGCACGACAACCCCATGAACTTCAAACAGCTCGAAGCCTTCCTCGCCTTCATGACCACCGGCTCGACCATCGACGCCGCGCAGCGCCTGGGCACGTCGCAGCCCGCCGTCAGCCGCCTGCTCAGCCAGTTCGAGGAAGACCTGGGCGTGCCGCTGTTCCTGCGGCGCAAGGGGCGATTGCATCCCACGCATGAGGCCGAGGTGCTGCTGCCGGACGTGCAGAACATGGTCTCGGGCGCGGCCTCGCTGCATCGCCACGTGAACCAGTTGCGCCTGGGCGGCCAGCGCCGCACGCTGCTGCGCGTGCAGGTGCCCAGCACGGTGGCCCAGGCCGTCATGGCGGGTGTGGCCGAGGGCTTTCTCAACGACCACCCCGACGTGGCCCTGGAAGTGCTGGCCGGCACCTATGAAAGCGGCGAAGTCGCGCTCCTGGGCCGCGAGGCGGACCTGGCGCTGGTGCGTTCGCCGCCGCTGAACTCGGGCCTGGCGATGGTGACGGAGCTGGCCACCGAGGCGGTCTGCGTCATGCCGGCCGGCCATCCGCTGCAGGCGCTGCAGACCGTGGCCAGCGCCGACCTGATCGGCATCGACCTGGTGCTGCTGGGCCGCCAGCGTTCGCTGCGCCAGCAGATCGACCTGGCCTTTCGGCAGGGGCGGATGATGCCGCAGATCCGGGCCGAGGTGCACTCCGTCGAAATGGCCTGCCGCTTCGTGGCGCAAGGGCTGGGCGTGTCCATCGTCAACGGCCTGTTCGCGCACCTGTGCCAGGACATGGGCATCGTCTGCCGCCCCTTCCGCCCGACCATCGACTACCGCCTGGGTTTCGCCACGCTGGCCGGCCAGCCGCCGCACCCGCTGGTGCCGGAGCTGGCCCGGCGCATTCTGGAGGCGCTGACCCGGCGCGCGGGCGGCGAGGCCTTCTCGGTCGTGGCGGGTGAGTCCGTGCCTGGCTAGAGCGTGTTCTGCCCATCCTGCTGATCCACCCCCTCGCGCAGCCGGTCGCGGCTGGAGGCCAGGTGCAGGCGCAGCAGCGCGCGGGCGGCGTCGGGGTCGCGGCGCTCGAGCGCATAGCAGATGTGTTCGTGCTCGCGCTGCATGCGTTCGCGCAGCGCGGCCAGGGTCTTGCCTTCGAACTGGCGCGAACGCAGCTGCGCGCGCGGGATGAGCAGGCCGCCGATGTAGTTGAAGAGCCGCACGAACTCGGGGTTGTCGGTGGCTTCGGCGATGGTGCGGTGAAAACGCAGGTCGGCCTCGAAGGGTTCCTGCTGATGGTCGATGGCGTGCAGCATGTCGGCGATGGCCTGGCGCATCTCGTCGATCTGGCGCGGCGTGCGGCGCAGCGCGGCCAGGGCGACGGCCTCGGATTCGACGGCGATGCGCAGCTCCAGCACGTTGAGCAGCGACTTGGCAGCGGTCAGGCTTTCCGGCCGGATGGCGAAGGCGTCGGCCAGCGGGGCGGCCTGCTCGACCACAAACACGCCCACGCCCGGCACGGTCGAGACACGGCCGCTGGCGCGCAGGTTGGCGATGGCTTCGCGCACCACGGTGCGGCTGACGCCGAATTCCTCGATCATGGCCTGTTCGCTGGGCAGGCGTTCGCCGCGCGGGTAGCGGCCGCTGGCGATGTGCTCGGCCACGATGCGGGTGGTGCGTTCGGTCAGGGTCTCGCGTCGGCTCATGCGTCTGGGCAGGGGAGGGGAAGGGAAGTGGAAGCCCATCATATGGCAAGCGCGGTCAAACCCATCATATGGGTTGGTAAAGCGTGCTGGGGTTTGCCGGGTTTCCCCAGGAGGTTTTGAGGAAATCTCCTGGGACACAGGGATAACCCGAGATTGCGGATGTCATATGATGGGTTCAAAATAAACCATGCCATAAGACATCGTATGACGGTGTCTTGCTGTCTTCCCCATCCTCGCGCACCATGAAAATCGAAAGCATCCAGGGCACCGTCTTCACCTTCCCCTCGCGCCGCACCAGCGACAGCGCCGGGCACTCGCACCCCAGCGACACCGTCACGCAGGCGCGGCTGGCCATGCTGACCCTCACGGCCGACGACGGCACGGCCGGGCGCGTGCTGGCGCCGGTCGAAGTGATCCGGCCCTTTGTGCTCAACCAGTTCGGCCGCAAGGTGCTGATCGGCCAGGACCCGCTGGACCGCGAGCGCCTGTGGCACGACCTCGAGCACTGGCAGCGCGGCAGCGCCGGCCAGCTCAGCGATCGTGCCCTGGCCGCCTTCGACCAGGCGCTGTGGGATATGGCCGGGCGCAAGCTGGGGCTACCGGTCTACAAGCTCATCGGCGGCTATCGCGACAAGGTGCCGGCCTACGGCAGCACCATGTGCGGCGACGAGCTCAAGGGCGGCCTGTCGACGCCCGACGAATACGCGGCCTTTGCCGTCAAGCTGGTCGCGCGCGGCTACAAGGCGATCAAGCTGCACACCTGGATGCCGCCGGTTTCGTTCGCACCCAGCGTGGCGATGGACATCAAGGCCTGCGAGGCGGTGCGCGAGGCCGTCGGTCCCGACATCGCGCTCATGATCGACGGCTACCACTGGTACAGCCGGGTCGAGGCGCTGAAGATCGGCCGCGCGCTGGAGCGGCTGAACTTCACCTGGTTCGAGGAAATGATGAGCGAGCAGAGCATCGACTCGTACGCCTGGCTGGCCGGCCAGCTCGACATTCCCATCCTGGGCCCCGAGACCGCCGCCGGCAAACACTGGACACGGGCCGACTGGGTGCGCGCCGGCGCCTGCGACATCCTGCGTGCGGGCGTGCCGGGCGTGGGCGGCATCGGCCCCACGCTCAAGGTCGCACACCTGGCCGAATCCTTCGGCATGGACTGCGAGGTGCACGGCAGCAGCGCCGGCAACCTGGCCGTGTGCGCGGCCATCAAGAACTGCCGCTGGTACGAGCGCGGCCTGCTGCATCCCTTCCTCGACTACGACGAAGTGCCGCCCTACCTCAACAGCCTGTGGGACCCGATGGACGCCGACGGTTATGTGCACCTGTCGCAGGCGCCGGGGCTGGGCGAGGACATCAACCTCGACTACGTGAAGGCGCACACCGTCGAGACCTACTGAGCACGCGCAAGTCCACAACCAGGGCATCGACAAACCCACCTATTCCATCGACAAGCCGGGCGGCTGCGCACCGGCCAGAACACGAGGAGACAACATGGAACAAGGCATGACGGCGGCCCCGCGCCGCCGCCCGCCCGCACGGGCTGCATGGGCCAGCACCGTGGCGGCCGGGGCGCTGGCGCTGGCCGCGCTGCTGGCCGTGCCCGGCACGGCGCAGGCCCGCACGCCGCCGGACCAGCTCATCATCGGCATGAGCATGAACAACCTGCTCTCGCTCGACCCGGCCGCGGCCACGGGCAACGACGTGGTCGAGATCGCGGCCAACCTCTACGACTACCTGGTCGAACTCGACCCCGACGACCTCACCCGCGTCATGCCCGGCCTGGCCGAGCGCTGGGAAATCGCGCCCGACGGCCGCACGATCACGCTGACGCTGCGTGAAGGCGTGGTCTTCCATTCGGGCAACGCCGTCACCGCCGAGGACGCGGCCTGGTCGCTGCGGCGTGTGCTCAAACTCAACCTGGCGCTGGCGACCGCCTGGAAAAGCTACGGTTTTTCCGCCGCCAACGTGGGCGATTTGATCCACGCCAATGACGCGCGCACGCTGGTCATCCGCCTGCCGCGCGCGACCGACCCCAAGCTGGTGCTCTACACCCTGGCCACCAGCGTGAGCGCCGTCGTGATCGACCGTCAGACCGTGCTGGCGCACGAGAAGAACGGCGACCTGGGCCACGCGTGGCTGACCACGCGCGCGGCCGGCTCGGGGGCTTTTCGGCTCGACGAGTGGCGCGCCAAGGACGTGCTGCTCATGAGCCGTTTCGAGCGCTACTGGCGCGGCGCGCCGCCGCTGCGCCGCGTGGTGATGCGCCACATGACCGAGTCGCAGGCGCTGCGCCTGATGATCGAGCGCGGCGACATCGACGTGGCCACCGGCATGTCGGTGCCCGACATCCAGGCGCTGCGCGGCACGCCCGGCCTGCACACCGAATCCGTGCAGCGCGGCACCTTGTACTACGCCGCCGTCAGCGCCAAAAGCGGGCCGTTTGCCGACCGCCGCGTGCGCCAGGCGCTGCGTTCGTTGATCGACTACCAGGGCATCAACACGACGATCATGCCCAACTACGGCGTGCTGCATCAGCGCCCCGTGCAGCGAGGCCTGGCCGCGACGCTGCCCGAGCCCGGCTACACGCTGGACGTGGCGGGCGCGCGCCAGCTGCTGGCCGAGGCGGGTTATCCGCAGAGCTTCAAGACCACCATCCGCGTGCTGGCCGAATCGCCCTTCATCAACATCGCCACCAGCCTGCAGGCCACGCTGGCGCGCGCGGGCATCGAGGCGGCCATCCTGCCCGGCACCGGCAACCAGGTCTACGGCGCCATGCGCGAGCGCAAGTTCGACATCATCGTCGGGCGTGGCGGCGGCGGGGCCGAGCCGCATCCGCACTCCAGCCTGCGCGCGCTGGTCTACAACCCCGACAACCGCGACGAAGCGCGCCTGACCAACTTCCAGGGCTGGCGCACCAGCTTCTACAGCCCCGGGCTCAACGCCCGCATCGAGCAGGCCGTGACGCTGGTCGACCCGCAGGCGCAGACGGCGATGTACCAGGACATCCAGCGTGAATACGACCAGGAGGTCGGCGCGATCTTCCCCATCTCGCAGATGCAGGACACCGTGGTGCTGGCCGACGACCTGCGCAACTACCGCGGCCACCCCGCGGTGACCACGCGCTACCGCGACGTCCACAAGCAGCGCTGAATTCCTGACCCCCTTTTTGCCATCACGACCCGGGGCTCGCCTGCGCGCCCCTTGCCCGAGGACCGTCCGCCATGTCCACTCCCACTCTTGCCGCGCGCCCCTGGCCCAGTGCCGCGCCGCTGGCCGCCACGGCCCGCAAGCTGATCTCCATCGCGCTCACCTTGCTCGGGCTGCTGGCCCTGACCTTCGTGATCGGGCGCGTCATGCCGCTGGACCCGGTGCTGTCCATCGTCGGGCCCGACGCCGACCCGTCGACCTACGACCAGGTGCGCCTGCAGCTCGGCCTGGACCAGCCGCTGCTCACCCAGTTCGGCTACTACCTGCGCGACCTGCTGCACGGCGACCTGGGCCGTGCCATCCTGACCGGCAACCCGGTGGTCGACGACATCGCGCGGGTGTTCCCGGCCACGCTGGAGCTGGCCAGCGCTGCCATCGTGCTGGGCACGGCGCTGGGCGTGCCGCTGGGCGTGTTCGCCGCCACCCACCGCGGCAAGTGGCAGGACCAGCTGGTGCGTGTGCTCAGCCTGGCGGGCTACTCGGTGCCCATCTTCTGGTTCGGCATGATGGGGCTGCTGGTGTTCTACGCCTGGCTCGACTGGGTGGGCGGCGTCGGCCGGGTGGCCCTGGCTTTTGACGGCCTGGTGCCGCGCCGCACCGGCCTGCTGCTGCTGGATTCGGCGCTGGCCGGCGACTGGGCCGCCTTTGGCAGCGCGCTGCATCACCTGGTGCTGCCGGCCTCCATCCTGGGCCTGCATTCGATGGCCTACATCAGCCGCATGACCCGCAGCTTCATGCTCGCGCAGCTGTCGCAGGAATACGTGCTGACCGCACGCGTCAAGGGCCTGTCCGAACGTGAAGTGGTCTGGCGCCACGCCTTTCGCAACATCCTCGTGCAGTTGCTGACCATCGTCGCGCTGGCCTACGGCGGCCTGCTCGAAGGCGCGGTGCTGATCGAGACCGTCTTCGCCTGGCCCGGCTTCGGCCAGTACCTCACCAGCAGCCTGCTGCTGGGCGACATGAACGCCGTCATGGGCAGCGTGCTGGTGATCGGGCTGATCTTCATCGGGCTGAACCTGCTGTCGGATGCGCTCTACCGCGTGTTCGATCCGCGCACGCGCTGAATTGATTCCCCCCATTTCCGGATGAACCGACAGGACCTCGCCATGGCCAGCATTCCCACTTCTTCCTCCCCGGCCGCCGCCGCGCCGGCGGCCCGCCCCAGCCCGCGCTGGGCCCGGCTGCGCGCCCACCCCGTCGTGCAGGCGCTGCGCAAGCTGCGGCGCAACCCGCTCACGCTGGCCGGCCTGGCCGTCGTTGCGGGGCTGATTCTGGTGGCCGTGTTCGCGCCCTGGCTGGCGCCCTACGACCCGGGTGCGCAAGACCTGCTGCGCGCACTGCAGCCGCCCAGCGCCGTGCACTGGTTCGGCACCGACGAATACGGGCGCGACGTGTTCAGCCGCATCGTGCACGGCTCGCGCATCACGCTCTACATCGTCTCGCTGGTGGCGCTGGTGGCGCTGGTGGTCGGGCCCATCGGCCTGGCCATCGGCGTGGTCGCGGGCTATTTCGGGGGCTGGGTCGAGACCGTCTTCATGCGCGTGACCGACATCTTCATCTCCTTTCCCAGCCTGGTGCTGGCGCTGGCCTTCGTGGCCGCGCTCGGGCCTGGTCTGGAGCATGCGGTGATCGCGATCGCGCTGACCTCGTGGCCACCGATCGCCCGCCTGGCGCGTGCCGAGACGCTGTCGCTGCGCCACGCCGACTTCATCGAAGCGGTGCGCCTGCAGGGCGCCTCGCCGCTGCGCATCCTGGTGCGCCACATCACGCCGCTGTGCCTGTCCTCGGTGGTGGTGCGGCTGACCATGAACATGGCCGGCGTGATCCTGACGGCTGCCGGCCTGGGCTTTCTGGGCCTGGGCGCGCAGCCGCCGCTGCCCGAGTGGGGCGCCATGATTTCCACGGGCCGCAACTACATGCTGGAGTGCTGGTGGCTGGTCGCCGTGCCGGGCGCCGCCATCCTGCTCGTGAGTCTGGCGTTCAACCTGGTCGGCGACGGCCTGCGCGACGTGCTCGACCCGCGCGCCTGAACCCGATCCATCTGAAACGAGGAGACATTCCCATGACCATCACGCCATCGGCTGCGGCCCCAGGCGGCGACGCCGGGCCGCTGCTGCAGGTCGACGACCTGCACATCACCTTTGCGGGCGAGGACGGCCCGGTCCCCGCCGTGCGCGGCGTGTCGTTTGCGCTGGGCCGCGAAAAACTCGCCATCGTCGGCGAGTCGGGTTCGGGCAAGTCGACCGTGGGCCGGGCCATCCTGCGCCTGCACCCACGCACGGCGCGGGTCACGGCCGCGCGCTGCCATCTTCATGGGGCGCACGGACCGCAGGGCGGGCTCGATCTGCTGGCCGCCTCCGAGCGCGAGATGCAGGCCGTGCGCGGCCAGCGCATCGCCATGATCCTGCAAGACCCCAAGTACTCGCTCAACCCCGTCATGCGGGTGGGCCCGCAGATTGCCGAGGCCTATCTGGCCCACCACCGCGTCGGCGCGGCGCAGGCGCGCGAGAAGGCGCTGGCCATGCTCGAAACCGTCTGCATCCGCGACCCGCGCCGCGTCTACGACCTCTACCCGCACGAAGTGTCCGGCGGCATGGGCCAGCGCATCATGATCGCCATGATGATGATCACGCGGCCCGAGCTGATCATTGCCGACGAGCCCACCTCTGCGCTCGACGTTTCGGTGCGGCGCCAGGTGCTGTCCACGCTCGACGACCTGGTGAGCGAGCACGGCATGGGGCTGATCTTCATCAGCCACGACCTCAACCTGGTGCGCAGCTTCTGCGACCGCGTGCTGGTCATGTACGCCGGCCGCGTGGTCGAGTCGATTGCCGCGGCCGACCTGGACCAGGCGCGCCACCCCTACACGCGCGGTCTGCTGGCGGCGCTGCCCCGGCTGGACCAGCCGCGCCCGCGCCTGCCCACGCTGCAGCGCGACCCGGCCTGGGCGCAGGCGCCCGCCATGACCGAAGGAGTGCCCGCATGAACTTCAACTCCACCGGCGAGATGATCGGCATCCGCCGCCTCGACCTGAGTTTCGGCGCCGGCGCCAAGGCCGTGCAGGTGCTGCGCGACGTGAGTTTTTCCGTGGCGCGCGGCGAGTCCTTCGGGCTGGTCGGCGAATCCGGCTCGGGCAAGACGACCGTGCTGCGCTGCCTGGCTGGCCTGCTGGCGCACTGGCAGGGCGAACTGGCCATCGACGGGCAACCGCTCAGGCGCGCGCTCGACGCCGAGCGCTGCCGCCGCGTGCAGATGGTTTTTCAGGACCCCTATGGCTCGCTGCACCCGCGCCAGACCGTGGCGACTGCGCTGCGCGAGCCGCTGGCCATCCACCGGCTGGACCGGCGCGACGAGCGCGTCGACGACGTGCTGGCCAAGGTCGGCCTGGGGCCGGCCTTTCGCGACCGTTTTCCGCACCAGCTCTCGGGTGGGCAGCGCCAGCGCGTGGCCATCGCCCGCGCGCTCATCCTGCAGCCGCGCGTGCTGCTGCTGGACGAGCCGACGTCGGCGCTGGACGTGTCGGTGCAGGCCGAGATCCTCAACCTGCTGGCCGAGCTGCGCGAGCGCGAGGGGCTGACCTACCTGCTCGTCACGCACGACCTGGGCGTGGTTGCCCACCTGTGCAATCGGCTCGCCGTGATGCAGGCCGGCCAGATCGTCGAGACCCTGGACGCGCGCACGCTGACGGCGGGCACGCCCCGCCATGCCTATACCCGCATGCTGGTCGAGGCCAGCCTGAGCTACAGCCGGGAGCAGGCCGCCTGACGGCCATGCCCTGACTGCACGGAGCGGGTGACCGCGCGAGCGGCCAACCGTCTCCGTTCTTCCCCCTGCCTTTGAAAAGCGCCGCGACAGGCGCCAGGGCGGAGCCTTGTCCACCGCAGCCATGTCCGCGAGTCGCCACCGCCAGGCGAGCCCCCGGCGTGTCCACGGCGGCACCCACCCATCCTGAGGAGACAAACCGCATGATTCCCGCTACCCGTGTTCCCTTACGCCGCGCGGCCGCCATGGCCGCGCTGGCGCTCGCCCCGCTGGCATCGGCCTGGGGGCAGTCGTCCAACATCATCTATGGCCGCATCGACATCGGCGTGCGCCACATGAAAGACGTGAGAAAGCCCGAACTGCCGGCCTGGCGCATCGACGACAGCTCGCGCGGGCGCATTGGTTTTCGGGGTGTGGAAGATCTGGGCGACGGCCTGGCCGCCATCTACCAGCTCGAACACCGCTTTTTCGCCGACACGGGCGAGCAGGACGGCGACCGCATGTGGAAGGACAAGTCCTGGGTCGGGCTGACGCAGCGCGGCCTGGGCAGCGTGCGGTTCGGGCGCATGAGCAGCCCCGTCAACGAGCGCGGCGTGGCCGGCCGCTTCGAAGCCTTCGGCGGCGACAGCCTGGCCGGCATGGGCACACGCGGCGCGGCGCAGAACGAGAAGTGGGACAACACCGTCATGCTGCAAAGCGCCTACTTCGGCGGCTTCAGCGTGGCCGCCGGCTATGCGATGGGAGAGGGCACGAACCAGAAGGACGCCTACGGCCTGCAGGCCGAGTACAAGGGCGAGCGGCTCATCGTCTCGCTGGCCTGGCAGCGCGACACACGCGCCGCGACGGCCACGCGTGCGGCCGACGATTGGCAGACCGCTGCCCTGTCAGCGACCTATGACTTCGATGCCTTCGCGCTCTACGGCATCGCCGCGCGCAGCTGGGACCTGGGCACGAGCGACGCCGGGCGCGCGGCGACCTACACCGTGGGCGCTTCCATGCCCGCGGGCACGGGCCAGGTCCGCCTGTCCTACCAGGCCAGCACACAGCGCCTGTTCAACGGCGCCGACCGCAGCGCCGACGCGCAGCGGCACCGTGGCAGCCTGGGCTATTACTACCCCTTGAGCCGGCTGACCTCGCTCAACTTCTCGCTGCTGCACGACCGCTACCGCACGGCCACCGGCCGCGAAACGGGCTCGGGCGGCGAGGTGGCGCTGCGCAAGAACTTCTAGCGCGTCAGTCCGGCGCACCCAGGTTCAGCATCAGCCGGTTGGCCCAGCCGAACACGGCCACGGCGTGCACCAGGTCGAGGATCTGCAGATCGTCCAGGCCCTGCGCGCGCAGCGCCGCCAGCGTGGGGGCAAGGTCGCCGGCCGGCTCGCGCGTGAGCACGATGGACGCCTGCACGATGGCCTTTTCGCGCGCGCTGGTGCCGGCGCCTTGCGGGTCGGTGAAGACCTGGGCGATGACGTCGTTGCGTTTGGCCAGTTGCCCAAAACGCTCGGCATGCACCGAAGCGCAGTAGACGCAGCCGTTGACACGCGAGACCACGGTGGCGGCCAGCTCGCGCTCGGCGCGCGACAGGCCGCCCGGCGCGTACATGATGGCGTTGAAGGCGATCTGGCGCTGGCGCAGGATCTCGGGCTGCTGCACCAGCAGCAGGTAGTAGTCCGAGGTCTTGGCCTTGGGGTGGCTGGCTTCGAGCACCTCCAGCTGCTCAGGCGTGGCCTGCTCCAGCTGCACGGTGTCCAGCCAGGCGCTCCAGGTCAACGCGTGGTCGACATAGCCGTTGATGGCCAGCGGCTGCAGCGGCGCGGCCGGTGCAGCCGGGGTTGCGGCCACCTCGGCCGCCGGGGCCGGCGCGCCGGGATGGCTGGCCAGCGCACGCACGCCCGCGACCACCCGCGCCTGGTAGGACACGAAGGCCACGAGCTGCGACAGCGCGACCACGGCCGCCGTGTCCAGGCCCGCTTGTTGCAGTGCCTGCAGCGTGGCCTGGCTGCCGGTGGCCGGCTGCGTGGCCAGGCGATGCGTGTAGGCGAGGATGGCGCGCAGCCGCGGCTCGGCAATCGTGTCGTGCTGGCGGGCGGCCAGCGCGGCGGCCACAGCGGGCGCGGCGCCACCCAGGTCCTGCAGGCGTTCCAGGTAATGCGCGGCCAGCTCTGGCGCGGGTGTCAGGCGTGCGGTGTAGGCAGCGGCCAGCAGGCGTTCGGCCAGCGTGATCTGGGGCAGGGCCGGGTCCAGCAAGGCCTGCAAGCTGCCCTGCGTGGCGGCCGTGGTCTTGTCGCGCTGCTGGCGCGCCGCGTGCACCGGGCCGTGGCTGGGCACGTGGGCCAGGGTGTCGACGAGGTCGGGGAAAACGGTGGGCTGGGTCATGTCGGAAAGGAATCAGGAATGGGCTGAAAGATGGTCTTGCACCGCCTGGGCCAGGAAGCGCCGTGCGGCCAACCAGGACTGTTCGTCGGCCAGCGCGTTGGCGGCCGGCGTGCCGCCGACGCTGCTGCTGCGCCCCGATACCGGGTGGCAGTAGACGAGCTGCGTGGTGGGCACGAAGGGGAACAGGATGCTGTGGCCCGTGCCCTCGAAATCCAGTCGCTCGACCGGGTAAGGATGGCCGGCGTCGGCCAGCGTGTCGGCCACCATGCGGGTGTAGACGCTCGACGGCCAGGAGCCGTCGTCCGTGCCCGACAGCAGCAGCACGGGGCCCTGGATCTTCTCGACCGGGATGCGTGCGCGCGCCACGGCGTCGGCATCTAGCAGGGCGGTGCGGATGGCGCGTTCGTTGCGGCGCGGCTCGGGCCCTTCGTCGTAAGGCGCCCAGGTGGCCGTGCGGTTGTTCTGCCACACATAGGGCAGCGCCTGGCCCTGGTAGAGCCAGGCCGGCCCGTCGCGGCCCACGGCCGGGTCGGCCGCGTTCTGCCCGCCGTGCACGACCGCGCCGGGCACGTAGGCCAGCACGGCCGAGACGTCGGCCGCAAACAGCGTGGCCAGCAGCAGCACCAGTTCGCCGCCGCGCGACTGGCCCGACAGCGCCACAAAACCGCCCGCCGGGCGCACTTCGCGCCGCACCCAGTCCAGGCCGGTCTTGAAGTACTCCAGCGGCGTGTTGGAGATGTAGTCGGACAGGCCCGGCGCCTTGAAGTAGGCCAGCGCGAAGGCTGCATAGCCGTGCGAGGCGTAGAGCGCGGCGCGCGGTTCGTTGATGCCGCCGCCCGAGCCATTGAGCACGATCACGGCCGGGTGCGGCCCGTCGCCGGGCGGCAGGTAGAGCGTGCCGACCAGCCCGTCCTCGCGCACCTCGCGGCGCGTCACGCCGGGGCCGGCCAGGCGCTGCGTCAGCGTGGCCTCAAGAGCGCCCGCCTGGGTGTGCGCGGTGATGTTTGTGACCAGCAGCTGGCGCACGTCGGTCGGGAACAGCTCGCGCGGACCCGTGGTTTCGGGCGCTTGCGACCAGACCAGGCCCAGGCCGTGCACGCCCTGGTAATCGCCGTCGATGGGCGCATCGCGCTGCAGGTCGACCGTGCCGTCGGCATCGGCACGAAAGGTCGCCTGGCTGCGCCAGGTAGCCGCGCCGCGCACGGTGGCGGAGGCCAGCCGCACGGTCTCGCCGGGCGCCAGGCCCGCCAGCGTGATGTGGCGCGGCACGTCGATCAGCGTGTCGGCGGGCTCGACGCTCAGGCGCGGCGTGCTCATGGCGTGGCCTTGACGCGCGTGACCATCTGCGCGGCGGTGCGGTCGCTCACGTAAGGCGTGACCTTGAGGTCGGCGCGCGAGGCCCAGATGTTCTGGTAGTGGAACAGCGGGATCACGGCCTGGTCGTCGTCCAGCAGGCGCGCGGCGTGGCGCAGGATGGATTCCTGCCGGCCGGTGTCGAACTCCTGCGTGTAGGCGGCCAGCGCCTGATCCAGCGCGGTGTTGCTGTAGCGGCCCCAGTTGGAGGCGCCCAGGCCCTTGGAGGCGTCGACGGTGGCGAACACGTTGACCAGCGCGTAGCCCAGCTCGCCCGTGCCGTTGCCCCAGGCCAGCACGCTCACGGCGAATTCGTTCTTATTGGCGCGGCTGGAATAGAGCGCCCACGGCACGGTCTCCAGCGTGGTCTTGACGCCGATGCGTGTCCAGAACTGGGCCACGGCCTGCAGCGCCTCGGGCGCCTGCGGGTAGCGGTCGCCGGGCACGTGCACGGTCAGCTGAAAGCCCTGCGGGTAGCCGGCCTCGGCCAGCAGTTTGCGCGCGCGTTCGGCGTCATAGGGCGTGGGCGCGATGTCGGGGTTGTAGCCGGCCGTGCCCTTGGGCATGTCCTGGCTGGCGGGCGTGACGGTGTTCTGAAGGATGCGGTCGGCGATGGCGTTGCGGTTGATGGCCAGCGACAGCGCGCGGCGCACCCGCACGTCGGCCAGCGGGTTCTGCGGCAGCGGCTGGCCGGCGTTGTCGCGGATGAACTCGTTGGGGCCGGGCCGGAAGCTCGGCTGGATCAGCAGCGCGCGCAGGCCGGGGTAGGCGTGCACGGCGATGCCCTTGGCCTGGCGCAGCCGCTGCACGTCGGCGGGCGAGACCTTGTCGATCACGTCGACGTCGCCGGCCAGCAGCGCAGCGGTGCGTGCGGCCGGGTTGTTGACGAAGCGGTATTCCACGCGCGCCCACTCGGCCTTCTTGCCCCAGTAGCCATCGTAGCGCTCCAGCACCGAGCGGTCGCCGGGCGTGTACGAGACCAGCTTGTAGGGGCCGGTGCCAATGACGGCACGGCCGGCGTTGTAGTCCTCGGTGGTGGCTTTTTCACCCACGTGCCGGCTGACCACGTAGACGGCGCCGATGTCCTGCAGCAGGCCGGGCGCGGGCACGTTGGTCTTGATGATGACGGTGTGCGCGTCGGGCGTCTGCACCGACTCGATCACACGCAGGCGGCCCGCGTAGGACGCCACCGAGCCCGGCACGCTGCGTGCGCGCTGGAACGAGAAGGCGATGTCCTGCGCGGTCAGCGGCTTGCCGTCGTGCCAGGTGATCTTGGGGTTGAGCTTGAACTCCCACGTGCGCTCGTCGATCGTGCGCCAGCTCTGCGCCAGGCTGGGCAGGTTGCCGCTGTCGTGACGGTCGACGATGGAATCAAAAATCTGCAGCGCCAGCGAACGGTCGCCCGCGTGGTTGTTGAGCTGCGGGTCGGCCGAGGAAATCGGGTCGGCGAAGGCGATGCGCAGCGTCTGCGACTTGGCCGCGGGTGCCTGCGCGGCCGCGCCCAGGGGCGCCAGCGACGCCGCCAGCAGCGCGGCAGCCAGGAGGGAAGGGTGTCGAAGTCTCATGGTCAGGGGCCTGGTTTCAAGGGTGAAGAAAGAGGAACGGTGGTGTGCTCAGGCGGCGTCGAGCAGGTGACAGGCCGCCTGGTGGCGCACGGCGATGCCGCGCAGGCGCGGCACTTCGGTGCGGCAGCGCGGCAGGGCCTGCGGGCAGCGCGGGTGGAAGTGGCAACCGGGCGGCGGTGCGAGCGGGCTGGGTGTTTCGCCCTGCAGCGGCGCGAAGACGGCGCGGCGTTGGTCCAGGCGCGGGATCTGCGCCAGCAGCGACCGCGTGTAGGGATGCGCCGGGCGCGCGAACAGTTCGGCCGCCGGCGCGCTTTCGACCACGCGGCCCAGGTACATGACGGCGACAAAATCGCTCACGTGCCGCACCACGCCCAGGTCGTGGCTGATGAAAAGATAGGCCAGGCCCAGCCGCTCGCGCAGGTCCATGAACAGGTTGAGCACCTGCGCCTGGATGGACACGTCGAGCGCGGCCACCGCCTCGTCGCACACCAGCATGCGCGGTTGCACCGCCAGGGCGCGCGCGATGCCGATGCGCTGGCGCTGGCCGCCGCTGAACTGGTGCGGCCAGCGGTGGCGCAGCGCCGGGTCGAGCCCGGCACGGCTGAGTTGTTCGCAGACGTAGTCGTCCAGGCCGGCGGCGTCCACCAGCCCGTTGCGCAGCGCGCCTTCACCCACGATGCGGTCCACGCGCAGGCGCGGGTTGAGGCTGGCGTAGGCGTTCTGGAACACCATCTGCACCGCCAGCCGGTCGGCCGGCGTGGCCGGGCCGCGCGCATGGCCGTCCAGCAGCACCTGCCCGGCCGACGGTTCGTCGAGCCCGGCGGCGATGCGCCCGAGCGTGGACTTGCCGCAGCCCGACTCGCCCACCAGGCCTACGACCTCGCCCGCGCCGACCTGCAGGTCCACGCCGTTGACGGCGCGCACCGTGGCGGCCGGGTGCATCAGGCCGGCGCGGCGCAGCAGGCGTTCGAGCACACCGTCGCTGTCGGCGGCAAAGTGTTTTTCGATGCCCTGCAGCGCCAGGATGGGCGGCTGGATGGCGGCGAGGGTGGCGCTCATACCCCGGCCTCCAAAGCCACGGGCGCGGGGCCCGGGTGCACGCAGCGCACGCGGTGCGGTGTGGCTGTGGCGTCGCCCGGGGTGCTGGCCGGCGCCAGCGCGGGGCGTTCGCCGCAGCGGCTGCTGGCGCGCGCGCAGCGTTCGGCAAAGGCGCAGCCGGGCGGCAGCGCGGCCAGGCTGGGCGCCATGCCGGGGATCTGGCGCAGGCGCTGGCCCGGCGTGTTGTTGGACGGCAGGCTGGCGATCAGCCCTTGTGTGTAGGGGTGTTGCGGGCGGTCGATCACGTCGTCGGTGGCACCATGCTCGACCACGCGACCGGCATACATCACGGCGATGTCGTCGGCCAGGCCCGCCACCACCGACAGGTCGTGGCTGATCCAGATCAGCGAGGTGCCTTGCTCCTGCACCAGGCGCCGCACCTCGTGCAGGATCTGCGCCTGGATGGTCACGTCCAGCGCCGTGGTCGGCTCGTCGGCAATGATGAGGTCGGGCTTGTGCAGCAGCGCGATGGCAATGGCCACGCGCTGGCGCATGCCGCCCGACAGTTGATGTGGGTAGGCGCGCAGCCGCTCTTCGGGGCTGGGCATGCCGGTCAGCGCCAGCGCCTGCAGTGCACGTTCGTGCGCGGCGCGGCGGCCGATGCGCTCGTGCGCGAGCACGGCCTCGATCATCTGCGCCTCCACGCGCAGCACCGGGTTGAGCGTCATCATCGGGTCCTGGAAGATCATGGCGATGCGCCGTCCGCGCACCTCGCGCAGCGCGGCGGCGTCCAGGCGCAGCAGGTCCTGGCCTTCGAACAGCACCTCGCCCCAGGCCACGCGGCCAGGCGCGTCGAGCAGGCCCATGATGGAAAAGCCCGTGACCGACTTGCCCGAGCCCGATTCGCCGACCAGGCCCAGCACGCGCCCGCGCGCCAGCGTGAACGACACGTCGTCGACCGCGCGCACCAGGCCGGCGCGGGTGTCGAATTCGGTGCGCAGGCCGCGCACGTCCAGCAGCGGCGCGTTCATCGTTGCAGCCTCGGGTTGAGCACGTCGCGCAGGCGGTCGCCGACCAGGTTGATGGCGACGATGGTGATCAGCAGCGCGATGCCCGGAAAGACGCTGATCCAGTATTCGTTGGAGAGCATGAACTGAAAGCCGTTGGCGATCAAAAGGCCGAGCGAGGGCTCGGTGATGGGCACGCCCAGGCCCAGGAAGGACAGCGTGGCCTCCAGCGTGATGGCGCGCGCGACCTGCAGCGTGCCGATCACGATCAGCGGCGGCAGGCAGTTGGGCAGAATGTGGCCGGTCAGTATGCGCCAGGGCGCCAGCGCCTGGCCGCGCGCGGCGTCCACGTATTCGCGGCGCGATTCGACCAGCGCCTGGCCGCGCGCGGTGCGTGCGTAGTAGGCCCATTCGACCAGCACCAGCGTGAGCATCACGTTGACTATGCCCTTGCCCAGGTAGGCCAGGATCATCAGCGCCAGCAAGATGGTGGGAAACGACAGCAGCAGGTCGACCAGCCGCATCAGCAAGGCGTCCACGCGCCCGCCGCAGTAGGCCGCCAGCAGCCCGACCAGCGTGCCGACGGCCGCCGCCACCACGGCCGAGCCGATGCCCACGGCCAGGCTGATGCGCAGGCCGTAGACGATGGCCGAAAGCAAGTCGCGCCCCTGGCCGTCGCTGCCCAGCCAGTAGGTGTAGCCGCCGGATTCGCTGGGCGAGCCTGGCGGCAGCCGCGCGTCGAGCACGTCGAGCTGCAGCAGGTCGTAGGGGTTCTGCGGCGCGATCCAGGGCGCGAAGAGGGCGGCCAGCACGATGGCCAGCAGCACGAGCAGCGACAGCAGCGCCACGGGCGAGGCCAGCAGCTCGCGCGCGGCCAGGCGCCAGGGCGAGGGCTGGCCGGAGGCGGTGCGCCCGAACGGGCGCCGCAGAAGCGCGGTCAGGCGGGTCATCGTGTGGCCAGCCTCACGCGTGGGTCGAGCAGCCGGTAGGCGATGTCGACGATCAGGTTGACGCCCACGAACAGCAGCACGACCACCATCAGGTAGGCCACGATGACCGGGCGGTCGAGCGCGTAGATGCTGTCCAGGATGAGCTTGCCGGCGCCAGGCCAGGCGAAGATGCTTTCGGTGACGACGGCGTAGGCGATGGTCGAGCCCAGCTCCAGCCCCAGCACCGTGACCAGCGGGATCAGCGTGTTGCGCAGCACGTGCATGAGCACCACGCGCGCGGGCCGCAGGCCCTTGGCGTGCGCGAACTTGACGTGGTCCTGCAGCACCACCTCGCGCACGCCGGCGCGGGTCAGGCGCAGCACCAGCGAGACCTTGAACAGCGCCAGGTTGAAGGCTGGCAGCAGCAGGTGGCGCAGGCCGTCCAGCGTCAGCCACGACCAGGCCACGCCCCAGATCTGCACCGTCTCGCCGCGCCCGCTGGCGGGCAGCCAGCCGAGCTGCACGGCAAACACCAGGATCAGCATCAGCGCGACCCAGAACGAGGGCAGCGAAAAGCCCAGGATGCTGCCCGCCATGATGGCCTTGGCCAGCGGGTGCTCGGGCCGCAGGCCCGCGTACAGCCCGAGCGGCACGCCGATCAGCACGGCCATCACCATGGCGGCCAGGGCCAGCTCCAGCGTGGCGGGCAGGCGCTGCAGGATGAGCGCGATGGCGCTCATGTCATAGACGAAGCTGCGGCCCAGCTCGCCCTGCGCGGCGTTCCACAGAAAGGCCAGGTACTGGTGCCACAGCGGCTGGTCCAGGCCCAGGCGGGCGATGGCGGCCAGCCTCTCCTGCTGCGTCATGTCCTCGCCCAGCAGGATGTCGACCGGGTTCCCGATGGCGTGCAGGCCGACGAAGACCACCAGCGTCATGGCCAGCACGACCAGCAGGGCCTGGCCGACGCGGCGCAGCAGCCAGCCGGTCATGCGCGGCTCCCGGCCTCGGCGGCGGGGGCTTGCGCTTTTTCCTCGCCCTCATCCTCCCGATACGGCGGGAATTCGGCGGGTGTCCATTCGTCGCCGACCAGCTCCGGGTCGTCGTAGCGCTGCAGGGTCTGGAAGTGGGTCTCGATGTCCTCGGCCAGCAGCGCGGCGGCCAGCGCCTGGGCCAGCCGCTGCGCGCCGGCGCTGATCTGCGGGATGTCGCCCGCGCCCGCGCCTTGCGAGAGCGCGGCCGGAAAACAGAAGGCGTGCACACGTGCCAGGCCGGCCGGCGCGTCGGGCGTGCGCGGCAACAGTTCGAAGGCCGGGCCCAGATCGGGCGAGGCCGCCAGCTCGGCGTTGTCCAGGCCGGGCGGCGGCGTGTAGCGGTCGCTCCAGCGGCGCACGTGCGGCGCCAGCCGCGCGTATTCGGGGCGCAGCGACCAGTCGATGCCAAAGCCCGTGCAGAAGATGACGAAGTCGGCCGCGATGGGGCCCTTGGCGGTCGTCAGGCGCAGGCGGCCGTCGGCACGCTGGCTGGCGGCCTGCACGGCGGCTCCGAAATGGAAGTGCGCGTTGGCATGGCGCGAAACGCGCAGCGTGCTGCCGTGCGGCGGCGGAATCTTCTGGTCCTGGATGTAGTGGTGCAGCCGCCACTTCCAGTCGTCGGGCAGTTGCCAGTAGCCGTGCAGCATGCCGGGGCTGCCCGCGCCCTTGCTCTTGTTGACGCGCGGCAGGTCGTCCTGGCGGATCAGCAGGTCCACGCGCGCCGCGCCCGCTTCGAGCGCGCTGGCCGCGCTGTCCATGGCCGAGGCGGCGCCGCCGATCACCACCACACGCTGGCCACGCAGCGCGGCCACGTCGTAGTCGTGCGACGAATGCGCCCAGCGGCCGGCGGGCAAGGCGTGCGCCCAGTCGGGCACCACGGCGCCGCCCAGGCCGTCGTGGCCGCTGGCGATCACCAGGTGGCGCGCGGCCACGGTGTAAGCCTGGCCGCCCTCGCTCAGGTCGGCCACCCGCAGCTCGGTGTGGCCGGCGTGCGGGATGACGTCGAGCACACGCTGGTGGTTGCGCACCTCCAGCGCCAGCACCTGGCGGAACCAGCGCAGGTAGTCCATCCACTGCAGGCGCGGAATCTTGTCGAGCGCCTGCCAGGCCGGCAGGCCGAACTGCGCCTCGAACCAGGCGCGAAAGGTCAGCGACGGCAGGCCCAGCGCGGGGCCGGGCAGTTCCTTGGGCGAGCGCAGCGTCTCCATGCGCGCAGTGGTGGCCCACGGGCCTTCAAAGCCCGGCGGCGACTGGTCGAAACAGACGGCGGGAATGCCCTGCAGCTTGAGCGCGGCGGCCAGCGCCAGGCCGGCCATGCCGCCGCCGATGATGGTCACGGGCAGCGCGTCGCGGCCATCATCGGCCTGGCGCGGCGGCACCCACGATTTGCCGGGCAGGGCCAGCCATTGCAGGTCCTGGCGCAGCCGCGCCTCCAGGGCGGGCAGTCCTTGCGGGGCAAGGCCGGGGGGGTTGGCGTCGGCGGTCATCGAAGGGGTGAGATCGGAGGAGGGGCGGGGCGGCGTGTGTGTATTCAGTCGACGTCGGGCTCGCCCAACTGGCGCAGCAGTTCGGCGTGCTCGTGGGCGGGGTACTGCTGCCAGCCGGGCAGCAGCTCGCGCGCGGTTTCCAGCAGCGCATCGCTCAGCGCCTGCAGGGCCGGGTGCAGCGGCTGCGACTGCGGCGTGACCACGCCCGGGAAAAAGGGAATGCCCACGTCGAGCGCGCGCACCACCACGCCCGGCAGCGGCGCGCCCAGCACGGTGGCCGGCTCCAGCACCGCCACGCCCAGCCCGGCGCGCACGAGGGCCTGGGCGTTCATGGACGAATTGGTCTCGATCTGCGGCGGCCGGAGATCGGGGCGCGTGCTCAGGCCGGCGCGCGCCCAGGCGCGGTCCAGGCGGTGGCGCAGCCGGTAGGGATTGGCCATGGTGATGACGCGGCGCGTGGCCAGCGCCGCCAGCGGCACCGTGCCGTGCGCGGCCAGCGGATCGCCCTCGGGCAGCGCCACCACACACGAGGCCCGCGCCACCCAGTGCACCTGCAGGCCCTTGTGGTCCAGCGGCAGGCTGCTCAGGCCCCAGTGAGCCGAGCCGGTCAGCACCGCGTGCACGACCTGTTCGGCCGGCGCGCTGCGAATGGACAGCGGCGTGGCCTCGATCTGGGGTGCAATGCGCTGCAGCGCCGCCGGCAGCAGCCCCACCGCCAGCGCGTTGGTGGCCGCCAGCCGCAGCGGCCGGCTGCGCCCGCGCGCGATGTCGTCGGCACGTTCGCGGATCTGCCGCAGGCCCAGCAACGCGCGCTCGACGTCCTCGAACAGCAGAAACCCCTGTTCAGTCGGCGTCACGCGCGGGCCGGCGCGCTGGAACAGCGCATAGCCGATCTCGGCCTCCAGCTCCTGGATCAGCCGGCTGACGGCCGGTTGCGAGCGCCCCAGCAAACGCGCCGCGCCGCTGACGCTGCCCGACGAAAGGGTGGCCGCAAAGGCCTCGAGTTGCCGCAGTTCCATGGTTGAAGAATTCGTTTCATGAAATCATAGGCTTTCAGTATTCCTGTTTCAAATACTCTGAGCAGATGAGGACATGCGAAAACCGAGCAAGCTGGAAAGGCCGGCGAGGCGACGGTCCAGCTTGACGGTCTTAATTAATGTACGTACATTAATTGCATGGACATTGAATTCGATCCTGCCAAAGATGCCGTCAATATTGAGAAGCACGGTGTTTCTTTGTCCCTGGCGGCCGGCATCGAATGGGGCGATGTCCTGTGCTCCCCCGACACCCGCAGGGACTACCGCGAGTTGCGCGAGATCGGCTTTGCGGTCATTCAGAAGCGGCTGTATGTCGTGGTGTTTACTCAGCGCGCAGAGGTCATGCGCATCGTCAGCCTGCGCAAGGCCAACACACGAGAGGTCAAGCTTTATGAACAAGCACGCTAAGAAACTCGATCTGATCCTGCCCACGCCCGAGGAAGATGCCGCCATCGACGCCGGCATTGCAGCCGACCCGGACACCCAGGAAATCACGGCCAAGGAAATGGCGCATGCCCAGTTTTTGCGCCGGCCGGGTCGCCCCGTGGCCGATACGCCCAAGCAGCCCGTCACCATTCGCCTGTCACAGGACGTGCTCAACCACTTCAAGGCCAGCGGCCCGGGTTGGCAAACCCGCATCGATGCCGCACTGCGGGAGTGGGTGGCGACTCACTGAGTCCCGCATACACTGATCCGCCACGTCTTCCCCCGCAGGCCGCATGAGCCACAACCCACCCGCCGCCACGACCTGTCCCATCCGCAAGCACCTGGCCTTGCGCCGCCAGCGCTGGCCGTTGCCGGACGCGGGGCTGAGCCAGTGGCTGGAGATCCAGCGCGACCCGTTGGTGTGGCTGGCCGGCCGGCACCGCGCTTCGCCGGATCTGGCTAGCCTGCGCATGGGGCCGAAGCGGCTGTGGTGTGTCTTTCACCCTGAGGCGATCCATGAACTGATGGTCACCCACCGCGCCGACCTCCAGCGCTGGGAGCCCAGCCTGTGCATCATGCGGCAGTGGAATGGGCGCAGCTTCATGATGAAGGAGGGCGAGGTGGCGCGCCGCCAGCGCCAGACGGTGCGCCCGCATCTGCAGGCGCCGGCGGTCGCGGAGATCCAGCGCATGGCCCGCGACTGGTCGGCGCGTGTCGAGCCGGGCCAGGTGGTCGACCTGGATCTGGAGATGGCCGCCTACAGCATCACGCTGGCAGGTCACGCCCTGTTTGGCCTGGACCTGGCCCCGAGCGCGCACACCCTGGCCAAGGCCGTGCGCATCCTGTCGCGCGTGGCGCTGCTCGAAGTCGGCACCGGGCTGCCGCTGGGGCACTGGTTTCCCAGCAAGCTGTGCCCGCGCAAACGCTGGGCGCTGCGCGTCATGCGTGAGCAGATCGAACAGATCGCCCAGCAGTCGCAGCGCCCGCTGGCGGTGCATCGCGACGACCTCGCCACGCTGCTGATGGCCGCGCACCAGGCCACCGGCGCCACGCTGGCCTGGGCGCAATTGCTGTTGGCCCAGCACCCCGAGGTGCTGGCCGCGCTGCGCCAGGAACTGGCCGGCGTGGACTGGTCCGGCGTGCGCCAACTGCAGGACCTGCGCGGCGCGCCGCTGCTGCGCGCCGTGATCCAGGAAACGCTGCGCCTGTACCCGCCGGCCTACGCGCTGGTGCCGCGCCAGCTCGCGCGTGGCGTGACCGTGTCGGGCAGGGTGCTGGCGCGCGGCGACATCGTGATGGTTTCCAGCTGGATCACGCAGCGCGACGCGCGCTGGTTCCCCGAGCCCGAGGCGTTCCGGCCCGAGCGATTCCTGCAGACCCCGACCTGGCCGCAGGGCGCGTACTTTCCATTTGGGATGGGGGAGCGCGCCTGCCCCGGCACTGGCATGGCCATGATGGACCTGGCCGTGTCGCTGGCCCACTGGGTCGAGCACTGGGACCTGGCGATGCTGGGCCCGGTGACGGCGCAAGGCTGGTTCTCCCTGCGTCCCAAGAATGCGCGCGTGCGTCTGGCGCCGCGCAGCTTGCCCTGAGTTTTTTGCCATGACCATCGAACTGACCAAACCCGACCGCGCCGCCGCCATCGCCTCGATCGAGCGCTATTTCCGCGAGCACATGGACACGCCCATCGGCAACATCGCTGCCGGCGGCTTGCTGGGATTTTTCCTGGAGGAGATCGGGCCGGCCGTCTACAACCAGGCGGTGGCCGACGTGCAGGAGCGCATGCAGCTGCGCGTGGCCGACCTTGAGTACGAGATCCACGAGGAGACCTTCGGCTACTGGCAGAAGTACGACGCTGCGCGCAAGCCGCGTCGTTGATGGATGCTCAGATGCCGCACGCGGCGGCGAAATCCAGGATTTCGCCGGCCAGCCGGTGGTCTGCCGTACCCAGGTGGTAGGCGATCGAATAGTGATTGTGGCTGGTGGCGATCCAGGCGCGCGGCGCCTGGCCGTGGTGGTCGAGCCGGCGTTGCATGACCGCGATGAACTCGCGCTGGAAGCGCGGCGGATCGAATTCGGCACAGCACAGCAGCAAGGGCGTGGGGGTCTGGATGATGGCTTCGGCGGGCACGTGGGCGGCATAGGCCTGGGGATCGTCGCCGTAGTAGGCGGCGTCGCGCTCGCCGTCCGAGGGCGTCAGGCCATACAGGCCTGAAAGCAGCACGGCACCCCGGATGCCTGGCGACTCGGGCCGCAACTGAAGGTGGGCCGCCACGTGCGTGGCGCCGGCCGACGTTCCCACCAGCAAGATGCGGTCGGGGTCGCCGCCATGAGCCTGCGCCTTGTCACGCAGCCAGTCGATCACCAGGCCGACGTCTTCGCCGCCGGCGGGCCAGCCGTGCTGGGGCGCGAGGCGGTAGTTCATCGTCACGCCGAGGAAGCCGTGGCGGGCCGCGAACCGGCCCGCGTGCGCCTCGTAGGGGTGGTCGGGCGATCGTTTGTCGCCGCGCATGAAGCCGCCGCCATGGACCCAGACGAGGATGGGGGCCAGCGCGCCGGCCTCACCGCCGCCGTACAGGTCGAGCCGATGGCGAGGGTGCGGCCCGTAGGCCAGGTCGAGCGCGGCGGGGGCAAGCTCGTCGGCATGCCGGGCTTGCTCGGCCAGGTACAGGCGGTGGACCTGCGCGATCGTGTCCGGGCCCAGTTGGCCGCCCAGGGCGGCGAGGGTGTTTCTCAAGGCCAGTGTGGTCATGTCGGTGGGACGTCCTCGTTGTGGTGTGCGGGGATCAAGGTGTGGCGCGCGGCCCTGGCGGCTTGGCCCACAAGGGGAAGGAGAAGTTCACCCACAGCGAGTGGCTCTTGGATGTATTGGCCGCGTACAAGCCGTGCTGGTAGTTGATGTTGATGTTGAGGGGGCCCGCGTTGTAGTCGATGGACGGCCCGACCTTGAACAGCCGGGCACGGTTGTCCTTGACGAGCGCGCCATGGCTCCTGTCGTCTTCGTACTGGCTCAGGTAGCCGCCGACGAGGCCGGCCTTCCATTGGCCGAAGTTCCAGCCCGCGCTGAAATCGACCACGACACCGTCGCCGGACCGATAGCCCGTGTCGCTGTTGGTGCGGTTGAGCATCAGGCGGGTGATGGCTCCCACATCGGGGCCATTGGGCACGTTGTAGCGCGCCGCGAGCACGGGCTGCAGCGAGGTGTAGCCCACCGCGACGCTGGGGTTGGAAGCGCTGTACGAGCCGTTGGCCAGCGACAGGTCCATGCCCGCGATCGCGGTCAGGCGAGGGCTCAGCGACCATTGCAGGATCACTGGCGAGAGCGTGATGTTGGACAGGCCATGGTCGCGTCCGCTGCTGCCCGCGATGTCGGTGTGCAAGGTGACGGCGGGCAGCACGACCTGCGAATAGACGTTGGCGCCCAGCCAGGTGGCCGGGTAGGCGGCCACCAGGCGCGAGGTGGCGGCGAACGAGGACGAACGAAAAGGCACGCCCAGCTTGTGGCCGTTGTTGTCGTAGAGCCCGTTCGCTTCGCTGTAGCTGAACTGCTGCCGCAGGAACAGTCCCGGGATCGGCGGCATGGTCGCGATGCTCGTGCCGGAGGCACCCACGGGGTAGGGCGAGACGCCACTCTCCAGCGCATGCGCCTGGGGCGAGACCAGTGCCGCGCAACTGGTGGCGGCCGTCGCTACAAACAATCTTTTCATCATCGTGTCTCCATCATTTTTTTGACGCCGTGCCCGGTGGCGTGCTTTTGGGGGTGGGGGCGAACGTGCGCCACGGGCCGCCATCGCTGCGGCACCGCGGGCCGGTGCTACAGATAGACCTGCAGGATGGCGTCGTGGATGCCGTCGCAATCGATCAGGTCCACGCGCTGGAAGCGGATCCTCCAGCCGCCATCGCCGCTGGCCACCAGGTGGTGCGTGTAGCTGCCGGCGTAGTACTTGAAGGCATCCCGCCGGAACTGCGTGACGTGAAAGCGCGAGCGCACCACGGTCGAGCCGTCGCCATGGGCACCGACGATGCGCACATTGCCCACGACATGGCTGCTGCGCGTGATGGGTTGCTGGCCGCCGGTGCCGTGGTCGAGCAGGCGTTCGCAGCGCGCCGCCATGCTGGGCAGGTCATCGAACAGGAACGACAGCTGGGTCTTGGGGTCCGTGTCCCCGGGCCGCGCCGGGATCCAGTAGCTCGCCTCGGGGGTGAAAAGGTCGAGCCACGACGTGTAGTCGCGCGTGTCGATGAATTCAGCCTGGCGGTAGAGAAAGTCCTCGGCCTCATGGCGGCTGAGGGGAGCGTGGGGAGCAAGGGTCTGCATGGTGTTGGTTTTTTGGAGGAAGGGAATGGGGTTCAGCGCGCGGACATGTACTGGCCCCATGCCTGGTACATGTTGCGCATGCAGACCTCCGAGTTGCCGGATGCGCCCTTCAAGCTCGAGCCCAACGGGATGTCGCGGTTGGCCTCCCGGCTGAGCACCACCCAGTCGGATTCAGGTCCCCTCAGTCCGGTGTGGACGCGGTAGTACGCTTCGAAATCGTCGGCGGCGACGATGTTGGCCGGCGAGTTGCCGATGTTGGCCGCCGTGATGGCGCGGCTCGTGAAGCTGTCGGGCGCGCCCTTGAGCCGGAACACCCAGATCTCCAGCAGCGTGCGGTCCACCGCCAGCGGGCGTATGACCCGCAGTTGCAGCAGCGAAGGCTGCATCAAGGCCGTGGGAAAGAGCAGCGCATTGTGAAAGTTCTGCGAGAGAACGCGCTGTGCGCCGGCCTCGCCGTGCCGGGCGATCAGGTCGGCCTTGTACTTCTGCGCGTCCGGTCCCTGCGGTTCGGGGGCGAAGGCCGCCTGTCGAAGTGCCCGTTGGGGTGGGCGACCAGGTCGGTCTTGGCCATCTGGTCGGGCGCCCCGGCCAGCAGGGTCGCAACCTGCAGGCCGCCCGCATGCTCGATCTTGAATTTCTCCAGGGTCCGCTTCGCGGCCCGCGCGGTCTGGTGGTGCACGAAGGACGTGTGCATCCCGTCGCTCATGTTGTCGATGAAGATCTTCCAGTTGCTGTTCTGCACGGTGCGGAAGCAGTCGCCGATGATCTCGATCTGCCCGGTGGGCGAACGGTCGACCACGTTGTCGAAGCCGCGCATGCCTTCTCCCGCCCAGGTCTGGAGATCAGGGCCGTCGGCTGCCAGCGAGGCGAACACGTAGCCGCGGTAGTTCTCGACACGCGGCAGGCGTTTCATGCCGTTGGCGCGGTCGGACGGGTCGAAGCAGGTGTCGTCGTAGCCCGAGCGAACCGGCACGCCGGCCAGCGAGCCGTCGGCTTCGAAGTTCCAGCCGTGGTACCAGCACACCAGCCGCTTGGCGTGGCCCGAGCGCTCCGGACACACGATCGCGCCCTTGTGCGGGCAGCGGTTTTCCAGCACGTGGATGGTGCCGTCGGCATGGCGTGTCATGACCACCGGCTGGCGGCCAACCTGGGTCGTGAAGTAGTCGCCGGCATTGGGCACCTGGCTCTCGTGGCCGACGTAGATCCAGGCGCGCCCGAAGATGCGGTCCATCTCCAGCTCGAACACCTGCGGGTCGACGTAGGCCCGGCGGTGCACCCGCTCGGCCTCCACCAGTTGCGTGAAGTCCAGTTCGGCGGCGGGGGCGTGCCGCAGCGCATTCACATCCAGTTGCTCATTCATGGGAGGGTTCTCCTTGGGTTGTGGTGCCTGTGTGCAGGCGGCTTAAAGGTCGCCCGCCAGCGGGCGTGGGGTCGTGGACGTCCTGGTCACGCCGGTGGCGCGCGATGGGCCATGCAGCGGCCAGGCCGGCGCCGTGGCCGGGCGGTCGAAGAAGGTCGCCTGCGCGATGGGCGCACGCAGGCGAGCGTGGGGGGCGGGCGCTCTAGCCGCGAAGCGGCGCCAGCAGCCGCAGCGCGGCCTCCCACGAGGCCTGGGCGCCTTGCGCGTGGTAGTGCGAGTTGCCGGGCATCATGTAGGCGTGGCCCGCGCCCGGATGGACGTGGAATTCGCTGCCGCCAGCGCGGGCGGCCGCACCCACGGCCGCCAGTTCCTCGGGCGGCGCGAAGTCGTCGAGCTCGCCGTAGTGGAACGCGACCGGGCACGCCGGCCGGTCGCCGGGCTTGAGGTATTTCGACACGTGGGTGCCATGGAAGGAAACGGCGGCGTCGATTCCGAGCCCGTCACAGGCGGCCCGCCAGGCGTGCGGGCCGCCGAAGCAATAGCCCAGCACCGCGACCTTGCCGTTGCAGCGCGGGTGCTCGCGCACCCGGGCGATGGCGCGCCGCAGATCGTCCATCGAGGCGTCGAAGTTGGCGCGCATGGCGCGGCCGATGGCGCGCGGAACCTCGGCTTCGGAGAGCACGCCGGAATCCGGGTCTCGCCAGAAGAAGTTGGGAGCCAGGGCGACATGGCCGCTGGTGGCCAGGCGGTCGCAGTGGTTTTTGGTGTCCGAGTCCACGCCGAAGATCGACATCACCAGGACCACGCCCGGAACCTGCGGGCCGCCCTCGGCCGGCGCGGCGAGATAGGCGTCGATCCGGCCGCCATCGGCGGCGATGGCCGTGTCCTCGCGGATGATGCCGGCCGGCGGCACGGCCGTTTCAGTGACGGTGTCGTGATTCCGGCTCACGCGCGTTCTCCTGCATGGCCGTGGGCCGCGCCGTGGCGGTATGTCGCCACATCGTTGGCGCCGGAATGGTGGCAGGCGCTTTGCGCCGCGACCGGTGCGTGATCCGTGGGGATGTCCATCGTCTTGTCTCCTGTTGTCGGGCTCCCGGGCCCATTTCTCATACGCCCCGCCGCTGAGGAGGATGCGTGTAGCGGAGCATTGACGGTCCTGAAAATTTAAGTAATAAAGAATGAGTTAAATAAATTATTTGCCCGTCAAATGAAAGAACTGGACCTGCGCTTCGACCTGAACCTGCTGCGCGTGCTGGTCGCGCTGCATCGCTGGCGCAGTGTCTCGAAGGCCGCCGAGGCGCTCCAGTTGAGCCAGCCGGCCACCAGCCTGGCGTTGGGGCGGCTGCGCAAGGCGGTCCACGATCCGCTGTTCGTGCGGTCGCGCTCCGGCATGGTGCCGACCAGCCGCTGCAGTGAACTGGCGGAGGCGGCGGCCAAGGCCCTGTCCGGGTTCAACGAACACCTGCTGAACCAGCCCGCATTCGATCCGGCCACGTCTCGCCGGGATTTCGTCGTCGCCGCGGTCGACGTCGGCGAGCTGCACTTCCTGCCCCGGCTGATGGTCTACCTGCATCACATGGCGCCGCATTGCAACCTGCAGTGCAAGACCTTTGCGCTCAATGAGATCGAGACCGCGATGGAGGAGGGCCGCTGCGACCTGGCCCTGGGACTCTTCGCCGAACTGGCCAAGTCGTCCTTGCACGTCCAGCACCTGTCCACGCAGCGCATGGTCTGCCTGGTCCGGCAAGACCATCCCACGGTGCGGTCGTCCCGCGTGGACATGGCCGGCTTCCTCGCGCTGTCGCATGTCGTGGTCCGCCCGACCGGCCTCAGCCAGGAACTGTTCGAGTCCCGGTTGAAGGCGCAGGGCGGCACCCGCCGCGTTCAACTGGTCACGGAGCATTTCATGGCGGTGCCGTCGATCATCGCCGCCACCGACCTGATCGTGACCGTGCCGCGTCCGATCGCGGACTACTATGCCCGCATCGAAAAGCTGCGCGTGGTGGAGCCGCCCATCAACATCGATGCCTTTCCGGTGAGCGTGTTCTGGCATCCGTGCTTCCACCTCGACCCCGCCGTGCGATGGCTGCGCGAGTCGATCATCCACCTGTTCCGCAGCGACGGGACGTGATATTTCCAGCATAAATAGGCTGTTTTACGGACAGGCGCTTGTCCCTGTCCTGGCGCAATCCAATACTGGCGCCATCGCCGACGTGGCTGACGGATGACGTTCATGCGCGGCCTGCGGCGACAGGAGACACTGGATGCACAACAACAGACGTGTGATCGTCGTGGGCGGCGCGGGTGGAATCGGCAGCACGGTCTGCCGCATGTTCGCGGCGCAAGGTGACCGGGTGGTCGTGGCCGACTTCAACGTGGCGCGCGCCCGGGCCGTGGCCGCGGAACTGGAGGGCGGGGCGCACGACGTGGCAGCGGTCGATGTGACGAACGCCGCTTCGGTCGACGAAGCCTTCGACCGCATCGAGGCCGAGGGCCCGGCCAGCGTGCTGGTCATCGCATCGGGTGGTCCACAGGTGCATCTGGGCCAGCGCGCCGATGTGGCAACGCTCGGCCGGGATGTCTGGGATCGCACGCTCGCCCTCAATCTCACCGGCGTGTTCAATTGCCTGCAGACGTTCGCGCGGCTGCGGCTGGCCCGGCCGCTGGCGCACGGGCGCATCCTGCTGGTGGGCTCCACGGCGGGCGCGGTCGCCGGCAGCGGGGTCGACATTGCCTACGTCGCGGCCAAGGCCGCGCTCGCCGGCCTGGCGCGGCAGGCCGCATTCGAGCTGGCACCGGCGGGGGTCACGGTCAACGTCGTGGCGCCGGGGCCGGTGGGCACGCCGGAGTTCTTTCGCAACACCAACGAGGCCATCCGCCAGGAGATCGCCGCGCTCACCCTGTTCGGCCGCCTGGCAACACCGGAGGAAGTCGGCGCGGGCATCGCCTATCTGGCATCGCCGCAGGCCGATTTCGTGACCGGCTCCACCCTGCCCATCAATGGTGGCGTGCACATGGCGTGAGCCACCGCCCTCGCTTCACATCACAGAAGGACTATTTCCATGAGGATCATGGCCGCCGTATCGCGCCCCGACAGTCCGGTTCCGAGGCTGGAGCCCGTCGATCTGGAGCCGCCCCGGGGCGACGAGATCCTGGTGCGCGTCGTTGCCACCGGGATCTGCCACACCGACATCAACAGCCATGCCGGCCGCGGCGTCCCTGTGCCCAAACCCATCGTGCTGGGCCACGAGGGCGCGGGGGTGGTGGAGGCCGTCGGCGCCGGAGTGACGACGCTGAAGGTGGGCGACCACGTGGTGCTGTCCGGCGGATCGTGCGGCGCCTGCCCGAGCTGCCGCGCGGCGCGTCCAACCTATTGCCGGCAGGCCATGCCCGCGGCGTTCGGCGGGCAGCGGCTGGACGGCAGTTCGCCGCTGTCGCAGAACGGCGAGCGCCTGGCGGGCGCCTTCTTCGGGCAGTCCTCGTTCGCCACCCACGCGCTGGCCTCTGCGCGCACGGCGGTCGCGGTGCCCAAGGACCTGCCGCTGCACCTGCTGGGCCCGCTCGCATGCGGCATGATCACCGGCGCCGGCTCGATCATCGAGGCCTTCAAGGTGCGACCCGGGCAGTCGGTGGTCGTCTTTGGAACCGGTGGCGTGGGGCTGGCCGCCATCATGGGGGCCCGCATCGCGGGCGCCTCGCGCATCGTCGCGGTGGACCTGAACGCGGATCGCCTGGCACTGGCCGGTGAGCTTGGCGCCACCGACACGGTCAACCCGCGCGAGGGTGGCGACGAGGCGCTGCGCGCCATCTTGCCGGACGGTTTCGATTTCTCCTTCGTCACGGCCGACCACCCGAGCGTGTACGCCTCGGCCGTCGCCTGCCTCGGCCCGGAAGGCAGTTGCGGCATCGCCGTCGCGCCCCACGGCGCCTGGTCCGTGGACGTTGGCTATCTGCTCGCGGGCGGCCGCAAGCTGCAGGGCATCATCGGCGGCTCGGCCAACCCGCAGACCTTCATTCCGACACTCGTCGAGTATTGGCGGCAGGGCCGTTTTCCATTCGATCGCCTGATCCAGACCTACCCGTTCGCCGACATCGCGCGCGCATGGGACGACACCATTTCGGGCCGGACCATCAAGCCGGTCCTGCTGATGCCCGAGGGGTAGCGCCCGTCGCTGCGGCCTCTTGTTTTTTCAAAGACCAACAAGCCCGCAACAGGGCTGTTCCAGGAGACAACGCATGGCTTTGACTTCCCTCACGGGCGAACTCGAGATCCGCCAGCTCCTCGAGCGCTGGGCCGTCTGGCGCGACGCTGGCGACTGGGCGCGTTTCGCCTCGGTCTGGCACCCCGACGGCGTGATGATGGCGACCTGGTTCCAGGGACCGTTCACGGAATTCATCCGCGTCACCCGGGAAGGCTGGAGCCGGGGCGTGAGCATTCTCCACTTCCTGGGCGGCTCGGCGATCGAGGTGCGCGGCGACCGCGCGATCGCCCAGACCAAGATGACGATCTCCCAGCGCGGCGACGTCGACGGCACGGTCTGCGATGTGGTCTGCACCGGCCGGTTCTACGACTTCGTGGTGCGCACGGACGAAGGCTGGAAGCTGTTGCACCGGCAGCCCATCTACGAGAAGGACCGGATCGACCCGGTCGACCCCGCCGCCCGGCTCACGCTCGATGCACAGGCCCTGGCCGAACTGCCGGCGGGCTACCGGCACCTGGCTTACATCCAGCGGCGCATCGGCTACGAAGTCAAGCTCGACATGCCGATGCTCACTGGGGCAGCGGTCGAGGCCCTGTATGCGCGCGGCGCGCGCTGGCTGTCGGGCCAGCCGATCGAGCGCTGAGATCGCGCCCCGCTGTGTTGCGTCTTCGGGCCGCGGCGATCGTGGCCTGCCCCTTCTTTTTTCCTTCGCTGGCCCCATCATGACTCTGCCCACACCACCCGCCGCACCCGGCGACCGCGCCGCCCCCTGGGACACGCGGTACGAACTCAAGGCCGTTGGCCTGCTGACCATCGGCTACGGCCTGGTCGGCCTGGACCGCTTCATCATCAATCCCCTGTTTCCGGTGATGCAGAAAGACCTGGGTCTGGGCTACCAGGACATGGGCCTGATCTCGGCCTCGCTGGCGCTGGCCTGGGGTGCGGCAGCCCTGCTATCGGGCGGCTTGGCCGACCGCATCGGCCGCAAGAATGTGCTGGTTCCGGCGCTGCTGGCCTTTTCGCTGCTGGTCGCCACCAGCGGCCTGGCGGTCGGGCTGCTGAGCGTGCTGCTGATCCGTGCCTTGATGGGGCTGGCCGAGGGTGCCTACACGCCGGCATCGGTGGTGGCCACCGTCGTCGTCTCCAAGCCCTCGCGCATCGGCCTGAACGTGGGCATCCAGCAGATGGCGCAGCCGCTGGTCGGCCTGGGCCTGGGGCCCTTGATCGCTGTGGGTTTGCTGAAGGTGCTGCCGAGCTGGCACTGGGTGTTCGCCGTGGTGGGCATCCCCGGACTGATTCTGGCCGTGATGATGGCGCGTGTGCTGCGCAATGACAGGCCTGCGGCGCAGCTGGCGGCGGTGCGCCCGCCTGGCGCGCGCGCGGCATTGCGTTATCCGGCGGTGATCGTCGCGGGGCTGTGCATGGTGTGCTACTTAAGCGGCCTGATCACGCTCGCGACCTTTCTGCCCAGCTATCTGACCGACCACCTCGGCTTGTCCCTGGACGCCATGGGCGTGGTGATGGCCGGCCAAGGCCTGGGCAGCCTGGTGGGCATGGTGGTGGTGCCGGCGTTTTCGGACCGCGTGGGCCGCAAGCCTGCACTGCTGGTGGCGCTGGCCGTGGGTATCGGAACGCTGGGGCTGTTCACCGTCACGGGCGCGCAGCCCGTGGTGCTGTTCATCCTGCTGTTCGTTGCGCTGGGGTCGACCTCGGGCGCGATCGCGATCAACCTCGGGCCGCTGACCAGTGCCGCGGTGCCGGCCGGGCTGGCGACCTCGGCCACCGGTGTGGTGGTGGGCATGGGCGAGATTCTGGGCGGCGCGCTGGCACCCGCGCTGGCGGGCGTTGTGGCGCAGCAATGGGGTATCGTGCTGATTCCGCAACTGGCGCTGGCGGCATTGCTGGCGGGCCTGGCGCTGGTGCTGTTCGGTGTGCGCGAGCCCCGCGGCAAGGCGCGCGAATGGCCGCCGCTGACCGTGCACCCCGAGCCATGACCCGAGCGTGCGCCCACCCGCAGCCGCCGCCTGACAAGGGCATCCCGCCGCGCACCGATTCCTCGCCACGCGGGCGAGCGGTGATCGGGCGGCTCAGGCCGCCAGCCGTGCCCGCAGAAAGTTGCCCCGGATGCCATCGGCGCTGTTGATGAAGCCCGTGAGGCTGCGCCGTGCGACCAGGGAGCGGCTGACCCAGGCCAGTGTCTGGGTCACGCGGTCTTGCGCCACCAACTGCTGGAACTGGGTGTAGAGGGCCTTGCGGCGCGCGGCGTCGGTCTCGACCTGGGCCTGTTCGAGCAGGCGGTCGACGTCGGGGTTGTCGTAGTGCGCGCCGTTGGAAAAGGGCACGCCGGGCTGAAAGTTCTTGGACCAGAAAAAGCGCTGCAGGCCGATCACCGGGTCGGGGCCGGGGTTGGCGATGTAGATGAGCAGGTCGAAATCGCGCTGGGTGTAGATGCGGTTGATGAACTGCGCCGTGTCCTGCCCGCGCACGTTGAGCTGGATGCCCAGCCGCGCCAGGTTGGCGCGCAGGTAGCGCGCGGTCTGCACGGCGGCGGGCGCGGTGTAGGGGTCGGCGTTGAGCGTGAGCCGCACGCCCTGCGCGTCGCGCGGCAGGCCGGCCTGGTCAAGCAGGGCCTCGGCGCGCTGCAGGTCGAACTTGGGCAGGGTCGGGTCGGGCGCGTAGAAGGCCGGCAGGCTGCGCGGGATGGGCGAGTCGGCCGCCTGCGCGTAGCCGTGCCACACGTTGCGCACCAGGAAGTCGCGGTCGACGGCGTGGGCGATGGCCTGGCGCAGCAGCGGGTTGCGCAGCGCGGGGCGGTCCTGGTTGAACTCGATGTAGGCGTTGGTGAGCACGAAGGGCGAGTCCGAGACAGACACGGCAATGGCCGGGTTGTCCGCCAGGCGTTTGACGTCGGCCGGCGACAGGTCCTCGGTCAGGTGGATGTCGCCCGCTTCCAGGCTGGAGGCCAGCGCCTGCGCGTCGGGCTTGAGTAGCACGATGATGCGTTCGAGCTGCGCGCGCCCGCCCCAGTAGGCGTCGTTGCGCACCAGCGTGATGTCGCGCCCGCGCGACCAGGCGCCGAACTTGAAGGGGCCGGTGCCCACCGGCGCGTTGTTGCGCGGGTTGGCGAGCACGTCGGTGCCGGCGTACAGGTGGCGCGGCAGCACCTGCGACTCGACCGCCGACAGCGCGTTCAGGATGTAGGGCGCCGGCTTGGAAAGCCTGAGCACGGCGGTCTGCGCGTCGGGTGTGAGCACCGCCTCGACGTTGGCGAAGATGGCGCGGCCACGCGCGTGCAGTTTTTTCCAGATCTCCAGCACGGAATAGGCCACGTCGGCCGAGCTGAAGGGCTGGCCGTCGTGCCACTTCACGCCGTCGCGCAGCTTGAAGGTGATCGTCAGGCCGTCCGCGCTCACGTTCCAGCTGGTGGCCAGTTCGGGCCGGGGCGTGCCGTCCTCGGCATAGGCCAGCAGGCCGTCGAAGAGTTTGCCCGAGACCAGTTGTGTGGGCCCGGCCGTGGTCAGCGCGCTGGTCAGCAGCGAGGGCTCGGTGGTGGTGCCGATGATCAGCGTGCCGGCCTCGGACGGGGCCGGCTGGGCGTACAGGGCAGGCACGGCGGCGCTGCCGGCCAGGGCGGCGGGCAGGGCCTGCAAAAGGTGGCGTCGGGTCAGGGTCATGGCAATCGGCGGTAGCGCGTCGGGTCAGAAAACTAGCTATGCTATGGACGGGGCGCGCCAACGGCTCCCTCGAAAAATCCATATGCATAGATGACGCAAACGGCCTAAGTTCATGCCGTTTTGTTCGTTGCGCCCAGGGTGGCCGGCTTTCTAAGATGGTTGTTTTCAACCTTGCCCGCGCCTGTGCTCATGTTTTCGATTTCGCCCCTGCGGCGCGTTCTTGCCGTCCTGGCTTCGGCCGCCGCGGCGCTGCTGCCCCACCTCGCCCTGGCCCAGCAGTCGGGCCAGGCCCTGACCTGGGTGGTGGACCCCGAGCCCTCGTCGCTGGTGCCCTTGGTGACCACCGCGGGCGGCAACACCGAAATCGGCCCCAAGGTCGTCGAAGGCCTGCTCACCTATGACCGCCAGCTCCAGCCCAGGCCGCTGCTGGCCACCGAATGGACGGTCAGCCCCGACGGCCTGCGCTACAGCTTCAAGCTGCGCCAGGGCGTGAAGTGGCACGACGGCCAGCCCTTCACGTCGGCCAACGTGGTGTATTCGATCCAGACGCTCAAGCAGGCGCACCCGCGCGGCCGCGTGACCTTCGCCAACGTCACGGCCATCAAGGCGCCCGCGCCCGACCGCGTCGAGCTGGAGCTGTCCAAGCCCGCGCCCTACCTGCTGACGGCGCTGGCTTCGGCTGAATCACCCATCGTGCCGCGCCACCTGTACGAAGGCACCGACGTGGCCGCCAACCCCTACAACAGCAAGCCGGTGGGCACCGGGCCTTTTGTCTTCAAGGAATGGGTGCGCGGCAGCTTCGTGCGGCTCGAACGCAATCCCGACTACTGGGGCGCGCCCAAGCCGGCCGTGCAGCAGGTGGTGGTGCGATTCATCCCCGACGCCGCCGCGCGCGCGGCGGCGCTCGAATCGGGTGAGGTGCTGCTGGGCAGCCAGGCCATTCCGCTGGCCGACGTCGAACGTTTCCGCAAGCTGCCGAACGTCGAGGTCGACACGCGCGACTGGCCCTATGTCGGCAACCACGTGCAGATCTATTTCAATTTGGACACGCCCGAGTTCAAGGACCGCGCCGTGCGTCTGGCCGTGGCCCAGTCGGTCAACGTCGCGGGCCTGATCAAGAGTGTCTGGTACGGGCTGGGCACGCCTTCGGCCAGTCCCATCGGCAAGGCCAACCCCTTCCATGACGCGTCGATCCAGCCCTACGGCTTCGACATCAAGGCCGCCGAGGCCGGACTGGACGCCGCCGGCTACCCGCGCCGCGCCGACGGCACGCGCTTTGCCGTGCGCCTGCTCTACAACCCCTTCGTTGACCGGCGCGCGGCCGACTACGTGCGCCAGGCGCTGGGCCGCATCGGCATCAAGGCCGAGGTGCAGAGCTACGACTTCGGCACCTACGTGACCAAGGCCTACACCGACCGGGCCTTCGACATCGTGGTCGAGAACATGACCAACCTCTTTGACCCGACCCTGGGCGTGCAGCGCATCTTCTGGTCCAAGAACTTCAAGATCGGCCTGCCCTCCAACGCGCCGCACTACGTGAGTCCCGAGGCCGACCGCCTGCTCGAAGCCGCCGCCGTCGAGCCCGACGCGGCGCGGCGCAAACAGCTGTTCTCCGATTTCCAGAAGGTGGTGCACGCCGACGTGCCGTCCATCGAGATCGGCGCCAACCCGACCATCACCGTCGCCAACCGCCGCATCAAGGACTACGCGCCCGGCGGCGAGGGCATCCGCGGCAGCTTCGCCGACGTGACCATCGCTCCGGCGCCCTGAGCCCGAGTCCCATCCCATGACCCAGCAGACCGCCCGCCGACTCGCCCTCACGTTCAAACGCACCGCCTGGCAGGCCGTGCCGACCGTGATCGGGGTGATCATCCTCAACTTCTTCCTGATGCAGCTTGTGCCGGGCGACGCGGCCGACGTGATCGCGGCCGAGTCCGGTTCGGCCACGGCCGAGACCATGGCACAACTGCGCACGCACTTCGGGCTGGACCTGCCGGTGCTGCACCAGCTCGGGGCCTACCTGAGCAACCTCGCCAACTTCAGCCTGGGTGTTTCGCCGCGCCACAACGTGCCGGTGCTGGAGCTGATTGGTGGCCGCCTGGGCGCGACGATGCTGCTGATGATCACGGCGCTGGGCCTGGCGCTACTGATCGGCATCGTGCTGGGCAGCCTCATGGCCACGAACGTCGGCCGCTGGGTCGACCGTGTGCTGTCGGTGCTGGCGCTGGTGCTGTATTCCACGCCGGGTTTCTGGCTGGGGCTGATGGCCATCGTGCTGTTCGCCGTCAAGCTGGGCTGGCTGCCCACGGGCGGCAACGTGACGATAGGCGCCGACCTGCACGGCTGGGCCTACCTGCGTGACGCCGCGGCGCACCTGGTGCTGCCGGCGCTGGCCATGTCGGGCTTCTTCATCGCCATCTTCTCGCGCCTGACGCGCGCGTCCATGCTGGAAGTCAGCCGCCAGGACCACGTGCGCACCGCGCAGGCCAAGGGGCTGGCGCCGCTCAAGGTCACGCTGCACCACGTGCTGCGCAACGCGCTGATCCCGGTCACCACGGTGGCGGGCATGCACTTCGGCACGCTGCTGGGCGGCTCGGTCGTGGTCGAGGTCGTCTTCAGCTGGCCCGGCCTGGGCCGGCTGGCGCTCGAATCGGTGCTGGCGCGCGACTACACCACGCTGCTGGGCATCCTGTTCCTGTCGTCGCTGCTGGTGATCCTGGCCAACATGCTGGTCGATCTGCTGCACGCCTGGCTGGACCCACGCATCCAGGTGCGTTGAGCTTCTTTGATTTTTTCGAGCCGACATGAAACTGAGCCTTCCGTTCTTCTCACCCGTGCCCGCCGCAGCAGCGCCGGCCACGGCGCAACCGCGCGTGCTGTCCGAGTCGTGGCAGGTGTTCCTGCGCAATCCCTCCGGCCTGGCCGGTCTGTTCATCCTGGGGGCGATCATCGCCGTCGCCTTGCTGGCCGGCGTGCTGTTCCCGGGCGATCCGCTGGACATGGTGGCCGAGCCGCTGGTCTGGCCCTTCACGCAGGCCGAGGTGCTGCTGGGCACGGATTCATTGGGCCGCAACGTGGCGGCGGGCCTGGCGCACGGTGCGCGCGTGTCGCTGGCGGTGGGCGCAGTGGCGGCCTTCATCAGCGTGGGCATCGGCATTGCCGTGGGCGCGGCGGCCGGCTACTTCGGCAGGCGTGTCGACGACTTCCTGGTGCGCGTGACCGAGCTGTTCCAGACCGTGCCCACCTTTCTGTTCGTCATCGTGATCGTGGCGATCGGCCAGCCTTCGGTCTCGGTCATCGTGCTGGCCATCGGCCTGGCGGCCTGGCCGGTGATCGCGCGGCTGGTGCGGGCGGAATTCCGCTGGCTGCGCGAATCCGAATTCGTGCAGGCTGCGCGCAGCCAGGGCTTTTCGGACGCACGCATCATCTTCCAGGAGATCCTGCCCAACGCGCTGCCGCCCGTCATCGTCACCAGTTCGGTGCTGGTGGCCAGCGCGATCCTGATCGAATCGGCCCTGTCCTTCCTGGGCATGGGCGACCCCAACCAGGTTTCGTGGGGCAGCATGATCGGCGAAGGCCGCGAGCTGCTGCGCACCGCCTGGTACCTGACCGCGCTGCCGGGCTGCGCCATCATCCTGTCGGTGCTGGCGCTCAACCTGCTGGGCAATGCGCTCAACGACGCCTTCAATCCGCGCCTGCGCGGCACGCGTTGAGCCAGGAACCCCAAGATGAGTCAAGCCACTTCTTCTTCCTCCTTCCACGCCGCCGCCGCGCGCCAGGCCGATGCCGACGCGCAGATCGCGCGCACCGACGTGCTGCTCGACATCCAGCGCCTGAACGTTTTCTTCGAGAGCCGGCGCGGCCGCCACCACGCGGTGCGCGACCTCGACCTGCGTGTGCACCGGGGCGAAACCGTCGCGCTGGTGGGTGAGTCGGGCTGCGGCAAGTCGACCACGGCGCTGGCCATCTTGCGGCTGCTCGCGCCCACGGCGCGGCTGGACGGCCGGCTCGACTTCGACGGCCGCAACATCCTGAGCCTGGCGCCGCGCGACATTCGCGACATTCGCGGGCGGCGTATCTCGATGATCTTTCAGGAGCCGATGACCTCGCTCAACCCGGTCCACACGATCGGCGACCAGATCATCGAGACGCTGCGCGAGCACGAAGAGGGCCTGTCGGCGCGCGCTGCGCGCGAGCGCGCCATCGAGCTGCTGGAGCTGGTGCGCCTGCCCGAGCCGGCGCGCCGCGTGGACGACTATCCGCACAACCTGTCGGGCGGCCAGCGCCAGCGCGTGATGATTGCCATGGCCGTGGCCTGCAAGCCCGAACTGCTGATCGCCGACGAGCCGACCACCGCGCTGGACGTGACCATCCAGGCGCAGATCCTGGAGCTGCTCGACAGGCTGCGGCGCGAGCTGTCAATGTCGCTGCTGCTGATCACGCACGACCTGGGCGTGGTGTCGCAATGGGCCGACCGCGTGGCCGTGATGTATGGCGGGCGCAAGGTCGAGGAAGCGCCCACGGCCCGGCTGTTTGCCCAGCCCGCGCACCCGTACACACAAGGTCTGCTGGGGGCCTCGCTGCACGCGGGCCAGTCGCTGCATTACCGCGACGCGGCACTGCCCGAGATCCAGGCGCGCAGCGATGCGGCCACGGGCCAGACGCAGTTCCTGCTGAGCCGGCCCGAACGCAAGGCCTGGAAGCCGGCGGCCGGGCAGGGCGAGGCGGAAACACAACCCTTGCTGCAGGTCCAGAGTCTGGTGACCGAATATGCGAGCCGCCACGGCGCGGTGCGCGCGGTCGACGAGGTGTCCTTCGACATCGCGCCGGGCGAAACGCTGGGGCTGGTGGGCGAATCGGGCTGCGGCAAGTCCACGCTCTCGCGCACGCTGTTGCGCCTGCTGGACCCGAGCGCCGGTTCGATTCGGCTGCAGGGTACCGAACTGGCCGGCCTGACGGCCCGCGAACTGCTGCCCTGGCGCGGGCGCGTGCAGATGGTGTTCCAGGACCCTTACGCCTCGCTCAACCCGCGTCGCACGGTGTTCGACATTCTGGAGAGCGCGCTGGTCGTGCATGGCCATCGCGACCGCGCCGAGCGCCGCCGGCTGATCCTGCAGATGCTCGACCGCGTCGGCCTGCCGGCCGAGGCCGCGCAGCGCTACCCGCACGAGTTCTCGGGCGGCCAGCGCCAGCGCATCGGCATCGCGCGCGCGCTCATCCTCAAGCCCGCGCTGGTCATCCTCGACGAGCCGGTCTCGGCGCTCGACGTTTCGATCCAGGCACAGATCCTCAACCTGCTGGTCGAGCTGCGGCAGGACTTCGACCTGTCCTACCTCTTCATCTCGCACGACCTGGCCGTGGTGCGCTACATCGCCGACCGCGTGCTGGTCATGAATGGCGGGCGCATCGTCGAGTCCGGTCCGGTGGCCCAGGTCTGGGACCAGCCGCAGCACGCCTACACGCAGCGGCTGATCGCCGCCGCCTGAGCCTGTTTCTTCGACCTGGCCGTCATGACCCATCGATCCGACGCCACGAGTCCGGCCAGCGGCCCGGCCGCTCTCGGCCGCAGGCCCTTCCTGGGGGCGCTGGCCGCCTCGGCCCTGGCCGGGCTGCCGGCCGCCGGCCAGGCCCAGCAGCCCGCGCAGCCCCGGCGCGGCGGCACGCTGAACTTCCTGTCCGTGCCGGAGGCCGCGACCATCGTGTCCATCGACAACACCTTCGGGTTTCCGCAGAAAGTGGGCACCAAGGTGGTCGAAGGCCTGCTGAGCTACGACTTCGCGCTGCGGCCCCAGCCCTCGCTGGCCACTGCCTGGCGTGTGAGCCCGGATGGGCTGCAGTACACCTTCGAGCTGCGGCGCGGCGTGAAGTGGCATGACGGCCAGCCCTTCACCTCGGCCGACGTGGCGTATTCGCTGCTCACGCTCAAGGAACTGCATCCGCGTGGGCGCGCCACGTTCGCCAACCTGGCCGAGGTGCGCACGCCCGACTCGTACACGGCCGTGCTGGTGCTCGGCCGGCCGGCCCCTTTCCTGCTGACCGCACTGGCCTCCAGCGAGTCGCCCATCGTGCCGGCCCACCTCTACCGCGGCACCGATGCGCGCACCAACCCCTGGAACCAGAAGCCCGTGGGGACCGGTCCCTTCGTCTTCAAGGAATGGGTGCGCGGCAGCCACATCATCCTGGAGCGCAATCCCGACTACTGGGTGCCGGGCAAGCCTTACCTGGACCGCATCATCGTGCGCATCATCACGGAGCCGGCGGCGCGCGCGGCGGCCTTCGAGGCCGGTCAGCTCGACCTGGGTGGCGACACGCCCGTGCCCGCCGCCGATCTGGCGCGCCTGACGGCCTTGCCGCAACTGGCCTCGACCACGCAGGGCTACGAGTACGTGGGCAACCTCTCGCAGTTCGAGTTCAACCTGCAGACGCCGCAGCTGGCCCATGCCAAGGTCCGCCGGGCCATCGCGCATGCGGTCGATTCCACGGCGCTGGTCAAGCTGGCCTGGTACGGCTACGGCCAGCCCTCGCCGACGCCGATCAGTCCCGTGCTCAAGGCCTACCACGATGCCAGCATCGCGCCCCACGCGCATGACCTGCCGCTGGCCGAGCGCCTGCTCGACGAGGCGGGCTATCCGCGCGGGGCCGACGGCCGGCGCTTCGCGCTGCGACTCATCTTCAATCCCTTCTACTACGAGGGCAACCGCCGCACCACCGAATACCTGCGCCAGTCGCTGCAGCGCATCGGCATCGACGCGACCATCGCCAGCCACGACTTCGGCAGCTTCGTGAAGGCGGCCTACACCGACCGCAGCTTCGACATCAGTGTCAACAACCTCAACAACAATTTCGACCCCACGGTCGGGGTGCAGCGTATCTACTGGTCCAAGAACATCAAGGCCGGCCTGGGCTTTTCCAACGCCAGCCATTACGCCAACCCCGAGGTCGACCGCCTGCTCGAGCAGGCCGCCGTCGAGCCCGACCCCGCACGCCGGCGCGAGCTGTTCGTGCAGTTCCAGCGCATCGTCGACGAGGACCTGCCGGTGGTCAATCTGGTGGCCTTCCAGCCCGTGACGCTCTACCACCGCAAGGTGCGCGGCCACACCGTCGGCGCCAACGGCGTCAACGATTCCTTCGCCGATCTCTGGCTGGAGCGTTGAGCCGGCGCAGGCGCCACCGCGCCGAGAACAGGCGCCAGGGGCAAGCTACAGGATGAAATCGCGGTAGCGCTGGAACCAATCGAAGCCGCTGCGCATATTGGCCATGCGCAGCCGCTCGGCGGCGGCGGCATCGCCGGCCTGCAGGGCGGCGAGCACCGCGCGGTGCTCCTGCAGTGCCTGTTCGCCGCGGCCGGGCAGGATGATGATGCGGCGCGCCAGGTAGCGGACCTTGTCGCCGATGCTGTCGAGCATCTCGGCCAAGGTAGCATTGCGCGCGCGCAGGATGATGTCCTGCCGGAAGGCCTCGTAACGAGCCAGGAAACCAACGAAGTCGCCTTGCGCCAGCAGGGCCGGCATTTCCTCCTCGGACGCGCGCGTGGGTGTCCCAGTCCGAAGGCTGGCTGTTCTGCGCGGCTAGCCGCGCGCACATGCCTTCGAGCACCTCGCGCACGGCGAACAGCTCGGCGACCTGCTCGTCGCTGAGCCGCGCGACCACCGCGCCCTTGTTGGGGATGCGCTCGATCAGGCCGCGCAGCGCCAGCGTGGCGAAGACCTCGCGCACCTGGGCGCGCGAGACGCTGAACTCGGCGGCCAGTTCCATTTCCTTGAGCTTGCTGCCCGGCGGGAGGGTTCGCGCACTGATGCGCTCGCGCAGCACGCGCTCCATGGACTGCGCATCGCCCACGTCCGGGATATCTGCCATTGGCGTCTCGACCTTTCTTTTTCGGCTCGCCCCCCCCCCCCGGGGGGGGGGGGGGGGGCGCCCCCCCCCCAAAGGCGACGATTCTAAAAGGGCGGTGGGGTACTGGGTTTTCAGGTGCGTTCATTTGTTTTTTTTTTTTTTGATAATTTTGTAATCTTTTTTTGAATTTGTTATCTAACTTCTGCTGAATACACCCTACGCACTCGCCGAC